>MEQX01000116.1 GCA_001770415.1 Betaproteobacteria bacterium RIFCSPLOWO2_02_FULL_63_19 | reverse complement strand
GATGGCGCCGGCGCCCAGTGGGCCAAGGTCATCAAGGACGCCAACGTCCGCGTCGACTGAGCGGTACACGGCGCGATAGGCGGATTTCGGCAATCCAATGGGCGTCCAGCCCGAAGCAGACGCCGGCTCCGCATCGAGCGCATCGCGCCGAGATGAGGCGTGGCTCGCATCGAGCTGCGCGCTTTGTTACGGCACATGTTCGACGCGGGTGCACCGGGTCAACGGTGTGGTTGTCAAGATCGAGGGCAATCCCGACAGTGTGATCGGAAGCGGCCGGCTTTGCGGCAAGGGAGTAAGCGGCATCATGAGCCACTACGACCCGAACCGGCTGAAGCGGCCACTCAAGCGAACCAATCCGAAAAAAGGCATCGGCATCGATCCGGGCTGGAAACCAATCAGCTGGGACGAAGCGCTTGAAGAAGTCGCCTCTGTGCTCAAGAGCGTGCGTGCCGATGATCCGCGCAAGTTGGTGGTCCAGCGCACCACGACGCTGACCTCGAGCTACGTTCCGATGCTGGCGTTTACCTCAGGATTCGGGACGCCCAATTCTTCGGCCTCCGGGGGAGGAATGCATTGCGGCAACGGCGCCCACATGATCAGCGGCGCAATGCATGCATCCTGGTCCATCGTTCCGGATTTCGAGCACTGTAATTACGCGATCTATTTCGGCGCCTCGAAGGGGCACGGCGCTGGCCACGCGTCGACGTCGAACATGCGACTGGCAGCCGAGGCGCGATCGCGCGGCATGAAAATGGTGGTGGTCGACCCGATGTGCAACTTTGCCGCCGCCAAGGCGAGTGAATGGGTGCCGATCCGGGTCGGAACCGATGCGGCACTGGCGCTGGCGATGTGCAATACGCTGGTCAACGAGCTGGGGATCGTTGATCGTCCCTACCTGCAGGCGAAGACCAACGCCCCTTATCTTATCGGTCCGGACAAGCGCTACGTCCGCGATTCGGACACGAATCAACCACTCGTGTGGGACCCATCCGCCGGCTGTGTACGCCCGTACACCGATGCCGCAGCGGCCGACATGGCGCTGGAGGGTGAATTCGAGGTGCGCGGGATCCGCTGCCGCCCGGCGTATCACATGCTCAAGGAGCACCTGAAGAAATTCACGCCTGAATGGGCCGAAGACATCTGTACCGTACCGGCCGCGAGCATACGACGCCTGAGCAGGGAGTTCGGCGAACAGGCGCGCATCGGCAGCACGATAGTCATCGATGGCGTGACGGTCCCCTACCGGCCGGTGGCGGCGATCACGTTCCGCGGCGCCCAGGGGCACCTGAACTCGGTGTACAACTACATCGCCATCGACCTGCTGAACCAGCTGGTTGGCGCAGCCGATGTCGCGGGATCGTGCCTCGGATTCAACCCGGCGTGCAGCGGCCACCCGGAAACCGGGCGCCTGCGCTACAGCCCGCACGCCGGCGAAGACGGGCTGATGGTCACCGGTGTCTGGATGAACCCGCATTACCCGTATCCGCTGCACGAGCCGCGCCTGCCCCAGACGGTGGGACTGGGGGACCTGTTCGTGATGGGGAGGACCTCACCATTCCTATCCTCGTCGGACCAGGAGGAGATGTGGCAGAGGTTTGAACTCCCCTACCGGCCGGAAGTGCTGTTCAATTTTGGCTCTAATCTCGTCATGGCGATCGGCAACAAGGATACGGTTGCCGCAGCACTTGCGCGTTACCGCTTCGTCGTCTCCGTCGACCTCTTTCTCAACGAGACTTCGGATTTCGCCGACATCGTGCTGCCGGACTGCGATTACTTGCAGTCGGTTGATTCGCGGCCCAATTTCCCGTTCATCTTCAATCACCCCGCAGGCATGGGCGACTGGTGCTGGACCATACGTCAGCCGGTGCGCGAGGCCGACGGCGAGCAGCGCCCGCACGCCGACGTTCTGATGGAAATCGCCGAGCGCGCCGGTTTCCTCGCCGACATGAACATGGCGCTGAACGCCCAGCTCGGCCTGGAGGCCCCCTACCGGCTCGCCACCGACAAGAGATACCGCTGGGAGGACATCTGCGACGCGGAACTCAAGAACAACTTCGGCCCCGAACGGGGGCTCGAGTGGTTCAGGAAGAACGGCGTGCTGAAATGGCCGAAGAAGCCCCAGGAAGTCTACTGGCGCCCCTACATCGATGTACGAGTGCCGATCTATTGGGAACATCTCCTGCGCATCTACGACAAGACCAGAGCGGTTGCCGGGCCTCGCGGCCTCGACGTTCCGAGCCGATATTACGAACCGCTGCCCGACTTCAACCCGTGCGTATCGCACCAGTGCAAGACGAAGGATTTCGACTTCTACGCCTTCTACTACCGCGACTCGGTCCATACCAACAGCTACACCATGGAAAACGCGTGGCTGGACGAAGCAGCGCGGCTCGATCCCTACTCGTACACCATCGTAATCAACCGTACCGCTGGTCGGCGCCTCGGGCTGGCGCATGGAGAAAAGGTCCGCGTCGAAAACGAGCACGGACGCTACGTCGAAGGGCGCGCGTGCCTCAGCGAAGCGATCCATCTGGAAGGCGTGGGCATCGCCGCCTGCGCCGGACACTGGGCCGATGGCATGCCGATGGCCAAGGGAAAGGGCGTGTTCTTCAATGAACTCCTCGAACTCGACTGGGACCACGTCAGTCCGATCAACTTCAATCTGGATATTTGCGTCAAGGTGAAAGTCGGCAAGGCGACACGCTCCGGGTAAAGCCGTCAGCCTGATTGACCGAGCCCGCGGTTGTTGCCGGCGCTGCGCGCGATGCGCTGCGTGAGATCGGACTGCCGCCGGACTCGCGGCGATCGCCACACCGGGACGCCGCGCATGGCGGGGGTTATACCCCGTTGGAAGCACCTCCCGACATATTCCCCGAAATCGGTAGCGTTAAGCTTATGATTCAATGCTAGGGTGGCCGCCCCGTCGCTTGCTCGGCGACAACGATACTGGTTTTCTGACGCTGCTTTATTCCATTCCGAGGCTTCCCCATGCAACGCTGTATCGCCCATCTACTGGCCAAGCGCTTCGATTTCGAGGCGCTGCACAAGCAGCTGAGGGCCAACCGCGGCACAACCCGCTACCGCGACGCGGTCCACCTGGACGGCGCCGGTGACAGCTTCATCTTTCCCTACGGCGTGGTGGTGCTGTGGGGAGTGAACCACGACGACGAGCAGCGGCTGCTGGCCGAATTGCAGCCGTTTATGATCGAGCCAGCTGCCGACGCGGTGCACGACATCTTCAATTATTCGTTCGATGGCGAGCAGCCGCGCATACACAACGACCACATCTATTTCACCGGTGACCGGATGATGGAGCGGCTGGCGGTCTCCCACGGCTTGGCCCAATCGGTAGAACTCACGGAGTTGGAGAATTATGCCGAGAAGACCATCGACGAGACGGCGCACATCCCCCGCAACATGGCGACGCGCGGCACCTCGCGGTTGAAGCGGCGCGACATCGCACGCATGCGAGGACGGCTTTTCCTGGTGGAGAGCGACATTCACCTGCATCATGCACTGCTCGACACGCCGGAATTCTTCTGGGAATACCCGGAACTGGAGGGGTTTTACACGATGACGGTGAAGTACCTCGACGTGGCACCACGCATCGAAGTACTGAACAAGAAGCTGCAAGTGATCCACGACATGTTTGACATGCTGGCCGAAGAGCAGAAACACCGCCACTCGTCGCTGCTCGAGTGGATCATCATCTGGCTCATCGCCATTGAGATCCTTATCTTCCTGCTGCACGATCTGCTGGGCGTCATTTAGGCCTGTTGACATTCACCGCGCGATTTCGCGGGCTCGGCGCTACGCGAGCCTCGCGCCGGCCGATGTCGGCCTGCTTCTTGGAATGACAAAACGTGTACCCTGTTGATGATTGGATGACGCGCCACGGGAGGATTCGAGCCCATGATTCCTGCTTCGTAGGCGGCGTGACGCAGCTCCCGGGCGAACGCCATCGGGTCGCCGAATCGAATTTTGGCTGGAGTCGTTGACATGGTTTCGGAAGTGGCAATGATCGGCGTGGGCGCGTTGGGCCTCGCCATGGCGGAGGGGTTGATCGCGGCAGGTATCGGGGTCGCGGGCTACCGGCGCGGTTCGCTTGCGGACCTGGTCGCGGCAGGGGGTACTGCAGCCGGCTCGATCGGCGAAGCGCTTGCAGGCAGGAAGGTGGTGGTGACCTGCCTGCCCGACGAGGCGGCGCTGGAAGAGGTGTTTTCCCGCGACGGCGGACTGCTCGCCTCAGCGGTTCCGGGGCTCGTGGTCATCGAGACGAGCACCACCTCGGTCGAGGAAAAACGGCGCCAGGCAGCGCGCCTGGCCAAGGCCGGAGGCAAGCTGCTGGATTGTCCGGTCAGCGGCACACCGCCGATGCTGCGAGCCGGACGCGCGGCAATCTTCGCCAGTGGTGAACGCGCAGCATTCGACCGCGTGCGCCCGGTGCTCGAAGCGATGGCCGTCCATGTGCGCTATGTCGGCGATGTCGGCGCCGGAACGGTCCTCAAGCACATCGCGACCGCGCTGGCCGGTATTGAATGCGTCGCCATCGCCGAGGCGATGGCCTACGCGGAACGCGCGGGCGTCGATCGCGCCGCCGTCGTGGAAGGCGTCAAGGGCAGCCCGGTCACCTCGGCGATAATTGACGTGCGAAGCGCAATGATGGCATCCGGCGCCCACGGAAAAGACCAACGCATGGGAACGATGTCCGTCTTCCAGCAAAACATGGAACTGGTCTCCGAAGCGACCCGCGCGCTTGGCGCGGCTTGTCCGCTGCTGGAGACAACAATAGCGACATTCGCCGCGGCAATTGCCGCGGGGTTTGGCGAAGACGATCAGTCGGCAGTGGTGGAATATCTCGCCCGCGGGGAAACCTGATCGATCGGCGCTAGGATCACTGTGCCGATGCGAAGACCGGTACTTCGCCGATCTATGTCCGCATTGATCGCCGGCAATCGCACCCTCGAGTTCGACCCCGGCCGGAGCGTGCCGGGCGGAGCCCAGTCGCGCGGGCAGTGCGCGCGCAATCGGTCCGGCTTTTCTCAGCCTCCGACTTTGATCTTCGGCGGCCACATGCCGACTTCCGTATAGAACTTGATCGCCCCGGGATGGTACTCGCCGGCCGGAAGAATCTTGGCCATCAGCTTGGGCTGGAACTGCGCGCCCAGGGCCTTGAACGACGCGAACATCTTCTTCTTGCCCCCGTACAGCGCCTTGGTGACCTTGTAGACGACGTCATCGGACAGCTTCCTGTTGGTGACGAACAGGAGGTCGAAGGCGACTACGTAAGTTGGCTTCGTCACGCCGTAATTTGCCGGCGAGGGTTTGACGAGCAGCGGGTACGCGACGGGTATGTGCTGCTGCAGCCTGGCGACGGCTTCGGGCGAGTTGTCAAGCGGAAGCGCGCGCAGCCCGCCGACTTTCGACCCGGCTTCGCGCACCTTGCCCGAACCGATGGCGAAGAAGAAGGTATCGGCCTTGCCCTGGATGAAATCGTCGGCGCTGCGATTCACGTTGGGAACCGGCACCCTGACCACGTCCTGGTAGCTGAGTCCCGCCGAGGCGAGCAGGCCTTCGTTGATGATGCCGACCACCTTCTGCGAGGTCCAGCCGCTGGGAACCCTCTTGCCTTTCAGATCGGCGACGGTCTTGATCGGCGAGTCCGCGCTGACGAAATACGCGGTGCGCAGCGGCATCAGCACCGTGACCACGCGCAGGTCCGAGAGTTTCTGACCCTTGTAGATCCCGGTTCCAGTCACGGCTTCCTTCATTTCGTACGCGTTCGCCGGCGAGAAATCGACTTCGCCGGCGTTGGTCGCCGGAACAAATGTGCTGTTGCCGCTGTGCGGCTGCACCCGCACCTGCATGCCGGTTTCCTCCGTGACCAGCTTCGCGATGGCCGAACCGGTCGAGTGCGTGATCGACCCCGGATTGCTGGTGCCGATGCCGAGCGTCTGTGCGCCGGCGCTGCCAAACCCCGCCAGCGAAACCGCAACAGCTAAGATAAGTCGGTTCAGTTTCATGCTTGGCTTCCCCTCGTCAAAATTGAACGGACACTCCTTGAAGCAAAGACCGAACGGGACGCATGGCGTGTTCGATTGCCGTTCCATGCCGAACTACCGACGTCACGCGAGCATTGCTCCCGACGCGCGCGAATCTCCGGGCGCACTGATTCCCGGATTACGTAGTTTATTCGACCGCTCAGGCGAGGTCGAGTGTTTCGCCCGAACTGGCGAGCTTGATATTGCAGGTTGACACGGACCGTCCCGAGTCCCCATGATTGCCGCCTGCAAACCGAATTCTTGGCGCCCGGGGAATGTCCCGAAGCGCGCAAGCACTCCCTGCAGCGTCATCGGGAGCGCGTCAATCAAGAATGCATCAGCGCGATGGGAGAGAGGAATGCGCACCAACGGGATAGCAGCATCGTTCTTTTGCACAATTCTTGCCGCCTCAAGCGCGCTTGCACAAACCGTAGGCATCGGGTCGAGCAATCCGGGCTCGATCACCCATTCGATAAGCTCGGCGCTTGCGAAAGTGATGGTCGAAAAGCTCGGGCTCCAGGCGCGCGTGCAGCCGCACAGCGGACAGAGCAGCTTCGTCCCGGCAGTCAATGCAGGCGAAGAGGACTTCGGTGTCGCCAACGCGGGAGAGTTCCACGACGGGATTACCGGCACCGGCATCTACACCGGTCAGAAACTGTCGAACCTTAGAGCCGTCGCGGTGCTGATGCCGATCAAGGTGGCCTTCTTCGTGCCGAAGAACTCGCCGATCAAGACGATGCAGGATCTGAAGGGCAAGCGGTTTCCGGGCGGCTGGACATCGCAGAAGACCGTCGATTTGACCGTCAGGGGACTGCTCGCCAATGCGAACATGAGCTACGCGGACGTAAAGGTGGTACCGGTGCCCAATGTCGTGCGCGGCGCCGACGACTTCATCCAGGGCAAGGTCGACACTTTCTATTTCGCGCTCGGGGCCGGCAAGGTGCGCGAGGCCGCATCCAAGGTAGGCGGCCTGCGGGCGCTTGCAGCAGACCCTTCGCCCGAGGCGGTGGCGCGCATACGCAAAGACCAGCCGGTCGCCTACGTGATGCTGGCCAAGCCCAGCCCGGCGAATTTCGGCATCGACGGCCCCACCCATGTGGTCGCGTTCGACTTCGTGCTGCTGACGAACGCGAAGCAGTCCGAGGACCGAATCTACGAGTTGACCAAGGCGCTGCGCGGAGCGAAGAAGAGCTTCATAGCCTCGTTCAAGCCGCTCGGCTTCAATTTTGATCCCAACGGGATGGCGAAAGTCCTGCCGGGCGGCGAATACCACCCCGGCGCCATCAAGTACTTCAAGGAAATCGGCGCCTGGCCGCCTAAGAATTAGGCGATCGAGGCCTGGTTGCGCGAGGCGGCCGCCCTGGCCGCGCCCGCGGCCGGCTTGTTTCGGCAACCCGACTACGCGCCACCGAACCCCTTTCGCATGAGCGAACCCGAACTCTCCCGGACCGTCCGCCTCGAGCCGAAGGGGCTGAACCTACTCGCCCAGACGCTCTCGGTGCTGCTGGTTCTGGGCGCGATCTGCTGGGCGGCCGATCTGTATCGCGAAGTTGGCATCGTGGTCTATACCGAGCAGTACTTGGCGTCCATGCTGGCGCTTGCGTTGCCGCTCACCTACATGATCGTTCCCGCGGCAGGCGCGAACCGGCGCCAGGGGCCCGTGCCCTGGTACGACCTCGCCGCCGCACTGACCGGATTCGTGTGCGCGGTGTATACGGCGATCCGCTTTCCCGCGCTGACCGAACTCACTACGCTTCGCCCGACCGACGGCATAGTGATCGCAGCGATCATGCTGGTGCTCCTCCTCGAGGGCCTTCGGCGCAGCGTCGGCAAGGTGCTGACCGGAGTAGCCGTGTGCTTCATGCTGTTCGCACTGGTGGGCGACAAGATTCCGGGGATGCTGCAGGGACGGCCGGTCGAACTGGAAAAGCTGGTCTACTACCTCTACTGGGATACCTCGGGCGTCCCGGGCACGCCGATGCGCATCATCACCACGATCGTCGTTACGTTCGTGCTGTTCGGCCAGGTGCTGTTCAAGTCCGGCGGTTCGGCGTTCTTCACCGACGTCGCGATGGCGTTGATGGGACGCTACCGCGGCGGGCCGGCCAAGATCTCCGTTTTCGCCTCGAGCCTGTTCGGATCGATTTCGGGCTCGGTCGTCTCCAACGTGGTCACCACGGGCGTGATCACGATACCGCTGATGAAGAAGGGCGGCTACCGCCCGGAACTCGCCGGCGCCATCGAGGCGGTGGCTTCCACCGGGGGACAACTGATGCCGCCGGTGATGGGCGCGGCGGCGTTTCTTATGGCGGAGTTCCTTTCGGTTCCGTACACGGAAGTGGTCATCGCCGCGATCGTCCCCTCGCTGCTCTATTATGCGGCGCTGTTCATCGAAGCCGACCTCGAAGCGGCGCGTCATGGCATCAAACGGGTGGACGAGTCGCTCATCCCCCGACTCTGGCCGGTGCTCAAGGCGGGCTGGTTCTTTCCGCTTCCGTTCGCCGGCCTGGTATACGCGCTGTTCTGGCTCAACTACCTGCCGGAGGAAGCGGGGCTGGTGGCGATTATCATCGTCGTCGTCGCGTCGATAGCGTTCGGCTTCAAAGGCAAGCGGATGGGCCCGCGCGAGTTGTTCGATTCGCTGCGCGCCACCGGTTTCGATGTGATCGACATTTTCATGATCGGCGCGGCCGCCGGAATCGTGATCGGCGTGCTCCATCTTTCCGGGCTGGGCTTCGGGCTCACGCTCGCGCTGGTTCAGGTCGCCAGCGGAAGCCTGCTGGGGCTGCTGGTCCTCGCCGCCGTCGTCTGCGTCGTTCTGGGAATGGGCATGCCGACCGTTGGAGTCTACGTGCTGCTCGCCACCCTGGTTGCGCCGGCGCTGGTGGAAGTCGGCATCCATCCGATGGCGGCGCACATGTTCATCATGTACTTCGGCATGATGTCGATGATCACGCCGCCGGTCTGCATCGGTGCATTTGCGGCGGCCTCGCTTGCGGGAGCCGATCCAATGCGCACCGGCTTCGCCGCAATGCGGTTCGGCTGGATCGCGTTCGTCATACCGTTCATGTTCGTCGCCTCGCCGACGCTGCTGATGGATGGCGAACCATTGCGCGTCGCCGCCGATTTTGTCGCGGCGCTGGCCGGCGCCTGGCTTGGCTGCATCGGTATTGTCGGCTACTTCGTGCGGCCGCTGGATCCCTACTCGCGCGTGCTCGTCACTGCGGCGGGGCTCTGCATGGTGACGCCGGCTTCGGGTTTCGGCTTTGGCTACGGCGGGGCCATCAACCTGACCGGCCTGATCCTCGGCGCAGTGCTTGTCGGGCGCGAAGTGATCATCGCGAAACGATCTGTCCCGCGCAACCCTCGCTAGGCGGCGGACAAATCGGCCGTGATGGCGCCCGGGTGTCGGGCGCCACGACTTCGTCAGGCGGCGGCGGACTCCTTCATCCACTGCGCGTAGGCATCGGAGAATCGAGCACCCTCGTAGAAAGTCCTCTGATAGGAGGGCCTCGCCTTGATGCGCGACCACCATTCCGTCACGCGGGGCAGTGACTTGGTCCACATGTCGGCGTAGCCGAGGTCTTCCATGCGATCGACCGTGGGCACAAGGCAGACATCCACCAGCGTGAATTGGCCGCCCAGAAGCCAGGGCCCGCCGGTCTTCACGAGCGCCTTCTCCATGCGGCCGAAAGCGTTGCCGAGATCCTCAAAGGCCTTGTCGACATCCTGCTTCGGGAAGCCGGTTTGCCCCATGCGATGATAGAAATCCTTGCGCAGCGGCCGTTTATCCGCGGCACGGTCAAATTCCTCTTTGCTCATTTTCTGCAGATTGCGCACCAACACGCGATTAAACGATGGGTAGCGAACCGCAGGCGTCGGAACTTCCTCGATGTAGCGAAGCCAGGCCCGCATCGCGGCGCGGCCGACCGCGTCCGGAGGGGTCGTTGAATTCTGCGGGAATACCTCGTCGAGATATTCGCAGATCACCGCCGAGTCGATGATCGGCACCCCGTCGTGGACCAGAGTCGGCACCACGCCGTTCGGGTTGAGTTCGAGGTATTCCGGTTTCAAGTGATCGCCGGATTCGATGCGATGGTCCTTCCATTCGAGACCTTTCTCGGCGAGTACGATGCGCACTTTCTGGCTGCATGTGGACATTGGAAAGTTGTAGAGCTCTAGCATGGCAGACTCCATGGACGACGATAGGCACGAGTTGGAATATTACCTTCAGGCCGGTCCGCGTGCCGCCTTGCGCCCGCCGGTCTAAACTGGGAACTTTCCGGATCCTGCAGGAACCCCAATGGACACAGTTCGGAACAGCGGTCCTACTATCGCATTTCTAGGCTCGATCCACGAAGGCATACCGGTCCGTAACGAGGACAGCCTCAGAGACTGCGTGCGTTTCTACACCGAGGTGCTCGGGCTGAAGAGCCTGCCGCGGCCGAACCTGCCCGCACCAGGCGCATGGCTGGGCGACGCGGACAACACGGTGCAGTTTCACCTGATCGTCACCGAAAACGACTACATGCCCGGCCCCGACGCGGCGGTTTCCGCGACCGGTCGCCACACGGCCTGGATGGTGCGTGATCTCAATGCGCTGCGCGAACGCCTGCGCGCGCTCGGCGTGCCCTACGAGGAGCGCGTCGGGCTGGTCGCGAGCGACCAGGTGTTCGTGAAAGACCCGGAGGGACATACCTGGGAATTCCAGGAGCCGACGTAATTCGGTGGAGATTCCGCCTGCCGCTTCGGTCCGCAATCAGGTCCGAAACGCCCCGAGCGCGTCTTGGACACTGGAGGCTCCCCCAACATCGGGCTCGCTCGCCAGTGCGGCGAGCATCACCAGCGCAACCAGCGCCGTCCACAGACCAACCGTCAGCCCGATATAGATGAATCCCGGCAGCGGCTGCGAGGCGGGCCCGATAAATGCGCTCAGCGCAAACAAAGCGCCGAGCAAGGCGGCAACGATATTGCTGGTGCGCAGCAGCGCGGGGGCGCCGCGTTTTGTGCGCCACGCATGAATCACGAGGACGGCGATGCAGAAGGCGGCGAAATCGGCGACGAAATAACGAGCGGCGCCGAGTCCGCTTGCCGCCGCGGAACGCTCCGCGTACAGGGGCCAAGCCAGGCAATTCAGCAGCGGTCCGTTTACCTCCACCATCGGGCCGGTGACCAACACGCTGAAAACGGCAACGAAAGTGCACAGCGTCAGTTTCCCGAAGGAACCGGAATAGAAAGCGGAAAAGCGCAGCGACCGACCACCCTGCGCACCACTGAGGGACGTCGCCACCATCAGCGCAAGGACCCATAGCGCCATTCCGAGATCCACCGTAGCGAGCGGAGGTGCAAGTCCATACAAGACCGCCATCGCACCGAATGTCGCCACGGCAAATACCAGCGCGATCGCGATGGACGGAGGGACGCTTATCCAGCGCAGGTGTCGATACTTCACCCACCCCAGCACGGCCGCAGCTGCGATGAGCGAAGCGCCGCCCAGAGCGAGCAACCGATGCACATACTCAGTGACGGCGTCGACGCGCGGCGGCGGAACCACTCGTCCGTAACAGCCTGGCCAATCCGGGCACGCCCTAGCCGCCCCGGTGATGCAGACGATTCCGCCCATGAGCACCAAAAGGAAGGTCACGCCGGTTGCGACCCAAAGCAGTTTGCGATGGGCGGTTGACACTTCGGGTCTGTCCGATGGTGGTCCGGCGTGCATAGCGCTGTTCTCCCGACAGTTGCAAATTCGAGACCTTTATCCCTTGGGATGATTGGATGCAAGAATGAGGCGGCGCAGATCCTCGGCGATCGCCGCAGTCGTATCCTTCGGGGTGAACATGAGCCTGGCCAGCCCATCGCGGCCAAACACGAACACCGCGGTACTGTGTGTCACCTCGTAGTTCCCCTGGGCATCGGGCTTGCCCAACGTGTAGGTCACGCGATAGCGCCGCGTCAGCGCATCGAGCGCCGCCGCGTCGCCCCGCAGCCCGACGAACTGCGAACCAAACGCCTGTACGTATTGATGCATGACCGCGGTCGAGTCGCGCGCCGGATCCACGGTGACCACGAGCACGCGCACATCGTCGCGGCCGGCTTCGATGGAGCGCAACGTTTCGGCGAGCCGTGCGAGCGTTGTCGGACACACGTCCGGACAATGCGTGAATCCGAAGAACAGCAGCGTCACCCTGCCTCGGTAGTCCTTCGCGCTTACGGACCGACCGCGGTCGTCGGTGAGTGCGAACGAAAGCTCAGGGACAAGCCCGGCAATGTCATGCGTGCGCCAGGGCGGCTCACTGGTGCAGCCAGACAGCAGGCCGACCGCGATCATCGCCGCAGCGGTCCATTTCGCGAACCGCCGCATCAGGCGCCCCCTGCGCAGGTCGATGACGAAACCGAGACACGGTCAGGTCTGTTCTTGTCGGTTCGGGCCCAGCGCCCAACCAGGATCACCGCCGCGATCGCGTGCATCATCGCAGCGGGAATCCAGGTGATCACGCCCCCGGTCCGCTGGTCCTGTAGCGGCTCTACGTCCCAGGCGCGTCCGCATACGGCGTACACGTCGTACAGATCCTGCTCCGCGAGCGTTATATAGGCGCCGATGAGAATTTGCGGCACCATCGCGGCGAGCACCAGGAATATGCGCGGCCCGAAGCCGAGCAGCGCGCCCTGGCGCCGGGTGCGCGGATCGAGGATCAGGACCCAGAACAGCAGTCCGTCGATCAGCATGCTCCAGTTCATCACCCAGTACAGCGGCGCGCTGAGCATCGCGTTGAAGTGGACGCGGGACGTCAGCCAGAACCAGATCAGACCGACGAACAGCAGCGGCGCGACAAAGGCGTTCTGAACGATCCGGTAGCTGATGCGCGTCACGGGAAGCCGCCAGATGCGGCGAACGATGCCCGACCCGATGCGCGGCGGCAACCCGCTCGCCAGCGTGGCGAGCGGTTCGGACAGGGCGATCAGGAACGGACCGAGGTGATGCAGCACGAGGTGCTGCAGCCGATGCACGAAGAACATGTGCTGCGAGAGGTAATCGAAACGCGTTTGCATGACGAAATACACGAGCAGCACGCCTGTGATGAAAGCGATGCGGCGCTTCAGAGACGGGCGCGCGTCGCTCGGGACGCGCCGCAGGCCTCGCCAGTAGACGACAAGCGCACCGCCGCTGAGCAGCATCGCCGAGGGCGAAATTTCCCACGGCGCGAGAAACGCCGCCGTGGCAATGAGGCCCTCCAACAATGCGTGCGGAAATTCCAAGGGATATGGCGGTTGCGCTATGGAATGCTAAAGATGCGTCATGCCGTCGTAGACCAGCTTGACGCCGATGGCGAGCAATGCCCAGTAGCTGATCAGGTAGAACATGCGTTCATTGAGCCTGCCCTGGAGCAGCACGCCGAGCCAGACGCCGACCGGAATCAGCGGCAACAGTACGAGTGCGGTGACGAAGTTGGTAGTGTCCAGCTGCCCCAGGAAAGCGTACGGGATTATCTTGGAGTAGTTCGATGCGAAAAAGAACCACACCGTAGTCCCGACATAGACCCGTTTGTCCAGGCGCAGCGGCAGCAGGTATGCCATGACCGGTGCCGCACCGGCGTGCGCGAGAAAGCTGGTGAGCCCTGAAACCGAAGACCAGAACACGCCACGCGGCCACGAGGCTTGAGCGGGCGGCCGGTTCCTGGCCCAGCCGAATAGATTGTTCAGCGCGAACGCGATGGCTATGCCACCGATTCCCAGACGCAGCATGTCCTGGCGCACCAGACCGAATATCAGGGCGCCGATGACGATGCCTATGGCCAGCCCGGTGAGCAGGATCGGCATATTGCGCCGATCGTAGACGCCTCTTAGCGCGCGCAGCCCGAAGAGATCGATCACACAAAGGATCGGCAGCATGACCGCGGCGGCCTGAAGTGGCGAGATTACCAACGACAACAGCGGCACGGCCATGCCGCCGAACAGCCCCGGAATCCCGGTCTTGGAAATTCCGGTCAGCAGGACGACCGGGGTCGCGATGAGATAAAAGGCGGGATCGGTAATGATCATTCGGTAACGTCACGGGTGCAGCGTGCACCGCCGCTGAATCGTCCGGCATTGTGCCATGTATGTACGTGCACAATTGCCTGAACGTGCCGGGGACTCGCGAACGGGCCGCGCGGCTGAAGGCTCAGCTGCCCCGCACCGATTCCGCGACCAATTCGTCGATGTCCGGGCGCCTGCGAATGACGCCGTCGATCTCCAGCTGCTCGGCGACGAGTTCGAGCATCCGCCGGTTTGCCTTGAGTCGGTAGTGAAAGCTCCCAAGCCGACGCGAAGCAAGTCGGCGTTATCGGCGTCAAGGTCGCCGATGTATTTCGCGAGCTGAGCCTTATTCCGCGCGACGGCCGCCTCGGCCCTCTCCTTGAGAGTACCTCGTTTCCGCGCTTCGCCCATCGCTCACGCTAGCGCCCATTCGGCGCTCAGCACTTCCGCCTGCTCCAGCACCGTTTGCGTCGCCTTTTCCTGCATGTCCGGCGGGTAGCCGTACTTGCGTAGGATGCGCTTGACAATCACCCGCAGCTGCGCCCGCACATTTTCGCGCACGGTCCAGTCGATCGTGACGTTTTTACGCACCGCCTCGACCAGTTCGCGCGCGATCTTCATCAGCGTCGGCTCGCCGAGCACCTTGACCGCGCTGTCGTTCACTTCCAGCGCATCGTAGAAGGCGAGCTCCTCGTCGCTGAGGCCGAGCTGCTCGCCCCGCGCATTGGCGGCGCGCATGTCCTTGGCCAACCCGATTAGCTCTTCGATCACCTGCGCGGCCTCGATCGCACGGTTCTGGTAGCGGCGGATCGTTTGTTCGAGCATGTCCGCGAACGATTTGGCTTGCACGACGTTTTTCTTTCGCCGCCCACGGATTTCCCCTGAAAGGAGCTTCTGCAGCAGCTCCACCGCGAGATTGCGCTGCGGCATGCCTTTCACTTCGGCGAGGAATTGGTCGGAGAGAATCGAAATATCCGGCTTCTTGAGCCCCGCGGCAGCGAAGATGTCCACGACGCCCTCCGAGGCGACCGCCCGCGACACGATCTGCCGCACCGCGAGATCGAGCTCCTCCTGCGTCTTGGCACCCTCGGGAACTCCCTTCGCCAGCACCGCCCGCACCGCCTGAAAGAACGCGACATCGTCCCGGATGCGGAGCGCCTCTTCATTCGGCACCGCGAGCGCGAACGCCTGCGACAGTTCCTGCACTGCCCGCAGCAACCGCTCCTTGCCGTCTTTCTGCGCGAGGATGTGCTCCTGCGCCGACGGCAGGAGGCTCAACCGCTGCTGGGGCGTCCCCGACGCCCACTCCGAGCGGTCGAAGCCGTGGAACAAGCCGCAGCACACCTCGTACTTCTCCAGCATCACCGCGACCGCCTCTTTCTGGTCGATCGCCGTCCTGCCGGTGCCGCCGCTCTCGGT
>MEQX01000115.1 GCA_001770415.1 Betaproteobacteria bacterium RIFCSPLOWO2_02_FULL_63_19 | reverse complement strand
GCCTATCGCAAGGTGGCTGACGCCATCGCCCGTCACGACTTCCGCGCCGCACAGGTCAAGAAGCTCGCCAATCTCAGCCACGGCAAGTTCTACCGGGCCAAGCTCGATGACGCCGACCGGCTGCTGTTTTCCCTGGTTCGTCACGGGGACGAAGCCTGCGCGCTGATGCTGGAAGTCATCGCCAATCACGATTACGACAAATCCCGATTCCTGCGTGGCACGGCTATCGATGAAAGCAGGATTTCCGACGCCGATGCGGCCGACGCCATCCGCGAGGCGCAGCCGCTGCGCTACCTGCACCCGGAGCGCACGGCTGTTCACCTGCTCGACAAACCGATTTCCTTCGACGACGCGCAGGAGGCCGTCTATCGCCAGCCGCCGCCGCTGATCGTGGTGGGCAGCGCCGGCAGCGGCAAGACCGCGCTGACGCTGGAAAAACTCAAGCACGCAGAAGGCGAAGTGCTCTACGTCACCCACTCCGCCTACCTCGCCCAAAGCGCCCGCGATCTCTACTATGCCAACGGATTTGAACACAGCGCTCAGGATGCCGTATTCCTTTCCTACCGCGAATTCGTCGAATCCATCCGCGTACCCCTGGGGCGGGAAGCAAGCTGGCGCGACTTCTCGGGCTGGTTCTCCCGCATGCAGCAGGCGTTCAAGGACATCGACGGCCACCAGGCGTTCGAGGAAATCCGCGGTGTCATCGCCGCTGGCGCCGGCGGCATCCTGAGCCGGAATGACTACCGGATGCTGGGCGTGCGCCGGTCCATCTTTCCGGAAGGCCGGCGCGACCGGCTCTACGACCTGTACGAGAAATATCGGGCCTGGCTTTCCGAGAACAGGCTCTACGACCTGAACCTGGTCGCCCAGGAATGGCATGCGCTCGCCACGCCACGCTACGACTTTGTCGTCATCGACGAAGTTCAGGACATCACGACCGTCCAGCTTGCGTTGGTGCTCAAGACGCTCAAGAGGCCCGGTCACTTCCTGCTCTGCGGCGATTCCAACCAGATCGTTCATCCCAACTTCTTCTCCTGGGCGCAGGTGAAGAGCCTGTTCTGGCAGGATCCGCAACTGGCTGAACGACAGGAACTTTGCGTGCTCACCGCCAATTTCCGCAACGGGCTGGAAGCGACACGCGTCGCCAACCAACTGCTGAAAATCAAGCAGCGGCGCTTTGGCTCCATCGACCGGGAGAGCAACTTTCTCGTGCAGGCGGTCGGTGCTGAAATCGGGGAGGTGGCGCTGATACCGGACAAGGATGCGACGAAACGCGAATTCGACCGGAAAATCCGCCAGTCCACGCAGTTCGCCGTGCTGGTCATGCGCGACGAGGACAAGGCCGAGGCGAAAAAACACTTCGCCACGCCCTTGCTGTTCTCCATCCATGAGGCCAAAGGTCTGGAATACGAGAACATCGTCCTCTACCGCTTTGTCTCCGGTCACCGGGCTGAATTCGCCGATATTGTCGAAGGCGTCGCCAAGGCCGATCTGGCCATCGACACGCTGGATTACCGGCGGGCGAAGGACAAGAGCGACAAGTCGCTGGAGGTGTATAAGTTCTTCGTCAACGCTCTTTACGTCGCGCTGACGCGCGCCATCAAGAACCTGTACGTGATCGAATCGGACACCGGGCATCCGGTCTTTGGCATGCTCGACATGGCCGTCGGCCAAGTCAATATGGAGGCAAGAAATTCGACCCTGGAAGACTGGCAGAAGGAAGCGCGCAAGCTCGAACTGCAGGGCAAGCAGGAGCAGGCCGAAGCGATCCGGCGCACTATCCTCAAACAGACGCCGGTGCCCTGGCCGGTATTCGGCGAGGCAAAGGTCAACGAACTCCTGATCAAAGTGTTTCGCGAACAGGCACCGGGCGGCAAGATGAAGCAGCAACTCTACGATTACGCCACCTGCTTTGACGAGCCGGTACTGGCGGACTGGCTTGTGCAGGAAGCGAAGTTCGACCAAGCGAGAAACTTCCAGCGGCTACGCGCCACGCTGGGGCGCAAGAGCTATGTCCCCTATTTTGCCCACCACTTCAAGGACATCCTGCGGCAGTGCGAGCAACACGGCATCGAGCACCGTCTTCCCATGAACCAGACGCCGCTGATGGCCGCAGCGGCAGCAGGCAACGTTCCGCTGGTAGAAGCGTTACTGGAGCGCGGTGCGGATCGGGAAGCTATCGACCATTACGGCTGCAATGCCTTGCACTGGGCGCTGCGCGAAGCGTTTCGAGATGCGCAGTTCGCCCGCGGTCCTCTCGCGGCACTCTACGAATTGCTCGCCCCGGCGAGCATCGACGTCAATACCGGCGACAGGCTGGTACGCATAGACCGGCACCTGTCCGAATACTTTCTGTTCCAGACACTGTGGACGCTGTTCAAGTCGCGCTTCACCCACTGGCAGCGGAGAGCCTACGGCGCTTTCGAGACGCAGGCGATACTGGAAGCGTGGCAGCACCTTCCTGCCAACGTGGTGCGCCCGGAGCGCAATAAGCGGGCCCATCTTTCCAGCGTGCTCTCGCGCAACGAGATCAAACGTGACTATGCCTACAATCGGGCGCTGTTCATGCGCGTTGCCCAAGGCTGGTATCAATTCAATCCGAAACTTTCGGTGCGTCGCCGACAGGGCGATGAGGAACGATGGACGCCCATCTTTGGGGCGCTCAATCTGCCGCTCATCAACGAGTTTGCCCGTGACGATAGTTGGGAAAGCGTCTGGGGCCGGATCGCCGAATACCTGACTCTGGCAGGACTGCCAGAGCGCACGATTCCGATCGTCGCCGAACGCGCCCTCGCGCACCAGGAGGCCTTGGCCCGCGAGAGGAGAAAGCGTGAAGAGGAAGAACGCGCCGCCCTCGAACGCTGGCGCGAAGAACAGGCCGCAACTTCGCGACCCCGGTATTCGGAAGAACCAAGATGGGGAACGAGGGAAGCCAAACGTATGGAAATCGAGCGCCTGCGTCGCGCGATCGAGGCGCGCAAGAAGCGCTAAGCGAGCGCCGTGCCGCGGGCGGGTTGCGCGGCGCTGGCGCTCGGCTTACTCGGCGCCCGGGAGTCGTCAGTTGCCGATCCGCTCAAGCAATCCCTGCAGTGCCCGGATGACCGACTGTCTGCGCACTGCGTTGCGGTCACCATCGAACCTCTGCGTCTCGGACTCGGCCGGGTGTCCACGCAACGCCCAGGCAAAACAGACCATGCCCACCGGCTTTTCGGGAGAGCCGCCGGTCGGTCCGGCGACCCCGGTCACGGAAACGGCGACGCCGGCGACGCTGCGATCGAGCGCCCCTGCCGCCATTTCGCGCGCGGCGTGCTCGCTGACCGCCCCGTGCGCAGCCAGCGTTTCGGCACGCACCCCCAGCATCTCGCGCTTGGCCTCGTTCGAATAGGTGACAAAACCGCGGTCGAACCACTCGGAGCTGCCCGAGACAGAGGTCACCGCCTGCGCCGCCCAGCCGCCGGTGCAGGATTCGGCGGTAGCAAGTTTCAAACCTTTCGCCTTGAGCCGCGCGCCGACGAGCGTCGCAAGCGTGGTGAGGTTATCGGAGGTCATCGCCGCGCGCGGTGCAGTTTCAGGTCAGAAAAACAGCCGCTTCGCAATCGCCATCGCCAGCAGCGTATAGAACGCCGCGACGATGTCGTCGAACATCACGCCAAGTCCACCTTTGATCGTGCGGTCGAAATGGCGAATCGGCGGCGGCTTCACCACGTCGAAGAAGCGGAATGCGAGAAACGCAAACGCCTGCCAGGCCCAGCCCGGCGGCGTGATCACAAGAATCAAGACGAAGGCAACGATCTCATCCCAATTCATGGCGCTGTGATCGGCGATACCAAGGTCGGCACCGGTCTTCTTGCAGGCCCAAATTCCCAGTACGAACATTCCGGCAATGGCGCCAAGCAGCTCAGCCGGCGCGAACTCGTCGGCGAGCATCAGATAGATCGGGTATGCAAGCAGCGTACCAAAAGTTCCAGGTGCAATCGGCGCCAGCCCGCTGCCGAATCCCAGTGCGAGAAAATGCGCCGGATGTGCAAACAGGAATCGCGAGGTCGGCCTGACGATCATCGAAAATGGTCGAAGCCGGATCGCGCCAGCGCTAACGCGTTCCCCTGCATGTCAAGCAGCCTGGTCTTGGCCTCTCCGGGGACAACGCTGCCGATCCGCGTCAACGCGAGTCCAAGGTCCGCCGATAATGCATCGACATCTGCCCGCCGGGCCGGTGGAGCCGTGAACAGCAACTCGTAATCGTCCCCGCCACCGGCGAGGCACTCACGGACAAGTTCGGCATCGTCGCACGAAGCGATGGCGGGCGCGCGGGGAAGCAGCTCGTACGAGACTTCCGCACCCGCACCGGACATTTCGAGAATGTGGCCCAGATCCGCGAGCAGCCCGTCGGACACGTCGATGGCGCTGTGCGCCAGACCGCGCAGGCGGCCGCCAAGTTCCACCCGCGGTTCGGGTGTCTCGAGCCGCGCCAGGCATTGGCTGATAAACGGTTCGGCCAGCGCGATGCGGCCGGACAGAGCGGCGAGCGCGAGGGCCGCCTCGCCTGTCGAGCCCGACACCCATATGTCGTCGCCAGCGAGCGCGCCGTCGCGCCGCAGGGCCAGTTCGACCGGCACCTCGCCGATCAGCGTCACCGATATGGCGAGCGGCCCACGTGTCGTGTCACCGCCGATTAGATCCACGCCGTACCGCGCCGCGAGCGAGTAGAAGCCTTCGGAAAACGCGCTCAGCCAGTTGTCGTCGGCCGCAGGCAGCGCAAGCGACAGTAGTCCCCAGCGAGGATCGGCGCCCATCGCGGCCAGGTCCGACAGGCTCACCGCGAGCGACTTGTGCCCAAGCCGGCATGCGTCGGACCCGGCAGGAAAATGTGTTCCTTCGACGAGCATGTCAGTGGTCACTGCAAGCGTCATGCCCGGCTTCGACCGCACCAGGGCGCAATCGTCGCCAACCCCGACCATGGCCGAAGGCGCGGCGCGCGAGAAATGTCGCCGGATAATCTCGAATTCCGATGGCATGGGACGCATTCTAGGCGCCTTCAGCGTCCTCCTGCGGTCTCAGCGCGCGAGCCAGCTTGTCCAACACGCCGTTGACATATTTGTGACCCTCGGTACCCCCGAACGATTTGGCAAGTTCGACCGCCTCGTTGATCACGACCTTAAAGGGCACATCAGGGGAACATTTCAGTTCCCACGCACCCAACAGCAGAATGGCTCGCTCGATCGGAGAAAGCTCCTTGACCTGGCGATCGAGGAACGGGGCGAGCGCCGCCTCGAGTTCAACGTGCTCCTCGATGGCGCCGCGTATCAGCAGCGAAAAGTAATCTTGGTCTACGCGCTCGTACCGGCTCGATTGCTCAAGCTGCGCGGTGATGTCCGAGATCGCATGACCGGCAATCAACCATGAATACATCCCCTGCAGCGCCAATGCGCGCGCGCGGCTTCGCGCCGATTTCATCTGTGCGATCTGGCTACGGCGCGCAGCAGATTGGCCATCTCCACGGCGACCTCGGCGCAATCCCTGCCCTTGATCGGGGCGCGAACTTCCGCCTGCTCGTCGTTTTCCGTTGTCAGGATACCGTTGGCAATGGGAACGCCGCTTTGCAGCGCCACCGAACTGATCCCCGCAGCCGATTGGTTGGACACGATCTCGAAATGGTAGGTGTCACCTCGTATTACCGCGCCGAGCGCGATAAGGGCATCGTAACGTCCGCTTGCGGCAAGCTTTTGCAGCACCAGTGGCACTTCAAGCGCGCCCGGAACGCTCAAACTGTCTACCCGCGACGGCGAAACGCCCAACTCGGCCAGTCGCGTCAGACAGGCGTCCAGCATCATCAGGCCGATGTTCTCGTTGAAGCGACCGCGTACGATACCTATCGAGAGGTCATTGCCGTCAAGATCGATCGAGTTCTCGTTCATATCCTTTCGCCGCGTTTGCGCTCCGCGCCGCGCTCCCTGGATTGGGGCTCGACGTAGCCGACAACCTCGAGGCCGAAGCCGGCCATACTCGGCATCTTTCTCGGGCGCGCCAGCAGCCGCATTCTCCCGACGTTAAGGTCGAGCAGAATCTGAGCACCAATGCCATAGGTAAGCAGATCGACCCTTGTGGGCGCCTTGGGTCTGGTTTGCGCGGTCACCCGCTCGATCAGCTGTGCGGTGTTTTCGGAGCAGTTGAGCAGAACCATGACGCCTTTGCCCGCTTCGGCAATCCGCTCCAGCGACTCGTGTACGGTCCACGAGTGGGTGCTCGGTCCGCTGTCGAGCAAATCGAGCAGCGACAGCGGTTCGTGCACGCGTACGAGCGTGTCGCTCTCCCGGTCGATTTCACCCCGTACCAAAGCAAGATGTGTCGCGCCTGAGATCTTTTCCAGGTAGGCGACCAAGCGAAACGGGCCGTACGGCGTCTGAACGGAGCGCTCGGTGACGCGGCGAATCAAGGATTCGTTTTCGCTTCTGAAATGGATGAGATCGGCAATGGTTCCGATCTTCATGCCGTGCAGCGCCCCGAACTCGAGCAGGTCCGGCAGCCGTGCCATGGTGCCGTCCTCGTTGAGAATCTCGCAAATCACCGCAGTCGGCGTAAGCCCCGCCAGTTGCGCCAGATCGCATCCGGCCTCGGTGTGCCCGGCACGCACAAGTACGCCCCCGGTCTGCGCCATGAGCGGGAAAATGTGCCCGGGCTGGACAATGTCCTCGGGCCCGGCGCTTGGCGCCACGGCGGCCTGAATCGTACGCGCCCGATCCTGGGCGGAAATGCCCGTCGTCACGCCGGTCGCCGCCTCAATCGAAACGGTGAAGGCCGTTCCAAGCGGCGCACGGTTGTCGCGCACCATGAGCGGCAGGTTGAGCTGTCGACAAAGCGTCTCCGTAAGCGTGAGGCAAATCAGTCCGCGACCGTAGCGCGCCATGAAATTAATGGCTTCGGGAGTGACGAAATCGGCCGCCAGCACGAGATCGCCTTCGTTCTCACGATCCTCTTCGTCGACCAGAATGACCATCCGGCCAGACCTGATCTCGTCGATGATTTCGGTGATGGGACTTACGCTCATGGGCAATTAGTCCGAAACGAAGGATACGATCTCCAACCGGCGCCGCTGAGGACTAGAGGCCATTATCCGCGAGCAGCCGATCCAATAGTTTTCACAGAGGCTGCGAATTCTAAGGCTTTTGCGCCACTGTCGCATGACGGCTTGCATGTGAAATACGCGCGCAAACCGATCATGGTGTCTCGCTGCATTTCGTGCGGTATCGTGCAAGAAGCGCGACGACCATCCCGTGGAAACGAGGACGCAAAGACCGATGCGCCTGAATTCGTGCAAAAGAATATACCAGCCGCGGGCGGATCGAAGACCCTGGGCGGGCAGTTGCCGGCTTCAGGGTTCTACGGAATCCAGATGCCGGTGAGCGCCGTTCGCGCAGCAAGATCGGTTCCGGCGCGCGGCGTCGCATACTCGAACCCATAAACAACAAGGAGGCGCATGTGCGCCCCCTTCCTCGTCGGTGACCTGCCCGACTATTCCGCGGCCAACTTCTCCCTCATCGCGATTTTTTCCTTGATGCGCGCCGACTTGCCCGAGCGGCCACGCATGTAGTAGAGCTTCGATCGGCGTACTGCACCCTTGCGTTTGACCGCGATCGAGGCAATAAGCGGCGAATAGGTCTGGAAGGTACGCTCGACACCCTCGCCGGATGAAATCTTGCGAACCGTGAACGAGGAATTGATGCCACGGTTCTTTCTTGCAATCACCACGCCTTCAAAGGCCTGCAGGCGTTTGCGCTCGCCCTCGACAACCTTGACGCTGACAGTGACCGTATCACCAGGCGCGAAAACCGGAATGGTCTTCTCCAGCCGCTTTATTTCTTCCTGCTCAATTTGTTGGATCAGATTCATTTGTTGCTCCTTGCCGATCTATCCTGAACCGCAGCGACGCCTATTGCGCCCGGCCCAAACTCAGGCTTCCTTGCCGTGCTCTCGCTTGAACTCGTCAAGCAAACTTGCTTCCTCCGCCGATACCCCGCGTCTCTCCAACGACTGTGGCCGCCGCAGCCAGGTGCGGCCGAGCGCTTGCTTCAGTCGCCAGCGCTCGATCTGCGCATGATGTCCCGAAAGCAGTACCCCCGGCACATTGATACCCTCGTATTCCTCCGGCCTCGTGTAGTGCGGGTAGTCGAGCAGGCCGTTAACGAACGAGTCCTGCTCGGCCGACTGCTCGTCTCCCAATACCCCGGGAAGCTGCCTAACCACGGCGTCGATCAACACCATCGCCGCAAGCTCGCCACCGGAAATCACGTAGTCGCCGATCGACACTTCCTCGTCGACGCAACGCGAAATCAACCGCTCATCGACCCCCTCGTACCGCCCGCACAACAGCACCAGCCTATCCATGCCGACAACCTCTTGCACCTTGCGGTGATCGAGCAACCGACCCTGCGGCGACAAATGTACCACTTTCGCCTGTGCCTCCAGCCCACTCGGCTTTGCCGCTTTCGCTGCGGTGATGGCCCTTTCCAAAGGTCCGGCCAGCATCACCATGCCCGGACCTCCTCCATAGGGCCTGTCGTCGACCGTACGGTAATTATCGGTCGCGAAGTCTCGCGGATTCCACAACCTGATGCTCCACGCTCCCAGCTCAAGCGCCCGCCGCGTGATGCCCCAGTCGGTGACCGCCGCGAACATCTCGGGAAACAGGGTTACGCAGTCGAACCGAATCACCAGTCCTTCCCCCATTCCACCAGGATGCGCTTGGCGTCCACATCGACTCTGCGCACAAACTGGTCAATGAACGGCACCAATCGTTCGGCATCGCCGTCCACCACCCGCATAACCTCATGCGCACCGTTGCTGAACATCCCAGCCAGCGCACCCAGCAACTCGCCATCCGTATTAACAACTAGCAAACCGATAAGATCGGCCAGATACAACTCGTCCTCGCCGGGCGGTGGCAACGACTCCCGCGGCAGCCCCACTTCAAACCCGCGGTAGGCTAGTGCGGCCTCCGGACTATCGCATCCTTCGAATCGTGCCAGCAGCGTCGCTCCGTTCCGTTGGGTCTGGACGGAAGCCACTTCGCGCCAATCGCCATCCCTGCCGACCCACCAGCCGGCCTGGTCTGCGAGGATTTCCGGTGAATCCGTAAATGTCTTGAGCTTGACCCAGCCCTTGACGCCAAAGAGGCCAACAATGCGCCCCATGACGATGATTCTGCCGGGCACCAGCCGGCGAATTACTGTACCGGCGCTGGCGCGGTGCCGGCCGGCGCGATGCTCTTGACGAGCCTGGTCACCGTGGGCGACATCTTGGCGCCCTGATCCCGCCAGTACGTCAAACGATCCATCGCGACGCGGAGGTGTTCCCGGCCTTCCGGTGCCTTGGGATCGTAAAATCCCACGCGCTCTATGAACTTGCCGGAAGCGGTCCTGCGCGAGTCAGCCACCACCACGTGATAGAACGGACGCTGCTTGGCACCGCCGCGGGCGAGTCGAATCACTACCATGGTCAATCCTGGACGCTAAAACAAAAGGGGTCTGATTCTACGCGATTTTTGCCCGTTGTAGCAAGGACATGTCCGGGGCGGGATCAGCGGACAGTTTTCTGTACGGCTGCTTGGCCACAGTCCCGCACCGGCGCCCGCCGCAAGGCGCGTCGACGGCTCGGAAGGACTCCTTTTCCTCCGCCCGGAATCAGCGCACGCCGGGCATCATGCCGCGCATCGAACGCATCATCTTCTGCAGCCCGCCCTTTTGCATGTGCTTCATCATCTTCTGCATCTGCTCGAACTGCG
This sequence comes from Betaproteobacteria bacterium RIFCSPLOWO2_02_FULL_63_19, assembly GCA_001770415.1. GTDB lineage: Bacteria > Pseudomonadota > Gammaproteobacteria > Burkholderiales > SG8-39 > JACQTO01. The sequence goes on along the minus strand of MEQX01000115.1, from coordinate 4,638 downwards.
TGAGCAGACGGTTGACCTCCTGCACCGTCACGCCGGCTCCTGCCGCGACTCGGCGTTTCCGCGACGCTTTCATGAGCTCCGGCCGCGCGCGCTCCTGGGGTGTCATCGAATTGATGATGCCCTCCAAACGGCGCATTCGTCCCTCGTCGACCTGCGAGGATTGAGCGGCCTGCGCCAGCTGCGCCGGAAGCTTGTCGACTAGCGCGGAAAGCCCGCCCATCTTGCGCATCTGTGCAATTTGCTGCTTGAAATCTTCCAAATCGAATCCCTTGCCTCGCTTTACTTTTTCCGCGAGTTTTCTTGCCTCATCGACATCGACGCTCTTGCGCGCCTCTTCCACCAGCGAGAGCACGTCGCCCATGCCGAGGATGCGCGAAGCCATTCGTTCGGGGTGGAAGACTTCAAGACCGTTGAGCTTTTCGCCCACTCCGGCGAACTTTACCGGCTTGCCTGTCACCTGACGTACCGACAGGGCCGCGCCGCCACGCGCATCGCCGTCAAGCTTGGTCAATACGATACCCGTTAGCGGAAGCGCCTCGCTGAACGCCCGGGCAACGTTAACGGCGTCCTGGCCCTGCATGGAATCAACGATGAATAGCGTTTCCACGGGCTTGAGTGCATCATGAAGTTCCGCAATCTCGCTCATCATCTGCTCGTCAATCGCCAGACGTCCGGCCGTATCAACAAGCAGAACATCGTGGTAATGACGCTTGGCGTGGTCGAGTGCAGCGAGCACAATGGCAAGCGGTTTCTCCGCGGTTGACGACGGGAAGAAATCCGCGCCCACCTGCGCCGCAAGCGTGGCGAGTTGCTCAATCGCCGCGGGACGGTAAACGTCGCAGGACACCAGCAATGGTTTCTTGCGGTAGCCGTCCAACAGCAGTTTCGCGAGCTTGCCGGTGGTCGTTGTCTTGCCCGAGCCCTGGAGTCCGGCAACCAAAATCACCGCCGGGGGGGCAACCGCCAGATCGAGCGTCGCGCTCGGCCCGCCCATGAGCGCCGTCAGTTCTTCATGTACGACGCCAACCAGGGCCTGTCCGGGGGTAAGGCTTCCAACCACGTCTTGACCGAGTGCCTTCTCCTTTACCCGGGCGACAAATTCGCGCACCACCGGAAGCGCCACATCAGCCTCCAGCAGCGCCAAACGCACCTCGCGCAAGGCTTCCTGGACATTGGTTTCTGTAAGACGCGCCTCACCACGAATTGTTTTGATGACGCGCGAGAGGCGCCCTGTGAGGTTATCGAGCATGGGTGGGAAAGGATCGGGCCCCTTGGTGCCCTGTAGTAAACTAACTGAATGCCCATTCTACTCTATGGCATTGTTTCACTCGCGTATGCAGTACTGGCGCTTCATTTCTGGCGTACGCGCTGGAGGCCGGCCACGGCGCAGGGGGCAGCAATGTGGGAGCGCATTGCGATTCTCGCCCCGCTGCTTGTGCACTCCTGGTTGCTCTACCAAGACCTTTTCGAGGCCTCCCAGTTTCGCTTCGGTTTCGGCTACGCGCTCTCGTGCATGCTTTGGCTCGGCGTGCTCATTTACTGGTTGGAAAGCCTGTTCGTCAAACTCGAAGGCCTGCAGCCGCTGGTGCTCGGCCTGGCGGCCGTGTGCGCGCCGCTACCGGCACTGTTTCCCGGATTGGTCACCCCCGCTTACACCCATTCGCTCCCGTTCCGCCTGCACACGGTGCTCGCGATGCTTGCCTACAGCCTTTTCACGATTGCGGCCCTGCACGCAGTTCTTATGACGATCGTGGAGCGGCGCCTGCACATACACCGCACCGGGGCCGCGCAGGGCAGCGGACCCCTCGCTGGCCCGTTTGCGGTGCTACCGCCGTTGCTCGCGCTCGAGTCGCTGCTGTTCCGACTCATCACGATGGGATTCGTACTGCTCACGCTCACGCTCGGCACAGGAATGTTCAACTCGGAGGAAATCTTTGGACGGCCCATCCGGTTTTCCCACAAGACGTTGTTCGCGGTGCTTTCCTGGTTCATCTTCGCCGCGCTGCTCGCTGGACGACACTTCCGAGGGTGGCGCGGGCGTACGGCGTTGCGCTGGACGCTCGCCGGCTTCGGCACGTTGCTGCTCGCATACGTCGGCAGCCGCTTCGTACTGGAAGTCATCCTCGGACGCGGCCTGTGAAACTTTCCGTGCGGACGGATGACGGCCTAGGGGGTCGCATCAATGTCGATTTGCCGCATCGCCCCAAGCCGCGGGATCCGGAAAAAGCACGCGTGTCGTTCTCTCTAGGGCCTGTTGACATTTTCAATTCAAGCGCGGTGCCGCCACGCGGCACTTGGAGTTTGAGGGAAGTACACAGGACTGAATTCTTCTCTTAATCTCGTCAATAACCGACCGGTAACTGCCTTCTCCCCTTGGACGACATTCCACTAGGCTGGCAATTCGGGCTTCTGGCCATTCTCCTGGTTGCCTCGGGTTTCTTTGCCATGGCTGAAACAGCCATGATGGCACTCAACCGCTATCGCCTGAAAGCACTTGTGCGCCTGGGAAATCGCGGCGCCAAAATCACCGCCGAGTTGTTGGCGAAAACCGACAAGCTGCTATCGGTAATCCTGGCCGGCAACACGCTCGTAAATGCGGCAATTACGGTCCTCGCGAGCGTAATCACGATTCAGCTTATCGGCGACAACAAAACCGCGCTGGGTCTCGCCACGGTTGGAGTCACCGTCCTGATTCTGGTATTCGGTGAAATCACGCCGAAGATCATCGGGGCACGCTACCCCGAGAAAATTGCCCTCCCCGCGAGTTTCATACTGAGACCGCTTCTGAAGTCGTTCGGTGCCGCACTCTGGATCATCAATCTGATGGTATCAGCGGTCCTCGCCGTACTGCGCATCAGACCGCAGGGCAGCGATCAGCCTCAGCGACTGACAATGGAGGAATTGCGCGTGCTGGTATTTGAAGCGGCGCAATTCATGCCGAAGAAACATCAGAGCATCCTCGTCAATCTGTTTGATCTGGAGCGAATCACTGTCGAGGACGTCATGACCCCCCGGTCGCGTATCGAGGCGATCGACATTGGCGCCGCCTTGGAGACGATCAACGAGCAGCTAGCGACCGCGTATCACACGCGGCTGCCCGTATACCGGGGCGAACCGGGAACCGTAATCGGCATATTGCATCTGCGCCGCGTGCTGCACTTGGCACAGCGGAACGAACTAGATCATGAGCGCATCGAAGCGTTGCTCAGCGAGCCGTATTTCGTCCCGTCCTCCACGCCGCTGTTCGCACAACTGCAGTATTTTCAGGAGAACCACCAACGCATTGCGCTGGTGGTCGACGAGTATGGAGAGCTTCAGGGACTGGTCACGCTGGAAGACATCATCGAAGAGATCATAGGTGAGTTCACGACTACGGCCCCCGCGAGCCCGTCGGCGTTCCGCTGGGAAGAGGATGGAAGCGCCCTGGTCGAAGGCACCGCACCGCTGCGGGAACTCAACCGCAAGCTGGGTTTGACTCTGCCGCTGGATGGACCGAAGACGCTGAACGGCCTAATCCTGGAATACCTCCAGGACATTCCCGAGTCGGGGGTATCGCTGAAGATTGCGGAAGTACCGATGGAAATCCTGCAGACCGAGGACCGTATCGTCAGGAGGGTGCGTGTTTTTCGACCGCCGGAACGCACCGGCGCGGCCTCGCCATAGGGTGACCCCGGGGGAACGGCGGTCCTGACCGAGCGGCGCGCAGACGAGCCGGGGCTGATCGAGAAGCATTGCGGAGAAATTGCCGGCGGAACCAATAAACCGATGACGGTCATTTGCGACGCGGCGCGTGAAGCCCGATGCACTCTCGAATCGCAGGCGCCGGAATTTAGCTCGAAACGAAAGCCACCTGCTCAACCGGTACGACCCCAAGTGGAGGAATTTGTCACATTTGATTCTATGTTCAAGCTATTACCTCGTTAACCTAAGGCTTTACAAAAAGCGGATGAAGATGCATCATCGAGCAAGCCGATCCGGTATCCCGGCATAGCGGCAAACATGCGGACCTTGAGGCGCGCCGGCCGTGCCGAACTGATGGCCGTGACCAAAGCATAGTCAAAACCCCATCGCGGGAGGAGTCGCCATGGCAACAGCCGCTGGCAAAGAAAAGAGCAAAGAACTTACCTACACGTGGGAAGGGAAGGACAAGAGCGGCAAGGCGGTCCGGGGCGAAATGCGCGCGCCCGGCGAAGCCGTCGTCAAGGCGACCCTGCGCCGGCAAGGCATCAACGTCGATAAGATCAAACAGCGCAAGGCGGGCAGCGGCGGCAAGGTATCGGACAAGGACGTGACGCTGTTCACGCGCCAACTGGCCACGATGATGAAGGCTGGCGTGCCGCTGCTGCAGTCCTTCGACATCGTCGGAAAGGGCCACTCGAATCCGGCGGTTGCTCAACTGCTCATGGAACTGAAGACCGAAGTGGAAACAGGATCCTCGCTTGCGGCCGCGTTCAGGAAATACCCGCTTTATTTCGATGCGCTGTTCTGCAACCTGATCCAGGCCGGCGAGCAGGCGGGTATTCTCGAGTCTCTGCTCGATCGCCTGGCGATCTACAAGGAAAAGACGCTCGCGATTAAGAGCAAGATCAAGTCGGCTCTGTTCTACCCGGTCGCGATTATTATCGTGGCGTTCATCAT
>MEQX01000114.1:15924-48440 GCA_001770415.1 Betaproteobacteria bacterium RIFCSPLOWO2_02_FULL_63_19 | reverse complement strand
TCGGCATCGCGCGCATGCTGGCGCGGCCGACGGCCACGCTGACCATCGAGGCGCAGTCCCGGCGCGAGCTGAAACAGAAACTGTACGGCGACTGATCAACCCGGGCCCGCGGTCCGGGCCCGGGCTGCGCTGCGGCAGGCCGACAGGTTCGAACCGGTCGATCCGGGGGAATCCGGTCCGGAGCATCCCCCCGGCTTGATTTCCATGGCTGAGGCACCATATCTCTTTGACCCGGTGGCTCGACTTCCTGCCACGCTTTTCATGGACTGCGATGGAACCATTTCACGGCACCACCATCATATCGGCACGACGCGAGGGAATAGTCGCCCTGGGCGGGGACGGCCAGGTCACGCTGGGCAACATCGTGATCAAGTCGAGCGCGCGCAAGGTGCGCCGGTTGTATCACGACAAGATCCTGGCGGGTTTCGCCGGCGGCACGGCTGATGCGTTCACGCTGTTCGAGCGTTTCGAAGCGAAGCTGGACAAGCACCAGGGCAATCTGCTGCGGTCGGCGGTCGAACTCGCCAAGGACTGGCGCACCGACAGGATCCTGAGGCGGCTCGAAGCGATGCTGGCCGTTGCCGACCGCGAGAGTTCGCTCGTGATCACAGGCATGGGTGACGTACTCGAGCCCGAACTGGGACTGATCGCGATCGGATCCGGAGGACCGTACGCGCAGGCCGCCGCGAGGGCGCTGTTGGAGAACACCGAGCTCGACCCGGAGACCATCGTGCGCAAGTCGCTCGCTATCGCCGCGGAGCTTTGCATCTACACCAACCAGAACCTCGTCGTCGAGGTGCTGGAGTAAGCCGAAAGGCGGCCCGACGCACTCGGCGCTCGCCCGCGGCGGCGGCCGCCGCCGCGCACCAACAGGGAACCGAACCATGTCCACCACATCCCCCATTTCCCCGCCATTGCCGTCCTCCGGCAAGTCGCAGATGACGCCGCAGGAAATCGTCCACGAGCTGGACAAGAACATCGTCGGGCAGGACCGCGCGAAGCGGGCGGTGGCGATCGCGCTGCGCAACCGCTGGCGGCGCCAGCAGGTGGCCGAGCCGCTGCGCCAGGAGATCACACCCAAGAACATCCTGATGATCGGCCCCACCGGCGTCGGCAAGACCGAGATCGCGCGCCGGCTCGCGCGCCTGGCCGACGCGCCGTTCACGAAGGTCGAGGCGACGAAATTCACCGAGGTCGGATACGTCGGGCGCGACGTCGACACCATCGTCCGCGACCTGATCGAGATCAGCATCAAGGACACGCGCGAGGCGGCATTTCGCAAGGTGCAGCCGCGCGCGGCGGACGCGGCCGAGGAGCGCGTGCTGGACGTGCTGCTGCCGCCGGCGCGCGACACCGGTCATACGGCCGGCGCGCCACCCGCGGAGGAATCGTCGGCGCGGCAAAGATTCCGGAAGAAACTGCGCGAGGGCGACCTGGACGACAAGGAGGTCGAGATCGAGGTTGCCGCGCCGCAGCCACAGATGGAGATCTTCGCGCCGCCCGGAATGGAGGAACTGACGCAGCAGATCCAGGGCATGTTCCAGAACCTCGGCGGCACGCGCAGGAAGACCAGGAAACTCAAGATCCGCGAAGCCATGAAGATGCTCACCGAGGAGGAAGCCGGGCGCCTGGTGAACGACGAAGACCTGCGCAGCAAGGCGCTCGCCAATGCCGAGCAGAACGGCATCGTGTTCATCGACGAGATCGACAAGATCGTCGCGCGCGGCGAGCTCGGCGGCGCCGACGTCTCGCGCCAGGGCGTGCAGCGCGATCTGTTGCCGCTGATCGAGGGCACCACGGTCTCCACCAAGTACGGCATGGTGAAGACCGACCACATCCTGTTCATCGCGAGCGGCGCGTTCCACCTCGCCAAGCCTGCGGACCTGATTCCCGAGCTGCAGGGGAGGCTGCCGATCCGCGTCGAACTCGACTCGCTCACGGTCGCCGATTTCGAGCGCATCCTGACCAGCACCGACGCCTGCCTGACGCGCCAGTACCAGGCGCTGCTCGAAACCGAAGAGGTCACGCTGACGTTCACGCCCGAAGGCGTGCGCCGCATGGCCGAAATCGCGTTCGCGGTGAACGAAAAAACCGAGAACATCGGCGCGCGCCGGCTCTACACGGTGATGGAAAAGCTGCTCGAGGAGATCTCCTTCGAGGCGGGCAAGCGCGGCAAGGAGTCGCTCACCATCGACGCGGCCTACGTCGATGCCAGGCTGAAGGACCTCGCAGCGAGCGAGGACCTGGCGCGCTACGTACTGTGACCGCGCGCAGCCTGTCGCGGCCTGCAACACGAAGGACAGCCATGAACGGGGTCAGGACGATGATGATCGCGCTTGCGGTGGCGCTGGCGAGCGGTGCCGCGAGCGCGCCCGCGCTGGCGCAGGTCGAGGTGAAATCGGCCTGGGTGCGCGCGACCGTGGCCGCGCAAAAGACCGGCGGCGCCTACATGGAGATCACCAGCGCAAAGGATGCGACGCTGATCGGTGCGCAAACTCCCGTCGCGGGTGCGGCCGAGGTCCACGAGACGCGCATGGAAAACAATGTGATGCGCATGCGAGCGGTGCCGAGGCTCGCGCTTCCCGCCGGCAAGACCGTGCAGTTCAAACCCGGCGGCTACCACCTGATGCTCGTCGATCTGAAACGCCCGCTGAAGAAGGGCGAAACCGTGCCGCTTCGGCTCACGATAGAGAACAAGGACAAGTCACTGGCCACCGTCGAGGTCAACGCCGAGGTGCGCGATTTGCGGGCCACGGCGCCGATGGACATGCACAAATAGCGGACCCGGCCTGACCTAGCGCGGCCGGGCATGCTGCGCGGCGAGCTGGGCCAGGCACGACGGGCAGTAACAGCCCGCGTCATCGCGCGGCACCGGCATCACGTTCGGAGTGGCCGCGCACCAGCAGGAACTCTCCCCGGCGCCCGCTCCGCAATGAAACCCTGCGCCGCAGCGCGCGCAACGTGAATTCTGCGCGCGCGGCCCGGTCGCGGCGCTGTCGGCGGGGCGAGTGCTGTCGGAGGAGGGCATCGTGAGCGATTCCGGCTGGCTCGGATTCTGCGGCACCAATCGTCGTCGCGCAATCGCACTTGAAAATTCACCGGAGGCCCCCCATTTACGTAACACGCGGGCGGGATGCCCGAACAGAACATGGAGAACGCAAATGCTGAACGTCACCCGTTATGATCCCTATGGGGACATCTTCGACGATTTGATGAAAGGCTTCTGGGTGCGCCCGATGGCCGCGACCGAATCCGGCGAGACCGTGCGGCGGATAAAGATTGACGTGGCCGAGAAGGACGGCGAGTACAGGGTCATGGCCGAGATTCCCGGTGTGAAGAAGGACGACATTCAGGTCGCCATCGAAGGCGACGTGGTATCGCTCTCCGCCGAAACCCGCACCGAGAAAGACGTCAAGGAAGGCGAGCGCGTGATTCACAGCGAGCGCTACTTTGGCAAGGTCTCGCGCAGCTTCAGACTCGGTCAGGAAGTCGACGAAGCCAAGGCGACCGCGAAGTACACCGACGGCGTACTCGAACTGGTGCTGCCGAAGAAGGCGGCCGCAAGCAGCAGGCGCCTGACCATACAGTAAGCAGCAAGCGCCGAGAGGTATTCGGCGCGCGGCGAAGGTTAAACGCGCGTCGCGGCTGGTGACAGATTTCGCCCTCCTCCCTCGACTGGAGAGGGGGCTTGCGCGCAGTTCTCGCCGAGCCTGCGCATCCGGTCGTCCAAGTGGAATTGTTGCGCGGCATTCGGGGACCGGCAACGCGCAGTCGGTCCCATTTTTCCGAGTTGGTCGCCGCACCCGGGAACGTTTACCGCCACAGGAAACGAGCCGGAACCGGGCGGAAGATGCATTGCATTTCCCAAGCGATCGCTGGACCTCCGACCTTTTCGCAACAGAAGCGGTGTCCGGCTCGCGTCCGTTCGCCCATTCGAATTCACGTATAATTCGCACCCTCTGTGCCCTCTCGGTGCGCGGAGGTTCGCCGTGCGCATCGATCGTTCCCGCGCATGACGGGCCGAATCCTTAGACGCACGCGTGGCCAAGTAGCTCAGTTGGTAGAGCAGAGGACTGAAAATCCTTGTGTCGGTGGTTCGATTCCGCCCTTGGCCACCAGTTCCCCGAATTAATCTCCGTTCATTCATTGCCGCGTGGCCTCTCGCGCGAGAGGTTCTCATAATCCGTACATCACTCGCGGATGTTCGCGCCGCACCCTCGGTGCAACCGGCGGCGGTTCAACGCGAGCGCCCAAGCCGTGCGCTGGACGCCCTGCAGACGGTGATCCTCACGAACATGAGAAAGGGCGGGGTAGTCAGCTTCTACGGCCTGGGGCGCTTCTGCGTGGGCCGCGGTGCCGCTTTCCTGCCCAGTGGACCACGAACGCCGCCGGCCGCGCGGTCCACCAGATCGATCGACACCGGGGTAAAATGCTGCTTACGTAGGAGAGCGCATGGATCTGACTCTGAAGACGATCATTGAATTTCGCGAGGAGATGCGCGAGTTCAGAATCGAAACGCGCAAAACGCTCGCGGAGCACTCGCATCGATTGAATGTCATTGAAGCGACCATCGCCAGCCTCAAAGCCGATGTAGGCGTACTGCTCAGTTCCGTGCCCGTGATGAACGAGAGGCTGGACAATCTCGAAGCGCGTGTGGCCGCGCTGGAAACCCGCAGCTAAACGCCGAATCCGGGTCCCGCGCCTCGCGGCGCCGTTGCCCGCGCGGGACTGAGTTTTGCACGTCTCATGCCGCTAAGCACCGGTCATGCGGTTCCACGTCGGTGACGATTTGCGGATTCGCCGTACGAGTCGCCGAACAATCGGCAAATTTCACCCCAAAGATCGCGGATCGATCATTTCCATCGAGGGCCGCCCAGCTCTTTGATCGGAGCCCAGGAATCGTTGCGACGAGATCGCAAACGACATGCAGCCCCGGCAAAGTTGATCAGGCACGTCGATTCTCCATTTGTGCATCGGTTCGAACAAGACGATGCGGATGCCGTCTCAGGGCGTCACTGCCAGCGTTGCCATGGGGTAGTGGCAAACCGGGCCGGTAAACGGCGGCAAGGAATTGTAATCTTCGCGCATCTCGTGCCGCACAGGGGAGGCAAGCGCGGTCCTCAGGGCCGCGGCACTGTCGAATACCACCTTGTTCCGCTGCATGTAATTCACCCGCGGCCAGGGAAGGGATCCGCGCCAATCGATGCGGGTGCATACCTCGATCTCGCGAACACCGGGAAGCCGTGCCATGAGCGGCGGGTGATTTCGGAGATAGTGGTCGAGCCAGGCGTTCAGATCCTGCGCCTCGCCCTGGTAGGAAACGAGGTAGGTGCAGAACGGCGCGCCCGCGGCGACGCCCACGGTTGGATCCGGGACCGGAAACGCCCGCGCACGCATGGCCTGTTGAGTCACCTCGGCCCCGGCAAGGCTTGGCAGGTTTCCCGGCGCGGCAAGCGCCTGCAGATGACCGGCGGGCGCGAGCGCCGCCTCCAAGTCTGCAATGTCGGCAAAATACAGCTGCGCGGCGAGCTGCGGGCCGGGGCCGTCGTTCACGTACGGGTCGGTTGCGCGCTCCGGTGTGAAGACGAGCGCGTTGCGCAATCCCGGCGTACTGCGCACGATCGCCATGAAGAGCGACCTGTCGTCCTTACTCAGCGTCGCGTCGGGCCGAGCGCAATCTCGGAAGCTGAGAAAATATGAAATCGTCATTGGGGCTTCTTTCTCGCGCGTAGCTGCTGAAGCAGTCATCAGTCAATCGTGTTCAGGCATCCGGTACCTCGGAGCCGTAGTCGCGGCGCGCGCTCGCCCGGCTCACCTTGCCCTCGCGCACGTCGCGCTCGAGCGCTTCGCGTTCGCGCTCGAGCGGGTTTCCGTAGCCACCGCCGCCGGCCGCGTCCATCACCACCGTGTCGCCAGGGCGCAGGCGGGTAAGCCCGTAGGGGTTGCCCGGCGCGCCGTTGACCAGAAGCTGCGCAAGCGCTCCCGGTTTACCGCCAAATAGTCCGATGGGCGGGAGCCGAAAACGCCCCGATTGAACCGCAAGATTGACCGGCGGCTGCGGTGCGTAGGCATCATCGGGCACCTGAAACACTTCCCGACGGCCGAGCGCGCCACGTTGTCTTCCGGGACCGCCCGAATCGGCAAGCAATTCACGCCGTTCGACGATAAGCGGCGAATCGCTCTCGATGATCTCCACCGGCGTGTTGGCGCCGTTGGCGGGAAAGATGTAGCAACCTTCGCCGTCCCGCCCTGCGCTCGCGCCAAGCCCGCCGCCGCGGATCAGCACCGTATGGAACGACCGTCCGTCGTTGCGCCGGCCATAGAACACCTGCATGGTGGCTGGAGTGCCTCCGCCCGCAGCAACGACCCGCTCGGGAAGCGCACTGGCAAGAGCTCGGTAGATCACTTCGGTAATGAAGTGACCGATCTGCATGCGCGCCGCTACCGCGGCCGGATAGCGGCAATTGACCACCGTACCCTCCGGTGCGATCAGCCGAATCGGGACCGCGACGCCATCGTTGTTGGGGATCTCGGGGTCGAAGATACTTTTCACCGCCATGTGCACGTAGGCATACGTGAAGTTGTAGACGACATTGCCTCCCCATTGCACCTGCGGCGACGAGCCGCTCAGGTCCACCGTGATTTCGCCGCCGCCGATCTTCAGTGCGCAACGGATATGCACGTCGGAGTGCCCTTCCATCTGCTCGATTACCCCCTCTGAGCAGTAGACGCCGGAGGGTGTGCCGGCGATCGAGGCGCGTATGCTCTTCTCGCTTCGTTCGATGATTTCGTGTGCAAGGTCGTCGAGACCGTCCAGGCCGTATTCCTGGAGCATTCGAGTGACCCGTGCCGCGCAAACATGGTTGGCAGCGATCTGCGATCGTATATCGCCGTTGACCTGCTCCGGCGTACGCACGTTGGCGCTGATCATGTCGAGCACGCCCTGGTTGAGCCGGCCGGTGTCGTAGAGTTTGACCAGAGGTATGAACAGCCCCTCCTCGAACACCTCGTGGTTGTCCGACGCGACGCGGCCCCCGATATCGGAGTGGTGCAGGATGCATGCGGTGAAAGCCACCAGCCGGCCCAGGTGGAAAATCGGGCTGAAAACACACACGTCGTTCAGGTGTCCGGCAAGAGCCCACGGATCGTTGGTGATGTATGCGTCCCCTTCCCGAACCGATTCCCGCGGCAGGCTTTGCACGAGCTTCTTCATCCCGAGCGCCATTGCGCCCGACTGGCCCGGCGTGGCGAGCGTGCCCTGCGCAAGTTCGCGCCCGCGCGAATCGGTGAACATACAGGTGTAGTCATGCGCGTCACGCAGCAGGCTCGAGAACGCGGTACGCGCGACCGCCGCGTCGGATTCATCGACGATCGAAATCAGCCTGCGCCAGAGAATCTCCAATGTGATCGGGTCGAAGCGCCGCGTCATGTCTGCACGTCTTTGGGCAAGTCGATCCAGAGGAAGCCAAACTCGTCCACGCGCGCGCGTGCACGCGCGCCGACGATCACCGTCGATTCACGCTCTTCCACGATTGCCGGGCCCGCAATTTCCGCACCTGGCGGAAGTCGATATCGCTCGTAGACGGTGTGGGGGATGTAATCGCTGGCGATAGCGCAGTACGCACTGCGCTCGCCTTTGACCGCATCCAGCGTTCTGCCACGTGCGGCCAGCCGAGGCAGCGCGAGCAGCTTTACCGGCAGGCTCGCGCGCACGCAGAAATTGACGAACTCCGCAGGCGACGCGGGATAGGTGCGGCCATACAATCTTGCGTACGTCTCGTCGAAGCGACGGCGCAGTTCGGCAGGATCGATCGCCCCAAAATCGTCTTCGGGGATGGGGAGGTTCGTCTCCGAACCCTGACCGATGAAGCGTACGTCCACCGACCGGGAGAAGCCGATCGGTCCTTCGGCCCCGGCCTTGCGCAATGTGCGCTCGCCATCGGCTTCCAGTTCGCGAAACAGCGCCTCGATCCGCGCGAAGTCGGCACCGGCGAAGGGCACCTTGTGGCTGCGCACCAGATCGAACGCACGCGGTGCGGCGAAGAACCCGAGTGCCGATCCTACCCCCGCATTCGGGGGAACGACAACTCGCGGCGCCCCAATCTTGTGCGCGAGGCCGAATGCATGCACGGGGCCAGCCCCGCCAAAGGCGGCCACGGTGACAAGTTGCGGGTTTCCTCCGCGCTCGGCAATGTGCGTTTTGGCGGCCGCTGCCATGGTCTCATTGATTAGATCGTGAATGCCCCAGAGTGCCGCGACGAACGATACCCCGAGAGGTCTGGCGATCTGCTCCTCGACGCCCCGGCGCGCGGCGGCGACATCGAGCTTCATCGTACCGCCGAGAAAGTAATCCGCATCAAGGTAGCCTAGCAGCAGGTCGGCGTCGGTTACGGTGGGATCGGTTCCGCCATGCCCGTAGCAAATCGGACCGGGTTCGGCTCCTGCGCTTTCCGGGCCGACCTGTAATGTGCCGAGCCGGCTAGCGCGCGCAATGCTGCCGCCTCCTGCGCCGATTTCCATCAGGTCGACGACCGGTACCTGAATCGTCAGGCCACTTCCCTTCTGGAAGCGCTGCAAGCGCCCGACCTCGAACGCGGGTACGACACTCGCAACCCCGCCCTGGATCAGGCAGGACTTGGCGGTCGTGCCGCCCATGTCGAAGCAGAACATTTCGGGACAGTCGAAAAGGCGGCTGTAGTACTGTCCGGCAATAACCGCCGCGGTCGGTCCGGACTCGATGATGCGCACCGGGAACTCGGCGGCGGTTTCGGCAGAGGTAACTCCTCCCGAAGAGAGCATGACGAACAGTCGGCCGTGGAAACCGAGCGTGGCCAGGCGCTTTTCCAGTCGCCGCAGGTAGCTTTCGGTCAGCGGTTTGACGTAGGCATTGGTGACCGTGGTGCTGGTGCGCTCGTACTCGCGAATCTGCGGCAGCACCTCGTAGGAAATCGACACCGAGGCCGCCGGCAACTCCTCGGCAAGCAGGCGTTTGAGCGCCAGTTCGTGCGCCGGGTTCTCGAAGGAGTTGATCAGACACACCGCGACCGATTCCACACCCAGTTCCCCAAGGCCGCGCACGACCACGCGCGCCTGCGCCGGGTCGAGCGGCTTGAGCACGCTGCCATCGGCCCGCAGTCGTTCCTCGACCTCGCAACGCCGGTCGCGCGGCACCAGTGGCTCTGGCATCTGCGCAAGCGCGTCATAGACGGCGTAGCGGATTTCCCGCCCCAGTTCCAGTACGTCGCGAAAACCGCGCGTGGTAATGAGACCGGTGCGCGCGCCTTTGCGTTCGATGATTGCGTTTATGACCAGCGTGGTGCCGTGCACCACTTCCTCCAGCGCCTCGATGCAGCCCGGCATGCGGGTCGAGAGGACACGCACCCCCGCCTCGATCGCCTCCGATGGTTCTCTTGGTGTGGTCAGGCACTTGTAGGTGCTTATTCGCCCGGTCGCGTCATCCAGCAGGACGAAGTCCGTGAAGGTGCCGCCGACGTCGATGCCGATGCGCATGAGCCTGTTCCCATCATGTATCCGGTATACTGTACACTTTGGCTTAGTGGAGCCGCAATGACGATTACGCAGAATCCCCTGTTGCAGTCCCCGGCGCGACCAATGCCTAAGCGGATCGCGGTGATCGGCGCCGGTACGATCGGCCCGGACATTGGCTACTATCTCAAGAGCGCGCTACCCGAACTCGATTTGCTGCTGGTGGACGTGGCGCAGCCGGCGATCGACCGCGCGCTCGCGCGCTTTTCCGAGTACGCGAACAAAGCAATCGCGCGGCGCAAGATGACCGACGCCGAAGCCGCTGCGATCGCGCGCGGGGTTCGCGGCACCACCGATTATGCGGAGATCCGCGGCGCCGATTGGGTCCTGGAGGCGGCCACCGAAGACCTACCGCTCAAACGCAAGATCTTCGCGCAAGTCGAAGAGTTGGTGACGAGCGATGCGCTGATTACCTCGAATACCAGTTCGCTGCCTTCGGCGCGCATCTTCTCCGAACTGCGCCACAAGCGGCGCGCCACGGTGACGCACTTCTTTGCGCCCGCATGGCGCAATCCGGTCGTCGAAGTGGTGCGCGCGCGCGACGCCGATCCCGCGGTCGTGGACTGGCTGCGCTGGTTCTTCTGCACGACCGGCAAGGTGCCGCTTCTAACCGAAGACGTCGAGTGCTTCATGCTCGATCGGGTCTTCGACAACTGGTGCAACGATGCCGCGATGTGTCTGGATCGTGCCACCGCCGCTCAGGTGGACAGCGTTGCAACGGAATTCGTCCACGCCGGGCCGTTCTTCGTGCTGAATATGGCGAATGGCAACCCGATCATCACCGAAACCAACACGCTGCAGGCTGAGGTGGAAGGCGACCATTACCGTCCGGCGCCGATCTTCCGCTCCGTCGCGAGCTGGACGACCTCGCGCCTGGGCCAGCGCGTTGAGGTGCCGCCGCAGGTGGCGGAGGCGGTTCGCGACCGGCTCCTCGGCATCCTTTTTTCGCAGTGCGTGGACATCCTGGACCGCGGCATCGGCGGTGCGGCGGATCTCGATCTGGGGTGCCGGCTTGCGCTGGGATTTCGCCAAGGACCGCTGGATCTGATGCGCAATCTCGGCGAACGGGAAGTGCGGCGAATATTTGAGCGCTTTGCTGCGGAGCGCCCCGGCATGCCGACGCCGAAGCGCGCATTCGTCCAGTATCTGGGTTTCGAGCGCGGCGTGCTGGTAGACGATCTGGACGGCGTGAAGGTCGTGACGTTGCGCCGGCCGGAGGCTCTGAACGCGCTGCACGACGACTTGAATGACGAGATTCTTTCGGTGATCCGGCGCCACGAGTCTGATCCGCTGGTCAAAGGATTCGTCCTCACGGGCTATGGCGCGCGGGCGTTCTGTGCCGGCGCGGATATCGGCCGCTTTCCCGGCGTGCTCGGCCGCGCCGACGCCGCGGCCCAGTATGCACGCGACTGCTCGCGTCTGCTGGTGCACCTGGACCAAATGGAGAAACCGGTGGTCGCCGCGCTGAACGGCATGGCCCTGGGCGGCGGACTGGAGCTCGCGATTCGATGCCACGCGATAGTCGCGCTCCGAGACGCGTGGCTGCAGTTCCCGGAAATCACATTGGGCATCGCGCCGGGCATTGGCGCGATGGTCGTGCCGTATCGGCGCTGGCCGAACGCCGCCAGCACGTTCCATTCCATGCTGACGCGGGCCGAGCGGCTCGACGCGATCCCGGCACACGAGCTGGGCGTTTTCGCAGAACTCGCTGATGACTACGGTTCGATGATCGCCCGCGCCGTGGCGCTGGTGCACGCGCTCGACGGCAAACCCCGTACGGCGCTCGACCGCCCGGTCACGATCGCGCCGGCGGCAGCGGCCGGGGCGGACCAGCAGGCGTTCAGCCGCGAGGTGACCAGCATCATCGAACAGGCAGTGGCGGCGGCGGCGGCGGCGCCCACGCTGAATGCCGCACTGGAGATTGGCTACGCTGCGTTCGGCCGCAGCGCGTGCACGGCAGCAGCGCGCGAGGGGATTGCGGCATTCGGCGAGCGGCGCAAACCCGACTTCGCTCGCACCGGGTAGTCGTAGGCGGCATGATCGCGAAACTGCAAGCGCTGGAGCGCCCGGAGCCGCTGGGTGACCGCGTATATGCGACGCTGCGCAACTACGTGCGCGCGGGCCGCATTCCGACCGGGCAGCCATTGCAGGAAGCCGCGCTCGCCGCGCAGCTGGGCGTGTCGCGCACCCCGGTACGAGAGGCTCTGGCGCGGCTGGCCAGCGAGGGCCTGGTGGTTGCCGAAGGGCGCAGTTTCACGCTGCCTATCCTTGTCGTGCGCGACATCGAGGATATATACGCGCTAAGGTTCCTGCTCGAGCCCGAAGCGCTGCGTCTGGCGGCGGCGAGCAACCCCGAGCGCAAGCAACTCGCGCCGCTGCGCAAGGGGCTGGCAGACATGGTCGCTGCGCACGAAGCCGGCGACGGCGCGGCATTCATGGACGCCAATTACCGCTACCGTGACGCCTGGACCGCCCTGGTGCCGAACAAACGTCTGGTGCGGGCGATCGAGCTCTACTCCGATCACGTGCGCTACCTGCGCGCGTTTACGTTGGACGATGGCGAGGTGCGTGCCCTGGTGTTAAAAGGGCTGAAGCGGCTGGCGCTGGCGCTGGCGGCCGGAGACAGCGAAGCCGCCGCCCAAGCCATGCGCGCGCATCTGGATAATGCGAAGCGGATACTTCTCGAAATAACGGAACGGAACCAATGACCTACAAAGCTGAAATTCCCTACGGCTGTTACTGGAGCACGCCTTTCGCACGGTGGCAGGGCGCATTCGCGAATCTGCATGCGATCGAGTTCGCGGCACACGTCGTGAAGAAGGAACTGGGAAAGCGCAGCCTTTCGGCGCAGGCCTTCGATCACGGGGTACTCGGATTCAGCGTCCCGCAGAAGCATTCGTTCTACGGACTGCCCTGGCTGACTGGCCTTGCGGGTATGGGGCAAATCGGTGGGCCGACGCTGATGCAGGCCTGCGCCACGGGCGTGCGGGTGCTGCTTGCGGCAGCACAGGAGATCGAGTGCGGGCTTTCCAGCGCATCGCTGGCGGTGACCTGCGACCGTACGTCCAACGGGCCGCACCTGTATTACCCGAACCCGCGCGGCCCCGGCGGCACCGGCACGCACGAGGACTGGGTAATGGACAATTTCAACTGCGATCCCCTCGGGTCCCATGCCATGCTGACCACCGCGGAAAATGTCGCGAAGAAGCACGGAATCGGCTCCCCGGAACAGCACGAGGTGGTGTTGCGCCGTGAAGCGCAGTATCGGGAGGCGCTTGCTGACGATTCGGCATTTCTCAAGCGCTTCATGACGCTGCCCTTCGATGTTCCCGATCCTGCCTTGCGCAAGACCGTTACGACGATCGCCGGCGACGAGGGCATCAGCGTCTCCACGCCGGAGGGGCTCGCCAAGATGAAGCCGGTTCTGCCCGATGGCACGGTAACCTACGGCGACCAGACGCATCCGGCCGACGGCAACGCCGCGATCGTGCTGGCGAGCGCGGAGCGCGCAAAGGAACTGTCGCGCGATCCGAAAATCCGCGTGCGACTGCACGGCTTCGGTCAGGCGCGCGTCGCGCTCGCCTACATGCCGGAGGCACCGGTGCTGGCGGCGCAGAACGCACTCGTCCAGGCCGGTCTGTCGATCGAGCGGATGCAAGCGGTCAAGGCGCACAACCCGTTCGCGGTAAACGACATCCTGTTCTCGCGCTCGATGGGCGTCGACATCGGACGCATGAACAACTACGGGTGCTCGCTCGTCTGGGGCCATCCGCAGGCGCCGATGGGAACACGCTGCGTCATCGAACTGATCGAGGAACTCGTCCTGCGTGGCGGCGGCTACGGCTTGTTTACCGGTTGCGCGGCCGGCGATACCGCGATGGCGGTAATCCTCGAGGTTTCGGAAGCCTAGTGTTCCGCCATTAGACAAGGACCCGCCTAACATGGACTTCGAACTGAATTCCGAGCAGCGGCAGGTACGCGAGACTTTCGCTCGGTTTTGCGACCAGCGCGTCACGCCGCAGGCCGCCGCGATCGACGAGGCGCACGCGTTTCCGCGCGAGCTCTTCGGCGAACTCGCCGCGATGGGCCTGTTCGGCATGCGCTACCCCGAGGACGTGGGCGGCAGTGGCATGCAGTTGACGGAATTCTGCGTCGCGCTGGAGGAAATCGCACGCGGATCGATGTCTCTCGCGGCCTGTGCGGCGATGCAGTCGCTGATGGGCACCAAGTTCCTGCACCTGCTCGGCAATGCCGACATCGTCGAGCGCCTGCTCAAGCCGGCGCTGCGCGGCGAGAAACTCGGTGCCATCTGCATGACCGAGCCGAACGCCGGCAGCGACCTCGACAGCATCGCGACGCACGCGCGCAAGGTCGAAGGCGGCTATGTGCTCGAGGGACAGAAGACGTGGGTCACCTCGGCGCCGGTCGCGGACTTCTTCACCGTTTTTGCGCGGGCCGGCAGCGACAAGAAACTTACGATCTTCCTGGTTGAGCGCAGCTTCGCCGGCCTCAAGCTCGGTCGGGCTATCGAGAAGATGGGCGTCTGGGCGCTGCCGACCTCGGAACTCGCCTTCGACGGGTGCTTCGTGCCGGACAGCCACCGCTTGTCGAAGGAAGAAGGCGATGGAGAGGCGCATTTGCGCAAGACCCTGGGCGAGATCCGCATCATCACCGCGGCAATGGCCGTGGGGCTGGCGCGTGCCGCGCTCGATGCTTCGGTGCGGTACGCCGGGGAGCGCAAGCAATTCGGAAAGGCCATCAACCGCTACCAAGCGATCCAAATGAAGATCGCCGAGATGGCCACCGATCTGGAGGCAGCGACGCAGCTGGTCTACCGCGCCGCGTGGCTGCGCGATGCGGGTAAGCCGCACCACATGCAGGCTGCGATGGCAAAACTCTTCGCCAGCGAATGCGCCGTGCGCATCGCCGACCAGGCCGCGCGGATATTCGCTTCCTACGGGTACGCCATGGAGTATCCGGCGCAGCGGTTTCTGCGTGACGTGCGTTTTACCCTCATCGGCGGTGGCACCAGCGAGATCCTGAAGTTAATTATTGCCAAGGAGGTGTCGACACCGTGAATCAGAACAATGGCGCCGGAGCGCGAAAGCCGATTCGGGTCGTGCTCGCGAAACCCGGGCTGGACGGTCATGACCAGGGCGCGAAGGTCGTCGCGCGGGCGCTGATGGAAGCAGGTTTCGAGGTTATCTATACCGGACTGCGGCAGACTCCCGAGGCCATCGCGCGCATCGCGCTCGATGAGGACGCAGACGTGGTCGCGCTGTCCTCGATGGCCGGTTCGCACCTGCCGATCTGCCGCAAGCTCGCGCCGCTGCTCCAACAGGCAGGACTCGCCGACAAGCTCTGGATCATTGGCGGCAACCTTCCCGCCCAGGACCACGATGCGCTGCGCGCCCTCGGCTTCAGGGGAATCTTTCCTTCGAGTTCGCGCCTCGGGGACATCGTCAACTTCATCCGGACCAACGCATCATGAAACCCAAGGACATGCCGCAAGACGGGCCGCGCCCGATCGTCAACGAGTCGGGCATCGCGATCAAACCGCTATATTCCGCGGCCGACGTCGAAGCAAGCGGCGGCACGGCAATGATCGGGCTGCCGGGAGAGTACCCGTTCACGCGCGGCATCCATCCGCTGATGTACCGCAAACAGCCCTGGACCATGCGCCAGTACACGGGATTCGGCAACGCGGCCGACACCAACAAACGCTTCCACTACCTGATCGCCAACGGTCAGACCGGGCTGAATGTCGCCTTTGATCTGCCGACGCAATGCGGGCTGGACTCCGACGACCCCCAAGCCGAGGGCGAAATCGGACGCGTCGGTATGGCGGTGGATACCCTGCGCGACTTCGAGGTCGCGTTCGAGGGCGTCGACCTCGATCGCATCACCGTCTCGCTGACCATAAACGGTGCGGCGGCGATACTGATCGCGATGTACTTGGCGATGGCGGAAAAGCGCGGCTACGATCTCGCAAAGCTGCGTGGCACCGCCCAGAACGACATCCTCAAGGAATTCGTCGGGCGCGGCACGTGGATCTATCCGGTTGAGCCGTCGATCCGGCTGGTCGGCGACACGATCGAATACTGCGCGAAACATGCGCCGAAGTACAGTCCAGTATCGGTATGCGGCTACCATATCCGCGAATCCGGCGCCGACCCGGCGCAGGAGATGGCATACGCCTTTTGCATTGCTCAGGCCTACGCAGACGATGTCATCAGGCGCGGGCTGCCGGTGGACGAATTCGCCGGTCGCCTGTCCTTCAACTTCAATTGCTTTGGCAATATTTTCGAGCAGGTTGCCAAGTTCCGTGCCGGGCGCAGCCTGTGGGCGAAAATCATGAAGGAGAAGTACGGCGCGACCAAGCCGGGCTCGATGTGGATGCGCATGATCGCCGGCGGCGGTGGAGGCGGCCTCACGTTCGAGCAGCCCGAGCTGAACATCGTGCGCGGCGCGTACTATGCGCTGATCTGCGCGCTCGCGGGCACCCAGACCATGGCCTTGTGCTGTTTTGACGAGGCGTACACCATCCCCTCGGAGTACGCGCAGCGCATTTCGCTGCGCACGATGCAACTGCTGATCGAGGAAATGGGTCTGGCCGAGACGGTGGATCCCCTGGCAGGGTCGTATTACGTCGAGACGCTCACCAACCAGATGCGCGGCCGGATGGAGGCCATCATGTCCGAGGTCGACGCGCAGGGCGGGATCGTCAAGCTGATCGCCGAGGGGGCGATTCAGGCCAGGGTGTCGTCGCAGGCCTATCAGCGGCAGCGAGAGATCGAGGAGGGGCGATTCCGCAAGGTGGGCGTGAACTGCTATCGGACCGAAGAAAAGACACCAGAGATGGAGTTCCATCCATACCGGGACGACGATGCGCGCGCGCAGATCCAGTCGCTCAGCAAGGTGCGCGCTGAGCGCGACCCGGCGCGGGTGCGGGCTGCGCTCGCGAGAGTGCAGGCCGATGCGCGTTCCGGCGCAAATCTGATACCCGCGATCGTCGAGGCGGTCAAGGCCTACGCGAGCGTCGGCGAGATCAGCGCGGTGCTCGTAGGAGTCTACGGGCGTTACAGCGAACCGGTGAGGTTCTAACACTTGATGCCGGCGATGGAACAGTATCGGGCACTGCATGGCGCAGCGGAGCCGCCGGCGTGGAGCCAAGCCGCGTGAAGCCTCGCACTGTTCTTAGTCTGGAGCAGGCGCTGTCGATGCCCTACGCTACGCTGCGCTTCGTGCAACTCGGCTGGCGCGTGATTCGCATAGAAGCGTTCGGGTCCGAAAAGGGCCTGCCCGGAGACCCGAACCGCTACATCGGCACGCGGGTGGTAGACGAAGACCGACGCAGCTACTACATCGCGCCGAACGTCGGCAAGCAAGCGATAGCGCTCAACCTGAAATGCAGCGAAGGTCGGGACGCGCTTTTGCGTCTGATCCGGGGGCTCGGTGCCGACGTCTTCTGCTGCAACACGGTGCCCGCGCGCTACCGCCCTCTTGGCATCGACTACGCGACGCTTTCCGCTGCCAAACCGGATCTCATCTGGGCGGGCATCTCGGCGCTCGGGCCAGAGTATCCGGAGGTGCCTGGCTACGATCCGGTAATTCAGGCGATGGCGGGCTACGTCGAGCTTACCGGATACGCCGAAGGTACGCCTGTCCTGTGTGGCATACCGGCAATCGATCTCAAGGCCGGCGACGAAGTGTATGCGAACGTGATGCTCGCTCTCGCCGATCGCGCCGAGACAGGATCCGGAAGGGAGATCCACGTCTCAATGCTGCAGGCAGCGGCCTCCTGGTTGATCACGACGTTGCCAATGATTGATTTCGATTGCGAGCCCTGGGAGATCACTCGCGCGGGCAACGAGCACCGCAAGTTTGTGCCGACCAACGTATACCCTGCGCGCAACGGGTTCTTCTACATGGCCATTGGCAGTGACGTGCAGTGGCGCCGCCTGACTGCTATGCCACGATTTTCGTCGCTCGCCACTGATGAACGCCTCACCAATGAGGGCCGTATCCGCGACCGGAAGGCCCTGCAGCGCGACATTGCGGCACTCACGGCGACGATGAGCGTCGAGGAAGCGATGGCGGACCTGCGCGAAGCGACGATTCCGCACGCCCGCATCAACGGCGTGGCAGCGGTCCGCGATCTCGAACCGCTGCGCGGCCGGCTCACCGCGACGACGATGCCCGACGGCAAACGTGTGCGAATGCAGCCCATGGCGGTAGATCTGGCTGGCGCAGCGCGCGATTTTTCCTTCCCGCCGAAGTACGGTGAGCACACGCTTCCGGTCCTGCGGGAAGCGGGGTTTTCCGACGCCGAGTGCCAGGCACTGGCGGCCGCCGGGGTCATCCCGGCTTGAAGGCGAGTCGCCGGCGCGTCGAGTCATGCGCTGAACCCCGGGGCGGCGGGGAGCGATCCGCATGGGGTGGTGTTAAACTACACAGGCCGTGATTCCGACGGAGGGATGCTCGACGACCATGAGAGATCGATTCGGGGAATCCATAACTGCAGAAGTTGCTCCCCGGCGCGGCGCCTTGGGCGGCCAAATCTGTGCCCATGTAGTTGCAATACGGCCCTGAGCGCAATCCGAAAGAACCGCGGGGGCGTCGCCACCTACGTCCCGCAGCGGTCTTTGGGGGGGGCGGTGGACCATGGCTTGCGAGCGTCGCGCCGCGAAATTCATCGAGGAGGAGAGTATGAAGAAGACAAGTGTGTTCCTATTGGCGGCGGCTGCGGCCGCGGTCGTGCTCGGCGGTCCGGTACGGGCGGAAACCGCGGTGCTCAAAGCCGCGAGTTTTCTGCCCGAGAAGGCATCGTTCGGCTGGCCGTTCTACCGCTGGGTGAAAGAGGTCAACAAGAGCTGCGCGGGGCAGGTGAGGATCGACGTGCTTGCGCCCGGCTCGATCAAGGCGTTTGAGCAGCCGAACGCCGTCAAGAACGGCGTGATCGACATGATGTCGGGCCCGGCGACCTACTACAAGGGCACGATTGTGGAGGGCGACACGATGACGCTGGCCGACCTGACCGTGTCGGAGATGCGCAAGAACGGGGCGCTGGAATTCATCAACAAGCTGCACAACGAAAAGATGAATGTCCAGTTCCTGACGTATTTTGGGGACGGCATCCCGTTTCACATCTATACGCGCAAGGAAATCAAGAACGGGCGCTTCGACGGCTTCTCGATCCGCACCGCGCCGATCTACGACACCATGCTGCGTGAACTCGGCGCGAAGACCGTGACCATCGCGCCGCCGGAGGTCTACACGGCGCTCGAGCGCGGCACGGTCGACGGCTACGGCTGGCCGATCTGGGGCATCGCCGATTTCGGCTGGCACAAGCACACCAAGTACCGCGTCGAGCCGGGGTTCTTCAAGGTCGAGGTGGGCACGCTGATCAACCTCGACCGCTGGAAGAAGATGAGCGACGCGCAACGGGGCTGCTTGAATAAGATGGCGCTTGAATGGGAGAAGGTCTGGCCCGCCTGGCGCGATTCCTACACCGCGAAGGAGATCAAGAAACAGGACGATGCGGGAGTGAAGGCGGTGAACCTCGGGCCTGAATTCCGCAAGCGAGCGCACGACCTCTACTGGGACGCGCTCGAGAAGGCGAGCCCCGACAACGTGCGCAAGCTGAAGAAGCTGCTGCTGAAGTAATAGCGTCTGCGCGACCGCCGGGCCGGCCGTGCCCCCTCCCGGTGATGCCGGAGAGGGCGGTCCGGTCCACGCAACGGGCGCGCCGAATTCGCTGCGCATGTTCCATCGCGTCATCGAGAAGCTGGTCGTCGGCATGGCGGTGATGTCCGGCGCGGGTTTCGTGTGCCTGACGCTGCTGGTCTGCACCGACGTGCTGAACCGCAATCTCCATCTGCTGTCCATGCCCTGGACCGTCAACGCCGCGGAGTTCCTCCTGTACGGAATGACCTTCCTGGGCGCGCCCTGGGTGTTGCTGCGAGGAGGGCATATCGTCATCGATCTGCTCACGCAGGCGGTGCCGCCACGCTGGGCAAGAGCGCTTGGCCGCGTATCGAATGGTCTCGGTCTGTTCGTCAACCTCGTCATGCTGGTCTACGCGGTGCGGGCACTGCACTCTTCGTTCGTCGAGGGCACCATGGTCTACAGGGCACTGGTGTTCCCCGAGTGGTACGTGTTCGTGCCGGCGCCGTTCGCCTTCGGCTGCCTGGCGCTGATCTTCCTGAGCTGGCTGATCTCGCCCGAACTCCAGGCCGCGGGCGAAGGACAGGCCGGCGTCTAACGCGCCGGATCGCCGATGGAGTGGTACGCCGCGCTCGCACTGCTCATCGGCACGCTGATCGTCCTCATGCTGCTCGGCGTTCCGGTGGTGTTTGCGTTCTTCCTGGTGAATATCGTGGGCGCGTGGGTGTTCATGCGCGGGGACGTCGGGCTGACCCAATTCATGCGCAACACGGTCGATTCGCTGCAGTCGTTCGCCCTGCTGCCGGTGCCGCTGTTCATTTTCATGGGC
Source organism: Betaproteobacteria bacterium RIFCSPLOWO2_02_FULL_63_19 (assembly GCA_001770415.1). Lineage (GTDB taxonomy): Bacteria > Pseudomonadota > Gammaproteobacteria > Burkholderiales > SG8-39 > JACQTO01. The sequence goes on along the minus strand of MEQX01000114.1, from coordinate 28,399 downwards.
GAAATGATGTTCCACAGCGGCGTGGCGGCGCGTGCGATCGACGCGATCGACAAGCTGATCTCGCAGCTTCCGGGGCGGCTTTCGCTCGTGGCCGTGTGCGGGGGCACGATCTTCGCTTCGCTTTCGGGCTCGACGATCTCCAATACCGCGATGCTGGGCAGCACGCTGCTGCCGGAGATGTACCGCCGCGGGTACCACCCGAGCGTTTCGATCGGGCCCATCGTCGCCGTGGGCGGCATCGCGATGCTGATTCCTCCCTCCGCGCTGGCGGTCCTGCTGGGCAGCCTAGCGCAGATCGGCATCGCGGAGCTGCTGGTCGCCTCGATCCTGCCCGCGCTGATCCTGGCTGCGCTGTTCTTCGCGTATATCGTCGCGCGCTGCACGCTGCGGCCCGATCTGGCGCCGGCCTACGACCAGCACGCAATGTCCTGGCGCGAGCGGGTCATGCCCTTCGTCAAATACGTGCTGCCGCTGTTGAGCATCTTCGTGGTCGTCGTCGGCAGCATCGTCTCGGGCGTCGCCACCCCGACCGAGTCGGCCGCGCTGGGCGCGGTCGCCACCGTGGCAGCGACGGCGGCCTACCGAAAGTTGAGCAGGCGGAACCTGTTGGTCGCGATCAACAAGACCATGCGCATCACCGTGATGACACTGTTTATCATTGCGGGGTCGGTGACCTTTTCGCAGCTGATGGCGTTTTCGGGCGCATCCGGCGGACTCTCGGCGCTGGTCCTCGGGAGCGAACTTCGGCCGCTCACCGTGTTGTTGGGAATGCTGGGCGTGCTGCTGATCCTGGGGTGTTTCATGGACCAGGTCTCGATGATGCTAATCACCGTGCCGCTGTACATGCCCGTCGTGTCGAATCTGGGCTTGAACGAGATCTGGTTCGGCGTGCTGATGCTGATGATACTAGAGATCAGCCTTGCGACGCCCCCGTTCGGCATGCTGCTGTTTGTCATCAAGGGCGTCTCGCCAGGCACCTCGATGCGCGAGATCATCGTGTCGGTGGCGCCTTTCGTGATCATGGCGCTCGTTGTCGTGGCCCTGTTGATCGCAGTGCCCGGGATCACGCTCATCGTGCCCGAAATGATCGCGCGGCGCGGGGGATAGCGTCGGGCACGATGGATATGCGTAGTGCGCCCTCGGCAGCGGCCGGGCGTACGGTACAGGCTGGGGACCGCGCACCGGACGTCCGGAAAGAAATGGTAGCGGCGGCGGATTCGATCCCGCATGGTCGGCCAGGAATGGCGGAGGCGAATTGCTTGGCGCCGGAAATGTTACGGCGCGGGCTTTCGCACCGTGTGTGTTCATATCGTGTTGACGCGCTCTATCCGCTATGACACCATTTTCCCGGGGACCCGCCCGGAGGAGAAGAATCATGAAAAGGATGTGGAATCGACGATTGGTGGCGCGGCTTGCGGCGCTGGTGTCGGCGGTGGCGATGCTGGCCGCAGGCGTCATGGGGCCGGTCGCGGCGCAGCAGAAGGACATAGTCATCGGCACGCACGAGGCCGGCTCGAGCCACTACCTGGCCGGTGCGGCAATCGCCGACGTGCTCTCGAAGCACTCCGGCATGACCGGCAAGCTTGTGGCGGTGTCCGGGGCCGGCGTATGGCTGCCGATGATGGACAACCGCGAAGTCGATCTTGGCGTGGAATCGTTTCATGGCGTGTGGCAGGCCTACCACGGTGTCAAGCCGTTCGCGAAGGCGTACAACGTGCGGCTGGTGCTCGTGGGCGGCGGCATCAATGTCGGCTTGTACGTGCGCGACGATTCCCCGGCGAAATCGCGCAAGGACATCAAGGGTCTGCGTATCGGCGCGCGCTATCCGGGCGCGCCCAACATCGCGACCTACGCCGAGGCCGAGCTGGCGAACGTCGGACTCGACTGGTCGAATGTGACGTCGGTTCCGCGCACCTCGCTGTATGCGGGTCAGCGCGAGGATGTCACGCAGAAGCGGCTGGACGTGTTTTACGCCTCGGTCGGTTCCGCGGTGACGCGAGAACTCGATTCCAACGTCGGCATCCGCTTCCTCGGAGCCGACAATACGCCCGAGGCGGTCGCGCGCATGCGCAAGGTGTATCCGGCGATGCTGACCCGTGTCGAGCCGGGCGCGCCGGGCATCAAGCAGCCCATGTGGCTGACCTACCTGCCGGCGTACCTAGTCGTGCGGACCGATCTTCCCGACGAGGTGGTCTACAAGGTGGCGAAGACGCTCTGGGAGAAGAATGCCGAACTGCGCAAGGTCGATGCCAAGATGAAGAGCTGGACGACCGCTAACTACGCCACCGACCAGGCAGCGATTCCCTATCATTCCGGTGCGATCCGGTTCTACAAGGAAATGAAGGCCTGGAGCGCGGCCGCCGAGAAGAATCAGACAGACGTCACGCGCGCCAAGTGAGCGCCGCGGCCGCGGAGCTGCGGCGCTGCAGACCGACCCCGCGTCCGGCCGGGGGTTCGCATGGCTGAGAGCGGCTCCGCGCCGGTTGAAACCCGCCACCGTCATGATGGGCGGGCGTGGCTTGAGCGCCTCTTGTCGGCGCTTTCTGTCTGCGCCACGCTCGCCTGCATCGTGTACGTGGTCAATGTGCCCACGTATTTCGACCACCCGATCTTTCGCGAACAGTTCTTCGGCCTCATCTACGGCCTGCTCTTCGCCTCCGGTTTCCTGCTGTTTCCGGCCGAGCGCGGCAGCCGGCAGCGCGTGCCCTGGTACGACCTGGTGCTTGCGGCGGCAGGATTCGCTGCCGGCCTGAACGTGACCGTCATGTGGCCCGAGCTGGTCGCCTCGCCCGGTGTCATCACGCCGGAACGGGTGTTCTTCGGTGTCCTCGCGGTACTCGTCGTTCTCGAACTGACGCGGCGCGCGTTCGGGCTTCCGCTGGTCATCCTGGTCGCATTGTTCATTTTCTACGCCCGGTTCAGTTACCTGTTTCCCGGCATCCTGCAGGGCCGCGGCAGCACCTGGTCGCGCGTGGCGACGTTCCTCTACCTGGACACCGGCAGTATGCTAGGAATGGTGGCGATGGTCATGTTCGGAACGGTGTTCGCTTTTATGCTGTTCGGCGCGGCGCTGTTCGCAACCGGTGGTGGTTCGTTCTTCACGGACCTGTCGCTTGCGCTGATGGGCGGACGTCGCGGCGGGCCGGCCAAGGTCGGGGTGCTCGGTTCAGCCTTGTTCGGGACGCTGTCGGGCAGCGCCAGCTCGAACGTCGTGATAACCGGTTCGATCACGATTCCGATGATGAAGCGGCTCGGTTACCGACCGGCCGTTGCTGCGGCGGTCGAAGCCGTCGCCTCCACGGGCGGCAGCCTGATGCCTCCGGTGATGGGCGCCACAGCGTTCGTCATGGCCGAATTCCTTTCCGTTCCGTATCGCGAAGTCGCTCTCGCGGCGCTGGTTCCGGCGATACTGTATTACTTGATGCTGTTCATCTTCGTCGATCTGGAGGCAGGCAAACAGGGGCTGAAGGGCCTGCCTGCGGATCAGATTCCAAAGCTTGGTGCGGTCTTGGCCGGTGGCTGGCCGTACCTTGCACCGCTCGCCGTTCTGATCGCCTGCCTGTTCTACTTCTACATCTCGCCCGACCTGTCGGCGCTGCTCGGGACCCTCGCGGTGCTTGCGCTCGGACTGGCGTCGGCGCAGCGGCCGAGCTGGCGCGATCTGGGCGAGGCACTGACCGGCACGGGCCGCATGATGGTCGAAGTCGGCGTGATCGGCGCCGCAGCGGGGCTGATCATCGGCTCGATCAATCTGACCGGTCTGGGCCTGCTTTTTTCACAGATCCTCATTTCCGCCTCGGGCGGCCATCTCGGGCTGCTGCTGTTGCTTACGGCGCTGGCAAGCGCGGTGCTGGGGATGGGCATGCCGGTCACGGCCTCCTACATCATCCTCGCGGTGCTCGCGGCACCGGCGCTGATCGAAGCCGGCGTCAGCCCAATGGCCGCGCACATGTTCATTTTGTACTTCGCGATGCTGTCGTTCCTGACGCCGCCGGTCTGCGTGGCGGTTTACATCGCGGCGACGATCGCCGGATCGAGGCCGATGGAAACGGCATTTGAATCGATGAAGATGGGCCTCGTCGCCTACCTGGTGCCGTTCCTGTTCGTCGCCGACGACGCGCTGCTGCTCGCAGGCACTTCGCTTGAAAACGTCGTCGCCGCCGTCACCGGGATGCTCGGTTTTGGCGTACTCGCGGTCGCGATCCAGGGCTACTTCACCGGACCGCTCGGCGTCGGGGTGCGGATCGTTCTCGCGGTCGCCGCTCTGTTCCTGGTAACGCACGAATGGGTGTACAACGCCGTGGGGCTGGCGATAGCCGGTGCAGTCCTTGCATGGCTGTGGCGCGGCCCATCCCGGGTGCGCTAAGATGCCAGGCCGCATTGAATCGGATGTCGTCCATTTTCGTCTTGAAGGGGTGAACCGATGAACAAGGATCTGCGCAGCTTTCTCGCGGAAATAGAACCGCTCGGCCCAGGATTTTTCGCCCGCGTAGAAAGGGAAGTCGACTTCAATTACGAGCCGTGCGTGATTCAGCAGAAGCTGGCCGCGCTGGGCCGTTATCCGGCGCTGCGGTTCGACAAGGTCCGGGGCTCGATGATACCGCTGGTGACGAACCTGTTCGGCAATTACGAAATGCTCGGGCTCGCGCTTGGTATTGCGCCGGGCGAACCCAAGCGACGCATTCTGGAAACCTTTCGCGAGCGCGTCGCCAATCCGCTGCCGACGACGGCCGTCGCGCGCGCAGGCGCGCCGGTCAAGGAGGTGATCCAGACCGGCGCCGACGTGGATCTGGGGCGCCTGCCGATCCTCAAGCACGCGGAACTCAACGGGGGCAAGTATTTCACCATCGGTTTCCTGATCGTGCGCGACCCGCAAACAGGGGTGCTCAACGCCGGGGTGTACCGTCACGAGATCAAGGGCCGCGACAGTTTTGCCTGCATGTTCAATCCGGCGCACAACGCCGGTTACATCTACCGCCGCTATCAGGAACTGCGCCGTCCTATGGAGGCGGTGCTGGTGCTCGGTCACCATCCGGCGGTCGTGATGGGCTCGCTTGCGCGCGGCCCGATCGAATCGGACGAACTGGAGATCATGGGCGGCCTGCTCGGCGAGTCGCTCGAAGTCTGCCCGGCCGAAACGGTCGACCTGCCCGTGCCGGCCTGGGCCGAGATCGCGATCGAAGGAATACTCGATCCGGCGCGCCAGACCTCGGACGGTCCGTTCTCCGAGTACACGGGCTTCTACGGTCCGGTCAAGGATCCGGTCGGACTCATGCAAGTGCGCGCGATCACGATGCGGCGCGACGCGATCTACCACGACCTCGACCCGTCGCACCGCGAGCACAACCTGTCCGGCGTGCTCTCGTTCGAGGCCTCCGTGTTCGACAACGTCAGGAAACTCACGCCCTCGGTGCAGGCGGTCTACATGCCCGCATCCGGCAGCTGCGTGTTTACGGCCTACGTCCAGATCAAGAAACGCGTCCCCGGAGAGGGCAAGTCTGCCGGTTTGGCGGCCATCGCCGCCGAGCCGAATCTGAAGATCGCAATCGTCGTCGACGACGACATCGACATTTACGACGAGGAACAGGTGCTCTGGGCGATCGCGACTCATTGCGAGGCCGACCGTGACATGACCATCATCCCGAACGCGATGGGCGCGCATCTGAATCCGTCGGCCTACGGCGAAATCCGGCACAACCATGGCCCTATGAACACCAAGATCGTGATCGACGCGACGCGCCCGGTAACGCTCGACTTCGCGCCGCGCATCCGTCCGCCGAAGGAACTGTGGGAGCGTATCCAGCTCAAGGACTACATCACGGGCGGCTGAAAACGCCCGGCCGGCGCGCCCGCCTCAGCGGTGCCCGCCCCGGCCCTTCGCGGACCGGCGCGCCTCGACGGTCTCCGCGATCGCGTCCACAATTGCGTGGTAGCCCGTGCAACGGCAGTAGTTGCCCGAGATGAAGTCCCGAATCGCCTCGCGGTCCGCACTCGGCCGGGTCCTGAGAAACTCCGCCGCGCACATGAGCATGCCGGGCGTACAATAGCCGCACTGCAGTGCGTTGCGGCGCACGAACGCTTCCTGCAGATCGGTGATTTCGCCGCTCGCGGAAATCCCCTCGATGGTCTCCACGCGCGCGCCTTCGAGCTGCACCGCGAGAACGAGGCAGCCGCGTACGATATCCCCGTCAACGCGCACCGTGCATGCGCCGCAGACCCCGTGTTCGCACCCCAGGTGGCTGCCGGTCAAATCGAGTTCGTTGCGCAGGAAATCGATCAGGTGCGTGCGCGGCTCGACGCTACGCGTAACGCTTCTGCCGTTTACGGTCATGGTTACCGTCACCAGGGGCGCGGGCCGCGCCGCCATAGAATCGTTCATCGCGTCTCCTTCTAGCCGGACAGCGCCTCGATCGCCCGATCGGCGAGCACGGCGGCCAGATGCATCCTCGTCTCCGAACTCGCGTTCGGATCGGACTGTGGTTCGAGGTCCTTCTCCAGTGCGCGGCGCAGCGCAGAATAGCGTTCCGCCCGCGGCGCCGATGCCGAGCCTGACGCGACGCGTTCGGCTTCCCGGGCGCGCACCGGCCTGTCGCCGCAGCCTAGAAACGCGAGCCTGAGTTCTTCGGGCAGGGGTCCCGGCCCGCGGGCCGCGGCGGCGAGACCCACCATGGCGTAATCGCCGCGGCGCCGGCTGAACTCGGCGAAGTGGAACCGCCATTCCTTTTCGAGCGGCGTGATCTCCACGCGCACAAGCAGTTCGCCGGGCCGGACGTCCGTGTGGTACAGCCCCTTGAAGAACGCTTCCGCGCGCACGCGCCGCTCGCCGTCGCGCGAGGCGAGCACGATCGCGGCGTCCAGCGCGAGCATGCAGGCCGGCAGTTCGGCAGCGGGATCGGCAAGCGAGAGGCTGCCTCCGATCGTTCCGCGGTTGCGGATCGCCGCATGGGCCACGTGTGGCATCGCCTGCGCGATCAAAGGCAGCCTCGCGGCAATCAAGGGGCTGGTTTCGAGCTCGCAATGGCGGGTCAACGCACCGACGTGTATCGCGCCGTTGCGTTCCTCGATGAATCGGAGCTCCTGCAGACCGCCGATGTCGAGGAGAACCGAGGGCTCCGAGAGTCGAAGCGCGAGCGTCGTCAGCAGGCTTTGGCCGCCGGCCAGAATGCGCGCGTCCGGACCCCGCGCTTCGATCAGATCGTAGACCTCGGCGAGCGAGCGTGTGCACACATAGTCGAACGGTGCAAATTTCATCGCATTTTCACGGCACGCGGCGCAGCGCCCTCAGAACGCGCTCCGGCGTGCAGGGAATCTCGGAGATGGCGCAGCCGAACGCGCGCAGCGCGTCGTTGAGCGCATTGACGAAGGCTGCCGCGGCGCCTATCGTTCCGGCCTCTCCGATGCCTTTGGCGCCGAGCAGCGTGCCGGTCACTTCGGTATGGACGTGGTCGATAACGATGTCGGGCATGTCCGAGGCCATGGGGACGAGGTAATCGGCAAGCGTGGCGTTCTGCAGCTGGCTGCGCTCGTCATAGCGACACTCCTCCAACAGGGCCTCTCCCAGCCCCTGCACGACGCCGCCCCGCAGCTGTTCGTCGGCGAGCATGGGGTTGATCACACGGCCGCAGTCCTCGACGACCCAGTGCCTCAGCGGCTTTACGAATCCCGATTCGGGGTCCAGCTCGATCAGGCTTGCCTGGATGCCGTTGGCGATGAGGCCGGTCGGTACGACATGGAACGTGACCACGGGACTGCGCTCCACCTCGGAGGGCAACAGGTCCTGGCGGTAATGCATCATGCCGCCCAGTTCGGCCAGCGACAGCGACTTCGCGCCGTCTCTCTCCCGCACGGCCGACGCCGAGAGAACCAGCGCGTCGCGCCGCACGTCCAACAATGCGGCAGCGATGTCGATCAGTCGATCGCGAAGCGCGTGTGCGGCCCCGAGTGCCGCTTCGCCTCCGACCACCAGCCCGCGGGAGGCCCACGTGCCCCCGCCCACGGGGGTCACCGCGGTATCGCCGGCGACCAGCCGCACTTGATCGAAATCGAGTCCAAGGGCATCGCCGATCAGTTGCACCATGCCCGTATCGCTGCCCTGGCCCTGATCCGTCGCGCCGGTCACGCAAGTCACCACGCCGGACGGTTCGAGCCTCAGCGTGCACCCGTCGCTGCATGCGATCTTGACGCCCGCCGCGCCGTAGAGGCCGGTGCCTGGCGCGGTCATTTCCACGAACGCGGCGATCCCGATTCCGAGATGCCGACCGGCTTTGCGGGCGCTCGCCCGCTCGGCGCAAAGCCCGTCGTAATCCATCAGTTGCAACAGCCGCTCGAGGCAGCGCTGGTGCGAGAGGTCGCCCGCTGCGATGCCTCCGGCCGTCTTGGGCGGATCGATGCCCGCGCGGCGAAAATTCCGGCGGCGCATCTCGGCCGGATCGATGCCGAGTTCGGCGGCAGCCGCGTCGATCAGGTGTTCGGTGATGCCGCAGGCAATCGGTTGCCCGACGCCGCGGTACGAGCCTACCGGTGCCTTGTTCTGGAATACCGCGCGCAGCCGCGCGCGCAGGGCCGGAGCGGCGTACGGCGCGCCCGTCAAGGAGATCGCGTGCAGCCCTTCGCCGACGCTGGTGCGCGGGTACACCGAGTACGCGCCCATTTCCATGATGTCGTCGACCTCGAATCCGAGCACCGTGCCGTCATTTTTCACGGCCACGGACGCGTCCACCGTATGGCCGCGGGCGTGAATGTCGCTGACAAACGCCTCAAGCCGGTCCGACACGAATTTCACGGGGCGACCGAGCAACATCGACGCCGCGGCGACCGCGATTTCGTCGTCGTACAGATGGAGCTTGACGCCGAACGCGCCCCCGACGTCCGGTACGATAACCCGCACATTCGCTTCCGAAAGTCCCAGCAGTTCGGCATAAATGGCGCGCATCTGGTGCGGTACCTGGGTCGACTGGTACACCGTCAGCCGACGCAGGCCGGGCTCGAACTCCGCGAGGACCGTTCGCGTCTCCAGTGGAACACCCGTATGGCGCGTGAACTGAAACCTGCGCTTGATGACGCGGTCCGCGCCGGCCAAGGTCGTGTCCGGGTCGCCTGCGACTATGCAACGCTCGTAAGCGATATTGGTTCCCAGCGCCGCGTGCAGCGGCGGATGCGCCGGGTCCGCAACCGCGGTCGCGACCGGGTGCGGCAGCGGTTCAAGCTCGTGCCACTGGACTTCGATCAACCCGAGGGCGTCCTCTCCAATGGCGCGGGTATCGGCCACCACGATCGCGACCGGCTGGCCCTGCCACAGCGCGCGTTCCACGGCGAGCGGGGGCTGCGCCGCCGAGCGGTGGTCCGGCAGGGTAGCGAATTGCGCGGTCCACGCCGCACAGACGCTTGCGATCGCCTTGCCGTCGAACGCGGCGACGACGCCGGGAACTGTTCTTGCCGCATCCAGATCGATCGCCTCGATTCGCGCGTGCGCATAGGGGCTGCGCAGAAAAACCGCGTGCAGCGTGCCTGCAATCCTCAGATCGTCGGTGTAGCGCCCACGACCGAAGACGAACCGCCGCGCCTGCGGCCGTGCAACGGAGGTGCCGACCACGCCTTTGAAGGAATTCATTGCTGTCCGCGGACCAGGCGGTCCGACTTCATCGCCGGAGGCAGGGTCAACGCAATGCCGTCCGCGACAAACAGCAGGCGCGACACGGGGCCGATTCGCTGAATCACATACCCTACGACGCCAACGCTAACGAGAAACGCCCGGCCGACGGCCGTCAATGCGGTTGCGGCGACGTTAGTCCAGGTGCCCTCGAGCAACATCGCCGGGGAGAACAGGAAGAGAAAGGGAACCAAACATATTTCAAATTTACCATCATCCCTACCCGGTCGCTCTACATCCTGGGAGGGCACGGAACGGTGAAATTAACAGATCGGGCACGGCGCCGTGCACGGTTCGCGCCGGAATCGGACGCCTGGATACGGCGTGCGCGCAGACGGTTTTTGTCTTGCGAGGCACGCAGAAACTGGGCCGGCGCTTGTGCGCAGGGAGCCGGATTGCCGGAGTCAGGTCTCGAGGAACTGGGTGACGAGGCGCGCGAATTCTTCCGGGAACTCGTCCGTCACGTAGAGTCCTGCGCCGCGCAGGACATGAAAGCGCGCGTGCGGAATCAACGACGCTGCAGCTTCGATCCCGGGCCAGAGCGGGTCGCGCTCGCCGCCCATGACCAGCGCGGGATGCGCAACTCTGGCAAGTACCGCCTCCCGCTCGCATTGCTGGCCGGCCCAATGTCCCCAGGGTCGCGCCGATCCGGTCTGGAGCATCTCGATCATTGCGCGCACGCCCAGTTCCGCAGTGAAGGCCTCGCCGGCGAGGCTGCGCTGCCTCGACCAGAACGAGACGAGTTCGTTTCCCTGCACATCGTAATCGGGAGGGCGCTCGTTCTTCAACCGCTCGCGGGAGGCGCGCAACGCGTCCACGTACATGGCGAGGCCCCAGAGCACCAGTTTCCGCACGCGATCCGGATAATCCGCGGCGATCTGCGCGGCGACGAGAGCGCCGGTGTGGTGGCCCACCAGGTCGACCCGTTCCAGCCCTAGCGCGTCCATGACGGCAACCATGCATGCGGCATAGTCGGCGATGGCAGGCGGCGCCGCGGGCCGAAACGAATTGCCGTGGCCCTGCATGTCCGGAGCAATTGCGCCGAATCCGGACGCCGCAAGGTGTGCGAACACGGGCTCCCACATGGCGCCGGAACTCGGCGACTGGTGCAGCAGCACGATCGGAGAGCCGTCCCCGGACCGGCGAACATGCACTTGACCGCCTGGCGTATCGACGTAGAGTCTGCGGATCATGCCGGCTCACTGCCTCGCGAGAAGCACATGGGAAATGGACGACGCTGCGCGCGACGGCACGGGGCGGGTTCAAGCCCGGCATCGTGGTGTTTCGCCAAGCGACGGCGCTTCAGCGGAACCCGTATCTATTCCACCTCGTCTCGATCTTGTCCATCATTGCCTTGGTCGGCTCGGCCACCTTTCCTCTGAATCCCCGCTTCATGGTCGCGTCGATGAGCAGCTTGTCGGTGACGCCGAATTCGTCGGACGACGGATCGAGCCGCGACCCCTGTCCCCCGGGAACAATGAACGTGTCGCGGCCGGCCTGGACCCGCGTGACCACGGCCCAGTCGATCTCGTCGTTGTTGGTGATGTCGATGTCGTCGTCGACCACGAGCACCTCCTTCCACATCGCCCCGCGCGTCCACAGCGTCGAAGCGAGCAGGTTCTTTACCATCCCCGGCGTGTTCATCTTCGAGTCAATCTGGATCACCAGCTTGATCGACACGCCGCTCGGCGGGGCGTAGGCGGCCTTGACCGCGGGATAGCGGACTTTCAGATCATGGTAGGCCTGGATTCCATAGGAGATCGCGTTAATGTACAGGTGCTCGTGCGGGGGCTTGCCCAGCCAAATGTTGTGGTAGATGGGCCGCTTCTTGTGGGTAATGGCCTTGATGGTCAGAATGCGCTCGTCCTTCACCTTGTCCGTCGTGTAGCCGCAGAACTCGCCGAACGGCCCTTCGTCGCCGGTTCTGGGAGGGATCTTCATCTCACCCTCGATGATGATCTCTGCATGCGCGGGGACCTCGCAGTCGATGGTCTTGCACTTCACCATGTCGACAGCTTTGTTGCGCAGCCCGCCAGCGATCGCCAGTTCGTTGGCGCCGATCTTCGGTTCAAACTGGCTGGCGATGTAGATCGCCGGGTCAACGCCGATAGCAACTGCCACCGGCAACGCGCGCAGCCCGCGCTCTTCCGCCTTCTTGAGGAAGGCCCAGCCGTGATGACTCGGAATGAAGCGCAAGTTCACCTCGTGGCGTGATCGGCACATCATCCGGTAGATCGCAAGGTTGTAGCCCAGTTCCGGATCCTTGAGGATCACGTGGCCAGCGGTGAGGTAGGGCGCGTTGTCGTCCGGGTTGTTGGTCGCGAGCGGCAATTCGTTCAGATCGACGTCCTTGCCGGTCTTGACGACGTCCTGGCACGCGCCGCGTCGAACCAGCCTGGGTGCGATCTGCCTGGCGGATCGCTTGAGCGTTTCGCTGAACAGGTCCTTCTCCTCGCACTCGAGCGCAACGGCCAGTCGCCGGTTCGTCGCGAGCAGCTGGCTCGCAAGCGGGATCGCGGAGCCTTTGACCTTTTCGAACAGGACCGCCGGGCCCTTGGTGACGTTCAGTTTCCTGCATATGGCGCCGATCTCGTGCTTGGGATCGACCTCGACCGGAACCCTGTGCAGTTCCTGCTCTTGTTCCAGTCGATCGAGAAAATCTTTCAGATTGTCGAAAGGCATCGGCACGCGCTCCTGGTGAACTTGCTTCTCTTGGGACGGAAATTCTACCTCGTTACCTCGGCTTTACAGCGGAACCCGTGCCCTTTCGGGCGCCCGCGGTAGTCGCTGCCAGTCGTCATTGGCGGGTGCCCAATCGCAGGCGCG
>MEQX01000114.1:185-15899 GCA_001770415.1 Betaproteobacteria bacterium RIFCSPLOWO2_02_FULL_63_19 | reverse complement strand
CCGCGCCGCCTTCGTGCGGCTCCGGCGATTCAAGGTGCCACCAAGACTATACCCGTTCAGTTCGGCCTAGTGACGCAGCAGAACTAGTTCGCCGTGATATTGCCCGCCTTGATCACATTCGACCAGTTGGCGTAGTCGTCGGAGATGACCTGCGCGAATGCCTGGGGTGGGGTGTGCATCGGCTCGACGCCGCCGCCGCGCAGCCGTTCCTGAAAGTCCTTGCGCTGGAGAGCCTTTGCAATCGCCTGATTGAGGCGCGCGATCACCGCGCCGGGTGTTCCGGCCGTCGTCCCCATGCCGAACCACACGCGCACGGCGTAGCCCGGAACCAGTTCGCCAACCGCGGGCAGATCCGCCATCAGCGGCGATCGCCGCGCCGTGGTGACCGCGAGCGCGCGCAGTTTGCCCGACTGGATGTTGACCGAAGCGCTCTTGGGGGTGCTGAGCATGAGATGGATCCGTCCGGCTACCAGATCGTTGAATGCCGGGGCGATGCCTTTGTAGGGCACGTGGGTCAACTTGATGCCGGCCATTTGTTCAAGGAGTTCGATAGCGAGCTGCAGGTCGGTGCCGATCCCCGCCGAGCCGAAGTTGAGCGTGCCGGGCTTGGCGTGCACAAGATCGATCAGCTCCCTGATGCTTTTCGCCTGCACCGAGGGATGCACCACCAGTACGAACGGTCCCTCGCCGATCATCGTCACCGGGGCGACCCCTTTGATCGGATCGTAAGGCAGTTTGTAGATCGCCGCTGCGGTGGCAAAACTGGAGAGCATCACGATCGTCGTGTAGCCGTCGGGCTTGGATTTCACTACGTTTTCGATGCCTATCGTGCCGCCGGCGCCCGGGCGGTTGTCGACGATGAACTGCTGGCCGAGTTCCTCCGTCAGCGCGGCGCTGAGCATGCGCGCGACCACGTCGGTGAAGCCGCCGGGGGGGAAAGTCTCGACGACGCGCACGGTACGGGCGTGCCATGTTTCGGTCTGAGCGTGCGCGGCGGGAAGGGCTGCCGCGAACGCGAGCAGCAGAACAGCGAATCGTATCTTCATGGATGCGGATTCCTGTGAAATCTTGCGACCGGTACCTGCGCGGCGAGACGGCAGCGTGGCGTCCGAGCCTAATCAAGCCGAAAGCTCGAGGACCGCGCTGTGCACTTCGCCCGCCGGCCGAAACGCCTGCTCGCGTTCAGCGCAATCTACCGGGCGTTGCCGCGCAAGCGCTCGGTGGCGTCGCGGTCGACCGCTAGCTGGCGCCGATCTACCACCACCTCGTAATCGCGCTCGGCGGCCTCCGGCGTGACCTTCTGGTCCTTCAGGTCCCGATCGATGGCCTCGAACGGGCGCAGGCGGGGATCGCCATAGCCGCCCGCGCCCGGCAGCTCGATGCGCACGACGTCGCCCTTTTGCAGCGCGTCCAGCCCCTTGGACTTCAGGCGCCGCTCCCCCGGCCCGCCGGGGTTGAGGATCAACGCGCCTTTGCCTCCCGGCTTGCCTCCAAACAGCCCCTGCGGCGCGAATTTGTGCCGGTCCGAATAGCGCGCGAAGCTGACGCGCTCGGCGAGCACGCGCACGTCGCGGCGAAGCGCGAGGCTGCCGCGGGTCGCGCCGGCGCCGCCCGAGTCGGAGATGAACTCGTAGCGGTCGATGCGGACCGGGTAGCGCAGCTCGGCGGCTTCCACCGGCGTGTTCATGAATCGCGGCAGATGGCTGTCCTGGCCGTCGGCGCCGTCCTGCATCGGGCGCGCGCCGTTGCCGCCGCCCTGGATGTCGGTGAAGATGAACGTCCTTCCGGTCTTGCGGTCGATTCCGCTGAAGGCGCAGGTGGTGATCTGGCCGTGGGACCCGGCGGTAACGCGCCCGGGCACGATCTTCGACAGCGCCGCGAACATTGCCTCGGCAATCTTCTGCGAGGCGTTGGTGCGCGCCGCGACCGCACCCGGCGGCAGCGGGTGGACGATCGTTCCCGGCCTGGTCAGCACCTGGATCGGCCGGTAGCAGCCCGAATTGGGCGGCGCGTGCGGATCGACCACCGAGATCATCACGTAGTAGACGGCCGCGTGCGTGTTGGCAATGGTGGAATTGGTGTTCCCCTCGGCCTGGGGATCGCTCGCGGTGAGGTCGACAACGGCGCGCTCGCCCTTGATCGTGAGCTTGACCTTGATCCGGATCGGCCGGTCGTTGATGCCGTCGTCGTCGATGAAATCCTCGGCTTCGACGGTGCCGTCGGGCAGGTCCTTGATGCCCTGGCGCATGCGCCGTTCGGAATAGTCGAGCAGGTTTTTGCACGCGCGCTGCATGGTATCCCGGCCGTAGCGCGCATACAGGCGGCCCAGGCGCTCGACGCCGACCATCAGAGAACTGATCTGGGCGCGAATGTCGCCCAGTGTGAGATCGGGCAGCCGGATCTGGTTGGCGATGATGCCGACGATTTCGCTGTCCTCGACGCCCCGCTTCATGATTTTGACGAAGGGCAGGCGCAGGCCTTCCAGATAGATCTCGCGCACGCCGCCCGCCACGCCGCCGGCGGCGATGCCGCCGAGATCGGAATGGTGCGTGATGTTGCCGACGAAGCCGATCAGCGCGCCCTTGTGGAATGCCGGGGCGATGGCGTAGAGGTCCATGATGTGCTGGCCGCCGGTGTACGGATCGTTGGTGATGATCACGTCGCCCGGAGCCAGGTCCTTGGGCTTGTACTGCTTGACCAGCTCGCGCATGGTGATCTCGAAGCCGGCCAGCAGACTCGGCGTGTGATGCGCCTGCGCCACGGTCTGCCCCTTCGCGTCGGTGATCACGCAGGAGATGTCCTTGATCTCGGTGATGATGGTCGAGCGCCCGGTTCGAACCAGCGTGTAGCCCATCTCGTCGGCCACCTGCTCGAGTGCGTAGCGGATCACCTGCATCGTGACCAGATCGCTCATTGCCGTTTTTCCTTCGCGGCCTTCAGCGGCACGAACAGGCCGCAATCTCCTCCCACCTGGGCCTCATAGCCTGGCGGAATCAGCGTGGCCGAGGTGGTCTCCTCGATTACCGCCGGACCTTTGACCCGCATGCCATGGCGCAGCGCCTCGCGCTGGTAGATCGCCGCGGACACGAAGCCGCGATCTTCGAAATAGACCTGACGCCGCGCGCGCAGCGCCGGGGCGGGATCGGGCTTCGCCTTCGCCCTGCGCGGCAGACGCACCGGAGCGTTCAGGCCCTCGGCGCTGACGCGCAGATTGACGATCTCGATCGGCTCGCCTTCGTGGAAGAACGCATAGCGCGACCTGTAGAGCCTGCCGAATGCATCGAGCAGCGCCTTCATCCCCGCACCGTCCAGCGTGCGCTGCTGCACCGGCAGCGGAAGCAGCAGCTCATAGGTCTGCCCGAGGACCTTGAGATCGGCCATGCGCGTGAGGCGGATGCGATCGGCGGAGTAGCCCTGCGCCCGAAGTTCGCGGCGGCCGGCGCGCTCCATGTCGCGCAAGCGGCGCTCGAGCTGCGCGACGGGAGCGCCGTCGGCCACTACGCCGCCCAGCGCACTCACGTAGTCGTGGCGCATCTCGGTGACCAGCAGGCCTATCGCCGAGAAGGTGCCCGGCAGCGGCGGAATCACGGCCTCCGCCATGCCCAGTTCGCGCGCAATCTCCACCGCGTGCACGCCGCCGGCCCCGCCGAAGGACAGAAGCGAGAAATCGCGCAGGTCGATGCCACGCTGGATCGTCACGGTGGCAATTCCCTTGATCATGTTGGCGTTGACCACGCGAATAATGCCCAGCGCCGCGTTTTCCACGCTCGTGCCGAGCTTCTCGGCGATCGTGCCCACCGCGCGGCGGGCGGCGCCGCGGTCGAGCGGTATCTGGCCGGCGTTGAAATTCTCCGGATTCAGGCGGCCGAGAACCACGTTGGCGTCGGTCACGGTCGGCTCGGTGCCGCCGCGGCCGTAGCACGCCGGACCGGGTTCCGCTCCGGCGGAGCCCGGCCCGACGTTGAGGGCGCCGCCGCGGTCGATCCAGGCGATCGAGCCGCCCCCGGCGCCGATGATGTGCAGATCGATCAGCGGGATCTTGACCGGCAGACCCTGAAAAGCGCCCTCGGTCGTCACGCGCGAAATGCCGCCTTCCACCAGCCCGATGTCGAACGACGTGCCACCCATGTCCACCGATACGATGCGCGGCCGCTTGTTGCGCCGCCCGTAGAACGCCGCCGCCACCACGCCGCCCGCCGGGCCGGAATTGACCGTCGTGACGGCGAGCCGGCGCGCGTGCCCGACCGAGGTCGATCCGCCGTTCGCCTGGATGATCGAAAGGCGCGCCTTTCCGAGTTCGTCCCGGATTCGCTCTTGCAACAGCCCGAGGTACTTGCCCATCACGGGCGCGAGATAGGCGTTCATGACCGTCGTATTCGCGCGCTCGTATTCACGGTATTCCGGGCTCACGTCGCTCGAGATGCTGATCAGGAGGTCCGGAAAGCGCGCCGCGAGTATCGCCGCGGCGCGCTTTTCGTGGGCGGGGTTGAGAAAAGAGAAAAGGAAGCAGACCGCGATCGCTTCGACGCGTTCGCGCGCGAAAACATCGGCGGCGGCGTGAACCGAGGCCTCGTCCAGCGGCACCAGTACCGATCCCGCGGCATCGAGTCGCTCCACCGCCTCCAGACAGCGGTGCCGAGGAACCAGCGGGACGGGGCGATCGACCGTGAAGTCGTACAGGCCTTCGTGCGGCCGCATCACGCGGCCGATTTCGAGGAGGTCGCGGAATCCCGCCGTGGTAAGAAACCCGACCCGGGCACCGGTGCGTTCGATCAGCGCGTTAGTTCCAGTGGTGGATCCGTGCACCACCTCATCGATGTCCGCGGGTCTGACCCCGGCCGCCGCCGCGACCGCATGCACGCCGTCCATCACGCCGTCGGCGCGGTTGGCCGGCGTGGTCGGCACCTTGATCGCGACGAGCCGCCTGCCGCTGCCATCGGTCAGCACGGCATCGGTGAAGGTACCACCGACGTCGATTGCAACGCGATAACGAGTAATACTAAGCCACCTGTTGTTCTTTGAATTCGCGACGCGGAACCATCGCGCCGGTGAGCTCGCGCGCCGCACGCAGTCCCTTGCGACGGCAGAAGGCCTCGACGCCGTCGATCACCTCCAGCATCGCCGTCGGCCGCACGAAGTTGATTGTCCCGATCTGCACCGCGCTGCAACCCACCATCAGGTATTCCAAGGCGTCCCTGGCCGTGGCCATGCCGCCGCTGCCGATGATCGGGATCTTAACCGCCCGCGCGACCTGCCAGGCCATGCGCAGGATGATCGGTCTCATGCACGGGCCGGTCATGCCGCCGGTGATATTGCCGAGGGCCGGCTGGAAGTTTTCCACATCCACCGCCATGCCGAGCATTCCGTTCGCGCAGGTGATCGCGTCGGCGCCCGCGGCTTCAACCGCCTGCGCGATGGCCGCGATGTCGGTCACGTTGGGCGTGAGTTTGGCCCATACGGGCCGGTCAGTGGATTCCTTGATCCTGCGAACGACCCGGGCACTCGCCTCGGCGTCCATTCCGAAAGCCTTTCCATCCTGCTCGAGATTCGGACAGGAGATGTTCGCCTCGATCACCGACACGCCCGGGACGCTCAGCTTGGCGGCAAGCTGGCCGAAGGCTTCCACGGTCGGCGCCGAGACGCTGCACACCACCGGCGTGGCGTACGCCCGGTAATGCGGAAGGATTTCCTCGATGTAATGGTCGGGTCCCTTGCACGGGATGCCGATCGCCATCAGTGAGCCGTCCTTGTACTCGACCATGCGCGGCGGCACGCAGCCCTCGCGCTTGTCGGGGGTGATCGTCTTGGTGACGATGGCGCCGATCCTGTTGAGATCCATGACTCGGGCGAGACCTTCGCCCATGGTGCCCGACCCCGGCATCACCGGATTCTTCAGTTCGATTTCGCCGATGCGAACGCGCATATCTACCATGACACCGCCTCCTGAATATCGAATACCGGCCCTTCCCAGCAAACCCGGCGGTAGGTGATGCCGCCCCCGGGCGCCCGGAATTCGCGCACGCACGCGAAGCACATGCCGATTCCACAGCCCATATGCTGCTCCAATGCCACCTCGCCCGCAATTCCGTATTCCCGACCCAGCCGCTGCAGCAGCTGCAGCAGCCGGTTCGAACCGCAGGTGAGCAGGAAATCCCCGCCTTCCTTCTCGATCAGCCCGCGCACGATGTCCTCGACGGCTTCGACGCCGCTCGTCCCCTCGCTGTCGGTGACGGAAATAACGCCGGCGCCCGTGGAGCGCAGGTACTCGATCGACATGAGATGCTTCGGACTGCGCGCACTGAGGATCGCCGTCGTCCGGATGCCCAGCTGGCCGGCCGCCTCCGCCACCGGGGCCAGCGTGGCCAGGCCGACCCCGCGCGCCACCTGAACGATGTGGCGGCAGCGCGTTTCGAAGTCGAACCGCCGGCCGAGCGGGCCGAAGATGTTCAGTTTCTCCCCGGGCGCGAGCGCGGCCAGCGTGGTCGTGCCGCGGCCGACGATTTTGTAGAGGAATTCGAGCCGCCCCTGCGCCCTGTCGATGCGGTAGATGCTCATCGGCCTTCGGTAAAACGGAACGTTTTCGCCGATTGACGGGCACAACAGGTGAAAGAACTGCCCGGGTTCGGCATGGATGGCGCCATGTGCGGCGTCGAGTATCAGGTGCTTGTAGGAATCGTTCACCCAGTCGTTGGCGACTACCGGGCAAAGCGTTTCGGCCACCGGAAACGGCGAGTCGTTCACGTGCGCCCCGGAACCCACAGCACCAGCTCGGGAAAGGCGAGCAGCAGCCCCAGGACGATCAAATCGAGCAGCAGAAAGGGAATGCTTGCCGCATATATCTGGCCCATGGTCGTCCCCGCAGGTGCCACGCCTTTCATCACGAAGAGGTTGAAACCGAAGGGTGGCGAGATGGTCGCCATCTCCATGTTGAGCAGCATGATGACGCCGAACCAAATCTCATCATAGCCGAAGTCCTTGATCACCGGGAAGTAGATTGGGACCGTGAGCATCATGATCGACAGTGGTTCCATGAACATGCCCATGATCAGCAGTATGAACTGCATGATCACGATGACGGTCATTGGCCCCAGAGTGTCTTTCGCGTTGGTTGCGATTTCCGCCAGACCGGAGGTTGCCCCCGTGAAGGCGAGGATCTGCGAGAACGCGGTGGAGCCGGTGAGGATCATAAGCAGCATCACGGTGATGCGCATCGTCGACAGCATCGACTGCCTGAACATCTCCCAGCTCAGGCCACCGTATATCCAGGCGAGCAGCAGCGTGCCGAGCGCGCCCAGCGCGGCCGACTCGGTGGGCGTGGCCACGCCGAGAAAAATCAGCCCGACCACGAGGAACATGATGAAGAACAGCGGAAAAATGTGGATCACCGTGAGCTTCAACTTGCGCGCGATCGGAATAGGTTTGACCGCGTAGAGCGGGGCAAGGCGCGGCTGCAGCGTGCAGCGACCGATCACGTAGGCTGCGTAGGCGATCGACATCATCAGGCCGGGAACAATGATAGCGATGAGGAAATCGCCGACCGAGAATTGGCCTAGTGCCGCGAGCAGGACGCCCAGCGCCGAAGGCGGGATCATGATCGCGAGTCCACCGGAGGCCATGATCGGCCCCAGCGTCATGGACCGGTGATAGCCGCGCTTCTCCATGTCCGGCACCAGGAGCTTGCCCAGCATGGCCGTGGCCGCGGAGCCCGAGCCGGTCAGTCCCGCAAACACCGTGCCCCCGGCCACCGAGATCAGCGACAGGCGCCCGGGCAGCCTGCCGAACCAGGAGTCCAGCACGTCCATCATCTTCGTAGCGATGCCGGAGCGGAACATCACCTCGCCCATCAGCACGAACATCGGCACGCACACGATGGTGAAATGGGCGACCGAATCCCCGATTGAAAGGACAAGCTGGTTGAGGCCCGCGGTGCCGTTCCAGAAGATGAACGCGCACACCGCGTTGATCGCCAGGAAGGCGAAAGCGATCGGCAGGCCGAGCGCCATCAGCACGAGAAAGGCGCCGAAAATCATGCCGAGTATCCAGTACCATTCCATTCCGACTCGGCCTCAGTGGTTCGGATCGGCGCCGAACTCGCGCGTGCGCCTGTGGTACTCCAGGAACAGTTGCACGAAGCGAAGGAACAGCAACATGCCGCCGACCGGAATCACGACGAGGACCATCCATGTCGGCACTTCGATCGTGGTCGGTTTGAACGAGCCGCGCTCCATCGCGGTCAGCGTCACGCTTGCGCCGAACACGACCAGCACCAGCGAGGTCAGCATGCCCGAGGCCGATGAAATGAGGCCGCAGATCCGCAGCGCGGCGGGCGAAAGGAATTGCAGCAGCAGGTCAACGCGCACGTGGCCGCCGCTGCGCAGAACCCACGAAGTTCCCAGGAAGGTGATCCACAGCAGCGCGTATTCGCTGATTTCGTCCACCCAGGCGATGGGGCTGTCGAATCCGTAGCGCAGCAGTACCTCCGCGCAGATCGCGAGCGTGATGAACGCGAAGATCGCGGTGCCGAGCGCGACGAGGGCGTTCTCGCAGGCCGCCAGCCAGCGCAACACGCCCTCGGCCCCGCGCTGGATCAATTACCGCTCACCTTGCGCAGCCGCGCCAGCATCTCGGGCGACACGCGCTTGGCAATCGCCTCCCATTCGACCTCGTAGCCGGTGTCCAGGTACTTCTTGTTCTCAGCCTCGGAGAACTTGACGCGCGTGACCACCTTGTCGAGTTCCTTCCATTCCTTCTGCTGCTCGTCCTGGAAATACTTGACCATCTTCGGCTCGAATGCCGCCGTCGTGTCGATCATCGTCTTCCGCACGTCGGGCGGCAGTTTCTTCCATCGGTCGAGATTCATCAGGGCGACCACGTTGCTCGTGCCGTAGAACGGCAGGTCGATTACGTATTTCACCTGCCGCGTCCAGCCGAGCTTGCGCATCCCGAACACTGGCCAAGCGAGCCCGTCCACGGTGCCGCCCTCGAGCGCCGTATAGGTCTCCGGCGCGTTGATCGTCACGGGAACCATGCCGAGCGCGCGCATGAACTTGTCGTAGAGCGACCCGGTGCGCATCTTCAGACCCTTCAGATCGGCCAAGCTGGCGGGCTTGCTCTTGGTATACATGTAGAAATCGCCATACTGCAGGCGTCCGATGTAGCGCGCGTTCACCTTCTCGAAGCTCGCGACCATCAGGTCATAGAAGCCGGACTTGCGCTCCTCGGCCGGGCTGATCCTGGAGAGCGTGAACGTGCTCACCTCGGGAATCTGGTCCTGGAAGTCGGCGACCGTCGACAGAGTCATGTCGACCACGGCGGTGCGCAGCGCGTTCTGCTGCTGGTAGCGCCCGATCACCTCGGGGCCACCGACAAAGTTGATCTTGAGTTTGCCCGCCAGTGTCCCGTTGATCGTCTTGACCCAGGCGTTGGCCTGCACCATGACCGGGTGGTTCTTCGGTATGAAGCTCACCGCGCGCAGCGACTCCTCGGCGTTTGCCGGAGCGATCCACAGCGCTGCTGCGATTACGGCACCTGAAACTAGAAATCTATGCATCGTTTTCTCCCCAAAGCAGTGATGACGCGGCAACGCTATGCGTGCCGTCCTTGATCCGACATTCGCTTTATACGTTATCTCGCAGTGCCATGGCAATTTCGCGGAACTTCGGGAGTGCGCTTCCCAGAATGGCCTCCTCGAGCGCGGCCAAGGTGCGCTCGTTCACGGCGCGGCGCGCATTGGCGCGGAACTTGTCGAGCAGCTTCGCGCGGTCCGGCGGCGCGGAGACCACTGGGCATTGCAGCGCCTCGCCCGAATCGAGCTGGATCAGGAGCGATCCGTCGAAGTCCTGGCCCAGGGCATCGTCGGCCCGGTGCCCGATCCGGGCAGCCAGACTCAGAACCTCGGCGCGAGTGCGGCACGCGGGGGCGAGCGCGTCCAAATCGACCCGGCCGTCGACCAGCGCGACCGCGACCTGATAAGGCAGGCTCGCGATGGCGTCCATCTCGCTGGCCGGCTGCAGCTTCGGTGCCCGCGGTTCGCACACGATCGGCACCGCCCAAGGGGCGATTGCACAGGCGACCCGCTCGATTCCGCTTGGGCGCAAACCGTGCCGTCGTCGCAGCTCGATCGCGGCATCTATGTAGGGCTGAATGACGTGCGCGCAGGGGTAGCGCTTGAACAGCGCCACGCTGCTGTGCCAGCGGCGACCCAAGTCGCCGACCAGGGCGTCCGCTCCGGGCGCGGGCGCATCGATGAAGGCCGAAAAGAGGTTGTGCCGGCCGTCGAGCACACCGCGCGGCCCGACGAATCCTTGGCCGGCGAACTGCGCCGCCATGACGCCGCTGTGCGCCGACCAGCCCGCATGCAGCCATTTCGACCAGGCACCATCGTCCACAAAGGCCATGAGCCCGCCTGCCATGCTGGCGGCGAGACCCAGAGCATGCATCGTCGCCTCGGCGGGAAGCCCGTACAGGCGCGCGGCGGCGAGCGCCGCGCCCAGCGGTCCGACGACTCCGGTGGCATGAAACCCGCGCGCGTGAAAGCGCCGCCCGGCAACTGCGCCGATGCGCGCGGCTGCCTCGTATCCGATCAGGATGGCGGTCGCAATCTCCTCGTCGGGCCTGCTCTTGGCCTCTCCGACGGCGAGTGCCGCGGCCACCATAGTCGAGCCCGGATGTATGACCGAATCGGGGAAGGTGTCGTCGAAATCGCGGCAATGCGCGATCGTGCCGTGCACCAGCGCGGCCGTGGCCGCGCCGACCCGCAGTCCGGAGAACAGCAACGCGCTCTCGGGCGCGCCGCCCTGACTCCGAGCGACGGCCAAGGCCGCGCGCGCAGCTTGCGTCTCGTACCCTGCCAGCACGAGGCCCACCGTGTCGAGCACGCGAAGGGCGACCAACGATCGCTGATGCTCGGGTATGTCGCGCCATTTCAGCGCAGCGCTCCATGCCGCGAGCCGCTCTGCGGAACTCGCCGCGTCCGCTGTGGCGGAAATCAAAGGGCCTCGCGCAGCAGGCGTTCGACCTCGGCCGCCGTCGTCGGCCGCGGAACGTTGGCCATCATGTAATCATGCATCGTGGCCTCGGCGATGGCCGGAAGGTCCGCCTCGGCTATTCCCAATTCGCGCAGACGGCGCGGCAATGGCAGCGCCTCGACCATCGCCTGGAGCAGGTCTGCCGCGCGCCGCCCCGCGGCATCGGCGGAGCCGCCGTCCGGGATGCCCCCCATCGCTTCGAGCGCGGTGAACTGGTCCTCACCGATGGCCGGCAGCATCAGGCGCATCGCCGGCGCAAGCAGGATCGAATGGGAAACGCCGTGCTGCAGCCCGTACCGACCGCCGACGATATGGCCGACGGCGTGGACAACCGAGACCATCGCGTTGATCGAGGCGGTACCCGACATGGATGCCGCCATCTGGCAGTCGGCGCGTGCCGCGAGGTCGCCCGGGATATCGATGGAACGCGGCAGCGCGCGGCGCAGCAGGCGCGCGCTGTGCAATGCGAGGCCGGTCGAGAAAGGCTGGCGATGCGCCGAGTAGAGACACTCGATCGCTCGCGCCATCGCGGTCATGCCCGTCGCCGCGCTCAAGTGCGGGGCGGCGTAGACGGCCATTTCGGGATCGAGCACGGTTGCGTCGGGCACCATGCGTTCGTCCCAGAACAGTATCTTCCTGCCCGCTGCGGGATCACGAATGGCAGCGGTGGGCATTACTTCGCTCGCCGAACCCGCGGTGGTCGGCACCGCGATGTGAATCAGGCCGGGCGATGGCATCGGGGTGCGTTCCATGCCCTTGCCGGAGAAATCGATCAGATAGGGCTCGAACACGCCGCCAGTGGCGAAAAGCAGCGCAATCCCCTTACCGCAATCGATCGCGCTTCCGCCACCCACGCTGATCACCGCGTCGGCTCCGAGCGACCTGAACCGCGCGGTCGCCTTCTTTACGCATTCGTAGGGCGTATGCGCAGGGATTTCGGTGAACACACCGACCAGCTTCTCGCCGAGTGCCGCTCGCACCTTGATCAACATTTCGCCGCCAGCGACCGATTTGCCGCAGGCCACCATGGCGCGCCTGGCGCCAAGATCGTCCATGAGCCTGGGCAGTTGCGCAACGCTTCCCGGACCGAAGCAGACGCGCTTGGGCCAGTCTCGTATCAGTCCTGCGTACACTCCCCCGCTTCTCCTCTCCGTGTCGCGGCCCGAATGGGCCCGCGTGGCAGGCAGCGGCCATGATATAGCAACCATGAATCCGAGCCACAAGGCGCACCAGCGCCTCGTGGATGCGCTCGGACACGTTGTAGATAGCGAGATGGCGGCGGCCGCACCGCCTCGCGCTGCGCGGCGGTACGGTCCCAGACGGCGACCGCTTTAGCTCACCGCTTGCGGGTGAGCCGCTTGAGTTTCTCGACCGTCTCCTTGCTGGTCTTGCCCTCGATCTCCGCCCAGTTGGCCGTGTAGGCCGTGTCGAGGAACCACTGGTTTTCCGCGGCCGACCATTCGACGAACTCCATCCCCTTTCCCTTGAGCTGGGCGATCTGCTTGCTGAGCGCGCTGCCGTAGTGATCCCATGTCTCCCGTTCGACGCGGAGCTGGACCTCTTGCATCAGCTTCTGCAGGTCGGCCGGGATCTTTTTCCAGGTGTCGAGGTTGATCATCAGCACGCCATTGTTCGCGCCGAAGAAGAGCGGGCCGATAACGTACTTGTTGACCTCGTAGAGGCTAAAGCGCAGTGCACTCGACGGCGACGATGCCGTGCCGTCGACCAGGCCGCGCTCCAGGGCGCTGTACTGGTCGCCGAGCGGCATAGTGATGCCGACGATGCCGAGCTTCTTGTACATCCCGTCATAGAGCGCCGCGGTGCGGAACTTCATGCCTTTGAGGTCGCGGGGGCTCGTGACCTTGGTCTTGCTGGTCGACAGAATGAACGGCGAGTTGACCAATTGCCTGCCGAGCAGGTAGAGATTCTTCGCCTTGTGCAGCGACTGCATGTGATCGAAGTAACCCGATTCACGCTCCTGCCACGGGGTGAGCTGCGACAGACTCATGCTGTTGGCCTCGGGGATCATCGTCTTGTAATAGGCGCCGACGGTGTACGCGGCGTCGACCGCGCCGGTGCGGACCGCCTCGGGCTGCTCGAAGGCCTTGATCGCCTCCGGCCCGCCAACGTAGTCGATCTCGATACGCCCTTTCCCCGCCTCGTTGAGCAGTTCCGCGTAACGCTTGAAGCCCCAGGACGAGCCGTGGTTCTGCGGCAGGAAGCTGACCGTCCTGAGCTTGATCGGCGCGCCGGCAGCGGCCGTCGGCAGTGCGGTGAAAGACGCGGCCGCGACCAGCGCGGCGGACAGCTTCAGCAGGGTGCGACGTTTCATCGGTGTTCTCCTCCTCTGAGTGAATCGTGCACGTACCGGGCACTACGCGCTGACGCGCAGTACACGGGACCCGGGCCGCGGTGCACGGTCGTCGGCACGGGGTATGGCGAAATGCCTCATCGCATGATCGCGGGCAGCCAGAGCGCGAGGTCCGGAAAGACCATGACCAGCAATAGCACGGTCAGGTCGCAGGCCAGAAACGGCAGCGCCGCCTTGTAAATGTCCTCGAGCTGAGTGCCCTTTGGCGCGATGCCCTTCATTACGAACAGCAGGGTTCCGAACGGCGGCGTGCTCTGCGCCATCTCAAGGTTGATCAGCGTGAGCAAGCCGAACCAGATAGTGTTCAAGCCCAGTGCGTCGACCAGCGGGAAGAAGACCGGCGCGGTGATCAGGATCATCGGCACGATACCGACGAACATGCCCAGAAACAGCAGCACCGCCTGAAACAGCAGCGCGATCATCATCGGCTCGACGTTGAACGACATGGTGAAGCTCATTAGCCCGCGCGCCGCGCCGCTGAAGGCGAGGATCTGCGCGAAGGTGGTTGCTGTGAGGATAATCGTTAGCACCATGACCGTAACGTGGACGGTGCCCATGATCGACTTGTAGACGACGCTCCAGGTCAGCCGCCCGTAGCAGGCGACCAGTGCGAAGGCGCCGAGCGCGCCGCTCGCCGCGGCCTCGGTCGGCGTGGCCAGACCGAGGAAGATCACGCCAAGCACCAGGAACATGATCACGCCAAGGGGCAGGACGTGGATCACCGTGTCACGGAGTTTATCCGCCAGCGGTACCGGCGCGACCTCGTAGGCCGGTGCGATGTCGGGCTGCAGTCTGCAGCGGATGACGATGTACGCAGCGTAGAAGATCGCGATCAGGATGCCTGGGACGATGCCGGCGATCAGAAGCTTTCCGATCGACACCTCGGCGACGGCGGCGAGCAGCACGGCAATGCCGCTCGGCGGGATGATCATGGCCAGGCCGCCGCTGCCGATGACCGGGCCGATCGACATTGCCTTGCTGTAGCCGCGGCGCTCCATGTCCGGCACCAGCACCGTGCCGAGCATCGCGGTGGTGCCGATGCTCGAGCCGCTGAGCGTGGAGAACAACGTGCCGCTGGCGACGGCCAGCAGGCCGAGGCGGCCGGGCAGCCGGCCAAGCCACTTGTCGATCACCTCGATGACCGCGAAGCCGATGCCGGAATGGAAAAGTACCTCGCCGAGGAGCACGAACATCGGGATCGGCAGCAGCGCGAAGTTGGAGACCGACGAGCGCATGCTCAGCGTCAACAGGTTCAGCCCGGGCAGGAAGCCCCAGACGAGGATCGCACCGACCAGGTTGATCAGCAGGAAGACAAAGGCGACGGGCAGACCGGTGAGCATCAGCCCGACCATGCTGCCGAAGAACACGATCAGGAGCTGCCACCATTCCATCGGGCGACCCTTACAGGCTCGACGCGTCGAAGGGGTCGCGCGGGGCGGGTGTGGCGTCTTGACGGCACGCGATCGCAAGGTGGCCGGCGCAGCGGATGCAGAACTGCACGCCGAGCAGCAGGCTGCCGACAGGGATGATGACCAGCAGCATCCACTTCGGTACCTCGATCATTGCCGGGTCCGTGGCGCCGCTGACGAACTGGTTCCACGTCGTCCAGGCGCTGAATACGGCGACGAACAGGCAGATGGCCACGCCGAGCAGCGAGGTCACGGCCTGGGCCTGTGCGCGGCGCCGCGGCGACAGCTTGTTGACCAGCAGGTCGAGGGAGGGGTGTCCTTCGTGCCTGAGCAGCCACGGCGCGCCGAGGAAGACGATGTACAACAGGGTGTACTCGCTAAACTGCAGCGTCCAGGTCAGTGCGCTGCCAAACAGATAGCGGCTGGCCATCTCGCCGGCGATGAAGAGCGTGATCAGCATCACCAGCCCGCCTGCCAACCACGCGAGCAGGTCCACCAACCGGTCGTACAGTCGTCTCACGCTCATCTCACCCTGACCCCTCCAAGCGTGCCGCGCGACGGCACGGCGCAGTACGCTGCGGAATTACCGAAGGCAAAAGCCTCGGTGCACCCAGTCCGCGTGCGCCACTATCCTTGGCGCAACTTCACGCGATGTCAAAAAATAGTCATGATAAGCTAGGCCGTTTGCAGCGCAAAGGCGAAGTTTTGCATTGGCCGCAAGCGACACGTGGCCTTGCGCAAAGGGCCGCGTGGGAGCAGGTTTGGTGAGGCAACGGGTTCATCCGGGTAACAAATAGGATGAGTCAATGCGGCGGGGGTCCCGGATAGCAGTCGCTCGGGACCATGAAGGGCAACCTGCCCACGAGCTGTCCGTGCCGCATGCCGACAGGCGTCCCGACCTGGAAGG
>MEQX01000114.1:0-128 GCA_001770415.1 Betaproteobacteria bacterium RIFCSPLOWO2_02_FULL_63_19 | reverse complement strand
TCTGCAGGCTTCCCGGCGCCGAGAACGAATTGGGCATCTGATCGCCGATTCGTAACCTTTCGGTGGCATCAATTCGGCACGCCGGTAAGCGGAGCCCCGAGGAGTCACGATGTGAGCAGGTCGCGATC
>MEQX01000113.1 GCA_001770415.1 Betaproteobacteria bacterium RIFCSPLOWO2_02_FULL_63_19 | reverse complement strand
CGACCCGGTCCAATCCGCTCGGCGTCAAGGGCGCGGGAGAAAATGGCTGCCTCAGTCCGCCGCCGGCCGCGATCAATGCGATCCTCGACGCGCTGCGGCCGCTCGGCGTGACCGATATCGCGATGCCGGCAACGCCGGAACGCGTGTGGCGGGCCATCCGCGCGGCGAAGAACGCGTAGGCGCTGACCGCCTTCAAGCGTCCGGAGCGCGGACCTGCCTCCGCGCCCCGACCTCGGCTGCAGTCGCGCGCTGCGAACCCTTGAGCGAAACCGGGCGCGACGGCTTAGGTGAAGATCAGGCTCAACTGCGGTACGGCAACCAGCAGCGCGACGACGACCAGCATCACGAGAACGAACGGAATGGCGCCGGCGAAGATATCGTTGATGGTGATTCGCGTGTCGTCCAGCGTCGACTTGACCACGTAGCAGGAAATCCCGAACGGCGGCGTCAGCAGTCCGATCTCCACGGCGACAACGGAGACCACGCCGAACCAGATGAGGTCGCCGCCCAGCAGTTTCACCACGGGCAGCACGAACGGGAGCGTGATCACCATGATCGATACCGAATCGAGGATCGTGCCGAGCAGCAAGACTACGAGCAGATAGGCCGCGATGAAGCTGTTCAACCCCAGGTCGGCCGCCGCTGCAAGCGCGCTCATCTGCTGTGGCATATTGGACATGGCGAGCATCTGTCCGAACACGCGCGCTCCGAGCAGCAGCAGCAGCACCGACACGGTGACGTAGCCGGTTTCCACCATGGTTTCCCATAGCTTCAGCCAGGTCAGTTTCCGTCGCAGGATTGCAATCGCCAGCGCGCCGAGCGCGCCCGCGGCGCCTGCCTCGGTCGGGGTAAACACCCCGCCGTAGATTCCGCCGAGCACGAGCAGGACAAGCGCGAATATCGGCGCGAGCTTCAGCGCCGCCCCACGCAGACGTTCGGAGTCTTCCTCTTCCCTGACGGCGGTGCCGCCGATGAACGAGGGCCAGAACGTCGCCAACAGCACGATCATCACCGCCATGGCGGCCGCGAGTATGAGGCCGGGCACGATCGCTGCCAGGAAGAGGCTGCCGACCGATTCCTCCGCGAGAAAGCCGTAGACGATGAGCAGCAGACTGGGGGGAATCAGCATGCCGAGGACCGACGAGCCGGCGACGACGCCGACCGCGAAACGCGGCGTGTAGCCGTGGCGGAGCATTTCCGGCGTTGCGATCTTCGTGAAAACGGCAGCCGATGCGATCGATGAGCCGGTGATCGACGCGAAGATCGCGTTGGCGGCGACGGTTGCGACGCCAAGCCCGCCTCTGACGCGCCGCAGCGTCCAGCGGGCGACGTCGAAGGTATCCCGCCCGACGTCGGAGACGCTGACTAACATTCCCATCAGCACGAACAGAGGCACTACGCCGAAGAAGTAGTTCCTGAGGTACTCCGTCGAACTGCGCGAGAGCACGCGCACCCCGAGGTCCACGTCGCCCCGAATCAGCCATATGCCGAGGAAGCCGAGCACGATCATCGCCACGCCGATGGGCATCCCGGTGTAGATGAGAACGAGCAGGCAGACAATGGCGAAGATTCCAACCTGGATATTGCTCAGGCCGCTCGCCACGGCAATCCAGCCGATTGCCGCCAGCACCAGCAGTGCGGCGACCCGCGGCCAGGCGGCGCGAGCGCCGGGGACAGGGCGTGCGACCGCCATGATCATGCGCCACGCAGACGCGACGAACCGGACCGTGAACTCGACCGCCGTTGCGACCGCCCCGAACACGATCACCGCGAGGAACGGCCAGATAATGAACGTGAAGTCCCCGGGCGTACCGGTGAATTCGTTGGTATCCCACGCATGCTGCAGTTTCGGGTAGGTACCCCAGGCAATCCCGGCAAACACCGCGATGCCCAACAGGTCGAACAGGGTCCCTAGAAGATAGCCGAATGCCGGGCAGGCGGTCTCGATACGGGTGATCAACAGGTCCGCGCGCGTGAAGCGCCCGACGTGGAGGGTATTGGCAAACTGCAGGAACACCGCGGTGACGATCGAGTAGCCCACCATTTCGGCCACGCCGCGAATCGGGGCGTTGAACACGTAGCGGCCGACGACGTCGGCGCAGATGACGAACATCAGGCAGAACACCCAGAACGTGCCGACGCTGTTCATGCCCAGCGTCAGCGCGTTGAAGCCCCTGGCGATGTACGCGAGGGGCTTCAACCTGCGCCCGGTCGCGGCCGATTCGGGCCGGGTCGTCATCGGACCGTAGCCTGGTGGCGGGCGGCCGCTACCGCGCGCAGCGCGTATCGCTCAAAGCCCCTTGTCCCAATCGCGCAGTGGCTTTGCCCCGCTCTTGCGTGCTGCTTCCATGAAGACCTTGAGCACCTGCCGTCCGGGTTCGCCATTGCGCGTGACCCAGTCGCGTCCTGCGTCGGGAAGCGCGTTCGCCCATTTCACGCGCTCCGCCATCGGAAGCTCGGAGATCGTCACCTTCGGATTCTTGGCAAGCACCGCCCATGCACCGGCTTCGCGCTGGGCGATGATGCTGTTCGTCATCTCGGCGTATTCCCGACCGAGCCCCTTGAAGAGCACTTTCATGTGCGGCGGGAGCTTGTCCCAGGTGTTCTTGTTCATCGCGAGGGCGCCCGCGAACACCGCGCCCAGGTCCACCTTGGTGATGTACGGCGCGACCTCGTGGAGCTTGAACGGGAGCACGCCGGTGATCAGGATCACCGCTCCGTCGGCCACGCCGGTCTGCAGCATGTTGTAGAACAGCGGCAGCCCGGCATCGACGGCGATCGCGCCGGTCCCCTGCAGGCGGCTTGCGATCGCTCCGGGCGCAATCAGCTTCTTGCCCTTGATGTCCTCGAACTTCGTGACCGGGAACTTGGTCACCAGGTGGTAGGTGTCGGCGGCCTCCGACCCGAGGTAGACCGTATTGTGCTTGGTCCATTCCGCGGCGAACGCGGGCACCGTTTCGACCAGGCTGTCCTGGATCTTCGACATGATGCGGAAGTCACCGGTCACGAACGGCATGTAGTACGCGACATTCTGCAGCGGCTGCTTCGCCGGCTCCCAGAGCGATCCGACCCAGCCGATGTCGGCGAGCCCGTCGCCCACGCCTTCGAGCGTGTTCTGGAAGTTGTACAATGCGCCGGCGTAGGCTTCGGTCCACTTGATCCGGTCGGCCAAGCCGGACTGCTGAAGAATCTTGTTCGAATCCGGAACGATCAGGGTCTTCAGCGGGATCGTCCATGGCAACACCGGTGGATGGCTCGATCCTATGGTCATCTTGTATTCCGCCGCACCGGCCGGAATTGCCGTCGCCGCCAGCACGGCGGACGCAAAGAAGGCCAGTTTGGAAATACGCGCTTTCTTGGTCATGCCCACCTCCTCCTTGGTTAGTGGATAACTATTCCTCCGATGACCGCCTGAATGCGATCACGGTTGGAATTCCCCTCTCAGCCCGATTCGGCCACCGGCTCGCGCATGGGATGCCCTTTTTGGATTTTCCTTGTGCCGAACCAGCCGCGGCTGTGCGCGGATCATTTTGTCAGGAGCTCCTACGCTCGAGGCACCAGCGAATAGCGCTCGTCGGCAGCCAGGCACTCGGCTTGCGGCAGTCCCAGTTCCTTGCGGACGACGTTGGTACCCAGAACAATGGCGACCATTTTGTAGAACGCGTGGCGGCGGCTCATGCCTTCACGACCCATGCCGCAATCGGAGCAGATCACCAGCCGCTCCGGGGGGATGTGTTCCAGAGCACGGCGGATCAGGGCCGCCACTTCGTCCGGGGTTTCGATCTGCAGGGTATGGTGATCGACGACGCCAATGGCTATCTTCTTGTCGGTAATCTTCCTGCCGATGTGCTTCAAGTCGATCCCGCCGGAGCTGCAGCTCTCAAAGGTCACGACGTCGGCGTCCACCTGGTTCATGGCCTCCAGGGCGGGCTCATAACTTTGCACCTGCGCGAACATGCGCTGCTGCGACGGATTGCCCCAGCAGCTGTGGCACCAGACTTCGGTCTTGGCGCGCAGCCCTTTGACGGTGTTGTTGAACACCTTGACCATGTATTCGGGGTTGATGATGTCATCGACGAATTTGCGCGCCGCCAGCAGGTGGATTTGCGGTTCTTCCATCTGAATCACCGGGCAGCCCGCATCAGCCAGTTGGTTCAGTTCGTCGTTAAGCGCGTCGCTGATCGCCATGATTCGCGCGCGGATGTCCTTGTAATGATGATCGGCAACCGCGAAAGCAACCAGTTCCGGCGTGATCGTTCCGAATTTCATCGGTTTCGTGGTCTGCCGCTGGGCGGTCTTCCACATTTCGGTGTATTGCAGCGTCCCCGGGCCAACCGGACCGACGATGCTGGGCATCACTTTGGCTTCAAGATAGTCGTGCAGGATGTGACCCCTGGGGAACATGATGCCGCCGCTGCCCGCCTTTGAAGGGGTCGGGCTGTCGCTCTGGAAGCCGGACATGTGGTTCGGCGGATAGGTCGTCCAGCTTTGCCCGCCGACGTCGTTGTCGAACCGGCAATCTCCATCGGTCAGGATGTCCAGTCCGGCGAGCGTCTGATCGCGTATATAGCAAGCCAGCGCGTCTTCGTACTGTTCCCTGAACCCCGCATTGACCATGGCTTCAATGAAAGCCCGACGACCCAGATTCTCCTTGTACCAGCTCGGCCGCGGGATGGACCCGATAATGGCGGTCGGTAATATCTTGCCAGCAGTGGCTTTGAACACTTTGTGAACCTCCTGTCATCCCCGGCGCCGAAGCGCAGGCGCCGCCTCGACTTCGGGGCAAGAATCGACATGTTCCGGGTCTCCGGTCTTCTTGCACGCCGGTTCGACGCTGGTATGTTACGTGATCCGATCATCAATCATTTCCGCGCATGCGTCAATGACGCGTAATTCGGCCCTCAGCGAGGTCAGGCCGAAGCGCCGAGCAGCCGTCCAAGCGTGGTCAACGATCCCATGCGATCGAGGTCGAATACCGCTTCGATCAGCCGATCGGCAGCGTGCGCCGGGAGGACGGACTCGGTGCTGACGCGGAATTTGTTGATCAGCGCATCGTCGTCGAACCGGTGCGTCGGCGCGAATCCGTCGCCCTTCGCGTAACAATCCTCGGCGGAGAACGAACGGCCGCGGGCGCGGATCGTGACCGAAGTCGGTACCTCGCGCACCGGTTCGGGCCAGGCCGCAGCGACGCGTTTTGAGACCTCGGGATGCGCAGCAGCGCTTACCCGCCGGGCAAGGTCGGCAAGCGCGACATCCTTCATGTGCTCCTTGGCATACCAGGCAGGCCCCGCGGGGATTCTGGCCGCGACTCTCGCGACCGCGTAGGGCAGGCTGAACTGCGCCTCCATTTCATTGCGCGGCTCGTAGGTATTCCAGGGGTGCACGGTGAGGTTGCCGAAGCCGCGCACCTCGATCGCTTCGATCTCTTCCGGCCGAAGGTTTTCTTCGGACACGATGCGACCGACCAGGTCGAGCGCGTAGTTCGTATGCCGGCAGTGCGGATAGGGTTTGATCGACGTGAGTCCCAAATGCCAGTGTTCGCCGAGCCGATCCGTCAAATGCGCCGGCGCGAAGTGCCTGCGGGCCATCGCGCGCGCATAGAAATCGTCGTCGAGCATCGTCACCGGTCCCGGATGACCATCGCGGGCAAGAACCGCTGAAAGGACCGCCCCGCCTGCGGCGGCATCCATCTGGTATTTCGCCATCGACGCGTCGGTGACCGACTTGTGCGACAGCGGTGCCGGGGTATGCATGGCGCCGAGGCCGAGCGCCTGAATCATTGTTTCGGTGCGTAGTCCCAGCATGCGTCCGCACGCGGCGGTGCCGCCTATGATGGCGTGGCCGAATCCGGTGGTATCGGCGGGGACCATCTTTCCGTCGACGTTGTCGAAGATCGTTCCCAGCGCAAGAAAGACGCGCGCGCCCGCCTCGAACCCAAGGGTAAAGGCCGCCAGCAGATCACGGCCAGAGCGTCCTTCCTCCTCTCCCAGCGCGAGCGCGCTCCACTGCACCACCGGACTCAGGTGCGCTATGTTCAGCAGCACGTCGTCCATGTCGAGCAGATTGCCCAATTTGGCGTTGAGATAGGCGGCATGCGGCGAGGGTAGCCTTGCGCCATCGCCGACGATGGTCGCTCCCGGATGGCCACCCCAGCGGCGGTAGGTCGAGATCGCTATCCGGCCTGCATCGAGCGTATAGCCGCCCAACGCACAAGCTATCCCGTCCAACAGCAGGCGCTTCGCCTCGTGCAGCACATCGTCCGGTATTGCTTCGTACGGCGTTTCCGAAACGAAGCAAGCGAGCGCTGCCGTCGCGCCTGCAGGCGACACGCCGGCGCCAGGTTCCGGTGGGCTCTTGGGCAAGGGTGCGGGATTCATATTTTCCCCTCCGGTTGATGGCTTCGATTGAAAACGCCCGGTTGTCGCGGCACCCGTGCTCTGCGAAACGACCGGGCTATTCATCGCGCTGGGTCGGTCGAAGGTATTTCTTGGCGATTCTAAGCGCCTGCTCCGGAAAGTGATCCGCGAGCAAGCCGATGCCATAGAGAAAATATTCGCTGTCGACATAGGTTTTGGGCACTCTCGGCATCAGGCTCCAGGGCGTGCTGAGGCTGAACTGCGCGGCCGCCAGCACGCGTTCCGGACGATAGCCGTACTTGAAGATTCCGCCGGTTCCGATCAGGTTCTCGACATCCAGGAGGTTCTTCCCGTACTGCACCTTGTAGGCGCCCACCGCACTGTACTCTTCGCGCAGGGTGCCGGCGTGTCGTTGCATCGCGACGCCCGTTGCCGATTCGGCAAGCATGATATCCACGTCGTATTCCAGCGTGCTCGTGGGAACAAAGCCGACATTTTCCGAAAGCGCACGCACATGGGTGCCCAGATCGATCGACTCCTGCGCGAGGGACGGATGAATGGCTTGCAGCTTCGCGCGGCAGGGCTCCTCGCCAGCCAGTTCATAGATGGTATGCGCGTTGTAACGGATTCCCAGGTCTCCCTCCACCGTTCGTTTGACCCGCGGCTCCGGCAGCCCTTTGACGACCGTCAGCGGGTCCGCGGGCGTACCGCTGCAGACGGAGTGTATGTTGGTTGTCGCGCCACCGACTTCGATGATCACCAGGCTGCCGATTCCGGGTTCGCCATCGGTGCCGTCGGCCAGTAGCGCTGCGGCTTTGAGGGTGGCCTTGGGCGTAGGCACGATCTCGCCCCCGACGAAATCCCGCGCGCCTGACAGGCCTTTGGCCTCGATGATCCGGGCGATGAAGATGTCCCGTATGAGCGCCTGCGCGGGTTCCACCTCGACCGCGTCCAGGCGCGGCAATACGTTCTGCGTTACCGATACGGATTTGCCTTTGGCCTGCAGGATTTCCTTCACCTGCGTCGCGACGACACGGTTGCCGGCCACCAGGATCGGGCAGGCGAGTGCCGAATCGGCGAGCATGCGCGCGTTATGCAGGATGACGTCCTTGTCCCCGCCGTCGGTCCCGCCGGTGAGCAGCACGATGTCGCATGCAGCCGCTTCAACTTCGGCGACGATGGTCTCGTCGATTTCGAATCCGTACGCGCAGACGACCTTCGCGCCGGCGCCGAGCGCGGCGCGGCGCGCCGCTTCGAGCGTCAGCGCGGGCACCAGGCCGATCGCCGCGATCCTCAGACCGCCGGCCGCGCTGCTGCTGGCGTAGCGCCCTCTAATATCCCGTTCCTGGAATTCGCATTCGTCGAGGAGCGTCGAGTAGGCGTTTTTCAGTCCAATGGTGATGTCGCTGTCGACGGTTGTCAGCGCCTGCGCGCGCCCGAGCAGAAGCTCTCGCTCGAGGTCGATGGCGAGAATCTTCGTATAAGTGCTGCCGAAGTCGATGAGCAGACGAACGTCCATTGCCGGTTTGCCCGCGGCGACTCAGCTGTCAATCCCGAGATCGCTTTTCAGCGCGGCCACGACCTCGTTGACGGTCACCGTATTGCGGTATACGCGGTTGAAACCCATTTCCGTGAAGCGCTTCTCGATCTCGGGCCAGTTGCTCTGCAGTTCAAGCGGCGCGGCGACGTTCCCGCCGGCGTAGAGCAGGATGTTCTTCAGCCCGGCTTCGACGCATTTATCCCTCAGTCCCTCGCAATCGAGGATTCCCATGCCGTACAGCGACGAAACCAGAATCGCGTCGGCATGGGTCTCGATGGCGGCGTTGACGAACTCCTCCTGCGGAACGGCGGCGCCAAGCAGCGTCACGCCGAACCCGGCCGCGGCGAGCCCTTTTTGCAGTACCCAGGCTCCTATCATGTGGGCGTCGGAACCGATCGTGCCGATCACGATGTGTTTGTCTGCGGCTTGCATGGGGTTTTCTCCCGTATAAGGCGACGCTTCCGATCGGGCTTACGGCAGCTTGGAGGCGAACTGGAGGTCCTCGACGACCATGTCCATATTCGCCTTTCGACCATCCCGGCTTTCGCGCTCGGCTATCTTCGCGAGGTGGTACTGCTTCACTTCCGCAGGCAGCGGGACGTTGCCTGCATCAAGATACCGCACGGCGCCTTGCGCGTCGCGCACCAGGAGAACCTTGCCCGGGTTGTGCCGCCATGGGGTCACCATGGTATCGACCCAGCCGGCCGCGACTCCTTTGCACAGCCCGACCGCCATGTCGCCGTCGCCGATTTCCAGGCACTTCTCCAGCAGCGTTCGGACCTCGAGTTCGATCATCGCCTCCTCCTGCCGCAACGCCGCACTTTCCGGAATTCGCTGCGAGCCCATCACGGTGAGCATGTGCCTGGCGAGCCTGACGGATCGAGCCATGCCTTCCTTCGTCGGTGTGGCAAAAGCTTCGTCTTGGCACTTCAGGATCATCCCCGGGAATCCGCCCAGCGCCGGAATGGCCGCATTCCAGGCGATCATCGCGTTGGATTCGTCATCCCTCGGCGGCCAGGCGCCGAGAAACGGGAACACGCCGGCAACGAACTCCACTCCTTCGTAGCCCATTCGCGCGCAATACTCGTAGCACAGTTTTTCCGAGACCCGGATCATCGCGATGTCCTGCAGCAGGTTCATGCCGATGCCGTGGGACAGGAACTGGCACTTCACGCCCTGCTCGGCGGCGAGCACCGCTTCGGACACGTGCACGAAGGAGTGATATCCGGGGCTGTCGTATCCGGTGAGGTGCGAGGTGTTCCACGGACACTGCGGCACGCCGCCTTCCTGGTAGCGCGCGGCCAGACGCGCGTCGTACTGCATGAGCCGGATCTCGTCCGCCAGAGTAATCGTCGTGGAATGCGAAATGCATTCCTGCAGCGAAGTCACCGAGTTGGCCGTCCAGCCCGCTGCCAGCGCGATTTCCGAGGCCAGACGCGCATCCTCGTCGCAGGTCACGAAGTGCAGGGGTAGTTTGGACGCCTTCGTGATCTTTCTCGCTTCCTCGACGCCGAAGTTCACGATCGGCCAGCCGTTGAGCATCGACATGCCTTCCTTCCTGCTGCGTTCGATACCGGCGGCTGCCTTGCGGAACTCCTTCTTGCGTGTGTACGAATCCGAGTAGAGATTCCATGCGCCGTCCGGCACCAAACCCGTCTCGCTTTCGACGTAGGTGATGCCTTCAATCATGTACTCCGTGAGGGCACGCCCGAACTGCGGAATCAGAATGAACGTGCCGTTTCGTTTCGCCTCCAGGAACCTCAGAGCATGGTTCTTTCCCTCGGACAACTCCTTTGCTGCCGCGATGCATTCCTGCAGATTCTCGATATCTTTTCCGGTTTCCCACTGGGACAGGACCTCTTCCCTGCGGATGCGGAAGAATTCCTCGTCGGTCAATCGCTTGTTAGCTACCTTCTCGGTGAACATGATGCTCACTCTCCTATGAACGAACCTGCACTGGAGCCGCTACAACACCTGTTCAAGCGATCGTTTGCCGGATTGAAGCTTGGGGAGAATGCGTGCGACCATTTCGGTTACGCTCATTCGCCCGGCGTGAACGCTCACGGCCATCGCAAAATTCTTCTGCAGTTGCGGCACGGCCACTGCCACTGCGATCGAGCGCACTCCGATTTCCAGTTCTTCATCATTGACCGCGTAAGCGTTCCTGCGCGCGTTGCGGATTTCCTTTAGCAACTCTTGGCGGCTGGTCCTGGTCTTCGGCGTGAATTTTCGCGAAACCGCCGCTCGTAGGAGTCGCTCGATTGCCGCCTCGGACAGACTCGCTAGCAGGATTCGCCCCGACGCCGTGCAATAAGCCGGGAGGTGCAGGCCCACATTGATCGTAGCTGCCATCATTCGGGGCGCGACCGAGCTGGCGAGAAAGACGATTTCCGGGCCGTCCATGGTCGAGAGGGATGCTGCCTCCTTCGTTCCTTCAGCGAGTTGATCAAGAACCGGTTGGATGCTCTTGGGCAAGGGTGATGACGACAGGAACGCATGACCCAGACGCAATACCCGGTGCGTAAGCCAGAAATGCTTTCCGTCGGTTTCCGCATACCGAAGTCGGGTCAGTGAAAGAAGATACCTGCGTGCGGTCGGACGGGTCAATCCGGTCTTGCGCGCTACCTCGCTCAGAGTCATGCGCTGACTCGATGCGTCGAAGGCCTCGATCACCGCGAGACCTTTTCCCATTGCACCGACGAAGTCGCGGTCGTTTACTTTCATCTCGCTATGGTCCGTGTCGCTGAATGTGCGCGATGCGTACATTATAGGGTCTTCGCGCCGATAGCCCTTGACTGGTCGTTTCTGGTTCCTGCTGCCGGTTAAGGACCCTATTTGTTCGCTATGCGGACAAATGACGTCGAGGTCGCTTCGTGCGACGGTTCTCCGGAGCCATGACGCTCGGTACGGTCACCGGGCCAATCGCAGTTCGCTTGCCGAACAACCCTTGCTTGGGTAGGGATTTTCGTGTCATCATCGAATCATCAGATATCTTGCTCCTGCCTGGAACAGTTACCCGAGAGT
>MEQX01000112.1 GCA_001770415.1 Betaproteobacteria bacterium RIFCSPLOWO2_02_FULL_63_19 | reverse complement strand
CCGCGAGCTTGTGCGCGAGGCTGGTTTTCCCGACGCCGATCGGGCCTTCAACGACGATGTGGCGGTATTGCGAGAGCGGCATTGCACTGCATTTGATGGAACTGAACGGCGCCCATGATACACGGCCCCCTGTCCTCGATTTCGGCCCTCGGGAGGCATCAGCCCTCAAGTTTTCGTATCGTCTGTGCGCTGCAGGCGGCCAACAGCGGCGCGATCGCGCCTTGGCCCGGAATCTCGATGTCCGGGGCTATCTCGGCCAGCGGCAGCAGCACAAAGGCGCGCAGATGCATTCGCGGATGGGGTACTTTCAGACCCGGCTCGTCGATTGCCCTGTCGGCATACAGGAGCAGATCAAGATCGAGCGTGCGCGGAGCATTTGCGAAGCTGCGGCTTCGGCCTGCGCTGTCTTCGATCGTGTGCAGCGTTTCGAGCAGGGCTTGCGGTGTGAGCGTGGTCTCGACCCGGGCTACCGCGTTCAGGAATTCCGGCTGCGTGCTGTAGCCAACGGGCGCGCTGTGGTAGAAGGAAGACTGTGCCGTAACGCGAGTCGACGGCATGGCATCGAGCGCCTTCAAGGCGGCGCGCAGTTGAGCCCGTGGATCGCCCAGATTGGCGCCCAGTCCGATAAATGCCTGCGACATGCGGGCTATTCGGGCGCAGGCGCGCCGCGAGTTCCGACGCCAGGCGTTTTGCGACGCGGACGCCGGCGCCGGCGTTCTCCCGGCTGGGGTGCGATCAACATCGCGGCGCGTGCATCGGGCGCGGCGCGCTGGAACTGCTCCCACCAGTCGCAGAGCTCCTGGGGAACCTCCCCGCTCGCGGCCCGCAGGCCGAGGAAATCGAATGCCGCGCGGAAGCGCTCTTGTTCGAGGAGGGCAAAGGGGCGCCTTCCACTTCGTTGTTCCAGGCGCGGCTGCAACAGCCAGATCTCTTTCATCACCGTTGTGAGTCGTCGCGGGATGGCGAGCTTGTCGGTCTGTATGTCGAGCACTTTGTCCATTGCCTGATGCAGCGCGGGCACCGGCCGGAGGCCGGCCTTTTCGGCTTTTCGGGAGGCGGCGAGTACCTCATGCCAAAGCAGCGAGGCGAACAGGAACGCCAGGGAGACGTGCTTTCCCGCGCTGATGCGCTCGTCGGTCTGCTCCAGCGCCAGGTTCACGAAGCGTTCGCCCAGAGGCTGCTCCAGTATCACGTCGAGCATCGGCAGTACGCCATGATGCAGGCCTTCGATCCTGAGCCGATGGACGCCTGCAAGCGCATGACCGGACAGCAGGATCTTAGTCATTTCGTCGAAAAGCCGGGCCGGCGGAACGTTTCCCAGCAGCGGAGCGAGTTCGCGAATCGGTGCGCGCGTGCGCGGATCAATGGTGAAACCGTACTTGGCCGCCAGCCTCACCGCGCGCAACATGCGCACCGGATCCTCGCGGTGACGTGCTAGCGGATCGCCGATCATGCGAACCACTTTCTTCTTCAGATCGCGCATGCCGCGATGAAAATCGAGAATAACTTCGTTTGCCGGATCGTAGTAGAGAGCGTTGACCGTGAAGTCACGTCGTGCGGCATCCTGCTCGCGGGTGCCATAGACGTTGTCCCTAAGCACCCTTCCGTGCTCGTCGATCGCGCTGGCAGGTTCAAGGGGTCTGTGCCGCCCGTGCAGGTTCGCCGCTCCGGTGGATGCGCGCGTTCTGCCCCCGCGGTCCTTCATCGTCACGCCCGCCGGGTCCGCATCGTCGGCAGGCGCGTCGCCCTCCGCGACGTTGGCAGCGCGAAACGTCGACACCTCCACCGTTTCGCCGCCGTACATGACATGTGCCAGCCGAAACCGGCGGCCGATCAGCCGCGAACGCCGGAAAAGGCGATGCACATCCTCGGGCAGGGCGCTTGTGGCGACATCGAAATCCTTGGGACGCGTTCCCAGCAGCAAGTCACGCACGGCGCCGCCGACGAGGTAGGCTTCGTAGCCCGCTTGCTGCAGGACTTCGCAGGTCTTTCGGGAACCAACGGATATTGCATCACGGCCGATGCCGTGCTCTCGCAGTGGAACGATTTCAGGGCCAGCGCCGGAGCCCAGGCGCAACACGCGGCGTATGAACTTATGGATCAACGGGGAACGAAGACCTGAATGTCGGATCGGTCCGCCGGCTCGAGCCGGCATTGATACAGCGATTCGAGATTATTCAGCGTGAGCATTTCGGCAATGCGCCCGTGAAGAGCGCGGCCCGAATCATACAGCAAAATCACGTGGCCGCAGAGGCGCGAGGCCATCGCCGGCTCGTGCAGGGCCATGAGCACGGCGCGGCCGGCCGTGGCCCGCCGTGCCAGCGCCTGCATCACCGCGAGTTGGTGTTTGAGGTCCAGATGCTGCAACGGTTCGTCAAGCAGCAGGCATTCGGTGTCCTGCATGAGAGATTGCGCGATGCGCGCGCGCTGGCGTTCGCCTCCCGAGAGGGTGCGGTAGGGCTGCGCCTCGTGCCCGTCAAGGTCCAGTTCTCCGAGCAGCGACAGCGCTTGGTTCCTGAGCGCCGGATCCTCGCTGTAGGCAGTGCGGCTGCGTGGATAGCGGCCGAGCATCACGTAATCCAGCGTACTGCCCCAGTAATCTGCCGATTCGTCCTGCAGCACGATGCTGACCATTTTTGCAAGTTCGCGGCGCGGCCACTGCCCGATCGATCGCTCCCGCAACCGAACCTCGCCCGCCGAGGGGCGCCGCAGCCCCGCCATCGCGAGCAGCAGGCTCGATTTCCCTGAACCATTGCGTCCGAGCACCGCCCAGCATTCCCCCGCCTTGATCTCGATGTCCAGGTTCTGGATCAGAGCCCGGTCGGCCAACGCAATGGATAGTCCGCGCGCGGCGATCATCCCCGCATCCTCGCCAGCAGTACGAGCAGCACCGGCACGCCGATCAGCGCCGTCACGATACCCACGGGAAGTCCTACCGGCGCCTGAATGGAGCGGGCGAGCGTGTCGGCGATCGTGAGCATGCTGCCGCCTGTCGCTGCGGAAAGGGGCAGGAGCAGGCGGTGATGGTGCACGCCCAGGAGCCGCAGCAGATGCGGCGTAACGAGACCCACGAATCCAATCGAACCCGCCAGCAGCACCGCGGCCATGGTGGCCAGCGAAGCGCATCCGAACGTGATCGATTGCGCGGCTAGAACCGCCACGCCGAGTGAGCGCGCCTTATCATCGCCCAGAGCGAGCAGGTCCAGTGGCGCGGCCTGGAACTGCGCCAGAACGGCAGTTATTCCCAGCACGATCCATGCAGGAAGCGGGTTGGTCGCGCCGGAGAGGTCGCCCATCAGCCAAAACAACATTCCGTGCACCTGAGCCGCGGGCGCGAGTGAGAGCAGCAGGCTCACGACTGCTCCGAAGCCGGCGGACAGCGCCACGCCTGCAAGGATTACCCGGTACGCGTTCCACCCTGAGGGCCGCAATGAGAACGCGAACACCGAGGCGGCTGCGAATGCGGCGCCGGCAAATGCGAACACATGTTGCAGCGCCAGGGCTGCTCCGACCAGCATCCCGGTGAGCGACCCCGCGGCGGCCCCACCGGAAATGCCCAACAGGAAAGGGTCGGCGAGCGGATTGCGCAACAGCGCTTGTAACAGCGTTCCGGCGAGTGCGAGCAGAGCGCCGCAGGCGAACGCCGACAGTGCCCGCGGCGCGCGCAGTCCCCAGAGAATCTCCCGGTCGATGGCGTCGCCGCCGCCGAAAAGCGCTGCGAGCAGCCGGGGGCTCGGAATATCGACGCTGCCGTTCCACACGGCGATCGCGAGACTCGCCGGCACGGCGAGGAGGACAAGCATGACGAGCGCGCGGCGATTCACTGACATGGATGGGCGTCGGACCGGGGAGCAGCGGGCTCGATCATTCGAGGCTTATCACGTCCCAGCCCCGCTCTCGCGCCGTGCGGCGCAGGACGTCGTCGGGGTCAACGGCGACCGGGCGCGTGACGTACTCCAGCAGCGGCAGGTCGTTCAGCGAGTCGCTGTAGAACCAGCTCGCCGAGAACGATTGCACGCTCATGCCTTGTGCGTGCAGCCACTGGTCCACGCGCGCGACCTTGCCTTCGCGGAAGCACGGCGTGCCGTGCGGGCGTCCCGTGAAACCGCCGTCAATCACCTCGAGTTCGGTCGCAAGCAGATGCTCGACGCCGAACTCGCGCGCGATCGGTTCGGTAACGAAGGCATTGGTCGCGGTGATGATTGCGCACAGGCTGCCGCTCGCGCGATGGCGGTCCAGAAGCGAGCGGCCCTTCTCGCGGATAATGGGCAGGATCTTCCGCTGCATGAACGTATCGTGCCAGAGATCGAGCTGCCGGCGCGGATAGCGGGCCAGCGGGGCGAGCTGGAAGTCGAGGAACTCGAATATGTCGAGGTTGCCGGCCTTGTACTGGTCGTAAAAGCGCCGGTTTTCCATTGCATACCGGTCCCGGTCGAGCACGCCCTCCTCCACAAGGAACTGCGCCCATTCGTAGTCGCTGTCCCCCGAGAGGAGTGTGTTGTCCAGATCAAATAGCGCGAGCTCCAATTCAACTCCCTGCCGATTTCATCGTTCGACATCCTTGAGGGCCACGCGCAGCAGC
This sequence comes from Betaproteobacteria bacterium RIFCSPLOWO2_02_FULL_63_19, assembly GCA_001770415.1. Classification (GTDB taxonomy): domain Bacteria; phylum Pseudomonadota; class Gammaproteobacteria; order Burkholderiales; family SG8-39; genus JACQTO01. The sequence continues at coordinate 7,145 of MEQX01000112.1, read as the reverse complement.
GGTAGCGTCACCGGTCGCTTGTGTTCGAGCGAATAGCGGTCCAGCGCGTCGAGCACCGCGATTTGCGTGCCCATGTCGCGACTGCAATGCGTAAGCACGTAGGCGACGATTTCCGGCGCGAGCCTCAACCCGCGCTGCGTCGCGTGCCAGCTGAGCGCGGCGTGTTTCTGCTCGTCGTCCAGCGGTACCAGGCGCAGCGACACGCCCGAACCGAGGCGCGTGCGCAGATCCTCCCGCAGCGGAAGGTCGACGGCGGGCTGGGTACCCGCGCCCAGCAAGCGACTGCTTCCGGATTGCAGCACGTTGAAAACATCGAACAGCGCCTGTTGTGAAGCAGCGTCCAAGCGCTCGACGTCGTCGACGGCGAGTAGGTTGTGGCGGAGGACGTTCCCGTCTTCGCTGTTCCGGTTCGAAGCGATGCGCTCGCCATACCTCGACGCGAGATCGGCATGCGGCGCGGGCACGTATAGCGCCGTTGCGCCCAACGTCTCGATGTGGCGTGCCGCGGCCCGAAGCAGATGTGATTTGCCGCTGCCGGGCGCTCCATGGAGGTAGACGACGCGCTCCCCGCGCGTCAGTGCATGGCGCAGCGCCGCCAGCGCATGCTCGTTGGGTCCGGCAAAGAAGTTCTCCAGTGTCGGCGCGGGTGCCGGCGCGAGCTCCAGCAAGAGCTGCTGCATCACCGTTGTCCTGCGACCGGACCGCGCACGGTGGACTCTGCCGGGCCGGCGTCGAAAGATGGTATTTCGATTATCATCACCATTGAAGTGCGCGGTTAACCCAGCAAAACGTGTAACTTTACTTGCATCACTGCGGGCACTCAACTTGAATACGATCTCGAAACCGCTTTCCTACCGTCAGGCCGGTGTCGACATCGACGCCGGCGACGCGTTGGTCGAGGCGATTAAACCCTTCGCGAAACGCACCCTGCGACCCGAGGTACTCGCCGGTATCGGCGGGTTCGGCGCCATGTTCGAAGTGGCGAGGCGCTATCGTGAGCCGGTGCTGGTCGCGGGCACCGACGGCGTCGGCACGAAGCTGAAGCTGGCTTTCGAACTCGATCGTCACGACACCGTCGGCATCGACCTGGTGGCGATGAGCGTAAACGACATTCTGGTTCAGGGTGCCGAGCCCCTGTTCTTCCTCGACTATTTCGCATGCGGCCGCCTCGACGTGCCCACCGCGACCGCGGTCATCAGCGGTATCGCCCGCGGCTGCGAGCTGGCAGGCTGCGCGCTGATCGGCGGCGAAACCGCGGAAATGCCGGGGATGTACCCGGAGGGCGAGTACGACCTGGCCGGATTTGCCGTGGGGGTGGTGGAGAAAAGCCGCATCATCGACGGCAGAACCATCGTTCCGGGTGACGTGCTGTTGGGACTTGCCTCGAGCGGTGCGCACTCGAACGGGTATTCGCTCATCCGCCGCATCTTGGATCGCGCGCGGCCCGATACGGCGGCCGATTTCCACGGCCGGCCCCTCGCGCATGCGCTGCTCGAGCCGACCCGCATCTATGTGAAACCGCTGCTGGCGCTGATGCAGGAAGTTCCCGTCAAGGGCCTGTCGCACATCACCGGCGGAGGCTTGACCGAAAACGTTCCGCGCGTTCTTCCGAAAGCCTGCGATGCTGTCATTCGCAAATCGGCCTGGCCGCAGCCGCCCTTGTTTTCGTGGTTGCAGCGCGAAGGCTGTGTGGAGGACGCCGAGATGCTGCGCGTGTTCAATTGCGGTATCGGTCTGGTGCTCGTGGTGGCGCCGGAGATGGTCGATAGGACGACCGCGATACTCGCCGCGGCCGGAGAAACCGTGTTTCGCATAGGCAGCGTCGAGCGGGCGCAAGGCGAAGAGCCCAGGGCCCGCTTCGAATAGCGCGATCGAAATCCCGGCGCTTTCGTCGGCGCCGGCCGCAGTCAACTCCAGCGCCTCGCAAGGTAGATGCCCGCCAGCACGACCGCGCCACCGGCGATCTGCATTGCCGCCATTTGTTCACCGAGAATCAGCCAGGCGTACACGGCCGCGAATACCGGTTGCACGAGCAGGCTGAGGGCAGAAAGCGAGGCAGGCAGCTGCGCCATCGCATAAGCGATCAGGCTCTGCCCCGCGACCTGCGGGATCAGTGCCAGTCCGAACAGGATCAGCCAGCCACGTGCCGATTGCGCCATGAGCGGACCGTGCCAGACGAGAGCCAGCGGAAACAATAGCACCGCGCTGACCGCGGAACTGAGCGCCATGACTGCAGCGGTGCCGACGCTGCCGCGCGAGCGCCAAATTGCAAGCATGTAGGCACCGTAGAACATGGCCGTCACCGCGCCGAACGCGTCGCCGGCCAGCCGTGCTCCCGCGGCGCCGAAGCTCGGGCCCACCAGCAACGCGGCGCCTGCGAGCGAAATGGCCAGCGCGGCCAGAAACAGCCGCGTCACTCGCTGGCCGAACAGCAGCCAGGCGCCCAACGTGACGAACACCGGCGCGAAATTCGCGAGCAGCGTGGCATTTGCGACGCTCGTATAGACGATCGACAGATGCCAGAACGCAAGGTCGCCGGCGAAGAACGCCCCGGCGGCGAACATGGGTGTAATAGAACGTCCGGGCGGGTGCACGCCGCCAGAGGCGCCTTTCATGCGTTCGCCTCGCGGGCTCCACGCGAACCAGGCGGCGAGAAACGGCACGGCGATTGCAACCCGCCAGAAAGCACTTTGCATCGGGCCAACGTCCGCGAGCCGCACGAAAATTGGCGAAAAGGCAATCGCCGCGCCGCCGAAGAGCAGCGCGATGAATGCGAACGCACGCTTACGCCGCCACTGTGCCAATTCCCGGTTCGTCACGGGAATTGGCTGCGACATGTCAAAGGGGACTTCGAGCGCGTGTCAAATCATCGATTTGCGCAACTGGTGCTTGAAGGTGTGAATGTGGTCCAGGGCGACCCTGAGGTTCTTGCGATCGCCGGCGGCGAGGGCTTCATCGCGTTTCTTCTGCCATTCGCGGATCTTCAGTTTCACCGCGCTCTTATCGATACCTACGACTTCGTGGTGAACCTTCATGTCGATGTTGAGCGCCTTGCAGATGGCGACCAGGACGTGGTCCTTGTTCATCTGCGTATAGCCTTGCACCGGGGGCTCGATCCCGGCGGCGATTTCCTTCAGTTCAACGAGGTTCTTGTGTTTCAACTCGGGGAAGGTATAGGTCATTGTTCGTTCTCCTTGCAGTGAGATTGCTTCGTCCTGCGCGCGTCTGCGCCGTTCGCGCGGCTCGTCCACCGGACGGGAACCATTGGCGTCGGGAAGCCCGCCCCTTCAAACGCGGTGGCGGACGATGAAACCCGCTTCCGCCCGGTTCCGGTCCTCAGGCGGCCTCCAGCACCGGTAGAACCAGGTGCGACGGGTGCGCCGCGTCGTGATGTATCGTGTCGGCACCGATCTTGTCGGGGCGGTAGATGTGGCAGAACAGCCCGTCGGTGACCGGCGAATCGCCACAGCACACTTCAACCCTTATGCGGTTGCCCTTGCGGAATCGCCAGGCCATGGGCATCAGCGGGATTTCCAGCTTGTAGATCTTGCCCGGTTCGATCTTCGTTGCCCGCGCGTGCGCGTAGCGCGGAATCTCCTCGCTGTCCCCGGCGTCGCGCTCCATGTGCGAAGCCCGCAGCCATCCCTTGGTAACGATAACGTACCCGGGCTGGGCGCCCTTGGCGCGGGCGTCTTCGGGCTGCGCGAACTGCTCGGATACCTTGACGATGAAATCCATGTCCCGGCGCGTGGACGAGGCGTGGATCACGAGCTTGCCGTGGCCGGCGATTTCCATGTCCGCGGCAAGTGGCGTGCTGTTGAAGGTGAGCACGCCACGGGCCGGATCCGGCCCTTGCGGACCGACCGGCACCACGCCCAGAACCCAGCTCGGATGCGGGTACGCATAGCTGGTGCTTCCGCCGTCCGCCCCGGGAGCGGAATCCAGCAGCGTTCCGTCGTTGAGCGACGTGACCGTGCCGCTGGGTCCCTTCGCGAGGTAAAACGTCTTTCTGCGGGTGCCGGGCGGCGGCCAGGTGTCGAAGGTGCGGACCACCCCGGTGTTCTTGACCACGTATTCGACGTCGGGGCGGTCGTCGTAGCTCGTCTTCGCGCCTTTCAAATACTTGTCGTAGAACGGCAGCAGGTATTTCTTGTGAAATTCTATGCTGTTGAAATCCACCGGCGCGTGCGCCGCGGTAGGCGCTGCCGTGATGGCGAGTTTGGTCGGTCCCGATACCTTCTGGAAGCCGAGGATGTTGCCTGCGAGGTGCAGGTCCAGCTTTGCCCAGACACCAATGGAAAATGTCGGTACTGTGATCTTGTCCAGGTGCAGCGCGGCGGTTCGTTCCTTCCAGTAGTCGTCGCAGAACGGGTGCTGTTGCGCGTCCAGATAGAAGTCGCGTTCCAGATAGCGCGGATTGTCGCCGTTGGCCGGGTACAGGTTCGGAACGCGCACGCTTGAGTTGAACCAGTACAGCGGGAACGTGCTTTCGATACCGCCGCGGTAGGCGAGGTATCGGTATGGGTCATTCAACCCGTCATAGAGGCCGAGGCACGCCAGGTGCGGTGGATTCTGGATCCCCATGAACCACTGCGCCATGCAGTAATACGATTCGCCGATGCCGCCCACCTTGCCGTTGGACCATGGCTGGCTCGCAATCCACTCGATCACGTCGTACAGATCCTGCTGTTCTTCACGTCCGAAGAAGCTGAATTCGCCCTCGGAGGTGCCGGTGCCGCGCACGTCCGCATGAACGAATGCGTAGCCCTGCTCTATATACCAATCGACCGGCCCGGTCTCCCGCCACAGGAAAAGCGGTGTCGCCGGCACTTCGTTGTTGTCGTACCGATACGGCGAGACCGCGAACAGCGTCGGGACCCGGCCGCTTGCCTCCGGTCGGTAGATTCGCATGCCCAGTTTCGTCCCGTCGCGGGCCTGCATTTTGACGTCTTTTTCATGGATCATCTTCATTCCCCCAAGCCGGCAGAGCTGGAACCAAGTTGGCCGATTTGAAATAGAAGCGCAACCGAATTCTGCGCCGGAATCCTCGACAGTGAAATCTCAAAGCGACTACGTTGCAGTTTCGCCGATCACGTACTCCTCGGCGATCAGACGCACTGCAGGAGCGTCCATCTGGACGAAATTCTCCTCGTCGGACCGCATCATCTGCGGCACCGGTCCCGCGAACATCGTGCGGATGTCCTCGGTGCTGTTGAAATACAGCTCCACCATGCCGTCGAAATCGGGATCCTTGCCCGCCTCGGGCACCGCGAACGTCGCTACGATGCGCTGCACGCCGGTGGTGGCAATGACCTTGTCTTCGAGCTTCGAGTGGTTCTTGAGCCAATAATCCTTGAACTGCGCATGACTCAGGTCGCGGCGGCGATAGACCGTTCGGATTATCTTGAGCTGCCCCGTGCGCTTGATCACCCGGTCCGCGTCCTGCTTCTGCGACATGAGGTGCTCGTCGCAGAGAACGCGCAGCGCCGCCGTGCCGCTATCGACGAAATCGCCCGCATCTCCGGTGAGTTCCGACCAGAGCGGTCCCGACATTGCTGCGCGGGCGTCTTCCAGGGCGCTGAAGTACAGAGTGGCCATGCCGTCGAAAGGCGGCTCTTTACCGCCCAGCGCCACTTCTCCGGTCGAAAAACTCGCTACCGCTTTTCTGATCCGCCCCTGTTCCAGGGCGCGCCGCTCGATAAGCGCATGCTGCTGCAGCCAGTAATCCTTGAACTGGGCAAGCGCCAGGTCGCTGCGCCGCTTCACCATGCGGATGATCTTGTACATGGATTTCTTGCTCCTGCCGAGGATGCGGTCTTCTTAGCACGGCGTTTTCCCGCATGTCAATGGGTATGCCTGAAGACACGACCAGCGCGTCAGGAGCGCGGCGCGATGGTGAGCGCAGCCCTTGGAGATTGCGGCTCGGGGGAGTAGATTTCCCTCCCTCGAGTATGGTTCCCATCGGCGTCAACTGATACGGCAATCCGCTCTTGTCGATGATGTCCAGCGAGCGCGCCACGTACGGACTCAGGCTTACCCCCTTGTCCAGCGGCGACATGGAGAATTCGAGCAGAACCATTTGAGACTCCTCTACGATGACAGGAAACCTGGCGGAAAACCCCGGGCGCGGCTGCGTTCAGAATTTCAGGATGAACGTCGACAGCGACGCAAGGCCGGCAAGACTTTGCATGGCGCGCAGCCTGCGCATCAATTCAGGCGGCGCGCAGCCGGGCGAGCCGCGGACTGTGCGCCGCATGCCGGATCGTATTATTGAGCTTTCCGTAACAAGCGACAAGCTTGCTTCTACAGTGTCATTCCGAGGGCGACGCCCGAGGAATCTGCTTTGGGATGTTGAAACAGCAGATTCCTCCCTGCGGTCGGAATGACAATAAGCTGGCGAACCGCGTAACGCATTTTGGAAAGATCAATAGAGTACATGCCTGTCGCCCGGCGGGTCCGCGGGTGCGCCGGCCGCAATCACGATTTCACGCAAGGCGAACCCAGCAATGCGCTGCCTCCCGCAGTTATTCGAGAGCAACCGGACGTGGGTGGAAAAGGTGACCGCCCGGGATGCGGAATTCTTCAGCCGCCTGGCGGCGCTGCAGGCGCCGAAGTACCTCTGGATCGGCTGCTCCGACAGCCGCGTGCCGGCCAACGAGATCACCGGCCTGCAGCCGGGCGAGGTGTTCGTGCACCGCAACGTGGCCAATGTCGTGGTCCACACCGACCTGAACCGCCTTTCGGTGATGCAGTTCGCGGTCGGTGTGCTGGCCGTCGATCACATCATCGTCTGCGGCCATTACGGCTGCGGCGGGGTGCGCGTCGCGCTGACCGGCGAGCGCCTCGGTCTGATCGACAACCGGCTGCGCGATCTGCGCGTTTCGGTGGAGCGCGGCGCGGACGCCGAAGCTGTTTGCGCCGCGGGGGTGCGGGGATTGGGTTAGCGCGCGCGATTATCTTCGCGCAGCAACAATTCGGTCATCGGCTCGAACGGCAGCGGCCGGCTGAACAGGTAGCCCTGCATTTCGTCGCAGCGCATCAGGCGCAGCGTGTTCGCCTGATCCTTTTCCTCCACCCCTTCGGCGACAACCTTCAGCCGCAGCGAATGCGCGAGCGAAATGATGGTCGAGACCAGGGTCATCGTA
>MEQX01000111.1 GCA_001770415.1 Betaproteobacteria bacterium RIFCSPLOWO2_02_FULL_63_19 | reverse complement strand
TCGTTCCGGGCGGCGGCAGTCTGCACAATTCCTGGACCGCGCATGGCCCGGACGCCGAGACCTTCGAGCGCGCCTCAAGCGCCGAACTCCATCCGCACAAGATCGAAAACACGATGGCCTTCATGTTCGAGACGCGCTATCTGATCCGGCCGACCCGATTCGCGATGCAGGCACCGGAGCTCCAGCGCGACTACATTCAATGCTGGCAAGGCTTGAAGAAACACTACACCGGGAACCCTTGAAATGACGCGCCTGAACGAAACGCACGATCCGAAACTCCGAAGCTGGGTCGCCGCCGCGAATGCTGCGGACGGTAACTTCCCGATACAGAACCTGCCCTTCGGAGTCTTCCGGCGCAAGGGCTCCGACGAACCCTTCCGCGGGGGACTCGCCATTGGCGATCAGATCGTCGACCTCGCCGCCGCGCGCGCGCTGTTCGAAGGCGCCGCCGCCGAAGCAGCGGCTGCGTGCGCCGGGAGCACACTCAACACGTTCATGGCGATGGGACCACGGTACTGGTCCGCGCTGCGACTCGCGCTCTCGCGCGGTCTGCGAGAGGGCGCGCCCCAGGCGGCGAAGTTCCAGCCGCATCTGGTCCCGCAGGCACTGGCCGAGTACGCGCTTGCTGCGGCCATAGGTGACTTCACTGATTTCTACGCCTCGGTGCACCACGCCACCACGGTAGGCAGGATGTTCCGGCCCGACAATCCGCTGATGCCGAATTACCGATGGGTGCCGATCGCGTATCACGGGCGCTCTTCGTCCATCTTCGTGAGCGGTCACCGTTTCTATCGCCCGGTCGGTCAGACCAAGGCTCCCGACGCCACCGCGCCGACATTCGGACCGTCGAAGCGCCTGGACTACGAACTCGAACTCGGAATTTTCGTCGGACCGGGAAACACGCCCGGATCGCGAGTTCCGCTTGAGGAGGCCGAGTCGCATGTCTTCGGGTTGTGCGTCTTGAACGACTGGTCCGCTCGCGACATCCAGGCCTGGGAATACCAGCCGCTCGGACCGTTCCTGGCGAAGAATTTCGCCAGCACGGTCTCGCCCTGGATCGTGACGCTCGAAGCGCTCGAACCGTTCCGATGTCCGTGGACCCGCGACGCGTCAGAGCCGCAGCCCCTGCCCTATCTCGATTCGCCGGACAATCGCGAGCGCGGCGCACTCGACGTGGAACTGGAGGTTTGCCTGGAGACGGCGAAGGCCCGCGCGCAAGGCAAAGGCGAGATGCGGCTGTCGCAAGGAAATTTCCGGCACGCGTACTGGAGCGCGTTCCAGATGCTCGCGCACCACGCCTCGAACGGATGCAATCTGCAGCCCGGCGACCTGCTTGGCACGGGGACCCAGTCCGGACCCGACCCCAAAGACGTGGGGTCTATGCTGGAACTCACCTCGGGCGGCAAATCGCCGGTCACGCTGCCGACAGGCGAAACGCGCAGCTTCATCGAGGATGGCGACACCGTCATCATGCGTGCCTGGTGCGCGCGCCCGGGCTACCCGCGGATCGGATTCGGAGACTGTGCCGCAACGGTCGAACCGGCGGTATAACTTGCTGCTACGCGATGCCGCGCTAGGTCGCGGTCTGCATCCCGCGCCCGTTCAACCTGCGCGTTCAATCACGATCGTTCCGATGTTCGGATCGGCGCTCGAATTCCAGTGCAGTTCGAAACGCTCGTAGCCCGCGTGCTCGATGCTCAGGACATATTCGGTATCGGCCTCCAGGCCGAGGAACTCGAAGTCGCCATAATTGTCCGTTGAGATCGTGAAGGTCTGCTGCCCTTTACGCAGGCTCACGGAAACACCCTCGGCGCACTCCTCCGACCCGTCGCCGAGCACGATCTCGCCGGCGACGAAGCGCGTCGGCAGGCCCAGGTAGCGCACTGGCGGCGGTTCGGCGGGGACCGGCGCCAATGCTTCGACGGGCTTTTGCGCGATGAGGCGAGCAACGTCGCTCGTCGGGTCTTCCAGATCGCCGAACACCAGGGCCTGCACCGGACATGCCTCGACGCAGCGGGGTTCCGTCCATCCGTCATCGAGCAGATGAGCACAGAACGTGCATTTCTGCGGCAGATTTTCCACGTCGTTCCAGAACACGGCGCCGTAGGGGCACGCCGAAACAATGTCGCGTTGTCCGATCGCCTTGTCCGGATCGATGATGACAATGCCGTCCGCGCGCCGAGCCATGGCGCCGCCGGTGGCTGCCCTCATGCACGGTGCATCGGTGCACTGCAGACAAGGGACCGGGACGTAGGACACCTTGACCTTGGGAAACGAACCGCGTTCCAGTTCCTGCACCTTGATCCAGCTGTGACCGGCAGGCTGCGCGGCCGACACCGGCCGGTGGTCATTGCCGGCGTGCTCGTCGCGACAGGCCAGGAAACAGTTGAAGCAGCCCGTGCAGCGGTCGACGTCGATCACCATGCCATAGCGCGTCATGGCTGCACCCGAATGCTCACCCGTTCCACTTTTCAACTTCGACAAGGCATGAATTCGGCGCCATACCCGGCACGTTTTGCGACATCATGCGTCCCGGCGTGAGCAGCGCCACGCACCCGCCGCGATCGACGGATCGCGGGTTGCCAGGCTCCAGCGGATCGTACTTGGCCGATGAAACCGGCGAGTGAACGACGCCCTGCCTGACACGCTCGGTCACGACCGCGGCGCAAAGCACCGCCGCCCTGTCGTTGTGCAGCTTGATGACGTCGCCGTTTTCGATGCCGCGGGCGCTTGCATCCCTTGGATTGATGCGGGCCGGCCAGTATGCAAAGCCATTCTTCACCACGCGATGCAGCGGAATCTCGTCCAGCCAGCGTGCATGCTTGTCATAGTGCGTATGAAAACTGTATCTGGGATGAGGAGTGAGCAACTGCAGCGGGTAGCGGGACGCCAGCGGACTCTGATGGCCTTCCCAGCTCGGGATGAAATGCGGCATGATCGGCCGCTCGGCGTCGTCGGGAAAAGCCTTTTCGAGGCTTTCCGAAACAAACTCGATCTTGCCGCTGTAGGTGCCCAGTTCGTGCGCCTTGTCGGTCCCCAGCTTCGGATTGCGGGGGTCGGGCGTGTCGCACGCGCGGCCTTCGGCAAACCAGCGTAGCCCCGGGGTGAATTTACGTTGCTCCGGCGCGTTGATGATGTAATACCCCTTGCGCTCGAAGTCCTCCCATGAGATGCGTTTGGGCAGGTCCGAGATCTCGAAGATCTTGCGCGCCCAATCGCGCTCGGTATTGCCTTCGGTGTAGGCGGCCTCCACGCCGAGTTTGCGTGCGAGCAGCGTAAAGATTTCGTAGTCCGATTTCGACTCCCACAACGGTTCGATGCATTTCTTCATGCGCACGACGACGCGGAAATTGCAGCCGCTGCTGCCATGCTTGGTCTGACCGCCGGGTTCGCCCCATTCACCGATATCGTCCCGCTCGAGTTGTGTGCAGGCGGGCAGAATAATGTCGGCGAATCCCGTCTCGGAGGACCACCAGATGTCCTGATTGACGACGAATTCCAGCTTGGGGCTCTGATACATGCGTACCCACTTGCTGGTGTCGGTCATCGTGCCGACGAAAGATCCGCCGTAGCGGTACCACAGTTTCACTTCCGAGCAGCCCGGCGCGGGATAGGTATAGGGAATGAACTGCTGCTCCAGCGACCGGTTGCAGAAACCTTCGCCCAGCCAGTGAACCGGCGGATTGAGGATGGCGTCAGGCACGATGGGGCGGTACAGGCGCTGCGCCACAGGATTTTCAGGACACGCGGCCGCGGCGCGACTGGTCGAGATCCTGCCCTCGAGGTCGCCATATCCCGGAAACCACACGCCGGCATCCACGGGGGCTCCCATGCTGGTACCCCAGATGCTGATTCCGGGTTTCCCCAGTCCCTGCATCGCCTGCAGCAATACCATCATGCGCGCCCATTCGGTGCCGTATGCCTGCCGGCAGGCGCCGCCCTCGCCTCCTCGCGCGCCGGAAGAAAGAACCGTGCGCTTGGACGCCCACTCCCGAGCAAGCGCCTTGACCGTCCGCGCTGCAATGCCCGACTGCTCCTCCGCCCATGCCGGAGTCTTGGGACAGCCATCGGCTTTGCCGAGTATGTAATCCCTGAATTCGTCGAAACCGACAGTGCGATCGGCTACATATTGGCTGTCGTAGGTCTGCTCGGTGATCCAGACGTGGGCGATCGCCATCGCGATCGCCGTGTCCGTGCCGATCCGCGGAGCGATCCATTTGCCGCCCATCGCCGCGGCCGTGTAATTGTGGAAGGGGTCGATGAACACCATCTTCACGCCCTTTTCCTTCAGCCACTGGCGCCAAATCGCGGCGTCCTGGCCGGTATAGATGCCGCGCGTGCTGTCCGGATCGTTCGACCAGAAGACGATCATCTGCGCGTTTTGAAGCGCGTCCTCGAGCATGTCGTACGGTTCGGGCATGCCCAGCCGCCAGTAGAACCCGTAGCTGTGCGTCGCGCCCCAGTGCCAGCCTTCCCAACTGTCCGGGTTGTCCAGCACCGGCGTATGGCCGATCAGGTTGAAGAAGCGCGAAAACGCGCTCATCTTGTAACCGACGTTGCCCCAATTGTGATGCGACGACGTCATCGCCGCGATCGCGGAGGGGCCGTGGGCATCCTTCACGCGCTTCAGTTCGCCGGCGACGATCTCGATCGCCTCGTCCCAACTGATCGGCTCAAAGCCGACCCTGCCTCGCGATTCGGGATTACGCTCGCCCTTCGGATCGAAGTTCACGCGCTTGAGCGGAGTCCTGATCCGGTCCTCCGAGTACAACCGGTCTCTCTCGCTGAGAACGAACGGAGCGATATTGAACTTCCTGGGCGGTGAATAGCGCCGACCGCCGGCCTCGATGGTCCACGGACGGAAATCGCCCGGCTCGGCGACCAGGGGACGGACGCGCACGACCTTCCCCTCCTTTACGGTTACCGTTATCGGCCCGACGTTGGTACAGCTCGTGAAGTCCTGCGTCATGCCGCGCTGTCAACCGGAGCGTGCCGCTCCGGCCTACCGTCCCGGATTGTGCGTGTAGAGCACCAGGCGATTGCGATCTCCCATCCTGGCCGCAAGTTCCTTGGTCAGACCGAACTCCATGCAAGCCGACTGGCAGTGCTTCACGCACGCCGGCGTCGGCTCGCGGGTTCGCCGGTCCTTGCACAGGTCGCAATGCGGGGTAAAGAACGGCAGGTAGTCGATGCGCACCCGTCCCCCGGCCTCGTATTCGTATTCCTTCACGACGATGCCGTTGGTGCCGACCGGGTAGCCGTGCTCCTGCTGACAGGCAATCTCGCAGGAGTGGCATCCGGTGCAGTAATCGTAATCGATGAGCAGTGAATAATTGGCCACGGCGTTCTCCTCAGGCGCTGATCTTGGCGAGCGTGCACAGTGTCGTCTTGTACTGGCCGCCGCCGAATCCGGACTTCGCGCACTGCGGCCCGGGAATAATGTTGTTGATCTGGAAATCACCGACGCCGTAAAGACTGGGCGCCTTGCCTTCCATTTCCGGCATCCACCAGCCGTGCATGGTATGCACATGGTGGCGCTTGACCTGGAGACTGAACTTCGCCTTGCGCTTTACCCGCCCCATGTCGTTCTCGAGATAGACCCATTCGCCGTCATAGATGGCGTATTTTTTCGCGGTCTCCGGGTGGATCTCCACGGTCGGATCGGGCAGCTTTTCGCGCAGCCAAGGGATCTGCCGGTGCTCGGCGTGGAAAAACAGTTGCGACCGCGCGCCGGTAATCATCACCAGCGGATATTTCTTGAACAGCTCCGGCGTGGAGCGTTCGCTCTGCGGCGGCTCGGTGTAAAACGGGAGCGGGTCCATGCCCCAGCCCTCGAAGGTGTCGCAATAGACTTCGATCTTCCCGCTCTTGGTGTTGAACCCCGGTTTTCCGTCGGGACGAAGCAGCCCGCGCTCATGCCGGAAGTAGGGCTTGAACGGGCCGTCCTCCGGCATCTTGAAACCGCCCTGCTGCTGCAGGTCCGCGACGGTCATCTTCGAGGGGGCGAGGCGCTCGTTGAACATGTCCTCGAGCGTCTTCCAGCGCTTCATGCCCTCCGGATTGAAACGCTTGGCCAGTTCGAAATTGATCTCCCAATCCGATTTGCATTCGCCTACCTGAACGCGCTTCTTGATGCTGATCAGTGGCGCCCACCATGAGCGGATGCTGTCCTTTTCCGGAAACGTCGCGGCCGGAAGAATGATGTCGGCAAGCGCCATCGTGGTCGGGTTGTGAAACAGATCGACCACCGCGATGAATTCGAGCTTTTTCAGTGCCTCCAGATGAAACTTGGCCCGGGCCGACTGCCCGCCGACCACGTTGGCGGTCTGGATCCAGGCTGCCTTGACAGGGTAGGGCACACCGGATTCCACCTGGTCAATGACCATGTCCGGCTGCGCCCAGCCGCGAAAGTTCTTGACCATCGGATAGACATCGGCGCCGATGCGCTTCTCGTTCAGGCGCGCAATCAGGTCGGCACCATAGAGCTTCACCAGCTCCTCGGTTGAAAACGGGTACGACGTCACGCCGTGCGACGGCCGAGCGATCACCTGCCCGCCCGGCTTGTCGATGTTGCCTGTGATCACCGACAGACAGGTAATGGCGTGAGCCACTGCGGTGCCGTCGGGGCACATGTCCACCGGCACCCCCCACTGGACCGCCGCCTGCTTGGCGCGAGCAAACGCGCGTGCCGCGGCCGCGATCTCCTGCGCCGGGATTTCGGTGATTTTGGCCACCTCGTCCAGCGGATACTGCGCCGCGCGCTCGCGCAGCGCATCGAACCCCTGTACCCACTTGGCCACGAATTCCTTGTCGTACAACCCCTCGCCGATGATCACGTTGATCATCGCCAGCGCCAGCGCGCCGTCGGTGCCCGGCCGCAGCTGCAGGTGGTGCAGCGCCCGGCTCGACAGCCATGTGTTCCTGGGTTCCACGGCGATGATCCTGGTGCCAAGCTTCATGCAATCCACGACCCATGAGCCGAAGAACCCGTCCGGGCACCCCATGGTCGAATTCTGCCCCCAGGTGATGATGATCTCGGGCACCTTCCACTGCGGGTCCTCGTAGCGGCGCTCCAGATACTGCGAGCAGTCGGCCACGGCAAAATCGCCCATCACCGTCTTCATGGCACCGAGGCGCGGCGTGTAGCACGAATGCCCCGAGAGACCCAGTTGCACCCAGTTCGGGCTGCCGTAGCTGTAGGCCAGCATCGTGATCGGTCCACCGATATCGCGGCCCGTGCCCTGTACGAAAATCGCCGATTCGGCGCCGTACTTCCGCTTGATTTCGTTGAGGCGTTTTTCGCAGGTGTCATAGGCCTCGTCCCAGCTGATCGGCTCGAACTTGCCTTCGCCGCGGGCGCCCACGCGTTTCAGTGGCCGGGTGATGCGGTCCGGGTGGTACATGTACTGCGTCATCGCCAGTACTCTCGGACAGGAGCGGCCCTGATTCCAGGGATGGTTTTCATCCCCCTCGATCCGAACGAGCTTGCCGTTCTTGACATGCAGCTTCTGGCCGCATCCGCCATGGCATCCGGGACCGGCGGACCACGCCGTCGTGCGATAAACAGTGGTGTCGTCCATCGATAGCTCCTCTGCCTGACTTCAATCCTCAATCTTCGCGAGTGTGCACAATGTGGTCTTGTACTGCCCGCCGCCGAATCCGGACTTGCTGCACTGGGGTCCGGGAATGATCTTGTTGATCTGGTAATCCCACACGCCGAACAGGTCCGGAGCCTTGCCCTGGAGTTCGGGCAGCCACCAGCCGTGCATGGTGTGAACATGGCCGGGTTTCACCCTGCGCGAGATCTTCGCCTTGCGCTTGACCCGTCCCATGTCGTTCTTCAGGTACACCCATTCGCCGTCGTAGATTGCGTAGCGTGCCGCCGTCTCCGGATGAATCTCCACATACGGATCGGGCATCTTCTCGCGCAGCCAGGGAATCATGCGGTGCTCGGAGTGAAAGAACAACTGCGAGCGGGCACCCGTGATCATGACCAAGGGATATTTCTCGTACAGTTCGGGAGTCGAGGTCCTGCTCTGCGGCGGCTCGGTGTAGAACGGCAATGGATCGAGGCCCCAGCTCTTGAACGTGTCGCAATAGACTTCCACCTTGCCGCTGGCGGTGTTGAATCCGGGCTTCCTGTCCGGTCGCAACAGCCCGCGTTCATGACGTCGGTAAGGGCGTGAAGGCCCCTCCCCGGCCATTTTCCAACCGCCCAGCTTGCGCAGATCCTGAAAGGTCATCCCCGAGGGCGCGAGCCGCTCGTTGAACATGTCTTCCACCGTGTTCCATTGCTTCAAGCCCTCCGGATTGAAGCGCTTGGCCAGCTCGAAATTGATCTCCCAGTCCGATTTGCATTCGGCCACCTGCACGCGCTTCTGAATGATGGACAACGGCGCATACCAGGCCCGGATGCTGTCCTTTTCCGGGAAGGTTGCCGCCGGAAGCACCAGATCCGCGAGCGCCATGCTGGTCGGGTTGTGGAACAGGTCGACCACGACGATGAACTCCAGCTTCTTGAGCGCCTCGTAATGGAACCCCGCCCGGGCCGCCTGCCCGCCGAGTATGTTGGCGGTCTGTATCCACGCCGCCTTGAGCGGATACGGTTCGCCCGTTTGCATCTGGTCGATCACCATGTCCGGATGCGCCCAGGCGCGGAAATTCTTCACCATCGGGTAGGTATCGGCGCCGATGCGCTTCTTCGTCAGGCGACCGATCATTTCCTCGCCGTACAGCTGCAGCAGCTCCTCGGTGGTGTACGGGTAGGAGCTCACGCCGTGCGAAGGTTTGGCGATGACCTGCCCGCCGGGAATGTCGATGTTGCCGGTAATGGTCCACAGGCAGATGATCGCGTGCGCGACGGCGGTTGAGTCCGGGCACATGTCGATCGGAACGCCCCAGTGAACGGCAGCCTGCCTGGCTTTGGCGAACATGCGCGCTGCGGCCGCGATCCGGTCTGCCGGGACTTCGACGATCGCCGCCACCTTTTCCAACGGGTAGTCCTGCACCCTCGCCTTCAACTGCTCGAACCCGTGCACCCATTTCTCGACGAAGGCCTTGTCGTAGATGCCCTCGTTGATGATCACGTTGAGCATGCCCAGCGCCAGCGCACCGTCGGTGCCTGGCCGAATCTGAAGATGGTGCGCCGCCCGTCCCGTCATCCAGGTATTTCGCGGATCGACCGAAATGATCTTCGAGCCGCGTTTCATGCAGTCGACGATCCAGTGGCCGAAGAACGCATCGGGACAGCCGTTGGGCGGATCCTGCCCCCAGACGATGATCACCTCCGGAGCCACCCATTCCGGATCCTGGTAGCGGCGTTCGAGAAACTGCGAGCAATCCACGACGCCGAAGTCGCCGATGACCGATTTCATCGAACCGAGCCGCGGCGTATAGCACGACTGTCCCGACAATCCGAGCTGGCACCAGTTCGGGCTGCCGAAGCTGTAGGCAAGGAATGTGATCGGCCCGCCGATATCGCGCCCGGTCCCCTGGGCGAAGACGACCGATTCAGCGCCGTATTTCCGCTTGATCTCGTTCAGGCGCTGCTCGCAGGTATCGAACGCCTCGTCCCAACTGATCGGCTCGAACTTGCCTTCGCCGCGCTCGCCGACGCGCTTCAACGGCCGGGTGATCCGGTCGGGGTGATACATGTACTGGGTGAGCGCAAGCACTCGCGGGCAGGAACGCCCCTGGTTCCAAGGGTGGTTCTCGTCCCCCTCGATCCTCACCATCTTGCCCTGCTCGACGAAGACCTTCTGCCCGCAACCGCCGTGGCAGCCGGCGCCTGCCGACCAGGCTATCGTCGGAAATACCCCTGTGCTGTTCACCGAGTCGCCCCTCGCGTTGCGTGTTTACGTGACATGGAATCCGGCCCGCGATGGTCCGTCTCTGCAAGACAGGCGGGCCATATGAGTTGTACGATCACCCGCAGCGGCGTCCATTGATTGATAGGTCCTCCCGCCACCCGGGCCGACATCTGATAACCCGAACCAATACCCCGGCGACGCTGCGCTGAGCGATCCGTGTCAATGCTACGGCGTCGGGCACGCCCGGGAATTTGACGTGGATCAAGGATGCGCGCCGAAATGGCTCTGTCGTCCGGGATTTCAGCCATCATCGCGAGGCGCGAAAGGAATTTACTTTGGCGGACGAACTACGTACGATCGTGCGTGGTTTTCGATGCGTATCGAGCACAAATGGAGGCTGAATGATGAGCAAGCGAACTCTGTTTAGGTTGTTGAGCGGAATCGGATTGGCATTTCTGGCGGCGGGCCCCGTGTCGGCTCAGGTGATCAAGCTGACTCTGGCCGACCAGAACACGCCGGGGTCCTGGGGTGCGAAGCATGCGATGGAACCCTGGGTCAAGAAGGTGGAGGCGGCGACCAAAGGTAGGGTGAAGATACAAGTCTACTATTCCCAGACGCTGACGAAGGGACCGGACATCTTCAACGCGGTCAAGAGCGGCGTCGCGGACATCGGATGGTGCTTTCACGGTTACTGGCCCGGACTGACGCCGCTGACTGACGTGATCTCGCTGCCTTCGCTGCCTTTCACCAAGGCCGAAAAGGGAAGCGAGGTGCTCTGGAAGCTCTATGAGAAGATCCCGGCGATCCAGAAAGAGTTCAAGGATGTGCATCCGCTGATGCTCTGGACCAGCAACCCGTATTTCCTGATTACGAGCAAGAAGCAGGTCAAGACGCTCGCAGACATCAAGGGAATGAAAATACGCGTTGTGGGCGGGCCGCCGACGGACCAGATGCGGGCGCTGGGTGCGGTCCCGACGCTGATCCCGATGCCGGACAATTATCAGTCCCTGGACAAAGGGATCATCGACGGGATGGGAGCGCCGTGGGAGGCCATCCAGGGATTCCGTCTGTACGAGGTGGTGAAGTACTACACCATGGTGCCACTGTCGGCGGTGTATTTCTCCATGTCCTTCAACAAGCAGAAATGGGACAGCCTGCCCAAGGACATCCAGCAGGCCATCACCAGCGTGAGCGGACTGGAAGGCTCCAAGTTCTGGGGCAAGAACTTCTTCGACACCGCGGAGCAGAGCGT
>MEQX01000110.1:1321-13172 GCA_001770415.1 Betaproteobacteria bacterium RIFCSPLOWO2_02_FULL_63_19 | reverse complement strand
CGATCAGCCATGCCCCGAGATTAACGGTCTCGACGCACGGAGAGTAGATGCACCCTGCTTACCGCTTACGTTTGTTGCGTCGTAGTAGGCGATCACCGGAAGGCCGTCGACGCCGATGACGAGGGAGGGGTACTTACCCACATTCCCGGTCGAGTCCACAATGGAAACCGTATTACCCGCCGAACAGTTGGCGTTCCCGCACTTCGCCACCTTGAGGTCGCTTTTCGTTGCGTCGAAGTAGGCGATCACCGGACGACCTTCCATGTCTATGGTGAGCGAGGCGTAGTTACCCACCAAGCCGGTCGAGTCCACAGTGGTGATTACGTTTGCGGCGACGGAGGTTGGCTGCAATCCCGCGACGAACTGCCCTTGCACCTGCGCAAGGGTGTTGCCGCCCAGCGTCGCGTTGGTGAGGGACCCGCTGATCTGCGAACCCGCGATCGTCCCCGTCACTTGGGAACCCGCCACCGGCGCGCTCGGCGCCAACCCGTCGGCCTGCTTCGCCCGCATCGCATACGGATTGCTCGCCAGCGGCTGGCGCGGCGTCATCTCGGCGTCGGTGCCGACGGTCACGCCGAGCCAATACGGCTGGTCGAACGCCAGCGTGATCGGCGTCACGGCACCCAGCGCGACATTGAATATGCCGTTTGTCACCGCGACAGAGGCTTGCGTCTCGGTCCAGAGCGCGGTCCCTCCCGAGGCGACGTCGTAGAGCTTGAACACCATCTGCACGGGCGCGTTGATCGGCTGGCCCGAAGCGTTGCCGAGATAGCCCTGGTAGTTGATGCGTTGCGGAACTTGCGCCTGGGCGATACCGCCGAGCAAGGCAAGCGCGAACATCCACGCCGATAACCAGCGACTGTTCATGATTCCTCCTCCAGACAGCTAATCCGCCCCGTGATCCTTGATCGGGCGATGGTCCGCGGGGACGTGTTTCTTAAGATCTCTTACGCCTGCTTGCCAGCGAACAAGCGCCAGGCTCCAGTGTGTAAAGCGCCCCGTCCTATTGCAACTGAAGAAATCACAGAAACGCATTGTCGCTATGCACTTAACGCGATCCGGTATCTCCAGGGTCAACGCGGCGGAGAACTGCTTGCGGCCCTCTCTATTTACTGCCTTCGTTTCCTTGCGATTCGTGTTTATGGCACCCTGGTAAGCGGAGATACCACAGTAGACTTCAGCCCGACATTGGAGTAAATGGTGCAAATGAACTATCCCCAAGCCGAGGTCTAAGACATATCCTTCCTCGTCTCGACAGAAGAACAGGCCTGAAATGGCACCCACTCCGCTGGACACCGACCTCAACCTGCTGGTGCGGCAGCTCTATCGGATCGCGCGCAGCACACCGACGCCGAAGTTCAAGGACGCCGCGCTGGAGGCGCTGAGTACGCTAATACCGCTCGAGGCGGCGATATGGGGAACCATCGTTCACAAGCCGGGAGGCGCGCACATCCACGCCGGCCATCTCTACAAATTGCCGCCGCAGATGATCGCCGAGTATGAAGCGGTCAAGCAGCACGACATTCTTTCGATAAACGCGAATACGCGTCCCGGCAACACAATCAATTTCAGCATTTCCGGCACGAAGTGGAAGCTCCACCCCAGTCTCCTGCTCCACATCCGCAAATGGGGATTTCACAACACGCTTGCAACCTTGTGGGCTGATCCCGTGCTCGGAGTATCCACGGCGATATCGTTTTATCGCGGCGCGACGGGTCCCACATTCACGCAGCGGGAACGCCGGCTCAAGCAGCTATTGATGCTGCACCTCGTCGAGACGTGGAACCTGAATGCCATCCTGTACTTTGACCGCCCGCCGAATGACTTGAACAGTCTGCACAGAGCACACGCCTTGATTGACCGCGAAGGCATTGTTTACAACGCGGACGCCCGTTTTGCGGAACTGTTACGGTCGGAATTTGCGGGCTGGAAAGGGCCGCAGATCCCGACACCACTGACGAAGCGCCTGCTCGAAGCAGAAGGGGAATCCTATCGCGGCGCCGCGATCGTCGCGTCGCGCAAGCGTGCCGTGGAAGACGGGCTTTTCCTGATCAATGTGCGCCCGCTTTCCGGCGTAGACCATCTCTCTCCCCGGGAATTTGCCGTTGCACGCGACTTCGCCGACGGCAAGACATACAAGGAGATTGCGCAGAAGCTCGGCATTTCTCCGGCAACGGTGCGCAATCAGTTGCAGTCCGCCTACCATAAACTCGGGGTGCGCTCCAAGATCGCGCTGGCCCATCAGCTGGCCGAAACTGTATAGGCGCACGCCGGGCTGCCTGCTTGTCATCGAACGCGGCGACTACCGCGAATCGGGAGCCCGGGACACGCGCGCGTCTTGACTCAAGTCAAGAAGACCAATTGCACGCGTTCGAGACTGGTATGCATCGGATTGCGCACGCAATCGGACACGGAGAAGACCCATGCTCGCGTCGAATGCATCCTCAGGCCTTTCCTTCGCCTCGGCCGATCCCGGCAGCCCCTGGCGCATGTATCTGGAACAGATCGATCGCGTGCTGCCCCATCTGGGCAGGCTCGCGGCGGCGGTGGAGACGCTGCGGCGGCCGAAGCGCGTGATGATCGTGGACGTGCCGATCGAAACCGACGACGGCCGCATGGTCCACTTCGAGGGCTACCGCGTGCAGCACAATCTTTCGCGCGGTCCCGGCAAGGGCGGGCTGCGCTACCACCCCGATGTCGGGCTGGACGAGGTGATGGCGCTGGCGGCCTGGATGACGATCAAGAACGCGGCGAACAACCTGCCGTTCGGCGGCGCGAAGGGCGGCGTGCGCGTCGATCCGCGCGCGCTGTCGGTCAAGGAACTGGAGCGCCTGACGCGGCGCTACACCAGCGAGATCAACATGATCATCGGTCCGGACAAGGACATCGCCGCGCCGGACGTCAACACCAACGAGCAGATCATGGCCTGGATCATGGACACCTACTCGATGAACGTGGGCCACACCGCCACCGGCGTGGTCACCGGCAAGCCGCTGGCGCTGGGCGGGAGCATGGGACGCAACCGCGCGACCGGGCAGGGCGTGTTCTTCATCGCCCGCGAAGCCGGCCGGCGGCTAAAGATTCCGATCAAGGGCGCGCGCGTGGCGGTCCAGGGTTTCGGCAACGTCGGCCGTCCCGCAGCCGAATTATTCGCGGCGCACGGCGCGAAGGTGATCGCCGTGCAGGACGCCTGGGGGACGCTGTACGCCGAGCGCGGCCTGGACATCCCCGCGCTGATCCAGGTCGCCGACGAACCGGGCGGCGTCGCAGCTTCCGGTCTGGGTGAACGCATCGACACGGAGGCGTTCTGGGACCTTCCGACCGACTATCTGGTTCCGGCGGCGATGGAAAGCCAGATCACCGAACAGCGAGCCGCACGAATTCAGACCCGGGCGGTGATCGAGGGCGCGAACGGGCCGACCACGCCGGCCGCCGACGACGTGCTGGGCGACAAGGGCATCACCGTGGTGCCCGACGTGATGGCCAACGCAGGCGGAGTGACGGTCAGCTATTTCGAGTGGGTGCAGGATTTTTCGAGCTATTACTGGAGCGAGGACGAGGTCAACCGGCGCCTGGAAGAAATCATGGTGGACGCGTTCGCGCGCGTGTGGGACATCGCCGCGGACCGCAAACTGCCGCTGCGCACGGCCGCCTACATCGTCGCCTGCGAGCGCGTGCTGGATGCGCGGCGCATACGCGGGCTCTATCCGTAAGGCCCGGCTGCGCCGCGTCCAGCCTGCGCGCACGGCAGGCTCACACGTGCAAATCCATTAGAATCCGCGCAAGGCGCTCGCGCCGAACCCGCTTCGGATATCCCTTGCCACCCGATCCAAGCCATGATCCGCTGATACTCGAGCGCATGCGCCGCCTGCGATGGACGGCCTACGCGCTCGGCGCAACGGCCTACGTTCTCGCGTTCTTCCACCGCCTCGCGCCGGCGGCGATCGCCGGCGAACTGCAGCAGTCCTTCGCCACCTCCGGCGCTACACTCGGCGTGCTCGCGGCTGCGTATTTCTACGTCTATTTCGCGATGCAGGTGCCCTCCGGCGTGCTCGCGGACTTCTGGGGGCCGCGCCGGCTGTTCACGGCCGGCGCACTGGCGGCCGCCGCGGGATCGATTCTGTTCGGCCTTGCCGGAACGCTGGGTGTGGCGATCGTCGGGCGTCTGCTGGTCGGGCTGGGGGTCTCGGTCGCTTTCATATCGGTACTCAAGCTGAACGCGGCGTGGTTTTCCGAGCGCCAGTTTGCCACCGTGACCGGACTGCTGATGTTCATCGGCAACATGGGAGGGTTCCTGTCGGCGGCGCCGCTCGCCTGGCTGGTGGAAGTCACCTCGTGGCGCAATGTCTTTGTCGGCGCGGGCATCCTTTCGTTGCTGCTGGCGGTGCTGACCTGGGGCCTGCTGCGTGACAACCCGCGCGAGCTCGGACTGCCGTCGGTCCGCGAACTCGAAGGCAAGCCCGACCACGCGCCGCATTCGGGCCACTGGCTCGCCGGACTGGCGCTGGTGGTGCGCAACCGCATGACCTGGCCGGGATTCTTCATGAATCTGGGTCTGCTCGGCGCCTATCTCACGTTCGGCGGGCTGTGGGCGGTGCCCTACCTGCGCGAGGTGCACGGCATGGAGCGCGCGATGGCCACCTATCACACCAGCGTGATGTTCGTCTGCTTCGCCGTCGGATCGCTGGCCGTCGGCGCGTGGTCGGACCGCATCGGCCGGCGCCTGCCGCTCATGCGCTTGCTTGGCGCGGTCTATGGCGCGTGCTGGCTGCCGCTGCTCGGCGGCTGGGCGATGCCGCTGCCGGCGAGCTTCATGCTGTTTGCGCTGATGGGCCTGTCGATCTCCGGCGCGACCCTCAGCTGGAGCTGCGCCAAGGAAGTCAATCCGCCGGCCCTGTCGGGGATGGCGACCAGCGTGGTCAATACCGGCGCGTTCCTCGGCCCGGCGATCTACCAGCCGCTGCTCGGATGGGTGCTCGACGCGTCCAGCGGCGGCAGCGCGCGCGATCTCGAGGACTGGCGGCGCGCGCTCGGCGTGCTGTTCGTGTTCGTGCTCGCCGGCTGCGCGAGCGCTTTTTTCGTGCGCGAGACCCATTGCCGCAACATCTACGTCGATCGCACGGTCTAGGGCCGCGGCCGAGGGTGCACCGGCATGTTGAATGCTTGTAGTATCCGGTTTTGGCCGCACATCCCTGTGCAGTCCCGCCCGCCGGCTTGATCCATGGCGTGGACGAGACCCTTTGAAGACACCGAGCAACAGGCAAGCCGCAATGAGCACGATCCCACCGAGACACATCGAGTTGCTGGACACCACGCTGCGCGACGGCGAGCAGACGCGGGGGGTGTCCTTTTCACCCGACGAAAAGGTCAACATCGCCAAGGCCCTGCTGCACAGGCTCAACGTGGACCGCATCGAAATCGCCTCTGCCAAGATCTCCGCCGGCGAAAAGGCCGCCGTGACGACGATCAACGAGTGGGCAGCCGGGCTCGGGCTGCTCGAGCGCATCGAAGTGCTCGGGTTCGTCGACTATGACCAGAGCGTGGACTGGATCATCGAAACCGGCGGCAGAACCCTCAACCTGCTGACCAAGGGGAGCGAAAAGCATTGCCGGACACAGTTGCGAAAGACGCTCGAGCAGCATGTCACGGACATCCACAGGACGGTCGATTACGCCTTCAAGCACGGGCTGAAGGTCAACATGTACCTGGAAGACTGGTCCAACGGGTTTCGCGACAACCGCGACTACGTGTACGGGCTGATGAACGCGATGCGGGACAGCGGCATCTCCCGCTTCCTGCTGCCGGACACGCTGGGCGTCATGAGCCCGGACGAAGTCTACGTATGCATCGGGGAAATGGTTTCCCGATATCCAACGGTGAATTTCGATTTCCATCCGCATAACGACTACGGTCTGGCGACCGCGAACGTGATGGCGGCGGTCAAGGCGGGCGTCAGCGCCGTGCACTGCACCGTCAATTGCCTCGGGGAGCGCGCCGGAAACGCCTCGCTCGCCGAGGTGGCCGTGGTGCTCCGGGACAAGATGGGCATGCACCTTTCCATCAACGAGGAACACATCTTCGATCTGTGCAAGATGGTGGAGAATTTTTCCGGCAAGTGGATCGCCGCGAACATGCCCATCGTCGGCACCGACGTATTCACGCAGACCGCCGGCATCCATGCCGACGGCGATCACAAGGGCGGCCTTTACCAAAGCGCGCTGAGACCGGAGCGGTTCGATCGGAGGCGCACCTATGCGCTGGGCAAGATGAGCGGCAAGGCGTCGCTGATCAAGAACCTGGAACAGCTGGATCTGAGTTTGAGCGACGAAAACTTGAAGAAGGTCCTGCAGCGCATCGTCGAGCTGGGAGACTCGAAACAGACCATCACCGAAGACGACATCCCGTTCATCATCGCCGACGTGCTGGAGAGCAAAGACTACAACCACGTGCGGCTGGTGCATTGCTCCATCACCAGCGGCCTGGACCTGGAGTCGACGGTCAGCATGCAGGTCGAGGTGTTCGGAAAACAGCACAAGTCTTCCGGCACCGGCAACGGCGGCTTCGACGCGTTCATCAACGGCATCGGCAAGGTATTGAAGAAATACGACTACAAGATACCGAAGCTGCTGGATTTCGAAGTGCGCATACCCAAGGGCGGAGAGACGAGCGCGCTGACCGAGGCGATCATCACCTGGCAGACGCCGGGCAACAATATGAAGACGCGCGGGGTACACGCCAACCAGGTGTTCGCGGGGATACTGGCGACGCTGCGACTGATCAACATGCAGTTCCAGGAACGGCAGGCCGGCTCTTCGAGCTGACTGCAACGAGGCCGAAGGGTAGCGTGCGCCTCGCGCACGACCCGGGCGTGGGGCAGCGCGCGCCTCGCGCACGATCCGGGGCTGCTCGGGACATACCACCGAACGTGCGCAGGGCGCACGCTACTGGCGCGGCCCGCTAGCGGGATTTCTTGAGTTCTTCCACGACCCGGTCGCCGAACGCGTCGGTCGCGATCATTTTCACGCCGCTGCCGGGTTTGGACAGATCCAGCGTCGAATAGCCCTGGGTGAAAACGCTTTGCATCGCATTCCAGATATTGCGCGATTCCTCGCGCATGTCGAAGCTCAATTCCAGCATCATCGCCACCGAGCCGATCATCGAATACGGATTCGCGATGTTCTTGCCGCCGATGTCCGGCGCGGAACCGTGTGAAGGTTCGTAGTAGGCGCTGGTCTCGCCCAGGCAGGCCGATGGCATCAGCCCCAGCGAACCCAGGATGCCTCCGCCCTGGTCGCTCAAGATGTCGCCGAACATGTTCTCCATGACCATCACGTCGAACTGACGCGGGTTCAGGCACAGCAGCGTCGCCGCTGCATCGACCAGTTGATGCCTGACCTCGACCTCGGGATACTGTTTCGCCACCTCTTCGACGATTTCGTTCCAGAGCACGCTGGATTTGAGGACGTTGTTCTTGTGGATGTTGTGCAGGACCTTCTTGCGCGCCATGCACTGCTTGAACGCGACATGGACGATGCGCGCGATCTGCTCCTCGTCGTATTCCAGGGTTTCCTTCACATAACGGAGCCCCCTGGCATTGACGCCGACTTCCTTTTCGCCGAAATACAGTCCGCCGACCAGTTCGCGGATCATCATGATGTCGATGCCATCACCGATGATTTCCGGCTTCAGCGGCGAGAAATGCGCGAGCCCTTTGGGCAGGTACACCGGTCGCAGGTTCGCGTAGGTGTTCAGAAACTTGCGCAGCGGCAGTATCGCCGCCCGCTCGGGACGCAGGTCGACCGGGATCTTTTCCGTCGCCTCGTAGCTGAGGCCCACGGGTCCTTTCAGAACCGCGTCGGCCGCGGCGCAAATGGCCTTTGTGGATTCCGGGAACGGGTGGCCTTGTTCGAAATACGCGCTTGCTCCGAAGGGCGCTTCCTGCAGTTCGAACTCGACATCGTTCCTCGCTTCGATCAGCTTCAAGACCTTGACGGCCTCGCGCGTGACTTCCGGGCCGATCCCGTCGCCCGGCAAAATGGCAATCGTGTATTTTTTCATGTCGCTCTTCTTTGATCTGAAACAGGATGCGTGCTGAACTGCACGAGGCGAAAAATTACCCGCTTCGGTGCGGCAAGGGCATGATCCAGATCAAGCATAACGAGGCCGACGCGAAGCCCTTCGCCCGAGAACCCGGCGAAATTCCAGCGGTATTGGCGCTTCCTGTTCGGATTCATTTCAGCCCGTCTCGGTCGTTTTCCGACAACAATAGGCGTGCAGCGACACCGCCGTGGTGTTGGTCGGTTCATCCCCGCACGCGTGGGGAACACGAACAAAACCCCAACATAAGCTTAGAAGCTTCAATGAGGCCGCGGCTTTCACCGCGGAAAAATGGCCACCCTGGGGAGCCGCACCAATTCTAGCGTCTCGCCGCTTTTGGCCACCTTGGCGCTGCGCGCCTGCACATACACCGGTAGCGCTTCGTCGCGCAGCACCGCGAGCGGCCGCGGCGGGGTTTCGGCGTGTTTCAGATAATTCACCTCGTCGGGCAGGCAGATGCCCACCAGCGAGCAGCGGGGGCACTTGGGGCGGTCCGCGAGCGGCACGGGAATCTGCCCGCCTGCGGCGATCAAGCGCAAGCCGTCGATTGCGTTCGCGGTCAACCGGCGCAGTTCCTCGTCGAAAGCGACGGGCACCCGTTCGCGGGCCGCCGCGAAATACAGCACGCCCTCGCTGCAGGCGTAGCCGTGCTCCGCGAGGATCATGCCCTGCACGCACAGCTGCACGCGCTCGGGTTCGTACGCCCCCTTGGCGACATGGGGCCGCTTGCCGCGCTTGTAGTCCACCGGCAGGACCGCGCCCCCGTCGGATTCGATGAGGTCCATCCGCGCGATCAGGCCGAGGCGGTTGCTGGAAAGAGTGATCGAGCGCGCGTGTATCAGCGTGTCCGCCTCGACCTCCTCGGGCGGCGGGAGTACGCCGCCCGGCTTTTCGGTGCGCCGGTGCGCGTGGCGGCCCTCGACGGTATCGGCCGACTCGGCCCACTCGCTCTGCACCCATTCGAGATACCCAAGCCGCGGGCAGTACTGGTATTCGTTCACCATGCGCGCCGGCAGCGGCGGCAGGTCGCCGGCGAGATCGGGGAACGGCAGCGGCAGATCGGGCTGGGACGGGTCGGGATCGGACATGAACGACCTATCGCCTCGCTATATAACGCCCGTTATAATGGAACAAAGGAGCGCTGCCATGAAACTGAAAATCACCACCGTTGGCAATTCGGCCGGGGTCATCCTGCCCAAGGAGCTGCTCGCGCGGCTGCGCCTGGACAAGGGCGATGAGCTGTACGCGAGCGAGCTGCCCGACGGCATCAAGCTGAGCCCGTACGATCCGGAACTGGCGAAACAGATGGAGGTGGCCGAGCGGATCATGCACAAGGATCGCAACCTGCTTCGCAAGCTGGCGCAGAGCTGAGACCCGGCGTTGATCCTCTGGCTGCAGAAAGAACTGGTCGTCCTGATTCACGCGCGCCAGATCGCCGAGCACGGCGGCAGCGCCGGCGTGCGCGACGGAGGCCTGCTCGAATCGGCACTCGCGCGGGCGCAACAATTGCACGCGTACGGCGATCCGGCGCCCGATCTTGCAGACCTGGCTGCGGCGCTGGCGTACGGGCTCGCGCGCAATCATCCTTTCGTGGACGCGAACAAGCGTACCGCGCATGTCACCTATCGGACATTTCTGGAGCTGAATGGTGCCGACCTCGTCGCCACCGAGGAGGAGAAATACGTCGCCATGCTCGCGCTCGCAGAAGGCAAGCTCAAGGAATCAGCCTTCGCGGACTGGCTGCGTGCCCGGCTGCGAACGGCTCCCGGCACCCAGGTGCAGGAGCCGCAAGCGGCCTACCGGGTGGCGCAGCGTGGGCAACGTCGCCGTACCGGTGTTTCGACCAAACATCGGCGGCGTCGATAACGGACCGCTCATCGCGTTCCACGTCCGGAGACACGACGCGGGTACCGTCTGGCGCCCGAAGCCTCATCACCCGATGTCCACGATCCTCAGAACGCGTACCCCATCGCCACCCAGTAGCGCCAGTCCGCCACCCCGTCGCGCGTCGCAGCGCGCCCAGCTCACTTCGAACCCGGAAGGGGCAAGATCCGCACTCTCGCCCGGAACTGTTCGACGACAATGATCGCGCCGGACTCCAGTTCGGCCTTGAACCGGCGCAGCGCGTCGAAGACCTGGGCCTGATGAGTTCGCTGTCCGATGCGCTCGGACTGCCGACCTCCGACCAGTGCGCGGCCTCCAAGCCCTGTGCCGCGAACAGGCGACACCAGTCGGGTGAGAGATTCATATCGACGAGAATCTTCACGGATTGGAGAGCGGAACCTCGAACTCCTCGACGCGCCAGGCCGCGTAGGCAAGCGCCTCGCGCAGATCCTCGAACGGAATCGGCGTGCGCCGTCCGGCGAGGATGCGATGCAGCCGGTAGATCCGGTCGAACCTGTCCACGCTTCCCCCACTTGAGCGTGGCACGCCGTCCTGCCAAGAATTCTTGTTATGTTGGGCCGTGCATGCGTCAATCGAAGGTGCGGCGACTGATACTGCTTACCGGTCGGCCGCGCCGACTATTGACCTTCGCTGTGCACGCCGGTCCTGCCATACATTGTGGGCGAAGATCGCCAGAAAAATCCCCAGCCCGGTGAAATTGATCCACATCGATGTCGGCCACAGCAGTGCAACGCCGGTTGCGCCGAGAACGATCGCCAAGGGTATCGGCAGGCGCGCTTCCATCCAGCACTCGCTTGCCGCCGCAAGCGCGTAGATGCCGAACGCGGCGAAGAACGAAATCTGGAAATCGGTCCAGAGATCGGCATTGAGGAACGGCGTATAGGCAAACAGCAGCGGCACGATGTACAGCCCCTTGGCGAGCCGCCACGCGGTGAAACCGGTTGCCATCGGCGGGGATTTCGCGATGGCCGCCGCCGCAAACGCGGTCAGGCACACCGGAGGCGTCACACTCGAATCCTGCGACAGCCAGAAGATGATCATGTGCGCCGCGAGCAGCGCGCCGGTGACCGCGGCCGGGCTCAGCGTCTGGGCGACCACCACCGAGCGCATCTCCTGCGGAATGGCCGCAGCGAGCGCCGTGGCGGTATCCAACGGCATCGCCTGGCCGATCGCGGCCACCTTGTCGGGAGCCACAAGCATCAGCACCGCCTTTGCCGCATCCGGAATGTTCCCCGCCATGAACGCGGTGACGAGTTCCTGCTGGGTGATCATCGCGGCGAGCGCCGGCGCCGAAAGGGTCGCCAGCACGATGTACGAGGCCGTCACCGGCAGCCCCATGCCGAGCACCAGCGAGGCGAGCGCGATGAGCACCAGCGCGATCATCAGGCTGCCGCCTGCCCACTGGCTGATCATCAGCGAAAACGTATTGCCCAGGCCGGTGGTCGCGACCGTCATCACGACCAGGCCGATCGCGACCAGCAGCATCGCCGTGACGACCATGTTTCGCGCGCCCATGGCCAGCGCGTCGACGATCTCGCGCGGCCCCATGCCGCGGCGCCCGGGCACCAGCCACGACGTGATGACCACCGCCACGATCGACGCGCCCGCGCAATAGGTCGGGGTAAAACCGTAGACCAGCAGCCCGATCAGCACGCCGACCGGCACGAAAAAGAGCACCCCCCCGCGTTTCATGACTGCGCCGATGCTCGGCGTCGTCTCGTCCATGGTCGCTTTGAGGCCGAGACGCTTCGCCTGGATGCGCACGTAGCAGGCGACCGAAACGAAATACAGAATCGCGGGCATCACCGACGCCGCAGCGATCGTGAGATACGGAATCTGCGTGTAGCTC
>MEQX01000110.1:0-1292 GCA_001770415.1 Betaproteobacteria bacterium RIFCSPLOWO2_02_FULL_63_19 | reverse complement strand
TGCCCGCCGGTCGACGCGGCGGCTTCGACACCGGCAGCGAAGCGCGGCGGGAAGCCGGCTTGCTTCATCAGCGGGATGGTGATTACGCCGGTGGACACCGTATTGGCGACCGACGACCCGGAGATCGTGCCCATCAGCGCCGAGCCGAGCACTGCGACGAAGCCGGGACCGCCGATCAAGCGTCCGGCGAGCGCGCGTGCGAAATCGACAATGAAATCACCCGCGCCGGAGCGCGTCAGAAACGCGCCGAAGATGATGAACATGACGACGAAGGTGGACGAGATGGTCGCGATCAGGCCGAGCATGCCGTCGTCGCTGTAGAAGCTCCGGTAGAGCGTGATCTCGAGCGACAGCCCCGGAAACGTCAGCATCCCCGGCACGTAACGTCCCCACCAGACGACGTAGGTGAAGGCGGTGACGATGATGATCGGGATGATCCAGCCGGTCGTGCGGCGCGTGAATTCGATCGCAAGGACCGCCGCGATACCCGTGAAAATCCAGTCGTACCATCTGAAGCTCGCGTTGCGTGCGGCGAAACTGTCCTCGCCGAGAAACAGATAGGCGACGCACGAAAGCGCGGCGACGCCGATCAGCAGGTCAAGGGTGAGGACCACACGCCGGCCGGCACGCGTCTTGGCGTGCCATGCCGGGTACAGAAGCGCACACATCAGCCCGAAGCCGCTGAAGTGCAGCGCCGACACCCGCAGCTCGGACATCGTGCCCAGCGTGTTGAGGTAGATGTGCAGCAGCGCGAGTCCGACGCCGAACCAGTACGCGACCCGCCCGGGGGCGCTCGCCCCGCTGCGCGCGCCGGCCGGCTCGTCCGGGTCGTGCGGGACCGTCGTCTCGGGCGGCGCATCGCCCGGGGGCGCGTTGCCCTCGGCGCTCATTCGCCCGGTTTCCGGAAAGATCCGCGGTGCGTGGCGGCGACGCGTCGTCGCCACGCCTCGATCACTTCGCCATCAACCGGTCAGGAACCGCGAGTCCTGCCTCCTTGTAGTACCTGGCCGCGCCCGGATGCAGCGGCAGCGGCAGCCCCGCAATCGCGGACTTGAGCGACATCGCCTTGGTCGCTGCATGGATGTTGTTCAGGAACGCGAGGTTCTGGTAGATCGTCTTCGTGATCAGATAGACGTCCTGCTCGGAAACGTCGGCATTCACGCCGAGGAAGTTCGGCTGCGCGACGGTGTGGAAGTCCTTGGTCTGGCCCGGGTACGTACCGGCCGGCACCACGAACGGATTGTAGAGATCGTTGCCGCCGTCGGCCCGCTTGGCCTGCTCGGCGGTGAACT
>MEQX01000109.1 GCA_001770415.1 Betaproteobacteria bacterium RIFCSPLOWO2_02_FULL_63_19 | reverse complement strand
CAACCGCGTCCGGCTACCCGACTCCCGCTCCGGCAGCGCGCGAATTATTAAAAAAATTGCAGTTTCCAGGACGATCGGCTTGTATGATGTGCGGCCGTCAACCCGGTTTGAGGGAGCCCCGTATGAACAGAATCCCGGTCGTCCTGTGTGCCGCCCTGCTCGCGCTGTGGAGCAGCCTGGCGGTTGCCGCCGCCTCGCTGAACGGTATCTGGTCGAACAGCGCCGGTGGCTATCTGGTGATGCTCGAAGCCAGTTCGGGCGGCACCGTGGTGGTGCTCCAGGTCGAACCCGACTTGGTCACCGGCAAGCTCTACGTCGGCAGCCGCAGTGGCGACTCGGTCAGCGCGACCTCCATCGACACGGCCGTGAGCCTCGCATTGAGCGTCACCGACAGCGCCTATTCGGGCAGCCGGACCCAGGGCAATACGCCGCAGGCCGTCAGCGGCCAGCTCCTGTTCGCCTACGTCGGCGGCGCCTATGACGGCGCCTGGCAGCGCAGCGGCAGCAGCGACCGTTACTTTGCCATCCTCACCGCCACCATCAATCAGGCCAGCGCCGTGGTGGTGGTCGATATCAAGCTCGACAGCGCCGGCATGCCGGCCTATGACGTGGTGCTCGGCACGCTGGCAAACACCGGCTTTGCCGGCAAGTCGCTGGTCAGCGGCAATGCCGTCACCATGGGTTTTGTCGCCGGCAGTCCGGCCACGGCGAGCTATGCGGCATTGACCGCCAGCCTGCCGCCAACACAAGTCGAAAGCTTCGGCCTGACGCAATTGTTCGCCATCGCCGCACCCGCCGCCACGTTCACGCTGACATCCAGCGCCTATACCGATGGCGGCGCGATGCCGCTCAAGCAGGCGTGCACCGAACAGAGCGGCAGCAACGCCTCACCCGCGCTGGCCTGGCGCAATGCCCCGAGCGGCACCGCCGCCTATGCTCTGGTGATGGATGACGAGGTATCGCCCTGCGGCAGCGGCAATGACGCCTGCATCCACTGGAATGCCTTCAACCTGCCCGCGTCGACCAGCGTGCTGGGCGAGGGCGTCGATCCGGCGACATTGGGCAGCTCGGTGGTGCTGGGCAGCGCCTACAACGGCGCCACCGGCTACCAGGGACCGTGTCCGCCCGGCCCGCATATCTACAAACTCACGCTGTATGCGCTGGATTCGACGCTTTCGCTCAGCGGCGTGCCGACGCTCACGCGCAGCCAGTTCGCCAGCACCTACTCCGCGCGGATACTCGGCAGCGCTACGCTGACCGGCACGTTCGGGCAGTAGCCGCCAGCCGAGCACAGGTGAGGCCGTGGTAGCGTAACGCGCAGAACTAAAGCGCAGCGTCTGCGTTGCGCCCGACGCCGAAAGCGGATAGCGCTTCGCGCACGATCTGGCTGCGGGCGACGAGCACCGTCCCAACGTGCGCACGGCGCACGCTACGTATCCTCCATGTCGGTTTCGGGGGTTCGTGCGCACGGCGCACGCTACAAACTGAAAACCGCCATCAGGGCAGCAGCACGATTTTTCCGAGCTGTTCCTGCCGTTCCAGGACGCGATGAGTCTCGGCCACCTGCGCGGAAGTGCCCGGCCGGTGTGCCGATGACCGTCGACCGGAGCCAGCCGCCCGAGGCCCGCGGGCGGCGCCAACTGATACACTGTAACGGACGGATTCTAGGGAATTTTTTGCCTCGCGTACACTATTTCACTGTCGGACGGCGGGGAAACACTTACATTCGTTTGCATGGGGGCGGTCGACTTGGCTAATGTTATTCAGGGCACCTCGGCATTCGATGCACTGCTGCTGCGGTGCCGGGACCTCGCATCCAGCCATCTCGACGCCGCGCTCGACGCGATGCTAGCGAAGGCCGACGAGACGCTTGCCGAGGAACTTTCCAAGACGCAGGACCGTGAGAAGCACAAACTGCTGATGGCGGTGCGCGACGTCATGCGCACGCGGAGCCAGGAACTGCAAAAGCAGTTCCACCAGCGCTTCCTCGCCGAATTCCAGCAGCGCGCCAACAAGGCCCGTCAACTCGGCGGCAGCTTCGATGACGCGGAAATCGGCGACTCCGGCCTCTCCCTCGTAGAGGAAGAGGATCTCGAGGAAACGCTCAGGTTCGACAACGTCGCTGAGAAACTGCGGCACCGCTGCGATGACGAAGTCAACGCGCTCGACCAGCGCGTCGGCGTACTGGTCGGCGATGCCGATCTCGAGGCGGATGTGAACCCCCTCGGCCCGAGGGCGGTTTGCGACGCATTCAAGCAGGCCAGCCAGCGGAGCGCGGACGACGCCGCTACGCGCGCCGTGTTGCTGCGACTCTTCGAGGCGCAAATGAACGACGCGACCGCGCCAATGTATGAGGCCCTGAACGACCTGCTCGTGCAGAACGCGATCCTGCCGAAGATCCGCTACGGCGGACCGAAGAAGGACCGCAAGGCCAAGCCGAAGAAGAACGGTGATTCGGCGGAAGACGGTGACCAGGACCTGTTCGCCATGCTGCAGAAACTCGCGGCGAACCAGGGCGGTAACGCGGTCGGGGGCAGTGGCGTTGGCGGTGCGCCGCTGATCCAGGGGGTGGAACTGCTCAATTCGCTCACGCAATTACAGCTGGACGGTCTCGCCGCCCTCGCGGCGAGCGGCGGGCAGCTTCCCTCGGGCGCCGCAACGACCGCCCCGACCAACGTCCTGCATGAGTTGAAGTCTTCGCAGGTCGGCGCGGGAATGGGCCAGGTGGACGCGATGACGCTCGACGTCGTCGCGATGCTGTTCGACCAGCTGTTCGACGATCCGAAGATACCGCTGGGCGCCAAGGGCCTCATCGGCCGGATGCAGATTCCGGTACTCAAGGTGGCCATCGCCGACAAGAGCTTCTTTAAGAGGAAGGAGCACGAGGCCAGGTTGCTGCTCGACACGCTGGGTGAAATCGCCATTCGCCTCCCAGCGGATTTCAATACCGGAAGCGCGCTCTACGGCCACCTGGAGACCATCATCCAGGGGCTGATCAGCGAGTACAAGGACGACATCGAAATTTTCAGGAGCGTGCGCGAGCAGCTGCTCGCACTGATGGCGCAGGAGGACAAGCGCATCGAGGACGAGGCGCGCGAGGCGGCGCAGCGTGTCCTCCAGGAGGAAGCGCTTGCCGTGGCGAAGAGTGCGGCGCAGGCGGAACTCGGTGCAAGGCTGCAGGCGGTCAATGTTCCGGGCGCCGTGCTGGAATTCCTCGCCGAGCAGTGGCTGCGGCTGATGATGCTGATTCACGTTCGGCGTGGACCGGAGAGCGATCAGTGGAAGCACGCGCTCGAGGTGGTGGACGATCTCATCTGGAGCGTTCAGCCGAAGGAAGATGCCGACGAACGCCGAAAGCTGGCGAGGGCGGTGCCTTCGCTGCTGAGGAGCGTGGCCTCCGGTCTGAAGGCCTGCGGCGTCGAAGACAGCGTACGCGAGGGGTTCTTTGCGCACTTGATGCGCTTCCACACGGCGATCATGAGCGTAGCGACGAAGGACGAAGCCTCGCCGGAGCCGGTTGCGCCCGATGACAAGCCGCAATCGCTCGACTTCACGGCCCCGATTACCATCCGCAATCCTTTCGGAGATGGCGATGTTCGGGTCAGCGGCATCGACGTTGAACTCGAGGGCGATGGCAAGAGCGGCCGCCGCCGCTGGGATCCGGACAATCCGGACAATCTGCAGCAGGGCGACTGGCTGCAGTTCACCCAGCCCGCGGAAGACCCCGAGGCCAAACCCCCGCGGCCGGTGCGCCTCATCTTCATCAGCCCGCGCAAGACGCGCTACATCTTCTGCGACCGCGGCGAGAAGGAATACATCCAGTGCTCGCGCGCGGAGATCGCGCGGCGCCTTCGCACGGGCGAGGCCGTGGTGATGGAGGAGGTTCCCGAGGTGCCGTTCTTCGAGCGCATCATGCACGGCGTCATGGGACGGCTCAAGCACAAGGCGGCCTAGTTTCCGGCCTCGTTCGCGGCTCGCCATGAACGCGGCGACACGGCGGCCCGCGCTTTTCGGTGTTGTCACACGGACCCCCTGCAGGCCAACGCAAGGCATAAGCGGGCGCACCGGCAATGCGCCGGCGCGCGATGAATTGCGGCCCGGTTATTCCGCGCAGACGGACCGGAGGGGGCGGGTCGCAACGTGCTGCCGAGTCGCCGCGGCTACGCCGAGTCGAGACGGGATTTCCGCTGGAACATCCCGCAGCGCTTCAAGATTACCCGGGTCCGCTGCGACCGCTGGGCCGGCCCGGCGGCGCGGGGATCGGAGATTATTGGCTTAACAACCAAGAGCTCGCTCGACGTCACGCGCCCGACGCTCGCTGCGCACATCACCACGCGCGCCGACCTCGTGGAGCGCTCGTCGAGCCTGTTCGAAATCGTGAAGGGTGGGGAGGTGAAGATCGAGACGACCGGGCGCTACACGCTCGCGGACACGCAGAAAGCGCACCGCAACCTGGAGGGAAGAAAGACGACCGGGTCGATCGTCCTCCAGCCCTGAGCGGCTTACTTGATGCCGAGGATGCCCTCGGCCCTGGTGAGCGCGGCCATCGAATCGGCGTGCTTGCCGGCCTTGTGGGACGCGCCACCTTCTGCGCGCAGCTTCTTCACTTCGCGCATCTGCGCCGAAGAAAGCTTCGCCTTCGGCAGCGCAGCATCGATGGCTTTCATGTGCTTCGGGCAGCTGCTCGCGAACGCGACCGAAGACGCGAAGGCCAGGGCGACGAACAGGACGGTGGTTTTCATACTCCTCCTCATTTGGGTGGTTGGGTAAGGAGTAAACAGCCGGCCATGCGATCCTATTCCACAGAAACCTGTACGAGTTGCACAGGCGCCTGAAACAGCACACCGGGCCAGCCTTCGCCGTCTACGGCGACGACGGCGCCGGGCGCCGCGGCGGTGCTCGCGCGGCTGCCCGATTACCCGACGCGCACCGGCTTACGCGTGACGCCGGTGGTCGGCCTGGTCACGCCGCCGCTCGAGCCCGCGCCCGATCCACGCGAGGTGGAAGAAGTTTTCCAGGTGCCGCTCGGCTTCCTTCTCGATCGGCTACTACGTCATACAGTTCGAGAAGCGCGTCATCTGCGGCGCCACGGCCGGCATGGTCGTCAACCTCTATCGACATCTCTTATGGAATGGCCGCATGGTGCATTGCGAAAATGCAGGAGCGGGAGTCATGATGCAGGGTGCTAGCGATGGGAAGATCGATCCGTCTCCTGCGGTGACCTGGGCGGCGGCTCAACCGTTTCGCATTGCACGGTAGGCTTTGCGAGCTGCGCATAATCGATGTTGTCCATTGCGAAGCGCGTCGGCGCGACATTCCGGCCCGGCGGCGCGGAGACCTACCAGAAGGCGTGAAAACGCCCGGCGCCATTGGCCCGAAAACCAATAGGCACGGGCTTCTCCGGGCGGTTTCGGGTGCGCTGGACCGGCGCCGCGGAGCCTATTGCGACTGAACTGCACTGGCTTGGATATCACGACTTGTGATGTCCAAACCAGGCGCAGAAATGGGGCTGCGCCGCGCGGGATTCCGCTTGCACGACATGCCGCGAAGCAAAAGCATTTGCCAAGTACGAAGGGTGTTACTTCTGTGGATCTTACGATGAACCGCGGTGGCAGACGCTTAGATGACTTCCTGAACGAAGAAGGCATATGCGCCGCAGTGCAGGCTCGCACTCTGAAGCGCGCGCTGGCCGAGCCCGTTGCTGGGAACAAGCGTTATCGCAGCGTTCTTGATGAAGCTGCGCGCGCCGATGCCGGCCATGCAGGAGAGCGGTGTCGGCTATGCGATGCCGGAAGTGCACAAATACGTCGCAGCCAAGGTGCGCGGCAAGCGGGCGAAGCGTCCAAGACCAGTGAAGTTGCGCAAGTAGTCTTCGGGGCCGAAACGCTCGCCGGATCTATTCGTAACCCGCCTCGCGCTGGTGTCGCAGCGCCAGAACGACCACGGTATCGATAGCCTCCAGCCAGTCGTACAAGGCGACGTAGCCGGTGCGTCCGCGGGCGATGACCAGTTCGCGCATGCCCGCTTCGGCCGGACGTCCGATCAGGGGATGGCGTTCCAGCACTGAAATCGCGTCCGCGATGGCTTTAGCCGCAGCCAGCGCCGCAGCGGGGTCATGCGCCGCGAGAAAATCCTGCAACCGTTCCAGGTCGCGAACCGCCCGGGGCGCATAGGTGACGCGCGCCACGGCGCTACTTCAGAAGCTTCCTCGCCCGCGGGCGGGCAGCCTTGCGGCCGGCAGCGCGGGCGAGCAGCCACTTGTGCACGTCGGCGGCTGCCATCGCCTTGCCGTAGCGGGCCACTTCCTGCCGCGCTTCCAGGGCCGACGCGACGAATGCGCCGCGGAGCTCTTCGCGCGCGGCCTGCGCGGCGAGCGCATCGAGCATGAACGCGTGGGGCGACTTGCCGCTCGCGGCGGCGAGGTTGTTGATGCGTTTCTTCAGTTCTTCCGGCAATT
Organism: Betaproteobacteria bacterium RIFCSPLOWO2_02_FULL_63_19; assembly: GCA_001770415.1. Classification (GTDB taxonomy): domain Bacteria; phylum Pseudomonadota; class Gammaproteobacteria; order Burkholderiales; family SG8-39; genus JACQTO01. The sequence continues at coordinate 5,384 of MEQX01000109.1, read as the reverse complement.
TCAACGTGACGGCGGGCATGGCGGCATCGATCCGAGGGAAAGTACTACCATGGTATTACCTGCTGCGCCGGACGTCAACGTGCCGCCGCTCTCTTCGCTTCGATGATCGCCTGCGTATCCACCGACATGAGTGAGGTGAAATCAATTGATGTGGTCGTGGGTTGGGATCAAATCAGGCTCGGGGCCGCTGAACTGTAAATGCATATCCCGGAAGACTGCCAGATCATGTTGGCCCACGAGGAGGTACCGGAGCATGCTCATCAAGCAGTTTTTTCCACCCAGCGCCTCGTGGTGTGCCAGCAAGCCAAAGAAATTCGAGCCTGAACAGCATCTTCTGGACATCCTCGATCAATGACTGAATGTCCTTCTCGCTCGTTGGCTGTGCAATCTCCGTGTAGTACTCCGTTGCCATTCTGGCCTGTGGTTTGCGAAATCCAGTCCTTCGCGCAATTCTTGTTATCCCCTTCGAGCTCACATGCCAATGGTCATGGACAAATCGATTGCGGCGGTTTCGAAGATCGCTGTCAATCTGGTCTAAGCACCATTTCAGAATTTCGAACCATTCCTCCGATGGTTTTCGCAGGAATCCTAGACCAAGTGTGATCCTGATCTTGTCTCTCGCATCAATGTTGGCAAGAAGCGTCTCAGCGGCGTCCTCGTTGGGGAATGCCATGACGCCGCGAATTAGTTTGTCCAGTCCGAGTTCAAGGGCCGACCAGGCGAAACATAGATTGCCAATCAACGTCGCGCATTTCTGCATGGTCTCCAGGTTCTTCAGGTACTCCTGCTGCTCGGCAGTTAGAAGTGACTTGTCCCCAAACATAGGAATGCCGGCAATGCCATCACCAAACATCTTCACCGACGGTGGGATGTGCTTCGGGGGGCGCTTTGTTTTCACAAATTAATTAGCCTAAGAATGGCAATAACCGTAGGTAGCAAGGTTTGCCTTTATTCCGTCAGTCCGCCGATAAGCAAGGCGCTTGGTCGTTCCCGTATTCGCGGAAAAAGTGATCCCAGGCGGCGCGCGCTTACGCCAGCTTGCGTTCATCAATTTTTTCGAGAAGTGCTTCAAGGGTGGCAAACTGATTGCGGTTTGCAATGATGTTGTAGATTCCGCGCCAAGCATAGACCATGAACTTATCCATAACCGAGAGATCGTCTATCGCCTGCGCATGGTGTATGAAGCGTGAGCGAAGACCGTATGCTCGCTTCGTCGTTAAGACGATCTCCTTTCTCTCAGCAAGGTCAGATCCTGTGATGAGTGCCAGCCTATCTGCGAGGTTCTGCTGGATGGGCTCGTCCTGATTTCTCAGGAAGAGCGATTCTAGGGAGGCTAACAGAAGCACAAGTTTGCCCGACAGCTCATGAGCGATAGAGACCCTAGAAAAGAGTAAGACAGCGTCAATAATGCGCTGGTGGAGATCGGTCCTCGGGTCCCGATAAATCTCTGATAGCGCATCCAGTCGAGTTGTCCGTATATGATTTATCTCAGCGGCCGGTAGTGTCCAACAGGACCAATTAGTCTGTGCTAACTTTTCTGTCCATTTCTCCAGCGATCCATCACGGAACGAGATCGCCTGGAATCTGTGCACATTCTCCTTCCCAAGCGGTACGCAGAAGCAAGCCAATCTCGCAGACAGGCTCGCTCCCGCGAAGTAGCGTAATAGGCCGACGGCGGCCTCCGCTTCCTCGAGGGCGACCTCTTCTGCTCGAGTGCACTCAGCACGTACCCGGACGAAGGCAGCGGAGTATCCTTGAAGCTCCTTCCGCTTTCGTGTCAGATGAGCTTCCAGTTGCCGCCGCTCATCATCGGTCTGAATCCTTTCTAGACGGGGGTGAAACCATGCATCAAGCAACTCCTTTGTAAGGGGACGAATGACCACGCGTCCAACTGGCAACGGAGCCTCCACACTTAACATTGCGATCGGAATCGCGACCTCATAGTCCCTGATATCGGCATTACAGACGGCGGCAATGTACTCTGTCAGCGTTGATCTGGTTGCCAGCCTACGCGAGTCTCGGAACCAATCGAAAGTCACCTCCTTCAGTCGTTTCTGGCTAACAGAGCGCTCAAAGGCTGGTGTTCGTTGAAGTGACTCAGTGAGCTTGGCGAACTGCTGATAGTCTTCTCCTTCGAGGCCCACCTCGACAGAACCTTCTATGAAGTGGCGCGCCAACTCTGATCCTGCAGCATCGACCGTCGTTCTTGTAATTTCGCCCACGATGTCGTCTTCGGTAATATGTCCGCTTGCGTAGAGATCTGGGCGGAACTCCTTAGGTCGCTGCGGCTCAGCGGCCGACCGGCGTATGCGCGAGAGCAGTGAATTGCCGCGTGCGTTGAAGCTGACTGCTGCATCTGGATGAAACTCAAGAGTCATCAACTGGCTCCTTTGTGTCGGTCGGCGACATAACCCCACGGACCTATCGATCGGCTCGTTTCATCGAGTCAACGATCACGACGGTGCGCACGCTCACACTCGTGACGCGCATCAGCAGGTCGATCACCTTCTCCTTGTAGTCGGCGAAGCGGTAGGTATAGAACTTCTCGCGGATGGTCGGGTCCTTGCGTTTCTTTTCCTTGTACTGGTCGAGTATCCATTCGAGCGCCGAGCGATTGCCGAGCTTGTAGTCCCAGGCCTCGGTCGGCACTCCAGACAGCGCGGTCTGCGAATCGAGCACGATGCGACCGGTTTCCCTGTCGGCCTTGAGTATCGGCTTCGGAGCTTCGGCGCGCTCCGAAGCGCCCTCGCCCCGCTTGCGGGCAGAAGGCTGGGGTGAGGGGCCCGATTCGATGCGTTCGAGCTCAAACGGCGCTATCGTCTCGTAGCCGATGTGCAGGTCCATGAGCGCCTTGCCCCAGTCGGCCCACTGCCAGAAGTCGGTGTAGAACGGAATGCGGGGGAATTGGCGCTTGAGGTTTTGCGCATACTTCTCGCGGTAGACGGGGTCGTGCAGCACGCCATAGACGTAATGAAAAATTGCTTCCTTGGTGATCGGTCGCTTGGGCTTGGCTCGGCCGCGCTCGTATTGTTTCTTGAATTGGTCGAGCGCCCAATCGGTGACGTTGTCGACGCGAGTGGCATCGCGCTCGAAACGTTGCCGCGGTAATACGACGCTGCCAGCGGCGGCGCCAACGAAATGCATATCTGGGCACTTCGACAATGCCGCAACCATAAACGGCTTCTGTGATGTGGGGTCCGTAAATACCAATGCAATGTTGTCTGCACGACCGTCAGGACCGAAATACTACGGCATCAAGTTCGGCATCTCGTTCAACTGGGGGCTGAAGTAGAGAAACCGGGACATGAAGGGACGATAAGCCGCGGGTACGATGCGTTTCGAGTCAAAGCTATACCGAACGGCACGTTCCAGATCCTTTTTTACTGCCCGGGTCCATTTGATTTGCGTATCGACAAGTGCGCCGACGTTTGTTCCTTTTTCGACGCGGCCGATACGTTCAACGTCGGAGTTGTAGGCATCGATCAGATAGCGGACTTTTTGGCTAACCTCTCTCTCGCTGTCTCCATACACCCATTCGTCGCGGTTCGTTACCACTCCAAAGGAAAATGTCTTGAATACTGCTTTTTCAAGCGAAGGCTTCTTTGCAGCCTTTGCGCCCCGTGTCGCCATTGGCAGCAGCAATTCGAAATCGTTGGTTGTCAGGTTGATCCAATTGTCTCTGGCATCCGGCCGTATCTCGTCGAACGGGAGTTCCCGCATCCTCGCGCCGCTCAGGAACTCAAGCTTTTCGTCGGCAGTTTCAAGCTCCGGCCGCCGAGCGTAATAGATCCGGCAGCCCTCGACATGCTTGCCCTGGCGCGCACGCTTGACCATGAAGCTGATCGCGACGCCGGTCTGGATGCCGAACACGTTATGTTTCGTGCCCGATAGCTTCGGGTTTGAGCGCACGTCGCCGCCCAGGTCCACCACGTAGATGTTGTTGAACTCCTCGGCCACGACTTTGCGGAAGCCGTCGAAGGTGCGGCTTTCGATAAAGCTGCGGTTGGTGATGAGAGCCAGGATTCCGTTCGCGTCGAGCCGGTCGCTCGCCCAGCGGAAAAACCTCGCGTACATGTCGTAGAGCTTGGTCTTCTGCGCCGTGCTGGCATCGATGTACGTGTTCTTGATGCGCCGGTCAATCTCCGGATATTCGCGGTTCTTGTTGTTCTCGTTCTCGTTCGCCTGGTTGGCGTTGTACGGCGGGTTGCCGATGATGACGCTGATCCGGCGCGCATTCTGGCGCTTGATGCGCGCAAGGTTCTGCTCGCTGACGCCGCCGAACAGGTCCGCCGTGGTGCCGTGCTTGGCGGTGTGCAGTCCGACGTTGTCCAGGGTATCGACGAAGCACAGGTTCGGGTATTCGAGGTAGTCGCCGGTGATCGCCGCATAGGTCGCCTCGATGTTCAGGTTGGCGACGTAGTAGGGCAGGATCGCGACCTCGTTGGCGTGCAACTCCTCCAGGTACTTGTGCCTGAGCTTCGCCTTCTGGCCGCGGAAGTGCTCCAGAAGCTCGCAGATGAAAGTGCCGGTGCCCACGGCCGGGTCGAGGATTTCCACGTCGCGATCGATCAGGTTCCTGCCGAAGTGCTTCTCGCACAGCCAGTCGGCCGACTCGACCATGAAGCGGACGATTTCGTTCGGCGTATAGACCACGCCCAGTCGGTCGGCGGCCTTCTTGTTGTAGATCTTGTAGAAGTTTTCGTAGATGACCTTCAGGAAGGCCTGTTTCTCGTGGTGGCTGCCGATCTGCGCCGCGGCCGAGCGGATCGCGGCGTAGTAGGAATCGAGTCCGCGCAGCGTGCGCTTCTTGAGGTCGCCGGTGAAGAACGTCTCCTCCAGGGCGTAAAGCTCCTTCGCCACGTTGTTGTGGTGGTGGAAGTCGTCCTCGCCGAACACCTTGGAAAAGATCTCCTCGGTGAGTACGTGCTGGATCAGCATCTCGCGCACGTCGGCGTCGGTGAGGCTCGGGTTGATCGCCTCCTGCGCGTGCACGAGGAACTTCTGCGAGGCCTTGCGGAAAGCGGAATTCTCATCGTAGGAACGCGCGATCATCCTGCGCAGCGCGTCGAGCACCGCCGGTAGGTCGGCCTTGAACTGCTCCACCGCCTTGCGGAATTCCGCGATCTCGGCGCGCTCGTAGCCGAAGAACAGGCCCAGCAGCTTCTCCAGCGCGGCGACGTCGTCCACGCCGCAACGCAACACCTCCTGCCGGTTCTGGATCAGGACCGCTTCGGTGGAGTCCTCGAAGATGATGTTGTCCTGCGGGTAGCCGCGGCGGAACTTGTGCTCGATCTCGGCGTGGAGGTCGTCCTTCTCGTCCTTCGCCTCCCAGTAGCCAAAGGGCATGCGCAGTTCGTAGAGCAGCGCGCCGTCGACGTAGCGCC
>MEQX01000108.1:39830-79180 GCA_001770415.1 Betaproteobacteria bacterium RIFCSPLOWO2_02_FULL_63_19 | reverse complement strand
TGGGGCGCGTTTCCGTTCCCGGCGAACTTCGCCGATCCCGATCCGGGCAGCAACAGCGACGTCTCCCCGCCGCTGACCACGCGCACGCAGGCCCAGTACATCGGCGACGCGACGCTGACCGCCGGACTGCTGCCGGTCACCGCTAGCGCCAGCTATTCGTACGTTTCCGGCAGCGCCTCGGTGACGCTGACCGGCGGGCTGGCCGACTCGCTAACCGGTCTGTCCTGCACGGACGTATCAGAGGGCATACGCTGTGACTTCACTGTTAATACGCTGGACAGCTGGTTTCAGTGCGGGTCTTGGACCAATCACTACTGCATCGTCAACCCCAGCTTCACGCTGGTCGCGAGCATCGCCAACGTTGGGCTGAGCTTCGCGACGCTGAACGAATCCGCGATCACCGTGGTCGACCCGTCGAGCGGCTCAACGCGCCTGATGTCGTCGACCGCGCTTGTCCGGACGCTGACGGCCAACGGGGAGGCGACGCTCACCTTCGACGGCACGCACAGCTACGCGAACTTCGGTTTGTCTCCGTTCACCCGGTCAATGCGAGCCACCTTTCCCATCGCGGCAAGCAATTTGACCGCAGCGGGCGACGATGATGCCGGATTCTTCATCCGAAACGAGTGGTACCGGCAGCTCTATTACGCCGTATCCCCCGGCTACCTTCCCGGCGCCGGCGCATCCTGCACGGTGCGTCCCGCGCTTCCGGACACACCCGCCGCGGACTCGTGCCTGATGGTCGACGGCCTGCCGAGCCGCTACAGCGCGAACGACGACAAACGAGCGATCCTGATCGTGATGGGCCGCTCGCTCAACGGCAGCTCGCGGCCCTCGTCGGGTCTCGGCGATTACCTGGAAGGCACCAACGCCACCGCGCTGAGTTCTCCGCTGCATGTATTCCAGCACCGTGAAATTCCCTCCACGTCGATCAACGACAAGGTGATCGTCGTCTGCCCGGATACCTCGGCATGTCCGTAAGTCGAAGCAAAGGGTTCACGCTGGTCGAGTTGTCCGTCACGCTGGTGATCGTCGGGCTGCTGCTCGCCGCCGCGATGATCCCGCTGTCCGCGCAGGTCGACCTGCGCAACATCGCCGACACACGGCGCAGCCTCGAACAGATCAAGGAGGCGATCATCGGTTTTGCGCAGGCCAACGGCCGCCTGCCCTGCCCGGCGACCGGAACGATCGCCAGCGGCGCCTCGGGCGCGGGCGTCGAGTCGGTCAGCTCGAACGCCTGCTCGTCGGCATTCGGCGTCCTTCCGTGGGCGACGCTCGGCGTTCCCGAGACCGATGCCTGGGGGCGCCGTTTCTCCTACGCCGTCGCCCCGGCTTTCGGCGACGAGAATTCGCAGAATACCTGGGCGACATCGTACGACCTGGCGCCCCTAACGTCTCCGCTAAGTCTTGCCAATCAGTCTCCGGGCTGCACGCCCAGCCCGACCCCATCGGCGCCGGCCACGTTCGCGCTGTGCAGCCTGGGGGACATTGCCGTTCTCAACCCCACCGACGCGAATAAATCGCCGACCTCGCCAGTGTCCCAGGGCGCCCCGGTCGTTATCCTGTCGCACGGCAAGAACGGCTATGGCGCGTATCAGTCGAACGGGCTGCAATTGTCCGGAACCGGCGGCGGGCATGAATCGGCCAATCTCGGCGGCGGCATCGACTCCTCGACGCTGTCGGGGCTGAGCCTGTACTTCAAGAATCGGGTTTTCTATACGCGCGCGGTAACGTCGCAGAGCTCCGATTGCAGCGAGACCGATACCAGCAAGTCTTTCTGCGAGTTCGACGATATCCTCGTATGGATTCCGCCTTTCACGCTGGTCGCGCGCATGGTGAGCGCGGGCAGGTTGCCATAGAATGCCCGGGACCGCGCACAGCTAGCCGGTGCAAACGAGCGGTCCGCATCCATGACGCACCCACAAACATTCGTCGCCCGCCTGCGAACCGCCGGTGTCGAACCCGGCGACTCGGGCGAGCTGCGCATCAGGAAATCGATCATGGTCTTCGCGATGGGCCTGATGACGGCCATGCCGATGTTCGGGCTGGCACTGTACTGGTTGCTCGGCCTGCAGCTCTCCGCCTCGCTGCCGTTGACCTACCAGTTGCTTTCCGTGGCGACGCTGATCGTGTACACGGCGACCGGCCGATACCGCTTCTTCGTCTATGCGCAGCTCTGCCTGTTTCTGTACTTTCCGTTTGCCGCCCAGCTTTCCATTGGCGATTTCGTTTCGGCCAGCGGCGTCGTCCTTTGGGGAATCCTGGCTCCGATCGTCGCGGTCGCGGTTCTCGGCCCCCGCGAATCGATTCCGTGGTTCGCGGCGCATGTGACCATGCTGGCCATCTGCGGCTTCATCGACTTCCAGCTCGCCGGCAACGTCGCCTCCGGCCCCAGGGTGCCGCTCAATGTGAGCGTGTTCTTCTTCACGCTGAACTTCATCGCCATCTCGACGATCAGCTACTTTCTGCTGCGTTACGCGGCGCAGCAGAAGGAAGCGTACCAATCGGAACTCGAACAAGCGCACCGACTGCTGCAGATCGAGCAGGACAAATCCGAGCGCTTGCTGCTGAACATTCTTCCCGGTCCGGTGGCCGAACGGCTGAAGAACGAAGATGGCGCCGTTGCCGACGGATTCGCCGATGTCACCGTCATGTTTGCCGACATCGTCAATTTCACGCGACTCGCCGAAGGCATGGCGCCGGGGCAGATCTTCACCATGCTGAACAGAGTCTTTTCCGCCTTTGACGCACTCGCCGACAAGCACGGCTTGGAGAAGATCAAGACCATCGGCGACGCGTACATGGTTGCCGGCGGACTCAACTTTGTCGACAACGCCGATTACACCGCCAAGATCGCGGAAATGGCGCTGGACATGCGGGACCTCCTCGCGCATGATCGCTCGTCAAACGCAATGCGTCTGGAAATCCGCATCGGAATCGGTACCGGGCCGATCGTCGCGGGCGTGGTCGGCACGAAAAAGTTCATTTATGACCTCTGGGGCGATACCGTCAACATGGCCAGCCGGATCACGGCAGAAGGCCTTCCCGGCATGATCCAGACCGACGCCACGACCTACCGCCGCCTGCAGGGACGATTCGACTTTGGTTCCCCTGAAACCATTTATCTCAAGAGCAAGGGCGAGACGGTCATCTACCGCCTGATCGGGCGGGCGCCCGAAGCACGCGAAGACCTCGTCAGCAACGCATGAATTCCCTGCAGAGAACAGTCGCCATCGTCGCCGTGATCAATCTCGCGCTGATGCTGCTATTTCCGCCGCACGATTCGCTTTCGCTGTGGCGCGGGGGAACACCGACGCTGGACGGGTTCTATTTCATTTTCGAGCGCCAGTACAACAAGCAGACCAACGGAGATCTGCTGACGCTGGAGATCCTCTGGCTGTTCGTCAACGCTGGCCTCGCGTGGTTACTGCTTCAGAATCACCGCCCCGGGGAGGGCGTCATGAGCGCGCGCGCGGCGGCTGTCGTGTTTTTGGTCGTGAACGTCGTGCTGGTACTGCTGTTCCCGCCGTTCGAAAACTACGCCACGACGACGCGCATGTCGGGCACGTGGTTCGACGGCTTCTATTTCGCGTTCGGCGACAAGATGCACCGGCGCTTCTACCTGCCGCTGCTCTACATCGAGGTGCTTTGGGTCCTGATCAACGGCGCGGTGATGTGGCTGCTGTTCCGGGAACCGCCGCCGCCCGAGCCCGAACCGGATTGAACCGGCGTCGCCGTCAGTCGGCCGCGGCCGGCCGCTTGGCCTCGCCACTGAGCGTGAAACCGACCTTGCCGTGCTCGTTTGACGATATGGCGATCGCGTAGCCCGAGACTTCGGCCAGCCGCGCGGTCTGGTAAAGGCCGATTCCGTATCCCGACCGCGACGGGACCGGCCCGCGCAGCAGCCTCTGCAGCACTCCAGGCGCGACCGGGGCCCCGCTGTCGGTCACCGTCAGATCGATGGTTTGGCGGCACGCGAATCGGGCCCGCACCGTTACGCTCGGATCGAGCTTGGTTTTGCGCAGGGCGTTCTGCAGAAAATTGTCCCCGGCACTGTCGAACAGTTCCGTCGGCACCAGCGTGGTGTCGTCCATATCGCCGGTCTCGAACTCGATGCCCCGGTTCTGATAGCTGGCCTGGAAACGCTCCCACCAGTCCTGTGCGGTGATCATGTTGCCGATATCCGCGTCCGGCTTCTTGAGCTTGTCCACGCTCTGTTGCAGCCGCTGCGCGATCATCGGCAGCTGTTTGCGCATCAGTGCGGCGAGAATACCCGGATCAGGTTCGCGCTCCGCGGCACCGCACAGCACTTTGAGCGACTGCAGCAGATTCCTGATCTCGTGGGTCATTCGCGCGCCGGTCTCGTGTACCGCCTGCAGATAAGTCTGCTGCTGCAATTTCTCCTCGCGCAACTTGGCCACATAGAATTCGCCGAGCATCTGTCCCAGCAGGTGAAAGTGCCAGATCAGCGACGGTGACGGAGCCGTGCGCGTGAACACCCTCAAGTGCATTGCCGGGCTCGTGTATTCGACCGTGTGGCGGGAAACCGTGCCGAATTCCCCGGAATCGCCTGCTGTGTGCCAATAGCCGCCCGCAACCCATTGCAGCCGGCCGAGCCCGGCGCACGCCTCCTTCAAGAAACGTTCGGGCCGGCTCTCCGTCTGAGACAGCTCGGCGAGAATGTACAGCCACTGCTCGAAAGGCAGCCCGATCGACAGCAGGTAACGCGAAAAATACATCGACAGACCCGTGAACCCTGCGCGCGGATTCCATGCCAGCGACAGCAGAAGCAGCACGACTGCGATGGTGAGCAGGCTGCTCGTGAGCGCCTGCGCATACTGAACGCTTCCCACGCGCATGAACGCGAACGTTCCCAGCACCAGCACCATGAGCAGCAGAAATATCAGGGTCGAGTACAGGAAATCGACGATCTGCGGCGTCTCGGCCGAGTCGGGTTCGGCGGGAACGATGGCCATGACGAGGAACAGCAGCGGCAGGCCGTATTCGGCGAGCGACTCGATCTCCGGGGGCAATCCGTGCGCCAGGAACGTGTTGGGCACGATCCACAACAGCAGCAGCGCCACCAGGTAGAACAGTACGACGAGGTAGAATCGGCGCAGCCATCGTGCCTGGAAAAGGAACACCTTTCCGCCGACGATGCCGGCGAGTACGCTGACCCACAGGGCAAGCAGCCACCAGTTGAGGAAGAACAGCATGGCGACCGAAATGACCACCATACCGATGGTCTGGATCGGAGTAAGGCGCTGCGCGCTGCGCATGAACGGCTGCCAGAGGATGAACAGGCCGAAGTGTGCGAGCATGAGGGCCCTTGCCCACGGATCCCCGGCACCGCGCATGGCCGAAAGGTGCAGCACGATCAGCATGCCGAGGAACAGAACGCGCCAGAAACGCGTCGCCAGTACTTGCGAGGCCTGGATGAGCTTAGTGGCTGCCATTGGTTGATCCACCCGGTCCGGTTGACACCAAGCGGCTCGCGCGCGACGCTATGCACGGCCCATCGCGCCACGGAGACGCCGGCTTGGTGGCTTCAGGCACGATTTATGCCAACCTCCGACCCAGCGACGCGATGAGCCCCTTTCCTTTCATATTCACACTGGCTCGAACCACGCTGCTGGAGGCGGTGCGCAACCGGCTGTTCTGGCTTGCGGCCATCGTGGTCGGTGTCGCCCTCGGGCTGGCGCAGTTCCTGAAGCAGGTGGCGATCACCGAATCGCTGGAGATCCAGGTGGCGCTGCTGGCGGCGTTGTTGCGCATGGCAGCGGTGTTTATCGTCGCCACGTTCGTCATTACCAGCATGGTACGCGAAGCGAACGACAAGGTCACCGAGCTCATGCTTTCGCAGCCCGCGCCCCGGTCGAGCTACTTTCTGGGCAAGTTCTGCGGCTATGCGCTGCTCGCGCTGACGCTTGCGGCGGCATTCGCGCTGCCATTGGCCGTCTTCGTTCCGACATCGGGCCTGCTGGCGTGGGCGATCTCGCTCGTCTGCGAGCTGCTGATCGTCGCCGCCGTCAGCCTGTTCTGCGTCCTTTCCCTCACGCAGGTGGTCTCGGCGTTCGCGGCCACCGCCGGATTCTACCTGCTCGCCCGCTCTATCAGCGCGATGCAGATCATCGCGGGCGCATCCCTGGTCTCCGAGCACCCGCTTGCAGAACGCATCATCAGCGGAACCGTCGACACCATGGCGCTGGTCCTGCCGAGCCTGGACCGCCTGGTCAGGACCGACTGGCTCCTCAGCGGCGCACCGGGAATGAACGAATTGCTGGGGCTCGTCGCCCAGAGCGTTGTCTACGTCGCGCTGATCGCCAGCGCGACGCTGTTCGACCTGCATCGTAAGAATTACTAGATCCTTGGAACCGGGCTGATCGATGGCCGAGCGTTCGCTGAGCGATGTCCCGAAACCCGTGCTGGCACTGCTCGCGTGCGCGCTGGCATCGCAGATCGCACTCAGAGCCGGGAACCCCGTGGCGCCGCCGGCGGCCACCGACCTGCGCGCGCCACCGAGCGAGTCGGCGCTGCGCCTGGCCTCGCTGGGGGACCCGATTCCGCTGGCAAAGGTGCTGATGCTCTATCTGCAGAGTTTCGATTATCAGGCGCTGAACCGTGTCCCCTACCAGGCGCTGAACTACGACACCGTCCAGCAGTGGCTGCTGCGCATCCTGTGGCTCGATCCGAAGGGACAGTATCCGCTCATGGCGGCGAGCCGCCTGTACGCGGAAGTCCCCGACCAAGCCAAGGTCAGGTACATGCTCGAATTCATCTACCGGCAATTCACGGCCGACCCGAACCGCCGCTGGCGCTGGGTGGCGCACGCCGCAGCCATCGCAAAACATCGCCTGCACGATCTGCCGCTCGCGCGGCGCTATGCCGCGGCGATTCAGCAGCACGCTACGGGAGCCAACGTGCCGCTTTGGGCCAAGCAGATGGAGATTTTCATCCTCGAGGATATGAACGAACTGCAGACTGCCCGGATCATGATAGGGGGACTTCTCGCCAGCGGTACGATCCGCGACCCGGCGGAAATCCGCTTTCTCGACCTGCGCCTGCGGGAGATTGAGGCGAGGATGAAGTCTCGGCGCTAAGTTCCTTGAAAACAAATAATTTGTCGGATTATCGTCATATTTGTCGGTTTTTCGACAGGTTTGGTGAAAATCACTCCGGAATCAACCCCTAAAGGCCGGATTATCATCCTTGGATCCAGGCACTTTTCTTGCATGATTTCGTGTCCCACATCAACCGTGTCATGAATGGAGCTTTGAAACCCATGAGACCAATGCGACAGTTCGGCAAGAATCAGGCGGGTTTCACGCTCGTCGAGATTGCGATCGTGCTGGTGATCATCGGCCTGCTGCTCGGCGGCATCTTGAAGGGCCAGGAAATGATCACCCAGGCCAAGATCAAGAACATCGTCAACGACATGAACGGCATGTCCGCAGCGATTTACTCGTATCAGGATAGGTACCGGGCGCTGCCGGGGGACGAATTGGACGCAACCACGAAGAGCCGCTGGGGAGCCACCGTCGGATACGGCGGTGACGGCAACGGAGTCTTCTGCACTGGCACCTGCGCCAGTCCGGTCCCCGCGTACAATGCGATTCCTGTCGGCCCAGATACTGCCACGGAACCCCAAAAGTTCTGGTTGCACCTGCGGCTCTCGGGCTTCGTGCCGGGGCCGACGACCGGGGCGGCAGCGGTGCAGCAACCCTCCAATGCGGTCAACGGAATGCTGGGGGTGCAGACCACCGGTCTTGGATTTACATCGAACATCATCTGCTCGAGCAACCTGCCCGACAAAGTCGCGATCGCGGTGGACACGCAGGTCGACGACGGAAACGGAACCACCGGGGGCGTCCGCGGGATGCTCCAGACCCAGCCCAATGAAAGCGTCGGCACGACTGCAACCGGCTATCAGGAAACCGGCACCAACCAGTACCTGCTCTGCAAGAACCTGTAACGCGCAGCGGTCCAAGCAAGAAGGGCCCGCGTCTCGCGGGCCCTTTTGTTTTCTCCGTCCCCACGGCTACGCCAGCGGCCTGATTATTTTCACGGATCGAGCCGGCGCGGTCCGAGCTGTAATCTCGCTATTAATCGCGCGATGACCGCGTCGGAGTTCTGCGCTTGCTGCAGCAACTGCGCTGATTGCATTCGCGACGCGCGCTTCTGGTCGGCCAGCCGATCAACGAGGGCCGCCGCCTCGTGCTCGCGCCCATCGAGCGCGAGGAAAACCGCCCGCCGGCCGACGATCGCGTTGGACGGAAAATAATGCATCACGCGCGCGCTCCAGCGCAGCTTGAGGTCCAGTTCATCGCGATTGAGCGGCGCGCCCATGCACAACCGGAACTCGGCCAGCGGCGCGAGCACCCCGTGGCCGAGTTCGCGCAATGTCCGCGCGTCGTCGCTGGCTGCAGCGCCCGCGAGCGTGCTGCCCGCTCCCGTGCCCCGCGTGACATCCAGCCGCCCGTAATCGCGCAAACCCAGAGCCAGTATGACAGCGAGCCCGACCCAAACGCCTCCCACGGCGACGCGACGAAGCGCCGCACCTGAATTCAGGCCTCCAAGGCTGCGCGCCGAAACGGTGGTGACCGTGCCCATCAAGAGCGCAGTCGTCCCCAGGAAATGCGCGCTCCACAGTGGAAATTCGACCAGCGAATGGACCAGCCCGACGCCCACGGCCGCGACGATCCACCACGCGGCCGGCTGCCATTCGGCGCGATAGCTTTGCCACACCTGCCGGCACCAGACAGCGATCCCGGCCAGCACCAGAGCGGCGCCGATCGCGCCGGTCTCGGCCATCAGGTGCAGCACGAGGTCATGCGGCGAGGTCCAGACCTCGAACGCATCGGCCATCTCACGGGGCAGTCCGGCGTCGAACGCGGCGCCCGCGAATTCCCCGACGCCGACGCCGGCGATCGGCGCGCCGGCAAAAAGGCGCAGCGCGAGCGCCCACGCGGGCCAGCGCAAAAACCCCGCTCCGCCAAACCAGCGTCCGTCCATCCCCGCTTGCGCCGGACCCAGACCGAACAGATCGTTGAACCGAGGGACCACCGCAAATGCCGCGAGGGTTGCCGCAGCCAGTACGAACGAAGCGGTGCGCAGCCGTCGCATGTCGCCTGCCGGCGACTGGCGCGTCGAGAGTGCTCCGAGCGCGGCGAACCAGAGGACGAACAGCAGCGCAGCTCGGGAATCCGAAAGCGCCGAAGCCCACACGAGCAACGCCGCCGCGCACCACGTCAGGCTCCCGCCGATGCGCCCACGAACCCATAGGAACAGCAGGGCCGCCTGCCCCAGCGCAAGATAGTTGGCGTAGAGGTTGGCCTGCGCGATGTTGCCATACGCGCGGTTGCCGCGCAGATGGGCCACCAGGTCCTCCAGCCAAAACGGGCGCCCGTAAAACTGCACGACACCCGCGGCTGCGTTGGCGAGCGCTCCGGCCAGAACGCAAGCCGCCAGCACTTCGGCAGTTCGCGCCAGTCCCATCTCGTGAACCAGATGCGCGCCCAGCCAGAGCATCAGCACCGCATACGCCACGTAGGCGATGGCCCACAGCGTCATCTGCGGATAGACCGGATCGCGGGCGAGCGCGCACGCGGCAAGAAACACCGCGAAGCCGATCAACCAGCGTCCCGGAGCGGGAAGCCGAACGGATGGAAACACGCGCCCGGCCAACGCGACGGCGACCGCGCAAAGACCGAGCGCCGCGGCGAACCATTCCGGATAAAAGCTGCGCAGCGGGTCCTGGTGGTAAGGGATCAGGAACGGCAGCACGCACATCGCGCCCGCGAGCAGCAGACTCACCGCGCCGGGCGCCGAGCGGGACCACGCCGTTGGCCCGAGCGCTACCGCCATCTCATTGCACTCGCGACAGCAGGGATGCCACTTTTCGCCGATTGTCATCGCAGAGGTTCCAGAAATAACCCGCGCCTTCGGCGGTCCGCCTCCATATCGGTGCTTCGGCCGGCAACGGTGGCTCCGGCCGAAATTCCCCGTGCGGCAGTTCTCCGCCTCGCATCGGCGCGCACGCGATTGGCAGCAGATCGTATGCGGTGCGCCTTCGTTTCGAGATCCACAGCAGAGCCCGAAAAACCCGACTTGAACCTGCAGTTGTTTCCTCCTACACTATGCATGTGCTGACCATGCACATAAAGGAGTGATGCAATGGCTGCTTCCGAACGAATTCCGGTCCTTCTCACGGCTGCCGAGAAAGGGCGAATCGCAAAGATGTCCAAGGCTGCCGGCCTCTCGATGGGAGAGTTTTTGCGCCGTGCCGCAGCTTCTTTCCGGCCATCCGAGGACGACAAAGTGCTTGAAGGGATGATTGACCAAATGAACAAGACAACCGCGCAAGCGAGTGTTGCTATCGGGGATGCGCTGGCGTTCGTTGAGGCGTCGAACAAGCGTATCGCCCGCATGGAACGGAAGGCCGCCTGATGAGTGTTACCGATAAGATGTGGGACGCGATTACCACGGTCATCAAGATGAACGACAGGGTAGAGCGCATGGCCGGGACGATGGTTACCCAACAGCAGAAAATCGAAAGCCTGACGGAGCGGGTGATTCGCCTCGAAACGGCGCTGGAAATAGCCTTGTCGCGGGGTAGTAGCGAGAAGGCGGTCCGGCAAATCGAGAGCAAGCGTTGACGAAATGCAACCGCTATCACCGCCTGCTGAAGAAGAAAGAACCAACATCTATCTCATTGCATTCGCGAGAGCAAGAACGCCAATTTGCGCCGATTGTCATCGCAGATCCGGCGAAAGTCGGCGCTGATTCGCGCGTCGCCGGCGCAGAGGTTCCAAAAATATTCCGCGCCTTCGGCGGCGCGCCTCCAGATCGGTGCTTCGGCCGGCAACGGCGGCTCCGGCCGAAACTCCGTGTGCGGCAGTTCCCCGCCGCGCATCGGCGCATACATCATCGGCAACATGTCGTATGCGGGCGCGAGCGCCAGACCCGGACGGAACGCGAGATTGGCGTCGTGCATGTCACTGTTTCCGATCAGTCTGCCGAACCACCAGATGAGCGCAACCGTGTCGGCTTCGCGAAGCCAGCCCAGCGTTTGCAGCGTGCGCGCGGCCTTGGGCCACGGCCCTCCCCCTGCGCCGATCAAGGCGGCGTTGAGACTGCTGAGCGTGCAGACGGGCGAGCGGCCGAAATCGCCGTGGCGGTCGAAGCGTACGACTTCAAGAAATGTTCTCCCGCCGTATCGATGGATCGCCGAATCGGCCGCGGGTACGTGCAGCTTGCGCGGCATGCTCAGGGAGGCAAGGTGCTCGCATACCAGCAGGTCCGACCATCGGCGCACCGCGGGAGAGTCGTCGGCTCCGGAAAATTTTGTGATCACGTCGACTTTCTTCCCGTGCAGGTGACGGCTCGCCGTGAACTTGGGGAACTCGCCGCCGGCGGAGGATTGCGCTTCCCCGTGCCTCATCGCGTTTTCAGCTTCCTGAATGTAGCGTGCCTCGACGTCGGACTCTGCCAGGAAGCGGCCTTCACCAGTGCGAAGAAGGTCGAGAAAGCGACGATACGCCGCTTCGCCGAGAATCAGGTTGCCGGGTTGGTCATGTCCGGTGCTCGCCAAGACGTGAGCCAGATCGTCATCGGACCAGTCATCAGGGTTATCCGACACCCCCAGGTCGAGGGCATGAGCGTGAGCGAAGTTGCGTCCGATGAATCCCTGTGGACGCATGTCGAGCACCGGGTAGAGCAAGGTGTCAAACCAGCCGTCGGACATCGCGCGGTCAAGCGGCCAGCGGAAAGACCCCTGGAATTCCAGGTGGGAGCCTTCTGGATACGTCAATGACAGCTGCCCAATTTCGCGCCCGAGCCCATGTTCATCAATCTGATAGAGCGGGATGGGCGTGTGCTTCCCTCGAAGCGGCCGGCGCAAGGCATACCGCGTCCGGCGAGATCCTCCTGCGGTGATTACGGCGTCCCCGAGCGTTTTCAGCGCGCGCGTCAGGGTGGCCCGGCTGACGCCCTTGAGTCGCGCGCACAGTTCAGCGCTTCCTGATCGAGGGTGCTGACGAAGTACCCGGATCAGGTCATCAGTTCTGAGCTTGGTCACGACACGGGATAATAATGAAACACAATATGAAACGAAATATACATGTTAATACGCTTGTTGTCAGTAGCTTATCCGCATGAATTACATAATTATGCACTGAATTATAGATAGAAACATCGCCGTGGAATCCTTTCCCGGGTCCGAAGCCGAACAACGACCTATGGAAATGAACGTCGGCAAGAAACGGGGCCGCCCTGCGTCGCGGGGTACGGCCCGCCACACCTTTGCCCCACCGGCGATCTCATCCACGCAGCAGCCTGATCTCGGCGGCCTCGAGTTGATCGCCGGTGCCAAGCAGAACCAGGACGTCCCCGACTTCGAGCACTGTCTCGGGTGCCGGGGCGCCCATGCGCGTGTCGATACGGCGCAGCACCGAGACACTCGCGCCGGTGGCCGCCAGATCGAGATCACGCAAAGTCTTGTCCGCGGCGTAGCTACCCGGCTCGAGACGAACCGAATGCAGCCTCAGTTCGCGCAGTTCGTCTCCCGCCTCGGGCGCGTCGGACTCACCGTGAAAAAAGCCCCGCAGCAGGCTGTAACGGTGACTGCGCACGTCCTGGATGCTGCGCAGCACCCGTTTCAGAGGCACGCCGATCAGCACCAGCGCATGCGATCCGAGCATCAGGCTGGTCTCGAAGGTCTCCGGCACCACTTCCGCGGCCCCCGCGGCCAGCAGCGCGTCGAGGTTCGCGTCGTCGCGCGTGCGCACGACGACGGGCAGTCCCGGATTCAGCGCGCGGGCGTGGTGCAGAATCCGCAGCGCCGCCGCCTTGTCCGCAAAGGTGACAACCAACGCGCTCGCGCGCGCGATCCCCGCGGCAATCAGCGTTTCCCGCCGCGTCGAATCACCGTAGACGACGGATTCGCCCGCATTCACGCCCTCCTGCACGTGCTGCGGATCAAGATCCAGGGCGACCGAGCGGATACCTTCGCGCTCGAACAGATGAGCGAGATTTTGACCGGTGCGCCCGTAACCGCAGATGATGACGTGGCGTTCGGTCGCAAGGCTCTTGACGGCGATCTTGTGCAACTCCAGCGAACGCAGCATCCACTCGCTGCTCGACAGCCAGAGCACCAGCCGGTCGCTGTACTGAATCAAGAACGGTGCGGCGAGCATGGACAGCACCATCGCCGCCGACACCACCTGGGCCAATTCGTACTTCACCACCGCCACGTTCGCGGCCAGAGCGACGATCACCAGACCGAATTCACCCGCCGGCCCGAGCGCGAGCCCGGCGCGCAGCGCCGTTCCGGGCACGCCGCCGAAAAGCCGGGACAGACCGGATACGAGCGCCATTTTGAACAGCACCGGGATGACGAACAGGAACGCCACCAGAGCCAGGTTGTCGCGCACGACGCGCAGATCCAGCTGCATGCCCACCGTCACGAAGAACAGACCGAGCAACACTTCGCGGAACGGCTTTATGTCCTCTTCCACCTGATGCCGGTACTCGGTCTCCGCGATCAGCATGCCGGCGAGAAACGCGCCAAGAGCGAGCGACAGGCCGGCAAGCTCGGTGAGCCACGCCAGTCCGAGCGTTATCAGCAGGACGTTGAGGATGAAGAGTTCGTGCGAGCGTCGCCGGGCCACGACGTGAAACCAGCCGCGCATCAGCTTCTGGCCGAGAAACAGCAGCACCGCGAGGACAACCGCCGCCTTGCCCAGAGCAGCGGCCAGCTTGACAGCGATCTCGTTCTCGCCCTGAGTGAGCGCCGGAATAAGGATCAGGAACGGCACCACGGCGAGATCCTGAAACAGCAGCACGCCCAGCACTTGACGGCCATGGGGGGTTTCCAGTTGCATCCGCTCGGCAAACATCCTGACGACGATCGCGGTCGATGACATGGCAAGCGCCCCGCCGAGAACCAGGCCGGGCTTCCACCCCACCCCGGCAAGCACGCACGCCGCGAACCCCGCTGCCGCGGTAAGCGCGACCTGTGACAGGCCGAGGCCGAATACCGTGCGCCGCATCTGGAACAACCTCGGCAGGCTGAACTCCAGTCCGATCGAAAACATCAGGAATACGACGCCGAACTCGGCCAGGTAACGCCCTTCGCCGGACTCTGGAATCCAGCCCAACGCATGCGGGCCGATTGCGACGCCGGCGAGCAGGTAGCCGAGCAAAGGCGGCAAATGCAGCATGCGCGACAGCGCCACGACACACACCGCACTGGCGAGGAAAATCAACACCAGCTCAAGCGTGCTCGTCATCGCTAAGCCCTTGTCGCATGCGGGAAATCCGGGATGACCCTCTGATATACTCCAGCCCTATGATAACGGCTGCTTCCCGTGCCAACCACTCCGGGGCTGATCCCGGAGTTTCGGCCACCGCCCTAGAGCTCGCCCGCAAGGTGCTCGTTATCGAGGCAGCGGCCATTTCGGCGCTGCTCGAGCGGCTCGATACGCGGTTTCTGGACGCGGTCAACCTGATTCTGGCTTGCCGCGGACGCGTGGTCGTTTCCGGTATCGGCAAGTCGGGCCATATCGCCCGCAAGATTGCCTCGACGATGGCGAGTACCGGAACGCCCGCGTTCTTCGTGCATCCGGCCGAGGCGAGCCACGGCGACCTGGGCATGATCCAGAGCGATGACGTGTTCGTGGCGCTGTCCTACTCGGGCGAGTCGTCCGAGCTTCTCACCATCATGCCGGTCATCAAGCGCGAGGGAGCCAAACTCGTGGCGATCACCGGAAACGAGAACTCGACGCTTGCACGTCAGGCCGACGTGCACCTCGATGCGCGCGTCGCGCAGGAAGCCTGCCCACTGAACCTCGCGCCGACGGCCAGCACGACGGCCGCACTGGCGCTCGGCGACGCGCTTGCGATTGCGTTACTGGACGCACGCGGATTCAGTGAACGGGACTTCGCGGGCAAACACCCCGGAGGCGCGCTTGGCCGCAGGCTGCTCACACGGGTGTCCGACGTGATGCGCACTGGCGAGAACATCCCGCGGGTTCCCGAAACGGCGACGCTGTCCGAGGCGCTGCTCGAGATATCCCGCAAGGGCATGGGCATGACCGCAGTTCTGGACGCGGAAGACCGCGTCGCCGGAATTTTCACCGATGGCGACCTGCGCCGCGCCCTCGATCAGGTCGATGACATCCGTTCGGCGGAGATAGCCCGTCTGATGACCCGCAGCCCGCGCACGATCTCCGCCGACAAGCTTGCGGCGGAAGCCGTGCAGCTCATGGAACGCCACAGGATAAACCAACTGCTCGTCGTCACGGCCGAGGGCAGACTTACCGGCGCGCTGAACATGCACGACCTGTTCCGCGCGAAGGTGATCTGAGCATGAGCGCACAGGCCGGTGAACGCGCCAAGAGCGCGATCGAACGCGCGCGCGCCGTCAGGCTCATGCTGTTCGACGTCGATGGAGTGCTCACCGACGGCCGGATCTATCTGTCGGACCGCGGCGAGGAAACCAAGGCGTTCAACAGCCGCGACGGGCAGGGTATCAAGCTGCTGCGTGAAAGCGGCATCCGCGTCGGACTGATCAGCGCCCGAAATTCACGCACAGTCGATCGCCGCGCCACGGAGCTCGGAATTGAACTGGTGCGCCAGGGGGCCTCCGACAAGGCGCGCACGTTCGCCGAACTGCTCGGCGGGCTGAAGCTGCGCGCCGCCGAAGCGGGCTACATGGGCGACGACCTTGCCGATCTGCCGGTGCTCACGCGCTGCGGCTTCGCAGCCAGCGTGCCCTCGGCGCCCGAGGCGGTGCGCACCCGCGTGCACTATGTCGCCCTGGCCGGCGGCGGCGACGGAGCAGCCAGGGAAGTGTGCGAATTCATCCTTGCCGCGCAGGACGCCCTCGATCACGCCGTCTCGAAGTATCTGGTTTAGGCGTACGCGCATGAAGAACCGGATTCCCCACCTGCTTCCGATCGTGCTGATGCTGTTCCTGGCGGCGCTGACGCTTTGGCTGCGCTTCGCGCTGGAAACGCCCGTACCCGGAGGCAACGGCCGCGATCGTCACGACCCCGACGCCATCATCGACAACTTCACGCTGACGCGTCTGGACGAGCAGGGCATCGCGCGATATGCGTTGACCGCGAACCGGATGCTCCACTTCTCCGATGACGACACGACCGAGATTACCGCACCCAGGGTGGTCAAGCGCGGCGAAGGACCGACGCTCACCATTACCGCGGAACGCGGAACCCTGGCCCGCGAGGGCAACGAAGCGTTCTTTCACGGTAACGTGCTCGTCGTTCGCGCGGCGGCACCCGGAAGCGAGGAACTGCGCGTGCATACCGACTCCCTACACGTGCTGCCGGATGAAAACATTGCGCAAACCGACGAGGCGGTGACCATTACCGAGGGACGATCGTCGCTCTCGGGCGTCGGCATGCTGTTCGACGAAGACGCGCGCCGGTTCGCGTTATTTTCGCAGGTGCGAGGTCGCTTTGAGCAGGCAAGAAAGTAGCGCTCCGGAAAGATCCCTCCGGACGGCGGTTGCGCTCGCCCTCGCGCTCGTCCTCGCCGCCCCGGCGAACGCCGAGCGGGCCGACCGCGACAAGCCGGTGAACATCGAGTCCGACCGCATGGACGCCGACGATGCCCATAAGAGCGCGGTCTTCGAAGGGCGGGTGGTGCTCACGCAGGGCACGCTTGCGATCCGGGCCGACCGCTTGACGATAACGCAGGATGTCGAGGGCTTCCAATCGGCGGTCGCGCTGGGCAAGCCGGCCAGATTCCGTCAGAAGCGCGAAGGCGTGAACGAATTCATCGAGGGCGAGGCGCTGCGTATCGAATACGACGGCCGCGCAGACCGGGTACAACTGTTCAAGAGGGCGCGTGTGCGACGCGACAGCGGCGACGACGTGCGCGGCAACTACATATCCTATGACGCGAAGACGGAACACTTCAGCGTGCAATCGGCCGCGGACGCTCCCTCGGAGGACGCCGACAGCCGCGTGCGCGCGGTGATCATGCCCAAAAAGAAGGAAGCGCCCGCGGCAGGTGCCCCGGCGCCCATTCGCAAGGCGCCGCCCGCCAAACCTGTTCCGCGCGAGCAATAGTGGCGCATTGCAGCCCAAGCGTCGGCGAATCGATGGCCCTGGTCCGCAGCGCTCGCCCGTGCGGCAGAGGGCGCAATGCATAAGGCGAGCGTTCAATGAGCCTGCTTCGGACCGATAGCCTGAAGAAGCGCTACAAGTCACGCTGGGTCGTCAAGGATGTTTCGCTCGAAGTCTCGAGCGGCGAGGTCGTAGGACTGCTCGGCCCGAACGGCGCCGGCAAGACAACATGCTTCTACATGATCGTCGGACTGGTGGCGGTGGACGGTGGCCGAATCTCCGTCGACGGCCGTGATATCAGCAGCATGCCCATGCACCGCAGGGCCCGACTCGGACTGTCCTACCTGCCACAGGAAGCCTCCGTATTTCGCAAGCTCACCGTGGAGGAGAACATCCGTGCAATACTCGAACTGCAGGGCGTCCCGGAAGCGGAAGTACCGGAACGCCTCGCCCGGTTGCTGCGCGACCTGAATATCACGCACCTGCACAAGGCGACCGCGGTATCCCTCTCCGGCGGCGAACGCCGCCGCGTTGAAATTGCACGCGCGCTGGCGACCCAGCCCGGCTTCATTCTGCTGGACGAGCCGTTCGCCGGAGTAGACCCGATAGCCGTACTCGACATCCAACGCATCATCGGCTTCCTGAAGGAGCGCTCGATCGGTATCCTGATAACCGATCACAACGTGCGTGAAACGCTGGGCATCTGCGACCGGGCGTACATCATCAACGAAGGATCGGTGCTCGCCTCCGGCCACCCGAACGAAATCGTCCGCGATGAGAGCGTGCGTCGCGTATATCTCGGTGAACATTTTCGCCTCTGACGGTATGATGTCGGCACGGTGCAGCGCACGAGCGCCGAGCGTTCGGAGCGTGTCGCCGGAAACGTCCCGTTGCGGTATCCGTTGCGCTGTCGACTAGGTTCGCATCCTCCGCTGCCATGAAACAGGCTCTGCAACTCAAACTATCCCAGCATCTGACGCTGACCCCGCAGCTGCAGCAGTCGATCAGGCTGCTGCAGCTGTCGACGATGGAGCTGAACCAGGAAATCGATACGTTCCTGACGGAGAATCCGCTGCTGGAACGAGTCGATGCCGGCGTCGAAGCGCTGCCCGCCACGACGTCGCATCAGCCCACCGACGCAGCCGGCGATGGGCCTGGTCCTGCGGGCCCGGAGGGTCCGGAAGCCAGCACGGACGGCTCGGAAGATATCGACTGGTACAGCGGAGTTCCGGCATCGGCCGGCGCACGCGACGAGGACGAGGACCCCAATTTCCCCCAGATCGCCGCGGAATCCCCCAGCCTGCGCGAGCATTTGTTGGTACAAGTTTCGTTCATGAACCTGGAACCGAGGGATCGGCGGCTGGTCGAGCTGCTCATCGATGCCTTGGAGGACGATGGCTACCTGTTGATGCCTCTAGAGGAAGTGGCCGACTTGATTCCGCAGGAGCTCGGTGTGGAACCCGAGGAGCTCCAGATCGCGCTGCGCACGCTGCAGAGCCTCGATCCCACCGGCGTCGGCGCGCGCAGCGCTCACGAATGCCTTGAACTGCAATTGCTTGCGCTTCCCCGGCACACATCCGGCCGTGAGCGGGCGCTCGCTATTGTCCGGGACCATCTGGCGCTGCTCGCCGCGCATGATTTCGTACGGCTACGCAAGGCGCTGGACTGCACCGATGATCAGCTGCGCCAGGCCCATTTGCTGATCCAGACTCTCAATCCGCACCCCGGCGCAAAATTCACGTCCTTTGAGACGCGCTATATCGTGCCTGATGTATTCGTGCGCAAGACGAAAAATGTCTGGGTGGCCAGCCTCAACCAGGACGCGGTGCCGAAGCTGCGTATAAACCGGATGTATGCCGACATACTGCAGAGCAACCGCGGCGCCTCCGGCAGCCCGCTTTCCCAACGGCTACAGGAGGCGCGCTGGCTGATCAAGAACGTTCAGCAGCGATTCGAGACGATACTACGGGTATCGCAGGCAATCGTCGATCGTCAGCGGCACTTCTTTGAACACGGCGAGGTCGCGATGCGCCCGCTGGTGCTGCGCGAGATCGCCGAGACGCTGGGCCTGCACGAATCCACCATTTCGCGCGTCACGACACAGAAGTTCATGCTCACGCCACGGGGCATTTTCGAACTCAAGTATTTCTTCGGCAGCCATGTCGCGACCGAGGCGGGCGGCGCGTGTTCGGCAACGGCGATCCGCGCCCTGATCAAGCAGCTTATCGCCGCCGAGAACGCCAAGAAACCGCTCTCCGACGGCAAGCTATCGCAGATACTGGCCCAGCAGGGCATCGTTGTGGCGCGCCGCACGATCGCAAAATATCGGGAGTCGCTGAATATTCCGCCGGTCAATCTGCGCAAGGCGTTGTGAGGGAAACGGGCGTCGATTTCTGAGTCCCGGGGCGCGTGCGCCGGAACCGGGTATACCGCCTCGGTTCACGTTGGGTGCCTGAACTTGAACTATCGCGCGCCGGCTGGTTGCACGACTGCCAAAACGTGTAGAATTGCGCACGCTGAGCGGCTTGCCGAACTTTTTGCGACGTGCCAAACCCTAGCGCGGGTTCCGGACAGATTACATCGCCAATGAATCTCATCGCCAAGCTCCTTCCCCCGTCAAACATTCTTCTGGATCTGGACGTCACCAGCAAGAAGAGGATGTTCGAGCAGGCGGGGCTGCTGTTCGAGAATAACCAGGACGTGGGCCGCAGCGCTGTTTTCGACAGCTTGTTCGCGCGCGAGCGCCTCGGCTCGACGGGTCTGGGCCAGGGTGTGGCGATTCCGCACGGACGCATCAAGGGCCTCAAGGACGCGGTCGGCGCATTTGTTCGCCTGGCCTCGCCGGTACCGTTCGACGCGCCGGACGGCAAACCCGTAACACTCGTGTTCTTTCTGCTCGTTCCCGAGCAGGCCACCGAACAACACCTGCAGATCCTTTCGGAGCTTGCACAGCTGTTTTCGGACCGGGAGCTGCGCGAACAACTCGCGACGGAACACGACTCGAACAAACTGCATCAGACGATCACAGCCTGGCAACCCCATGTTGCAGATCAGCGTCGCGCAGCTTCATGAAGACAACCGCGAGAAACTGGGGCTAGCCTGGCTCGCGGGTCGCCCCGGCGGCGCGGAAGTTGTGCGCCGCGACACGACCGACGGCGCAGCGCGGGTCGGTCACCTGAACCTGATACACCCGAACGCGATCCAGGTCATCGGCAGCCAGGAAGCCGCTTATTTGGATTCCTTCGACGCCGGCGCGTTCGACCAGCTTCTGTCCAATCTGTTCGCCGCGCGCCCATCGGCGATCATCATCGCCGACGCGATGACGCCCGACCGGCGTCTCATCGAATCGGCAGACCGTGCCGGCACAGCCGTTTTCGGATCGCCGCGGACGGCTGTGCACGTCATCGAGCATCTTCGCCGCGTCCTTGCCAAAGCGCTTGCAGAGACAACTTCGTTGCATGGCGTATTCATGGATGTCCTTGGAGTCGGCGTGCTCATCACCGGCGACTCGGGTGTCGGAAAGAGTGAACTCGCTCTTGAATTGATCAGCCGCGGACACGGTCTCGTCGCCGACGACGTGGTCGAAATTTCCAGGATTGCCGCCAACATTCTCGAGGGCCGCTGCCCTGCGCTGTTGAAGGATTTTCTGGAGGTTCGTGGTCTGGGCGTGCTCAATATACGGACCATATTCGGCGAAACGGCCGTGCGGCCCAAGATGAATCTTAAATTGATCGTGCACCTCCAGAGGGCGCAGCAGGCCGGCGCACAGGAGGCGGAGCGCCTGCCGCTGCATGAAATTTCAGAGGAAATCCTGGGATTGACGATTCGTAAGGTCGTCGTGCCGGTGGCTGCAGGCAGGAATCTCGCCGTGCTGCTCGAGGCTGCGGTGCGCAACTGCATCCTGCAGCTGCGCGGTATCGATTCGATGCAGGAATTCCTCGCGCGACAGCGCGAAGCGTTGGATCGGGACCTGGACTGAGCCTAGCCTGCCGGGCCGCGTACGGCGCCGCGAACCCGGGCGTCCGAGCGTCGGTCCACGCCCCGCTGCGAGGCTGTGCTACGCTGATTGGATGCAACTGGTCCTGGTAAGCGGGCTGTCCGGCTCGGGCAAAAGCATAGCGCTCAATGTCCTGGAGGACAGCGGCTACTACTGCATCGACAATCTTCCAGTCAAGCTGCTGCAGGAATCGGTGCAGCTGCTGCGCGATGCCGGAAACACGCGCGTCGCAATGAGCATAGACGCCCGAAGCGGCGGGTCGCTCGGTCTGATCCCCGGCTACCTCGATGATTTGAAGGCCCAGGGCGTCGAGGTGCGTCCGCTGTTCCTCGAGGCCAAGGATGGCGCGCTGATCCGGCGTTTTTCCGAAACTCGACGGCATCATCCGCTCGCGCAAGGCAACATCACCCTCGAGGAGTGTCTGGCGCGCGAGCGCGACCTGCTGTCGCCGATCGCCGAGATCAGCCATCGGATCGACACCAGCGAATTGCAGCCGAATGCGCTGCGCAGCTGGATTCGCGACCTGCTTCATGTCGCGCCGGGAAATGCCTTATTGCTGTTCGAATCGTTCGCATACAAGCAGGGTGTCCCGCTGGACGCCGATCTGGTATTCGACGTGCGCTGCCTGCCAAATCCGTTCTATGTGGCGCAGCTTCGTCCGATGACCGGCCTGGATTCGGAGGTAGCAGCCTTTCTCGAACGCGAACCTCAAGTGAGCAAGATGCTCGCCGACATCGGCGAGTTCGTCGAAACCTGGCTGCCCGCGTACCGCGGCGACAACCGCGGCTATCTGACCGTGGCCATAGGCTGCACCGGCGGCCGGCACCGCTCCGTATACTTCGCTGAGCGACTCGCGGCCCGTTTCCGCCCCTACGCTGCCGTCGTGGTCCGGCACAGGAATTTGGCGACATGAGCTGCGGCTCCCCGGCCGCGATACGCGCTGCAGCCGCGCTGCCAGTGTCGGCGATGCGGCGTGGGTTGGCTATCGGCTCACCGAGATTCTGCCTGCACCCCTTGCGGTCAAGCAGAAGCTGCTCGAACTCGGCGACAGCTTGACCCGCCTCGAGACACTTCAGCGGTTCCTTGAACAATTTGGACGCGACGCCGCCTGGGCCTGGGAACCTGCCGCATAGTTCGACACCGTGAAGCGGATTACCGACTATGTATTGCGGCGCAGTCCGCGCAGCAGCTTCCTCACCGGTACCGGGACCCCGGCCGCCTCGGCTTGTGCAAGGCCATACCAAACGCGCCGAGGCTCTTCGGTCCGCGACATGACGCGACTGACCTCGCATCGGTAGGGCCTGATGTCGAGCGTGAAATGGGTGAACCTGTGGCGCAACGGCGCGAGCGCCTCCGGCGTCCCAACCTCGCATCCAAGCTCGGCGGCACAATGCGCGCGCGCATCGACGCCGATCGGCATCTCGGGAAGGGACCACAGCCCGCCCCAGATTCCTGCAGGCGGGCGCGCCTGCAGCAGAATTTGGCTGCCGCGCAACAGCAGCAGCATCGCTACCGAGCGCACGCGCGCAGGCTTGCGCCGCAGGGGCGTCGGAAAAGCCGCCACACACCCTCGCTTGAGCGCCACGCAGCTCGAAGCTACAGGGCAATGCGCGCACCCGGGCGACGTGCGCGTGCATACCGCCGTGCCGAGATCCATCAAACCCTGGGTGTAGGTCGGCACGTCCCGCGCCGGTAGCAGCGACTCCGCAAGCGACCACAGCTTTGCCTCGTACGCGCTATTCCCCGGGACGCCTTCCACGGCAAAGTGGCGCGCGAGCACGCGTTTCGCGTTGCCGTCCAGAATCGCCTCGCGCGCGCCGAATGCAAATACCGCGACCGCCGCAGCCGTTGAGCGCCCGACGCCGGGAAGCTCTTCGAGCGCAACGCGTCGCCGCGGAAACGCGCCCCGGCGCTCGTCGACGATCTTCAAGGCTGCCCGGTGCAGGTTGCGCGCCCTCGAGTAATAACCGAGGCCCGCCCAAAGACGAAGGACCTCCGCCAGCGGCGCGCGCGCCAAGCGTGTCAGATCCGGGAAACGATCGAGAAACTGTTCATAGTAGGGAATGACCGTTCCAACCTGCGTCTGCTGCAGCATGACTTCGGAAAGCCATATCCGGTAGGGATCACGGCTCCTCTGCCACGGAAGTCCGTGGCGGCCATGGACCTTTTGCCAGGCGATAAGCCGCTTGGAGAAATCCCTCATTGCGTGATGAAACCGCGCGCCGCCCCGAAAAGCCTGTTTCAGCAAGCGCGGCCGCTACTCGTTGGCGACGCCGAACGGGACATGGCCGGTGGCAACGTGCTGGCTGGCCGAGTCGCAGTGTCCTCGCTGATCGTCGAAATAGATGTCCGCGCCGAAGGCCTTCAAGAACCTGCCCTTTTCGAGCCCGCCCAGAAACAGCGCCTCATCGATGCGGATGTTCCAGGCGCGCAGCGTCCGCACCACCCTCTCGTGCGCCGGCGCGCTGCGCGCGGTGACCAGCCCGGTGCGGATCGGCGCGGCATCGGGAGAATACTCCGACTGGAGGCGATGCAGCGCAGCGAGAAAGTTCTTGAACGGCCCGCCCGACAGGGGCTCCCGGGCCGCGGTTACCTCGCTCGCGGTAAATGCACTCAGTCCGTCCTTCTTGTAGACGCGTTCCGCCTCGTCGGAAAACAGAACCGCGTCGCCGTCGAAGGCAATCCGCAGTTGATCCGTCTGCGCCACGTTCTGTCCGACATTGGACGGCAGAATGGTCGCGGCCGCATGCCCCGCGTCCAGCGCCTTGCGTACGTCAACCGGATTCGCCGACAGGAACAGATGCGCGTCGAACGCGGGAACGTAGGGATAAGTGCTCTCGCCCCCGGTAAACGCCGCCCGCGAGATATCCAGCTCGTAGTGCTCGATGGAAGTCATGATACGAAGCCCGGTATCGGCGGTGTTGCGCGAAAGCAGGATGACTTCCACGCGCGGGCGCACCGGAGGCAGTGTATTGAGCGCAAGCAGCTTCCTGACCAATCCAAACGCGATGCCAGGAGCCAAGCGTTCGTCTTCATGCTCGCGCTGGTAGCGGTAATAGGCCTCCACCCCCTGCTCCTCGAACACGCGGTTGCTTTCCTCGAGATCAAACAGCGCCCGCGAGGAAATCGCAACGACCAGTCGTCCGTCAAACGAGGTGGACATGATCAGAGCGCGGCATGCGGTCAGCTCAGCGGCAAGGTGGAGCGGGTGAAGGGAATCGAACCCTCGTCTTAAGCTTGGGAAGCTTTCGTTCTGCCATTGAACTACACCCGCTTGAGGGCCGGATTCTAGAACAGATTCAGTCTATCCAGTATTCCGCCGTCCGTGCGTCCCGGTTGCCCATGTTCCGCCACCGCCAACGTCCCGGTTCCGCCGCGCCGATCGCCGATCCGGCGCCGCAAAATGCGGAAGCGCGAGCGCTCGAGCCTTCCGGGCGAAGCTTTGACGCACATCAAGGCGGCACTGGGGGTGGATCGCGGTATCGTTGGCCTGTGCGCACCACTTCCGGCGCACGGCCATGCGAACCGATCATTCCTCATGCCCCGCAACGTCATCGAATTCAGGACAGACAAGAGCGTCATGCGCCGCGCCCGCGAGCTGAAAACCATCGAGGCGATGCTGCGCTTGTATTGCCGCGGGCAAGAACACCGCGATCGGGCCCCGGTTTGCAGTGAGTGCGCTGAACTGCTCGCCTACGCGGAACGACGTTTGCGGCGCTGCGTGTTCGGCGACGCCAAGCCCACCTGCGCCAACTGCGTGGTCCACTGCTACAGCGCACCGATGCGCGAGCGGGTGCGCGTGGTGATGCGCTGGGCCGGACCACGCATGCTGCTGCGTCATCCCATACTCGGAATATTGCACAAGCTGGACGGACGACGACCCGCCCCGGCGCTGCCCGCCACGGGATCGAATCGCCGCACGAGGGCAGCGCTCGAGAAGCAGTCCGGCACGAAGTAGCCCTCGGCAGCCTATCCACGGCAGCGCCGGATCAGGCCTGCCGTACGCAGTCGACGTAGTAACGCGCGCGGCCGTTTATCTGCTCTTTCACCAGACCGTGGATGTCGGTCTCGAAACCGGGGAACATTTCGTTGAAGGTACGCGCGAACTGCAGGTACTCCACGATCGTCCGATTGAAGCGCTCGCCCGGTATCAGCAGCGGGATCCCCGGAGGATACGGCGTCAGCAACACGCTGGTAATGCGCCTCTCCAGCTGGTCGATCTCGACGCGGTCGATTTCGCCGTGCGCCATGCTTGCGAACGCGTCCGAGGGTTTCATTGCCGGGGCCATATTCGATAGGTACATCTCCGTGGTCACGCGGGCCACGTCATTCGCCTTGTACATGTCGTGGATCTGCCGGCACAGATCGCTCAGGCCCACACCCTCGTAGCGCGGGAACTTGGCGCAGAATTCGGGCAGGATGCGCCACATCGGCTGGTTCCGGTCGTAGTCGTCCTTGAACTGTTGCAGCGCGGTCAACAGCGTGTTCCAGCGCCCCTTGGTGATTCCGATCGTGAACATGATGAAGAACGAGTACAGGCCGGTCTTCTCGACGATGACCCCGTGCTCGGCGAGGAACTTGGTGAGGATCGCGGCCGGAATCCCGCTCTTGGCGAACCGTCCGGACACGTCCAGTCCCGGTGTCACGATGGTGGCCTTGATCGGGTCGAGCATGTTGAATCCTTGGGCAAGCTCCCCGAAACCGTGCCACTTCTCGTGCGCCTTGAGCATCCACTGCTCGCGCGAGCCGATTCCGTCGTCGGAGAGCTTTTCCGGGCCCCAGACCTTGAACCACCAGTCCTTGCCCCATTCGTCGCCGACCTTGCGCATGGCGCGGCGGAAGTCCACCGCCTCGGCAATGGACTCCTCGACCAGTGCGGTTCCGCCTGGCGGCTCCATCATCGCCGCGGCGACGTCGCATGAGGCGATGATCGCGTACTGCGGTGAGGTCGAACTGTGCATCAGATAGGCTTCGTTGAACGTGTGGCGGTCGAGCTTGCGGGTTTCGCTCTCCTGCACCAGGATCTGCGACGCCTGGGAAATCCCCGCGAGCAGCTTATGGGTGGAGTGCGTCGCGAAAATCATCGCATCCTTCGAACGCGGCCGGTCACGGCCGATCGCGTGCATGTTCCTGTAGTACTCGTGGAACGCCGCGTGCGGGAGCCAGGCTTCGTCGAAATGCAGCGTATCGATGGATGAATTCAGCATGTCCTTCAGCATTTCCACGTTGTAGACGACGCCGTCGTACGTGCTTTGGGTAATGGTGAGGATGCGCGGCCGCTTGTTCTTGGCGTTGCGCGCAAGCGGGTTCGCGTCGATCTTCTTCTGGATGTTCTCCGGGCGAAATTCCTCCAACGGGATCGGCCCGATGATCCCCAGATGATTGCGTTTGGGCGTCAGGAAAACCGGAATGGCGCCGGTCATGGTAAGCGCATGCAGAATCGACTTGTGGCAATTCCGGTCCACCACCACGATGTCATCCGGTGCAACGCTGGCGTGCCAAACGATCTTGTTGCTGGTGCTGGTTCCGTTGGTGACGAAGAAACAGTGATCGGCGTTGAAAATGCGCGCCGCGTTGCGCTCGGAGGCCGCCACCGGCCCGCTATGGTCGAGGAGCTGGCCGAGTTCCTCCACGGCATTGCAGACGTCGGCGCGCAGCATGTTCTCGCCGAAGAACTGGTGGAACATCTGGCCGATCGGCGATTTCAGGAATGCCACACCCCCCGAGTGACCCGGACAGTGCCACGAATACGATCCGTCCTGCGCGTAATGCACGAGCGCACGAAAGAACGGCGGCGCAAGCGAGTCAAGATACGACCTGGCTTCACGGATCACGTGGCGTGCGAGAAACTCTGGTGTTTCCTCGAACATGTGGATGAAGCCGTGTAGCTCGCGCAGGATGTCATTTGGGATGTGATGCGAGGTGCGCGTCTCGCCATAGAGGTAAATCGGAATCTCCGAGTTCTTGAAGCGAATTTCCTTGATGAACGCGCGCAGGTTCACCAATGCCGGGGCAATTTCCGGGCCCGGGGGAAATTCCTCGTCGTCGATCGAAAGGATGAACGCCGAGGCGCGGCTCTGCTGCTGCGCGAATTGAGACAGGTCGCCGTAGCTGGTTACGCCGAGCACTTCCATACCTTCTCCTTCCATCGCTTTGGCGAGCGCGCGTATCTCCGAACCGCTGACGTTTTCCGAACGGAAGTCCTCGTCGATGATGACGACGGGAAAGCGAAACTTCATGGCGTACTCCCTGTGTACAGGCGGCGGCACATTTCGCGCGTGGCTTCGCGCCGCTGCGCGGCGTTGATTCTACGATGCTTTGTCTGACGGGCCAACTGCGACGCCGCGCAAGCGGGCTGCAACCGGCAACGACGGGCCCGCGTAAGCAAAGAGCAAGAAACGGGTGGCCTGAACCGGCGCCCGGCACTAGACTCGCGGCATGCACACAACCATGTCCCGCCTCGATGAGTTGAAACAGCAATCACGCGACTACGCGCGCGTGGAACGGGCCATCCGCTACGTCGTGGCGAACCGGCACCGTCAGCCCGAATTGTCCGAAATCGCGGCCAGCGTGCATTTGTCCGAATATCACTTCCAGCGCCTGTTCGGGCGCTGGGCGGGGATCTCTCCGAAGCGGTTCCTGCAGTTTCTCACCAAGGAGGATGCCAAGCGCCGCCTGAGCGAGTGCGCCAACGTGCTCGATGCGGCGCTCGCGTCCGGCCTGTCGGGCGCCGGACGTCTGCACGATCTGCTGGTCGAATGCGAGGCGGTCACGCCGGGCGAGATTCGCCGCCGCGGGGAGGGAATCGAAATCGGCTACGGTTATCACCCGACCCCGTTCGGCGAATGCCTGCTCGCCGTGACGCAACGGGGGATCTGCGCACTTCGTTTCATCGGCCCGGCAGGGCGCGCGGCCGAACTGCGGGCGCTGGCCGACGAGTGGCCAAACGCACGCTGGGTCCGCGATCCGCAACGCACCGGAGCGCTGGCAGCACGTGCGTTCGCCGCTACGCCCCGGGGGCGGGGACGCGCGTCACTGCGACTGCACCTGCGCGGCACCAATTTCCAGATCAAGGTATGGGAAGCGCTTGTGCGCCTGCCCGAGGGATTCGTGACCAGCTATTCCGCGCTGGCGCGCTCCATTGGCCATCCCGGCGCTGCACGGGCGGTGGGCAGCGCCGCCGGCTCCAATCCGGTGGCGGTGCTGATCCCCTGCCACCGCGTGCTTCGCTCCGTCGGCGACCTGGCCGGCTACCGCTGGGGCGACATGCGCAAGCAGGCCTTGCTCGCATGGGAAGCGGCCTACGCTCAGGAAGGAACCCGCGAAGCGGCATGCTAAAATTGTCGCACGAATCCACGCAGAAACTTGGAGCGGGGCCCGCATGATTCAGCTATCGGTCAATGGACAAGCGCGCCAGCTTGAACCCGGTGCCAACATCGAGCGTCTCCTCGATGCGCTGGAACTTGCCGGCAAGCGGGTCGCCGTCGAAAAGAACGGTGAAATCGTACCGCGCAGCCGCTATGCCGAAACGCGGCTCGCCGACGGCGATACGCTGGAAATCGTGGCAGCGGTCGGGGGGGGCTGATATGAATGCACCAGTGAACAGCGCCACGGCGCGCGCGAACGCGGGCGCCGATCCGCTGGTAATCGCGGGCCGGACCTACACCTCGCGACTGTTGATCGGAACCGGCAAGTACAAGGACTTTGATGAGACCCGGCTTGCCGTCGAGGCGAGCGGGGCGGAGATCGTCACGGTGGCGATCCGGCGCACCAACATCGGTCAAAATTCGAACGAGCCGTCGTTGCTTGACGCCGTGCCGCCCTCCCGGTACACCTACCTGCCCAACACGGCCGGATGCTATACGGCCGACGATGCCGTACGCACGCTTCGACTTGCGCGCGAACTTCTTGACGGCCATGACCTGGTCAAACTCGAGGTACTGGGCGACCCGGACACGCTGTTTCCCAACGTGATGGAGACGCTCAACGCGGCCGAAACACTCGTGCGTGATGGCTTCAAGGTCATGGTCTACACCAGCGACGACCCGATCATCGCCAAGCGCCTGGAGGAAATCGGCTGCTGCGCCGTGATGCCGCTTGCCTCCCTGATCGGCTCCGGGATGGGCATACTCAATCCTTGGAATCTGCAGCTCATTCTCGCCGAGGCCCGCGTTCCGGTGTTCGTCGATGCGGGCGTGGGTACGGCCTCGGACGCAGCGATCGCGATGGAACTGGGATGCCACGGCGTGCTGATGAATACCGCGATCGCCAAGGCGCAGAATCCGGTGCTCATGGCGCAGGCGATGAAAAAAGCCGTCGAGGCCGGGCGCGACGCCTATCTCGCGGGACGCATGCCGAGGAAGTTGTATTCGGCTACGCCAAGTTCCCCGACATCCGGTCTGATCGAGCCCAAGACCGCCTGAGCGACCACTTGGAACGACAGCACCGCGGCATCCGCAGTTTCGTGCTGCGCCAGGGGCGTGTTTCCGCGGCGCAGCGCCGCGCGGTCGACGAACTGCTCCCCGTTTTTGGCGTTTCCTTTCAAAGCGCCCCGATCGACCTGGACCGCCTGTTCGGCCGCAGCGCGCCGAAAATCCTCGAAATCGGATTCGGCATGGGCGAAACCACGGCGGCAATCGCACACGCGCACCCGGAATTCGACTTTCTGGGCATCGAAGTTCATACCCCCGGGGTCGGCGCATTGCTCAAGCGCATCGACGCGCTCAAGTTGTCCAACCTGCGCGTGATCCAGCACGATGCCGTGGAGGTACTGCAGAAAATGATCGCGCCGCAGACGCTGGACGGCGTGCACGTGTTCTTTCCGGACCCGTGGCCCAAGAAACGCCATCACAAACGGCGCCTTGTCCAGGCGCCGTTTGTCACGCTGCTCGCCTCGCGTATGAAGTCCGGCG
Source organism: Betaproteobacteria bacterium RIFCSPLOWO2_02_FULL_63_19 (assembly GCA_001770415.1). Taxonomy (GTDB): domain Bacteria; phylum Pseudomonadota; class Gammaproteobacteria; order Burkholderiales; family SG8-39; genus JACQTO01. Next base: position 49,181 of record MEQX01000108.1, on the reverse strand, counting down.
CGATTCTGCACCTGGCCACCGACTGGGAAGACTACGCGCTGCAGATGCTTGAGACGCTGCGCGGGGAGGCCGTCCTGCGAAATACTGCGGGTGGATTCGCCGAGCGCCCCGACTCGCGCCCGCAGACCAGATTCGAAGCCCGCGGCGCGCGTCTGGGTCATGGCGTTTGGGACGTGATATTCAGGAAGATCTGAGCGGCGCGTCTGAAGCGCGCTGTCTCAATCCCACTGTTGAATCTCATTTTCGCGGCGAGTTCACCGGCATCCATCGCATTCGGCGGCTTGTCGCACCCGCGGGGCCGGCCCTCTGCATTAATGCTTGCGCGCCAGTCGACCACGGTGCCGAAGCCATCGAAGGCGAGCACCTTCACTTTCTTCAGGCTTGCTGTCATTCCTTCGGCTCCCCGTTCAAAAAAATTTGCAACAGGTCATTAAGGAAACGCCGCCCGAACTCTGTCGGCCTGATGTGCCCGTCAGTGCGGGTGATCAGCCCGCGCTCCTCGGCCTGATCGAGCGGTCCTGCCGCCGCGGCGATCGGCAAACCGGTGCGCTCAGTGAACAGCGCAGCCGGAAAACCTTCGGTGAGACGCAAAGCGTTCATCATGAATTCGAACGCCACATCCGCCGTCGCAACCTCTTGCTCCTGCTGCAGCGGCACGGCATTCGCGGCGCGCTTCAAGTACTCCGCGGGGTGCCGGGTGCGCACCTGCCGGACGATGCGGTCCGGGAAGGAAAGCTTTGAATGCGCGCCGGCCCCGATGCCCAGGTAATCCCCGAAGCGCCAGTAGTTCAGGTTATGGCGGCATTCGCGGTCCGGGATCGCGTAGGCCGAGGTTTCGTAATGCGCGTAGCCCGCATCGGCGAGCCGCCCCTCGATCATCTCCTGCATCGCCGCGGCGGCATCGTCGTCGGGTACGCTCGGCCGATGGCGGTGAAACAGGGTGTTCGGTTCTATGGTCAGATGGTAGTAGGAAACATGCGGTGCACCGAAGGATAAGGCGCTCCGCAGATCCGATTCGGCTTCGGCAAGCGTCTGCCCCGGCAGCCCGTACATGAGATCGAGGTTGACGTTCTCGAACCTATCGAGTGCCATGCCCACTGCGCGCTTTGCCTCTGCATCGTCGTGGATACGACCGAGCGCCTTCAGGTGCCGCGCATTGAAGCTCTGAACGCCGACCGAGAGCCGGTTCACGCCGGCCGACCTGAATTCGCGAAATTTCTCGGCTTCGAAGGTCCCCGGGTTCGCCTCCAGCGTGATCTCGCACTCGGGGCCGACCGCGAGGCGTGCGCGCAAGGCTGACAGCAACGAATCGATCCCCTGCGCCGAAAACAGGCTCGGCGTGCCGCCACCGATGAACACGCTGACGATGCGCCGTCCCCAGATCGCCGGCAGCGCCTGCTCAAGGTCGCGCACCAGTGCCGCGACGTAGGCCGCCTCGGGCAAATCGTCTCTGGCTTCGTGCGAATTGAAATCGCAGTACGGGCATTTGCGCACGCACCAGGGGATGTGGACATACAGCGACAGCGGCGGCAGCCGCTCCAGACGCACGCCGCTGCTCGACAGGTTCTTCAACGCTGCGGCAACCACCTTCATTCGCCTTGCTTGAGCTTGGCGATCAGCCGGCGCAACGCCTTGCCCCGATGGCTGAGGGCGTTCTTGTGCTTCGGATCGAGTTCGGCCGCCGTCTTTCCAAGCTCGGGTAGATAGAAATACGGGTCGTAGCCGAAGCCGCTTGTACCACGCGGCGCACCGATCACCTCTCCGTGCCAGCGCCCTTGCGCAATCAGCGGCTCGGGATCATCGGCATGGCGGACCAGCACCACCACGCAGGTATAGTGGGCGCGGCGGTTCTTCTCGTCCTTCAGCAGCGCGATGAGCTTTTCGTTGTTGCGCGCGTCCTGTTCCCGGCGATCCATCCCACCATCGGTTGGCCCGCCGGCAAAGCGCGCCGAGTGCACCCCGGGCTCTCCTCCGAGCGCCTGCACGCAGATCCCGGAATCGTCGGCGAGCGCAGGCAGCTTCGCACGGCGGCTGGCGTGGCGTGCTTTGGCAAGCGCGTTTTCGACAAAGCTGACATGCGGTTCTTCGGCGTCGGCGACGTCGAGCTGCGTCTGCGCGATGATCTCGATGCCGAGCGGCGCGAGCAGCTCGGAAAGCTCCCGCAGTTTGCCGGGATTGGAAGAGGCGACCACGAGTTGCTTCATGAATTGGGGTTTATATCAGTCTCCCTATTTTGCGCCGTCGCGACGTTGCGACGGCGCAAAATAGGGAGAAGATGGACGGCAGAATACGCCGACGCGGCTGGTTCAGGAAATCCCCAACGCCTCCTTCTGCTTTGCGATCAACTCGCGGATTCCGCGTTGCGCGAGCTGCAACAAGGCGTCCAGCTGTGACTGCGAGAACGGCGCTCCTTCGGCCGTACCCTGAACCTCGACAAAGCCGCCCGAGCCGGTCATCACCACATTCATATCCGTGTCGCAATTCGAATCCTCTGCATAATCGAGGTCGAGAATGGGGATGGTCTCATGGATACCCACCGACACCGCAGCGACAAAATCCCGTATCGGCGTCTGTGCGATCAATCCTCGTTGCATCAGCAGCGCAACCGCGTCGCGCAGCGCGACGAACGCGCCGGTGATGCCGGCCGTTCGCGTTCCCCCGTCGGCCTGAATGACATCGCAATCGATCTGGATGGTGCGCTCGCCCAGCCTCTTCAAGTCCATCACCGCGCGCAGGCTGCGCCCGATCAGGCGCTGGATCTCCTGCGTGCGACCAGTCTGCCTGCCGCGCGCGGCCTCGCGGTCGGTGCGCGTGTTGGTCGCGCGCGGCAGCATGCCGTACTCTGCCGTGACCCAGCCCTGTCCGCGGTCCCTCAGGAAACCGGGCACCTTTTCCTCGACGCTCGCGGTGCACAGAACGCGGGTGTCGCCGAACTCGATCAACACCGAGCCCTCGGCGTGGCGCGTGTAATTCCTCTGAATGCGCACGGGGCGCAACTGCTCGGGGCCTCGCTTGCTGGGACGCGTCATGTTGCGCGCTTCCTCCTGGTCACTTCGCTATGCGGACGAGCCTCTGCAGCGGGTGAAATCGATGCTTGCGCCAATCCGTTATGATTGAGGCATTGTCCGACCTGGCCGCACGCATTGTAAAGCGTGCCCCCGCAATCGTTCCAGAAGACATGGAGCTTCCATTGATTCAAAGCATGACGGGATATGCGAGTATTTCGCGCGAAATCGGGCAAGCCGTGCTCGCGGTCGAGCTGAAAAGCGTCAACAGCCGTTTTCTGGACCTGCAGTTTCGTCTTCCCGAAGAACTTCGTCCCAGCGAGCCGGCACTTCGAGAGCTGCTTACGGCCAGCCTCGCGCGTGGCAAGGTCGAATGCCGCATGGCGATCCAGCCGGCCGCCGCCGCGGCTCCGCAATTGACGATCAACGACGCCCTGCTCGCGGCGCTGGCACGGGCCGAGCGCAGCGTCCTGGACGTTCTGCCCGCGGCGCAACCGCTGCGCGTCGGCGATGTGCTTCACTGGCCCGGAATGCTCGCCGCGCAGGAGACCGACGCCGATGCGCTGCGCGAAGCAGGCGTGGCGCTGGTGAAGGAAGCACTGTCCGAGTTCTCGGCGACCAGGGCGCGCGAGGGCGACAAATTGAAGGGCATGATTGCCGAGCGCATCGAGCGCATGCAGGCGCGCCTGGCGCTGATCGAGTCGCATGTTCCGGAAGCCATCGCCGCCTTCCAGGAAAAACTGGCCACGCGCCTTCGGGAAGCGCTTGCGACAAGCGACGAGGAGCGCATCCGGCAGGAGATCGCGCTGTTCGGCGTCAAGATCGATATCGCGGAGGAACTGAACCGCCTCGGCGCGCATCTGGACGAGGTGCTGCGCGTCCTCGAAGCCGGCGGAGCCGTGGGAAAACGGCTGGACTTTCTGATGCAGGAGCTGAACCGCGAGGCGAACACCCTCGGATCCAAATCAGTATCCAAGGAGCTTTCGGACGCCAGCCTGGAATTCAAGCTGCTCATCGAGCAGATGCGCGAGCAGATTCAGAACATCGAGTGATCTCCAGGCCGATCCGGTAACGTCCATGCCTGCCTCGCGTTTCCCCGCTGTAGCATCGTTCAAACCCGCCTTTTGGCGTCCGGCAGCAGCGCCTACGTATTTCCGGCCCGGCGCGCCGCGAAGCGTTTTCCTCATGTTTCGCCGGACACGCTGAACGTGACACTGCGCAGTCTGGCGCACGGCCTGGATCATTTCGCGGTACACGATTTCAGGCGCACCATGCGCTCGGAACTGTCTGGGCTTGGCGTGTGGGCCGATCTGCTGCAAACCTTGGAGCGCGGAGAGAAGTATAAAGTCGTGTCCATTCCTGTGCGCGCGGCGGCATGGCTATGCGCACCTGGCGGATGATTCATGAGCGTTATTTCTCTATTGACATTAAACGCGCTGCGATATACATTTACTCATGACGATACGCTCCTTCCGGTGTACCGACACTGAAGCGCTCTTCGAGGGGAGAAGCCCAAAACGGTTTCGAAACATTGAGAGCGTCGCGCAGCGAAAACTCCAAATGCTGGACGATGCTATGGAGCTTCGTGACTTGAAATCGCCGCCAGGCAATCGCCTGGAAGCATTAAGCCGTGATCGGGCGGGTCAACATGGCATCCGCATTAACAGCCAGTGGCGCGTGTGTTTTGTATGGACAAGGGCGGGACCGGCGAGCGTTGAAATCACTGATTATCACTGAGAGGTATAGCATGGCAACCAACAAAATGCGGCCCATTCACCCGGGAGAGATTATTCGGGAAGAGTTTCTTGTCCCCCTTAATATGACCTCCCACGCCTTGGCAATGGCGTTGCATGTACCCGCGCCCAGGATCAACGATATTGTTCGAGAGCGGCGAGCGATCACACCGGATACGGCCTTGCGGCTGGCCCGCTATTTCAACACCACCGCGCAGTTCTGGCTCAACCTGCAAAGTTCATTCGACCTGAAACAGGCCGAAAGCGAAGCAGGCCGAAAAATTGCCGCAGAGGTTCGCCCGTTGGCGCAGGTCGCATAGAGTTTCACCGTCCCCGATGCGGATCACTGGCGTCGGTTCGGGAAATTGGTGCAGAGAGAAAGCAGCGATGGGCGAGAAATTGAAGATTACGCACGGAAGCGGCAACGTCTTTCTTGATCTCGGTTTCCGCAAGCGTGAAGCCGAGAACCTGAAACTGCGCTCCGAATTGATGATGCGCATCGAGGACTTCTACAAAAAGAGCGGCATGACGCACGCGAAGGCCGGGAAGCTGCTCGGTCTGACCACACCGCGGCTCGACGCCCTGCTCAAGGGAAAGATCGGTCTGTTCAGCCTCGACGCGCTCGTCGACATCGCCACCCGGGCGGGGTTGAGTGTGCGGCTGTTGGTGAAGAAAGCTGCCTAAAGACGTATCCGTCGGCAGCGTGGATCGCGGGACAACCCGCACCCCTGCCGGTCGAGATATGTCCTCTTGTCAAGTCTAGAGGCGGCATCGCAGACGCATCTGGTTCAACTGGGTCTTTCTACCCCTTCAATGTAATTAGGGGGTGCTGTGTGACTAGGGGACGCACCCCCTTCCGCCATCGGCCAGGCTATCCGGTCCTATTTTCCCCCCGTATTACCTGTGGGGAGGGCGGATCACATTGCACCTCCTCGGACTGTCCTCGGCGCCGTATCACCCGGATAGCGCCGACTATTGGTGATCCAATCGATGGAGACCGGGAACGCTTCCCACTTACCCCCGCCCTCTTCTGATGCACCAACCTGTCGGAGTCTCATATTGAGACTGAACGGCCTAGTGTCACTGCCGTTGCGGCGCGCCGTGGCGGCTTGCTCCCGCTGGCGGTGCTCGCTCCGCTGCGCTCCGGCAGCGGGAGCGCGCACGGAGAAACGTGCCTTCCTGGCCAGCAGGCGAACCCGGCAATCGTCGTTTGAACGCTCGCCTTCACCTCGCCGGCCGGAGCCCGCACAGACGCCGCAATCGCGCCTGTAGAGAAGGCATCTCCGCTCGCTAGGAACACGTTCGGATGAAATAGCGCGACCCTACTCCGCTTGGCGATCGGGCGGCGATTACAGAATCGGTAGAGTAGAATTCGTAATGCTGGACGTTGGCCGAATCATCGTATGTAGCTAGACGTGTAGCCAGACCCAACCCTGCGCCAGATAATGAAACCTAACCTGCTGATATGCCAGCGGCCTTGCAAGATCTGCGATAGTCAGATCCAGAACATTGAATAGATCCAGCGGCGTTCTATGGATATCGGCAGCAGACCCCATTTCGCCATTTTCCCCTCTGGGGTACTATCCGGATACATCTTGAAACGTCCCATGACAGCGCCGGTATCGGTTCAAGACTTTCACGCAGCTTGATCTTCGCCTAGAATCGGTTCTCCACCCTATCGTCTTGGAGGAGGACTGAACATGAAGAAGCTGCACTTTTTCTGGTCCACCGCAACGCTCGCGCTCGGCTTCTCCGCACCGTCGGTAGCAGTCGAGGAACTGCGGCTTTCGACCTTCGTGCCTCCGGTGCATATCATCTATCGAGAAATCATCGTTCCCTGGGGCAAGGAACTGGAAAAGGCGACCAACGGACAGGTAAAGCTGACGCTTTATCCGTCAATGCAGCTCGGCGGCAAGCCGCCGGAGCTGTTTCGCCAGGCGGTCGACGGATTTGCGGATCTGGTATTCACGCTGCCGGGCTACACGTCGCCGGCGTTTCCACGCACCGGCATCATCGAACTGCCCGGCCTCAAGGACAACGGATACGCCGCTACGGACATGATGTGGGACCTTCTCGATCCCTACCTGCTGCCCGAATACGCGGGAACCAAGGTAATAGCACTGTGGGGCGCCGAGGACGCGGGCCTGATGTCGCGCAGCAAGGCCTTTCGCTCGATGGACGAACTAAAGGGGCTGCGCATCCGCGCTCCCTCCGCGGCGCAGGCGAAGCAGGTGCAATACATGGGAGCAGTGCCGATCGCCGCGCCGATCACTCAGGTCTATCCCGGACTCGAGCGCGGAACGATGGACGGGGCGATGGTGCCATTCACCACCATTCTCGACTTCCGCCTCGGCGAAGTCGCCAAGGGGTACACCATCTCCGGCCCGATCTTCGGTCGCTCCGTGTTCCTCATCGCGATGAACAAGAAAAGGTTCGACAGCCTCCCGGGCTCCGCGCGCGCAGCGATCGACCGGCTCTCGGGGCGCGAACTGAGCCGCAAGGCGACCGACGTCTACATCAAGCGCGCCGTGCAAGCGGTGGCAAGCGTGCGCGGCAAGGCCGATATGGTCGAGTTTTCCAAGAAGGAGCAAGAACGCATCACCGCGCGACTGCGCCCGATCATTGACGAGTGGATCAAGGAGTCCGAGGCGAAAGGGATTCCAGCGCGCGAGATGCTGCGTCGCGCAGGCTACCGCGCCAAATAGGGGTCCAATGTTCGATCGCGCGCTGCGGGCCCTAGCGCTTGCCGGGGGCGCGGTTCTCCTCGGCCTGATGGCGCTGATCGCGTTCGATGTGGTGATGCGCTACCTGCTGCGCCTGCCGTTTCTCGGCGCATACGAGATGACCGAACTCGCCATGGCGCTGATCGTATTTCTCGGTCTGCCCTACTGCGCCGCCACGAATGGTCACGTCGCGGTCGACCTGCTCGCCGCGCTGCTCGACCGTCCCGGCATGCGCTGGTTCAACGCCGCGCTGCATCTCGCCGGTGCCGCGGTCACGGCGGTCATGTCATGGCAGGCGGTGTTGTATGCATTCGAATCGAGCAGCCGCGGCGAAGCAACCAACATGCTGAAGATCAGCCATTTCCCGTTTCAGCTGCTCACCGCGGCGAGCATGCTTCTGTTTGCGCTAGTGCTGTTGCGCCAGGCTTGGAGGGTGATCCACCGATGACGCCGACTGCAGTCGGCATCATCGGTATGCTGGCGCTGCTGGCGCTGTTGTTCGTACGCATGCCGATCGGGCTCGCAATGGCGCTCGTCGGTGCGATCGGCGTGGCGGTGCTTCACTCCCCGAAGGCGGCGCTGAACAGCCTGGGCTCCTTTCCGTATTCGCATGCCGCGGTGCAGGCATTCGCGGTGATCCCGCTGTTCGTTCTGATGGGTAACTTCGCAGCGGTATCAGGCATGGGCAGGGATCTCTACGCCGCCGCTTATGCGTGGCTAGGCCACCACCGCGGCGGCCTAGCGTCAGCCACCGTGCTTGCCTGCGCGGGCTTTGCGGCGCTCTCAGGCTCATCGGTCGCCTCGGCGGTCACCATGGGCCGCGTCTGCCTTCCGGAGATGCAGCGCTACGCCTACGACCCGCGCCTTGCGACCGGCGTCATCGCTGCGGGCGGCACCCTGGGCATCCTGATTCCGCCATCGACGGTGCTCGTGGTCTACGCGCTGCTCACCGAGGAATCGATCGGCCGGTTGTTTCTCGCCGGGTTTCTGCCGGGCGTTATGCTGACGGCGCTGTTCGTAGCCACCGTGATGGTGCTGTGCCTCCTACGCCCGGACATGGGCCCGCCCGGGAACGCGCTGCCGCTGCGCGAGCGGATTGCGGCGCTCGGCGGCGCGGCGCCCTTCATCCTGGTGGTCGCGGTGACGATCGGCGGCATCTACGCCGGAGTATTCACGGTCAACGAGGCCGCGGCGGTCGGCGCACTGCTCACCATGGCCCACGCGCTATGGCGCCGTGCGCTCGGGCTGGCGGAACTCACGGAAGCCGTGCTCCATACCGTGCGCACCACCGCGATGGTGTTCCTGATACTCATCGGCGCGCACATCTTCTCGCCGTTCCTCGCATTGAGCCGCATTCCTGTAAATCTCGCCAGCGCCCTTACAGCGTTAGAGCTGCCCGCGTTCGGCGTGCTGGGGGTGCTGCTCGTGGCCTATCTGATATTGGGAATGTTCCTCGAGGGGTTCGCGATGATGGTGCTCACCGTGCCCATCGTGTTTCCGATCATCCAGGCACTCGGGGTCGATCCGATTTGGTTCGGGATCTTCATGGTGATCGTGCTCGAGATGGGCCTGATCAGCCCGCCTGTCGGGATCAACGTGTACATCGTCAAGGGAATCGCCGAGGAAGTACCGATGAGTCGGATTTTCGAGGGCATCATGCCCTTCTGGGTCGCGATGCTGGTGTGCGTCCTTATTCTCATTGTGTTCCCTCAGGTCGCCATGGTGCTGCCGGACACCATGATGCGCTGAAGGGGCGGATGAGCGAGGTTTCAACGCGCTGAATTACCGGGGCCCGCGAAATCGCCTCGCCACGGCCCTACCCGACCATCGGCCGGCGACCGCTCATCGCCTCGTGGCGGGTGACGTAAAGCGTGCTCGCGACGATGATCG
>MEQX01000108.1:2725-39812 GCA_001770415.1 Betaproteobacteria bacterium RIFCSPLOWO2_02_FULL_63_19 | reverse complement strand
TGATCGCCGCGCCCACCCAGGTCCACGCATCGGGAAGCTCGGCGAACACGAAATATCCGACCAGCGCTGCATAGACGAGCCTGGAGTATTCCATCGGCCCGACGATGCTTGCCTCGCCGACGGCGAATCCGCGCACGAAACACACCATCCCGATCGTGGTCAGCACGCCGATCAGAAACAGCAGCAGCCACTGCAATGCGGACGGTTCCACCCATAGCCACAGCGCCGGCCCGAGAAAGAGCAGCGAACCGCTTACGTGATAGTAGAAGAGGATGCGCGCTGGTGGCTCGGTGCTCGCCAGCTTGCGGATCAGCACCAGACTCAGCGCAAACAGCAGTGCAGCCGCGATCGCGACCATCGATGCCGGATCGAAGCCCATCTGGCCCGGTCTGACCATCACGACCATGCCGGCGAAGCCGACTATCGTTGCACTCCAGCGGCGCCAGCCGACCGTCTCGCCAAGCAGCACCACGGCAAGCACCGTAATGAACAGCGGGCGTGAAAACATGATCGCGGTGGCGTCCGCGAGCATTAGATGCACCACGGCGTAGTACACCGCGAGCTGCCCGATCGTCGCGACCAGCGCGCGCCCAAGGTGCAACCCGATCCGCGCGGTCTTAAGGCCCGTCAAGCCAAGCCCAACGAACATCGGCGCCAGAAACACCACGCCGAGTGAATACCGTATCAGCGCAATCTGCACCGGGTGGATGTTGCCGCCGACGAACTTCACCATCGCGTCGTTGGCCGCGAAAAACATCGACCCGAGCAAGATCAGCAGTGCGCCGCGGACGTTCCCAGGCAGCTTGCTCCACGCATCGCCAAGAATCGAAAGCATGTTACTGCGACCGCTGCATGACAGCCCTTGGCGCCAAGATCATTGCGCGAGTGTTCGCGTGAGAATACGGATGTCCGGAATCGTACGCATCGTACCGTCGAGCGCTCAACCCGGCAAGCGCGCAGGCCCTGTCGCGTTTCCCGGCCGGACTATTTCAATCAGGCTTCAACGCGTGACAGCGCGCGCAATATTTTTTCCGGCGTCGCCGGCAGATCGTGGATCCGGACCCCGACGGCATCGTGGATTGCGTTGAGAATCGCGGGGGCAGTCGGAACCAGCGAGGGCTCGGCGACGCATTTGGCTCCGTACGGCCCAACATCGTCGACGGTCTCGACGTGGATAAAGCGGATGTCCGGCATGTCCACTGTCGCCGGCAGCGCGTAATCCATGAATGACGGGTTCAAAGTGCGGCCGTCCTTCAGCAGAACCTCCTCGCACAGCGCCATGCCCAGCCCTTGCGCGATCCCGCCCGCGATTTGTCCTTCCACCAGCAGCGGATTGATGACCACGCCCGAATCGTGCGCGGCCACGATCCTCAGTACGGTGACTTCCCCGGTCCGAGTATCGACCTCCACTTCCGCGATCTGGGTCGCATAGACGAAGGAAGGGAACAGGACGCCTTGTCCGGTCTTCCTGTCGACGGGAGCACCTTTCGGCGTAAAGCCCGCGCTGCATTGCAATGGCTTGCCGGTCTCACCGATCAAGTGCCGGGCTACCGCCGCGACGCCAAGCGTGAAGTCATCGTCTTGCTGCCTCGCGATATTCCCATCCGCGATGTGCAACTCGCCGATCGCCGTATCACACATCTCGCGAGCCCCCGCCAAGAGTAGGTCCCGCATCTGCTCGCACGCCAGCCGGACCGCGTTTCCCTGGACGTAGGTCACGCGGCTGCCTACCGAGCCATGATCGGGCGGCGTGACATCCGAATCTGCTGCAACCACCCTTACCCATTCGAACGGGATGCCCAAAGTGTGCGCGGCGATCTGTGCGAGAACGGTGGAAGACCCCTGTCCCACATCGGGAGAACCGACGAACACCGTCAGCACGCCGTCGCCTGTCATTTCCAGCCGTGCGGTACTGACATTGCTGCCTCCGGGACCGACCGGGTACCACATGATGGCCATGCCCTTTCCGCGCTTTTTCATTCGCCGCCTCGCTCGTCCCACCCGAACACCTGCATCGCCTCGCGCATGCTTGCCTTGAGCCCCACGTTCGCGAGAACCTGGCCCCCGGGAGTCGTGTCGCCGTCTTCGTAAGCGTTGAGCATGCGAAACCGGACAGGATCCATCTGCAGCCGACGAGCAATCGTTTCCGTGTGGCTTTCCCACGCAAAGCACGACTGCGGAACCCCGAAGCCGCGCATGGCGCTCGACACGGTGTTATTCGTGTATATCAGCAGCCCTTCCACCTCGACGTTGGGGATGCGGTAGGGTCCGGCGCACATCAGCGACGCCTTGCGCAGCGTGACTTCCCCCAGCGCGCTGTAGGCGCCGGTGTCGAGATACAGCTTCACCTGGCGGGCAAGCAGTTTGCCCTGCGCATCGACGCCGCTGCGGTAATGCAGGACGATCGGATGGCGCACCGTCGAAGCGATGAACTCCTCCTCGCGGGTCAGCATCGCGCGGACCGGGCGACCGGTCTTGAGCGCGATCACGCTGGCTGCCGGCTCCAGCCACGCGTCGCTCTTTCCTCCGAATGCGCCTCCGGAAGGCACCCCGACGACACGCACTTCTGATGGATCGGTCTTCAACACCCTCGCCACTTCGGTCCGCATCGCGAACGGACGCGAACCGGGCGTGTAGACGGTCACCCCGGTCTTTGTATCCGGCACAACCACGACGATCTGCGTTTCCAGAGCGCTTTGTTCGACCGCTTGCGTGCGATAGGTTTCTTCGACCACGAGCCGAGACGCCGCGAAGCCCTTTTCCGTATCTCCGCAGCGAAGTCCCTGGCGCGCCAGCACGTTGCTGTCGCCGTGAAGCAGGGGAGCTCCCGGTTCGACCGCCCGCAGGGGATCGAACACCGCCGGCAGTTCCTCGTAATCGACATCGATATGTCGCAGCGCCTGGAAGGCCGCTTCTTCGGTTTCCGCCGCCACGGCCGCCACCGGATCCCCCAGGTAACGAACCCGGTCATCGGCCAGAACCGGCTGGTCCTGGCGAATCGCCCCAACGCGATTGAACGGAACATCGCGCCCTGTAATTACAGCGATCACACCGGTTGCCGCACTCGCGCGCGACGTATCGATACGCAGAACGCGAGCATGCGGATAGCGACTACGCAGGAATTTCACGTGCAGCATCCCCGCAAGCCGGATGTCCTCGGTGTAGCGGATCTGGCCGGTGACCTGCAACAGCGCGTCGCGCCGCGTCACGCGAGAGCCTATGGCGCCGCTGGTCGGCGCGTAAGGTCGTGCATGCCCGCCGGTCATGGCCGAGCTCGCATTCGAGCCGCCGCATCCATGATCGCGTCGACAACACCGAGGTAGCCAGTACACCGGCACAGATTGCCCGCCAACGCACGTCTGACCTCCTCCGGATCGGGCGAGGGGGTTTCCTCCAACAGTGCTTTCGCGCTCAAGATCATTCCCGGCCCGCAGAATCCGCATTGCAGAACACCGTGCTCGACGAACGCCTGCTGGAGAGGATGCAGCGCATCAGCGGATGCCAGCCCTTCGATGGTTACGATCTTTCGCTCGCGGACGGAAGCGGCCAGCACGAGACAGCTGTTGAGCGCCACACCGTCAACCAGCACGGTGCATGCCCCGCATTCGCCTCCGTCGCAACCGTGTTTGGTACCTGTCAATTCAAGTTCGTCACGCAGCAACTGGAGCAGCGTCGTCTCCTCTTGCACGTCCAGCGAATGGGTATGAGCATTCACGTTGATTACGATATGCATCAGGCGTCTCCCATGGAGCGCTGGATCGATCGGGTCGCGGCAAGACCGAGGGCCCGCTCGGTCAAAGGCACCAGTACCTTGCGCTTGTAGTCCGGTGACGCACGGATGGACCCCTCACGCGGCTGCGCTGCCGCGGCTGTGAGCTTCCCCGCTTCCTGCAGGACCTCGGCGCTAGGGGGTTTCCCCTCCAGAAAACGTTCAGCATCGACCACGCGTCGGGCGACCGGGACCCCCGCTCCAATCGCGATTCGCGCTTCGCCGATTCGGCCTTCCCGCAGCGTGAGGGTGGCAGCCACCGAGGCCACCGACAAACCGAACCCGTGGAATCTTGTCAGCTTGCAGAACGCCGAACCCATGCCCTCGCGCGCGCGAGGCAGTTCGATCTCCACGATGATTTCACCGTCTCTGAGACTGGTACGATACGGAGCGACAACGAATTCCGAGATCGGCACTGGCCGATCTCCAGCTGCGCCTCGAATCCTGAGGATCGCATCAAAAGCCAGAAGCGGCGGCATGAGGTCGGCGGACGGGACCGCATAGGCCAAATTCCCGCCAACAGTTCCCAGATTTCTGATCTGCCGCTCTCGGATAGACCCCGAGGCTTCCGCCAGCGCCTGCCACGCTCCTTGCGTCAACCCGGAGCTTTCCAGCGCCGCGTGCGTGACCGTCGCGCCAATTCGAAGACTCCCGTCTTCGCAATCGAGCGCATTGAGTCCGTGAAGGCGCGAAAGCTCGATCAGGCAGTCCGGTTCGAGCTTGTGACGCGTCATCATCGGCACGATCTCGGTTCCTCCGGCGATGAAACGCGCACCTTCCCCATTTTCCCGCCGCATCGCTATGGCCTCATCAACGCACGACGGTATGAGATATCTGAATTGCTTCACTGTGCTCCTCGTCGAAGCCGCGCGTTCGGGCGCCATTGGGGAAACCGAAGCGGCCCCTCCCACGTCAGCGAACGTTCGAGGTTGCAAGCTTCCGGTCCGCCGGGATCAGCACGGTGCATCCGTACTCACCACGGCGAAAGCGTCCCGATCGACGACGCGCAAGCGTAACCCCGCTGACGACCAGGCCGCCTGGGAAGACGATAGCACCGAGATACGCGTCCATGAGCTTGGCCGGCTTGATCCAGATCACGCTCACGCACGAATTGCACCGCAGCATGTTCGCTGACCCGAACCCATGGGTCGCCGCAAGGAATTCGGGATCGCTTCGCGAATGATGGACGACGCTCGCGCGCCGCGGCGGCAGACGACGCGCTGTCCTGCACCACGCGCGAGACCGGTCGCCATGCACAGCGGTATCAATCCGATCGGCGCGCGGCGTAATATACGGACTTTCCGTTGGCCGGTCGGCAGCGAACCAAGCGGTTTGCCCCAGCGCCTGGGTATTGTCGGAGCTTCATCCCCATGAGAGGCAACCTTATCGTCGTTTCGGCACCGTCTGGCGGCGGCAAGACCTCCTTGGTGCGCGCCGTGCTCGCGGCGGAGACAGGTGTCGAACTGTCGATCTCTTTCACGACGCGGGCGCCACGACCGGGGGAGAAGGACGGCCGTGAATACCATTTCGCACGTCCCGATGTCTTTGAGGCGATGTTGGAGCGAGGCGAATTCCTCGAGTGCGCAGAGGTTCACGGCAATAGGTATGGCACCTCTCAGCGGTGGATCGAGGAGACCATCGCGACCGGCAAGGATGTGCTGCTCGAGATCGACTGGCAGGGCGCTCGGCAGGTCCGACGGGTGTACCCAAGCGCCGCGACGGTCTTCATTCTGCCGCCCTCGATGGCCGAACTCGAACGCCGGCTGCGCGCGCGCGGACAGGACAGCGAAGCCGTGATCCGACGCCGGCTGGAGAACGCGGCCGATGAGATCAGCCACGCGGTGGAGTTCGATTATGTTATTATTAACAATACGTTCGAAGAAGCGCGGCGCGATCTTGCCGCGGTTCTGCGCGCCGCAAGGCTCAGCTTGGATTACCAGGTCGCGCACAATCCAAAGTTGCTCGATATAGTCGGCAAACTTTGACCGGCGAGACGCGGGGAGCAGCCCCGTTTTGACGGCCCCGGCACCCGGATCCGATATTGGGAAACAGATTTCTGTAGCGAGTATTGGGAACACGCATATGGCCCGTATCACAGTTGAAGATTGTCTCAAGAAGATTCCGAACCGCTTCCAGCTCGCGCTCGCCGCGAGCTACCGCGCGCGGCAACTCGCCCAGGGTGGCTCCCCGATGATCGAGGCAAATCGCGACAAGCCAACCGTCATCGCGTTGAGAGAAATGGCCTTGGGCAAGTACGGTATCGAGTATTTGAACCGCGCCAATTCCGGTTGAACGCCGGCCGCGGACCGTTGACTCCCGTCGCCCGAGGCCGAGCATGGCTGCAGTCGCAATCCGCGACCTCCGGCACCACCTCACCTATCTGAAGCCGGACGACGTCAACCGAGTCGACGACGCCTACAAATTCGGCAACGACGCCCACCGCGGCCAGTTCAGGAAGAGCGGCGAACCCTACATTTCCCATCCGCTCGCGGTCGCCAGCATCCTGGCCGATTGGCAACTCGATGCGCAGGCGCTGGTCGCCGCTCTCCTGCACGACGTGATGGAGGACACGGGCGTCACCAAGGACGAGATTTCACAGCGTTTCGGGCGTCCGGTCGCCGATCTCGTCGACGGCGTCTCCAAACTGGACCGCATCGAGTTCAAGTCCCAGCAGGATGCACAGGCGGAGAGTTTCCGCAAGATGCTGCTTGCGATGGCGCGCGACGTGCGCGTCATGCTGATCAAACTGGCGGACCGTCTGCACAATATGCGCACGCTCGACGCGGTCAGTCCGGAGCAGCGGCGGCGGGTTGCGCGCGAGACGCTGGAAATCTACGCGCCGATCGCCAATCGCCTCGGACTGGACGGTCTTTACCGCGAAATGCAGGAACTCGCATTCAAGTGCCTTTACCCGCGCCGCTACAGGGTGATCGCAAAGGCCGTGCGCTCCGCGCGCGGCAACCAACGCCAAGTGATGGGTCGCACACTCGAGTCCATTCGCGTACGCCTGAAGCAGGCCGGCGTTGAAGCCACGGTCACAGGCCGGGAAAAACACATCTACTCGATCTACAAGAAGATGACCGAGAAGCAGCTTTCCTTCTCGCAGGTACTGGACATCTACGGCGTGCGCGTCACCGTCGGCGACGCGCCCGCGTGCTATCTGACGCTCGGCGCGCTGCACGCGCTCTACAAGCCCGTGCCGGGCAAGTTCAAGGACTACATCGCCATTCCAAAAATCAACGGTTACCAGTCGCTCCACACGACCCTGATCGGACCTCACGGAATGCCGCTGGAGATCCAGATACGCACCCAGGCCATGAACCGAATCGCCGAGACAGGCGTCGCCTCGCACTGGCTCTACAAGAGCAGCGATGCGGAGATCAGCGCATCGCAGCAGCGCACACACAAATGGCTGCAGTCGTTGCTCGGAGTCCAGAACACCCCTGAGGATGCTGCCGAGTTTCTCGAACATATCAAGGTCGACCTTTTCCCCGACGAGGTCTACGTGTTCACGCCCAAAGGCGAGATCATGTCAATGCCGCGCGGGGTGACACCGGTCGATTTCGCCTATGCGGTGCACACGGACATCGGCAATCGTTGCATAGCCGCGAAGGTCAACCACGAACTCGTCGCACTGCGAACGGAATTGAATAGCGGCGACCGCGTCGAAATCGTCACCGCACCGACGGCGGCCCCGAACCCGGCCTGGCTGTCCTACGTCAAGACGGCAAAGGCCCGGGCACAGATCAGGCACTACCTCAAGACCATGCATGCCGAGGAATCGCGCGCGCTGGGCGAGCGGCTGTTGACGCAGCAATTGCGCGCATTCGGCACCAAGGTCACCGGAATCGCGAGCGAAGGATGGGACAAGCTGGTCCGCGAATCAAGCGCGAAATCGCGCAATGAGGTCCTGGCCGACATCGGCCTCGGAAAACGCCTTGCCGCAATTGTGGCGCGAAAACTGCTCGCGCTATCGGGCCACACGCCCGACGAAGGGAATCAACCGGCAGCGATCGTCGTTCGCGGTTCAGAAGGTATGGCGGTCCAATTTGCAAAATGCTGCAGCCCGATTCCCGGTGATCCGATCCTCGGCTTCATCAAGAAGGGCCAGGGACTGGTCGTGCACACCCACGACTGCCCGACCGCCCGCAGGTCGCGGAGCGACCCGGAGAAATGGGTCGACGTGACCTGGGACCCCGACACCGACCGTATGTTCGACGTTACGATCCGCGTGGTGGTTCTGGATCAGCGCGGTGTGCTCGCCAAGGTCGCCGCCGCGATCGCCGGCGCCGGTTGCAACATCGCCAATGTTTCGGTCGACAGCGACCAGAGCATGTATGCGACGAATTCGTTCACGGTGCAGGTCTCCAATCGTATGCATCTCGCCCGAATGATGCGGGCGATCCGGCGCGTCCAGGAAGTGGTGCGAATCTCGCGGGTCAAGGGTCCCGCGAAGGACGATTGAGCTGCCGGAAAAAGCGCGTCAGCTCGGCAAATGCGGATGTATTCGAGGCAGCGCGCGCTCAAGGCGTCGCGATGGCCTTTTCCGGAGCCGTCTCGGAGGGACGCCCCGCGCCGCCTCGCCAGCGTGCGATTTCGGCTTGATATTCGAGCGGCGCCTCTTCGACGACATCCAGTGCGCCGGCGTACACGCTGCCCGCGCGCCCGTCCAAGGTGAGCAACTCGCCTTCGCGAAACACGCGATCGCCAACACTGCATCGGCGCGCCTGCATGTCGATGCGCAGGCTCTCGCAGCCAACCAAACATACACGGTCGAAATGCCTGGCGACGACCGCTGCATGCGAGGTGCGCCCGCCCGCAATGGTGAGCACGCCGCGCGCGGACTCGATGCCGGCGATATCTTCGGTCATGATATCGGCGCGCACCAAGATGACTGCGACACCGGCTGCGGCTCGCTCCAGCGCGCGCGCGCAGTCCAGCGCGATTTCACCGGTGGCGACGCCCACGCTCGCCGGAACTGCCCGACCAAGCGCCGTTGACGGATCGGCCACGACGCGCAGATTTCGGATCGCTGCCACGTCGATCCCGGCGAGTCGCGCCAGCGCCTCGCCGGGATCGATCAGGCCCTCGCGCACCTGCTCGACTGCGATTCGCAGCGCCGCAAGCGGTGTGCGCTTGCCATGGCGCGTCTGCAGCACGTAAAGGCGCCCATCCTGAATCGTGAATTCGAACTCCTGCGCGTCGCTGAACTCGCGCTCGAGTTTGGCGCGTACGGCGATGATGGACTCGAACGCCTGAGGCAGAATATCGGCGAGCACATCGGGCTCATGCAGCGCATGCCTCCCGGAGACGACGTCCTCCCCCTGCGCGTTGGCGGCAAAATCCATGTACAGCTCGTTTTGCCCATCGGACGGATTGCGGGTAAAAGCCACGCCGGCTCCCGACGTGCCGCCGGAATTGCCGAACACCATGCGCTGAACCGTCACCGCAGTACCGAGTGTGTTGTCGATTCCCGCCATGCGCCGGTATGCAAGCGCTCGGGTGCTCTGCCAGGAGCGAAACACCGACTCGACCGCGGATTCGAGCTGCTCGAGCGGATCCTGTGGAAACGCGTGCCCCGTCTGCTCCACATAGATGTCGAGAAAATCGGCAACCAGACACTGGAGGGTCTTGAAATCGAGATCCTGCACCCGCTCCACGCATTGTCTGCGCAGATACGTCGAGATGGCCGCCTCGTACGGCTCCTTGGAACAACCCGCAACGACCTCGGCAAACGACTGTATCAGGCGGCGGTAGGAATCCCACACCAGCCGGGGATTGCCGGTCATGCGCAGCATTCCTTTAAGCACGCCGTCACATAGACCCACGTTGAGTACCGTGTCCATCATGCCGGGCATCGACACCGGAGCACCCGAGCGCACCGATACCAGCAACGGCCTGCGGGAACTGCCCATCCCCGTTCCAGAGCAACTTTCGATGCGCCTGACATTCTTTGCGAGCAGTTCGCGAAAGCCCGATGCGAGCCCGCCGCGGTCGAAGTAGTCCCTGCAGAACTGCGTGCCGAGTACAAATGCAGCGGGCACTGGCAATCCGATCCGCGCCATGCGCAGCAGGTTGTAGCCCTTGAAACCCATTACCTCAGGAGTTTCGCGGGGTTCGGCACCCTCTGAGACGACGAATACTTCCTCGAACGTGGGACGCTCAACCATTAAACCTTCCGATTCGACGAAGCCCGGACCGGTAAACAGCCTCGCTCCGACCTCGGCACCCTCTCCAGTTTGCGAGTTTCTTCACGTTCCCGTCATTCCACCCGGCAGGTCGATCGGCGATCTGTCGAAACTAGCTCACCTGCACCTGCCGCAGTACATGGTCCCTCAGCAGCAGAGCGGTGTGCATCAAATCGTCCGCAGCCGATTCGAGGCAGCGCGCGGCCTCGGAAATCACGAATATCGTTCGGGCGTCGTGACTGCTCTCGCCCCCGGCGGTAAGCAGCGCACGTTTGATCGACCGGTGCGATTCGTCCGTTTGGTGCTCGATTGCAACGATTCTGTGGATAGCCTCCAGGAAATCCTGCATATCCTCCCGCTGACCGCCCCTGCGCACCAGCCGCGCAGTCTCGATCACCTTGATGTACTCCTGCCCGCCCTGCACCAGAAGTTCCGCCAGCTGCCCGGTATTGCGCCGCAGTTCGCCCTGCAGGCCTATCTCAGGCATGAGCGTGAAATGGAAGGCCGCTTCCTCCAAGTCGTCGGCGATGTCGTCTGCCGTGCCAAGGAGTTGGCTGAAGAATGCGCCTTCATCACCCTGTCCTCCGGATGCCCGGACGCGGTTGAGCAGTTCGTCGGCCTGGCTCTCCCACTGTTTGGCGCGCTCCGCGTTGCGCTCCAGCAGCGCCCCGGTATCGGTGCGGCCCATGCGCAGCAGCGCGTCGCGTACGCCGCAGGCGATCTCGACGATCATGCCGGCGTGTTCCGCGGCGATATCGAGCAGGCCCTGGCGAAAGGTACGCACATGGTTCAGCAACTCCGTGCGTATCTCGTCGACGATCAGCGAATCCGGGCGCCCCGAAAGCAGGCCTTCTGCGCAAGTCCTGAGCACGAAGCGGAAGAATTCGCCGGCTTTTCTCCGCGGCAGCAGTTCCTCGAGCCCCTGTCCGAAACGCAGCTGCCCGTGCGCGGCGAATTCTATGGCATCGTAGACGAGCTGCTCGGCACCGCAGCGCAGGAAAGCCATATGCCCGTAGTTTTGCGCTGCCGCCCAGTTCAGAAGATCGAGCGCATCCTTCTTCTGAAGAAACAGACGCAGCCGCTTGCGCGCCCGGTTCCAGTCGATCAGGAATACGATGCGCGACCCCATGAACGCAAGAAACGCTTCCAGCCCGTCGCGGTCTTCGGCGTCGAAACGCCCCATGCATAGGTGATACAGATCCTCGCCGATCGCCGCGTCGCACCTTGATCGCGTGTCCTCCCAGCGGACATCGTAGTGCTTGAACAGCCCCTGGAAGAACAGCAGCCGCTGCAGGTGCACGTCGGTATAGGTGACGGTGACCGTCATGCCTTCGACGTGCACGACCAGCACATGTGCGTCGGTGGTGCCTATGTCGTTCTGGATCACCAGCCTCGCGCCGGTCCGGGTCGCGGTTGTTCCCAGACCCGGATGGTCGAACCGCAAACGGGATGTTGCTTCCACCCCGCGCATGAAAGCCCGGACCAGCGCCCGGTCGTCGTCGGCGATGTCATACGCGCGTGCGCCGTCGATGATCTCGGATGAGACCCGCTGTTGCAGGCCGTTCAGCGCCTTGTGCATGTCCATGACCAGCAGATGCAGGCTGTCGCCCTGCTCGCGCTTGCTGGAAATTATCGAATCGATGGCGGCCCTGGAAAGAACGTCGTCCTCGGCGACAGGCCTCGCCGCCGACAGCCTTTCGAGGCGCGCCGCGAACGCTGCGGCACCCGTTGCACCGCCGGCCTCGGCGTCCGCGGAGGCGATCGGCTCCAGCATCCGCGCGACGTCGTGATACGCCTGCTCGATGATGCGGCCGGCACCCGGAACGCGGTAACCGCCCGGACTGCGCGACGCCGCGCCGATGACGTCGTCAAGGGATGCGTCCTCGATGCCGACCTCGAGGCGTTCGGGCGCCAGCGCGGAATACGGGCCTGCCGGATCGTCGGCATGAACCCTGGCCGACTGCAGCAGGGTAAACAGATACTTGGCCCGGTCATTCGCGGACAGCCCGGCGTTGACCAGTACCGGAAGTGCGAGCTTGCTTTCGCCGAGCGACTTTACGATTCGTGCCTTTTCGACCATGGGCGCGGACACGCCGAAGGGCTCGTTTCAGCCTAGCACAACGCCATGCGCGCCAGCATGACGCAGGATGGAGTATTTGCGCTCGCTGAGGAGTAAAATCGAAGTTTTTTGTGGCGCGCGGGCGCCGTCCTGAGCGAGGTCAAAGTCCGTGAAAGTCAAAACCAACGGCATCGAACTGAACTACACCGTGGAAGGAAGCGGGCCCTGGGTCGTGATGAGCCATTCACTTGCCTGCGATCTGCACATGTGGGACCCGCAGGCGGCGCTGCTGGCCAAGAGCTACACCGTGCTGAGGTTCGATACGCGCGGGCACGGCAAGAGCGACGCGCCCTCTGGCGCGTACACGTTCGAGACGCTCAGCGATGATGCCAAAGCACTGATCGATGCCTTGGGCATAGAGTCCTGCCACTGGGTCGGCCTGTCGATGGGCGGCATGATCGGCCAGGTTTTCGCACTGCGCCATCCGGCCCTGCTCCGGTCGCTGGTTCTTGCCGACACCAGCAGCCGCTACCCCGCCGAGGCAAGAAACCTCTGGGACAGCCGCATCGCCACTGCCCGTGAGAAGGGCATGGATGCCCTGGTCGAAGGCACGCTCGCGCGCTGGTTCACCGACGGCTTCCGCTCGTCCAATCGCGAGGTCTGCGCTCGCGTGGAAGCGATGATTCGATCGACGCCGGTGGCCGGATATGTGGGTTGCTGCCATGCGATTCCGACGATCAATGTTACCCAGCGGCTCAAGGAAATCAAATGCCCGACCCTGGTCATCGTCGGCGAACAAGACGCCGGGACACCGGTGGAAATGGCGCGCGAGATCCATGTCGCGACGCCCGGATCAGAACTGGTGATCATTCCCTCGGCCGCGCATTTGTCGAATCTGGAACAGCCCGAGGCGTTCAACCAGGCGCTTTCCGGGTTCCTCGCGAAACGCGTGAATTGACGGACTGCTCGGCTGCGCTATCCCGGGACAAGGTTCAGGTCGGACCTGCCGGAGATCCGGACGCGCTTCGACCGCGATGGCGGCAGGACTTTGATCTGGGTCAGTCCTGGCGGAACACGCGGTACTAGCATGGGCGATTCCTGGCATGGGCGGCATCGCATGCCGCTTTGCCGCAACAATTGGCATCGCGTTCACCTGGGTCCGCAGCGACGATGCGCTTGGAGTCGGGAACCAGTGGCTGTCGCCGTCTGAAATTTCGAGCACAACCGAGGAGCAATCATGAAACTTGACAATCAAATTGCCGTCGTGACCGGCGGCGCATCCGGAATATGTCAGGCGGCCGCCGAGTTGCTTGCCGCGGAAGGCGCGACAGTCTGTGTTGGCGACATCGCCAGTGACAAGGGTGAAGCAGTCTGCGCCGCCCTACGCAACAACGGGCACAAGGCCGAATATCTGCACCTCGACCTGACCAACGCCGATTCGATCAAGCAGTTCGCCGCCGCGGTGCTTCAGCGCTTCGGCCGCGTCGACATACTGATCAACGGCGCCGGATGGAGCAAGAACACGCCTTTCGTGGATACCGACGACGCGTTTTGGGAAAAGGTCATCAATCTGAACTTCATCGGCCCGATGCGACTCACCAAGTTGCTTCTGCCGCAGATGATGCAGCAGAAATCCGGGAAGATCGTCATCGTATCGAGCGACGCGGGCCGCGTCGGCAGCCTCGGCGAAACCGTCTATTCAGGTGCCAAGGCAGGCCTCATCGGCTTCACCAAGTCGCTTGCCCGTGAAGGCGCGCGATTCAACATTACGGTCAACTGCGTCTGCCCGGGCCCGACGGATACGCCTCTGATGGCAGAAGTACCCGACAAGTACCGCGAACTGTTCATCAAGGCGATTCCGCTGCGCCGACTCGGCAAGCCCTCGGAGGTGGCCGATGCCATCATGTTCTTCGCGGGCCCGAATTCAGCGTACGTCACCGGTCAGGTGCTGAGCGTCAGTGGCGGCCTTACCATGGCCGGCTGACAGAAGGCAGCGCAACTTTCGTTCGAGCCTCGGCGCGGTGCTGCCACGGGCCGACGCAATCCGTCGCACCGGGTCAGATGTTGACGCGGTGCATTTCTCTCGAGCGCCCGCCTGCGGCCGCGCCGGCAAAAAAACCCTGCCGAGCCGCGAGTAGGCCATGAAGCCCATGTTGAATTCGCGGCAGGCCTGAATATTGCCGCCTTCGGGATCGCGCGACCATAGCGAATATTCGATCAGCGCATGGTTGTGACCGCTGCCGCAACTCGACGAGAAGTCGAGAAAATTGATCCCGAGATCGAATGCCCTGTGCAGCGTCGCGATCGATTCGTTGTCGTCGGCCGGGCCGTAGGCGCCCGACATGCTCATGCAACCCAGTCCCACGCGGGACACCCTGAACTCGGTCGCACCGAACCGGCAGTATTGCATCGGAATCATCTCCCCTTGCTTGCGTTCGATCGTACCCGCTACGCCCTGCGGACACGGACATTCTCCGGAAATTTCGCATTGACAGTACAATTTGAACGTCAATATATTGGTTCAAGTCGACTGTGTCGACTTTCCGCTTTTCAATTTCCGAGGATCCAATGAGTCTTCCACTTCAAGGCAAGGTTGCCGTTGTCACGGGCGCCGGACGCGGTATCGGAGCGGCCATCGCGACCGCGCTGTCGCGCGAGGGTGCGGGCGTGGCACTGATCGGACGCGACGCCGCAAGGCTCGAAAAGCAAGCCTCCGAACTCTCGACCGAGTCGCTGGTCGCGCCGGCCGACATCACCGACCCGGACTCGGTGCACAAGGCGTTCGAGCTCATCCGCGCCCGCTTTCCCCGCATCGATATCCTGGTCAACAACGCCGGGCAAGCCGAAAGCGCGCCTTTTTCGCGCACCGACCTGGCGCTGTGGAACCGCATGATCGCAGTCAACCTCACCGGCACCTATTTATGCACGCGCGAGGTGCTGCCGGCGATGGTCAAGCAGAATTATGGCCGGGTCGTCAACGTCGCGAGCACCGCGGGGCTGATCGGCTATGCGTATGTGTCAGCCTATGTCGCAGCCAAACATGGCGTCATCGGACTCACCCGCACGCTGGCACTGGAGACGGCCAAGACCGCGGTCACGGTCAACGCTGTGTGCCCGGGCTACACCGAAACCGACATCGTCAAGAAGACGGTATCCAATATCATGGCGAAGACCGGCAAGTCCGAAGCCGAAGCGCGCGCGGCGCTCACCAGCCACAATCCGCAGGGACGCACGGTGCTTCCCGAAGAAGTGGCGAACGCGGTATTGTGGCTCTGTCTGCCCGGATCGGAGGCCATCACCGGCCAGCCGATTTCCGTTGCCGGCGGGGAGGTGATGTGATCGGACGAGCAAGAAACCGGACGAGGGGACGGCATGGCTGACAAGAGTTACCTGGACTGGCCCTTTTTCGACGACGCCCACCGCGCGCTTGAAAGCGACCTCGAAGCCTGGGCGTCCAAGAACATTTCACACGCCGGCCATGGCGCCGACACGGACGCCGCGTGCCGTGCACTTGTAAGCGCCCTCGGACGTGCCGGCTGGCTGAAATACTGTGTGTCTGCCGCGTACGGCGGCGCGCGCGAACACATCGACTCGCGGTCGTTGTGCATTCTGCGCGAAACCCTCGGGCGCCACGACGGCCTCGCCGACTTCTCGTTCGCGATGCAGGGTCTCGGTTCGGGTGCCATTTCGATCGCCGGCAACGATGCCCAGAAGCGGCGCTATCTGCCCCGCGTGGCGGCGGGCGAGGCAATCGCGGCGTTCGCTCTCTCGGAACCCGATTCCGGCTCGGACGTGGCGGCCATGGCCACCTGCGCGCGCCCGGATGGCAACGAGTACGTGCTCGATGGCGAAAAGACATGGATATCCAATGGCGGCATCGCTGATTTCTACTGCGTGTTTGCCCGCACCGGCGAAGCACCCGGTGCGCGCGGCATCAGCGCATTCGTAGTCGACGCGGGAACCCCGGGCCTGGAAATAGCGAAGCGCATCGACGTGATCGCGCCGCATCCGCTCGCAACGCTGGCATTGCGCAACTGCCGTATCCCGGCGACGCAGCGGCTGGGCGAGCCCGCGGGCGGCTTCAAAACGGCGATGCAGACACTGGACATTTTCCGTGCCTCGGTGGCCGCCGCCGCCATCGGCTTTGCACGGCGCGCGCTCGATGAAGCGATCACGCGCGCCAAGTCCCGCAGGATGTTCGGACAGGTGCTGGCGGATTTCCAACTTACGCAGGCCGCGATCGCGGACATGGCCACCGACATCGACATGTCGGCCCTGCTCACCTACCGGGCGGCGTGGCTGCGCGATGTCAAGAAAGCGAAGACAACGCGCGAAACGGCCATGGCAAAGATGGTCGCAACCGAAACCTCGCAGCACGTGATCGACCGGGCGGTGCAGATTTTCGGCGGCCTGGGTGTCGTGAGCGGCCAGCCGGTGGAAAGGCTCTACCGTGAGATCCGCTCGCTGCGGATTTATGAAGGCGCGACCGAGGTGCAGAAGCTGATCATCGCGCGCGAGACGTTGAAGTAGTCGTTTCGAGTCGGGTATTCACCGATCGGGGAAAGGACAGGGGATTACGGATGCTACGGTGAGCCTGGCTGTTTGAGCCAGCCGGGATTGGACTAGGAATGTCGCAATGCGCATAGTTTGCATAGGAGGCGGCCCGGCGGGACTGTACTTCTCCATCCTGATGAAGCTCGCCGACGCGAGACACGAAGTCACGGTGCTGGAGCGCAACCGTCCGGGCGACACCTTCGGTTTCGGCGTGGTGTTCTCCGATGCGACCTTGGATAACCTGCGCCAGGCCGACCCGGAATCCCACCGCGAAATTCTGGCGAGCTTTCGTCACTGGGACAACATCGACATCCATTTCCGCGGCGAGATCATCGTTTCGGGAGGCCATGGCATGTGCGGGATTCACCGCCAACGCCTGCTCGACATCCTGCAGCGGCGCGCCGCGGCCCTCGGCGTGCGGATCGAGTACCAGACGGAGGTAGCCGATATCGGGCCGCTTGCCGACGCCGACCTTGTCGTCGCCGCCGACGGCATCAACAGTGGCATCCGTACGCGTTACGCCGAACATTTCAGACCTGACCTGGAAACAGGAAAGTGCCGCTTCATGTGGTTCGGCGCCAGCCGCTCCTATGATGCGTTCGTGAAGGCGTTCGAACGCACCGAGCATGGATGGTTCGAGGCCCACGTCTATCCCCACGAAGACACGATGAGCACCTTCATCGTCGAATGCCACGAGCGAACCTACCGGGCGCATGGGCTGGACAGGATGAGTCTAGAGCAGTCGCTCGCCTTCTCCGAGCGTGTGTTTGCCAAACTCCTCGACGGCGCGAAAATGATCGGCAACGAGCGGCACCCGCGCGGCTCGCAGTGGCTGAACTTCGTGCGCGTGCTGAACGAGCGCTGGGCCTATCGGAACATCGTTCTCATGGGCGACGCGGCGCACACGGCGCACTTTTCCATCGGTTCGGGTACCAAGCTCGCGATGGAGGACGCGATCGCGCTGGAACAGTCCTTCCGCAGATTCGAAACAGTACCCGAGGCGTTCGCTGCCTACGAATCGGAGCGCCGCACCGAGGTCCTGCGGCTGCAAAGCGCGGCGCGCAACAGCATGCACTGGTCCGAGAACGTCGAGCGCTACTCCCGGCTGGAACCGAAACAGTTCGCCTACAGCCTGATGACGCGCAGCCAGCGTGTAGGGCATGAAAACCTGAAACTGCGCGATGCGCGTTTTGTGGAAACCATTGAGGGCTGGCTGGCACGCAGCACCGGCGTTGAGACCAGGCCGCCGATGTTTACGCCGTTCCGGCTGCGCGGGCTGGAACTGGCCAACCGCGTCGTCGTATCGCCTATGGCGATGTATAGCGCAACGCAAGGCATGCCGGGCCCGTTTCACTTGGTTCACCTGGGTACCCGCGCCCATGGCGGTGCGGCTCTGGTGTACACGGAAATGATCTGCGTCGCAGACGATGCCCGCATCACACCGGGATGCGCCGGGTTGTGGAACGCCGCACAGGCGGCGGCGTGGAAGCGCATCGTCGACTACGTGCATGGCCGCACGCCGGCCAAGATCGCCGTTCAACTCGGACATGCCGGACCCAAGGGCGCGACCTGCGTCCCGTGGGAGGGAGAGAACGAGCCGCTGCCCCGCGATGGCTGGCCGCTCGTTGCACCGTCGGCAATCCCATGGAGTGAGAGAAACACGATGCCGCGCGTCATGACGCGCAGCGACATGAATCGCATCCGCGGCGAATTCGTGCGCGCGACCAAGCGTGCGGCGGCCTGCGGCTTCGACCTGCTGGAGCTGCACTGCGCCCACGGTTACCTGCTTTCGGCCTTCATTTGCCCGCTCACCAACAAGCGTACCGATCGCTATGGCGGAACGCTGGAACGACGGCTGCGATTTCCTCTCGAGGTATTCAACGCCATGCGCGCGGTCTGGCCGCAGGAACGCCCGATGTCGGTTCGCATCTCGGCGGTGGACTGGGTCGACGGAGGAAATACGCCCGAGGATGCGGTGGAGATTGCCCGCGCCTTCGCGCAGGCGGGAGCGGACCTGATCGACGTCTCCAGCGGTCAGACCTCGACCGCGGCGCGCCCGATCTATGGTCGGATGTACCAGACGCCGTTATCGGATCAGATCAGGAACGAGGCGCGCATTGCAACCATGGCGGTGGGAGCGATTACCGAGCCCGACCATGTCAACAGTATTATTGCCGCGGGCCGCGCCGACCTATGCGCGTTGGCGCGACCGCACCTGACCGACCCTTACTGGACGCTGAACGCGGCTGCGCAGCAGCGCTACGCCGACCAGGCCTGGCCCAAGCAGTACCTGTCGGGACGCGCCCAGTTGGAGCGCAACCTCGAACGCGCGGCACAGATCGCGCTGAACGCATAACGATGTCCCGGGCGACGCTGCGAAACTCCAAGTCACTACCCAATCGGAGCAGGGGACCGAAATGAATGAAGCGCTAGAAGGCTTCGTCCCGTATCCGGCGCAAATCGCGCAGGAATACCGTCGCGGCGGCTATTGGAAAGGCAAGACGCTCAATGAGCACCTGGAGAACTGGGTCGCCCGATTCGCCGATCGGATCGCCATTGTGGCGGGCAGGCAACGCATCAGCTACCGTGATCTCGGCATGCAGGTGGCGAACGCTGCCACCCACCTCGCCGCGCTCGGCATTCGTCGCGGCGACCGTGTCGTCATGCAGCTCAATAACATCCCGGAGTTCATCTATGTGACCTTTGGGCTGATGCGTATCGGCGCACTTCCGATCATGGCGCTGCCGGCCCACCGCGATACCGAGATACGGTACCTGCTTGAATTCTCCGGCGCGGTAGCCTACGCAGCGCCTCTGGAGTTTCGCGGCTTCAACTATCTGGATATGGTGCGCAGGATCGCGCCGGACGCGCCGCGCCTGAAGCATCTGCTGATCGCGGGCGAAAACCTGCCGCAAGACGCGAACGCACATTCGATAGGAGCGATGCTGCGGCAGCCGAATCCCGCAGGCGAGGCGCTGGTTTCGGAACGAAGTCCGTCCTCGTCGGACGTGGCGTTCTTCCTGCTGTCCGGCGGGACAACCGGGCTGCCAAAACTCATCCCGCGCACCCACGACGACTACGAGTACAACTTCGACGCGGCAGCGGAGGTCTCCGGCCTCACCGAGAACACCGTGTATCTCATCGCGCTGCCGATCTCGCACAATTTCCCGCTCGGTAGCCCGGGCGTGATGGGTGTATTTTCGCGCGGCGCCCGCGTCGTTCTGACGCCGAGCCCGAGCCCGGAGACCGCGTTCCCGGTGGTCGAGAGCGAGCGCGTGACGATGACTGCCCATGTGCCGGCGGTCACGATCCAGTGGCTCAGCTCGCCGCTGCGCGATAAATACAACCTCTCGTGGCTGCAACTGCTTCAGGTAGGGGGCTCGCGGCTTTCCGCCGAAGTCGCCGCGCGCGTCAAGCCGCTGCTCGGCGCCACCGTGCAGCAGGTGTACGGGATGGCCGAGGGGCTGCTCAACTTCACCCACATCGACGATCCGGACGAGGTCCTGTTCAACACCCAGGGCAGGCCGCTGTCGCCCGCGGACGAGATACGCATCGTCGACTGGAGTGGAAATCCTGCGGCGCCGGGGGCGCCCGGCGAGCTGCTCACGCGCGGACCGTACACCATACGCGGCTACTACAAGGCTCCGGAGCACAACGCGAAGGCATTTACCGAAGACGGCTTCTACCGCACCGGCGACGTGGTGCGCCTCACCGAATCGGGCAACCTCTCGGTCGAGGGCCGCGTCAAGGATCTGATCAATCGCGGCGGCGAGAAGATCTCGGCCGAGGAAGTGGAGAACCTGATCCTTCGCCACCCTTCCGTGCTCAACGTCGCGATTGTCGCGATGCCCGACCCGGTGATGGGCGAGAAGGTCTGCGCGTACGTGATTGCGCGCGAGCAGGCCGTACTTTCGCTCGAAGAACTGCGCCAGTTCATGGATGCGGCCGGCATCTCGAAGTTCAAGCTCCCCGAGCGCCTGGAACTCGTAGAGCGCTTTCCCCTTACAACGGTGGGCAAGATCAGCAAGAAGGATTTGCGCGAGGACATCGCCGCGAAGCTGCGCGCGGAGGGAAAATAGGTTCGGTTCGGCCCGCTATGACAGCAAGCATGCTCATGACGTTGAGCCAACCGGTTCCGGCGACACCGGTTAGGATGATTGATTGAGAAGGAAGGATAACCATGCCCTATACCGCCCATATCGACACCTTTGCGCGCGACAACCTGCCGCCCAAAGAGCAATGGCCCGAATTTCTGTTCGAGTTGCCCGAGCTCACGTATCCCGCGCGCATGAACTGCGCCACCGAACTCCTGGACAAGATGGTCGCGGGGGGCCATGGGGAGCGGCCGGCAATCCATACGCTGATCGGCGCAAGACAATATGTCTGCACCTATCGGCAGCTGATGACGCGCGCCAACCAGATCGCGCATGTTCTGAGGCGGGATCTGCAGCTTGTGCCCGGCGAAAGGGTGCTGCTGCGCGGCCCCAATAACCCCGAGATGGCCGCGTGCTGGTTCGCGGTAATCAAGGCCGGGTGCATCGCGGTGGCGACCATGCCACTGTTGCGCACCAAGGAACTCAAGCAGATCATCGACAAGGCCAAGGTCGGCGCGGCGCTGTGCGACGAGCGGCTCGCGCTGGACATGGAAGCGGCCAAGGCGCAATGCGCCGACATGAAGCAGGTTCTGTATTTCAACAGCGGCCGGCGCGGATCGATCGAGGATCTGCTGGAATTTCATCCCGCCGAATTCACCAATGCCGATACGGCGACCGACGACGTCGCTTTGATCGCCTTCACCTCCGGCACGACCGGTCAGCCCAAGGGCACGATGCACTTCCACCGAGACGTCATGGCAATGACCGACTGCTGGCCGCGGTCGTGCCTGACGCCGAATCAAGACGACATCTTCTGCGGCACGCCGCCGATCGCGTTTACATTCGGTCTGGGCGGGATCCTGTGTTTCCCGATGCGGTTCGGCGCCTCGACGGTGCTCATCGAGCGGCTGACCCCCGACGCGTTGCTGCAGACGATTCAGGACTTCAAGGCTACCGTGTGCTTCACGGCGCCTACTTTCTACCGCCAGATGGCCGGCCTCGCGAAGGACTACCGAATCGGCAGTCTGACGAAATGCGTGTCGGCGGGCGAGGCGCTCCCCGATGCGACGCGTCAGCTATTCAAGCGCGCTACCGGGATCGAGATAATTGACGGGCTGGGATCCACCGAAATGATCCACATGTTCGTTTCGCACACGACCGAGCGCGTACGCCGCGGCGCCACAGGTTACGCGATTCCGGGCTACGCGGCGACCGTACTCGACGACTCGGGCGCACCCTGCGCGCCGGGGGTCGTCGGACGCCTGGCGGTAAAGGGGCCCACGGGCTGCCGCTACCTTGCCGACGAGCGGCAGAAGAACTACGTCGAGCGCGGCTGGAACATCACCGGCGACGCGTACAAAATGGACGAGGATGGCTACTTCTACTATCAGGCGCGCACCGACGACATGATCATCTCGGCGGGCTACAACATTGCCGGCCCGGAGGTGGAATCGTCACTTCTGGAGCATGAAGCCGTTTCCGAGTGCGGCGTAGTCGGAATTCCCGATGAAGAACGCGGCCAGATCGTGAAGGCGTTCGTGGTGCTCAAGCCGGGCTACACGGCGAACGAGCAGATGGTGCGTGCGCTGCAGGATTTCGTCAAGGCCGGCATCGCGCCGTATAAATACCCGCGCAAGATCGAATTCGTCCAGGCGCTGCCCCGCACCGAAACCGGCAAGCTGCAGCGTTTCAAGCTGCGCCAGCAGGGCTGAACGGTACGCTTTCGGTAGGCAGTACAGGCGGTCGACGTTTGCGCCTTCCGTCTTGAGCGAGATCCTGGACTTCAGGAGCAAGAAGAGCAGCTTCGGGCACGCGGACGCCGCGCAATCGTCGGGCACCGGCACCAAGCGATCCGGTCGCGCAATCCGCGGTTCTGCGGAGTGCGTCCGCGGCTCGATCTTCCCGACGGCGCCTCAGCGCATGATCGCCGGCAGCCAAGTTGCGATCGCGGGGAACCCGATCAACAGCCCCAGCACGATGATTTCCAGCGCAATGAAGGGCAGCGCGGCCATATAGACCTGCCTGAGCGTGATGGATTGCGGCGCAACGCCTTTCATCACGTAGATCAACAGGCCGAACGGTGGTGTCGTGAAGCTGATCTCCATGGACACCAGAATCAATACGCCGAACCACAGCAGGTCGACGCCGACGGTCTGCGCGAGCGGGATGAAAAACGGCAGCGTGATCATGATCATGCTGACCTGGTCGACGAAACAGCCCAGAAAGAGAAGCACGGTGATCATCGCGGTGACCAATACCATTCGGTCCGCGCCGAAGTCCTTGATCAGCGCCAGCAGACCATCGGTCGCCCCCGAAAATGCGAGAATCTGGGCAAAGGTCACCGAAGCCCCGATGATGAAAAGGATCATCACTGAAATCTTGGCGGTTTCCATGATCGACCTGAGAAACCCGGCCCAGGTGAACTTCCGATAGGCAACCGCGGCGATGACAGCCGCCACGCTGCCGAGCGCGGCCGACTCGGTCGGGGTCGCCCACCCCGCCAGGATCGATCCGACAACGATCAGGAAGATCCCGAACAGAGGCACCACATAGATCAAGAACGGAATCCAGCGTTCACGCGCGCTGAGCCCGAGATGCGCTTCGTCGACCGGTGCAAGCGACGGATTGAACGAACAGCGACCAATGATGTAGGCCAGAAAAACGATGCTCATTATGATGCCGGGCACGATGCCCGCGATCAGCAACTTGGCTATCGAAATGCCGGCGAGGCTGCCGAGCAGCACGGCCAGCGCCGACGGAGGAATCAGCATGGCGATCGAGCCGGTCGCCATGATCGGTCCCATAGCGATGGACGGATGGTAACCGCGCCTGAGCATGTCCGGCAGCAACGCGCTGCCAAGCACCGCGGTA
This sequence comes from Betaproteobacteria bacterium RIFCSPLOWO2_02_FULL_63_19, assembly GCA_001770415.1. Classification (GTDB taxonomy): domain Bacteria; phylum Pseudomonadota; class Gammaproteobacteria; order Burkholderiales; family SG8-39; genus JACQTO01. The sequence continues at coordinate 16,277 of MEQX01000108.1, read as the reverse complement.
TTCGCGATGGTCGAGCCGGACAGCGACGAAAATATTGTTCCACCGACAATCGAAACGATGGACAGCCTCCCCGGCACGCGCGCGATCAGCCGGTCGACCGTACTGATGGCCTGGAAGGCGACTCCTGTATGAAACAGGATCTCACCCATCAGCAGGAACAACGGGATCGGCGCCAGGGTGAAGCTCGACAAGGCGGCGAAGGTGTTGCGCACCATTTGGTCGAGGCCGGCCTTGCCGCCGAGGAAGATGGCGGCCCCCAGGAGATCGACCCCGATGAAGGCAAAGGCGACCGGCAGACCCAGCATCATCAGCACGACGAGCGTGCCGAGCATCAGGATCAGGGCGCTGCTCCAGATCACCTCAGAATCCCTCCCGCGGCCCGCCGATCGCATGCGACTGCGGCGGTGAGCGCCACGCGGCGAGGATACGGCGAAGAAATTCGATCGCGAGCAGCAGACAGCTTGCCGGAATGAACATGATCAGCGTCCATTCCTCGACCACGAGCTGTTTCACGATCAAGTCGCCGCGCTGAAAACTGACAAGCGCAACGTTGAAACCGTGCCAGCCCAGCAAGGCGGAACAAAACAAGCCGGCGGCGTCGGCGGTGATCTCCATCCACCGCGCGACCGGCGCGGGAACCTGAGTCAGCACCAAATCGACACGGACATGGCTGCCCTGCGACAGCACCCATGGCGCCGCGATGAAGGTCGTAACGAACAGCGCGTATTCAGTGATTTCAAGCAGCTCGCTGGAGTTGAACAGGCCAAGATTGCGCAGCAGCACGTCGAGCGAGATCAGGGCGGCGAGCACGGCAAACGTCGCTCCGGCCAGGAATCCACAACCGGCAAGTAGCCCTTGATAGGCCAAACTGATCCGAGCACGCATTCGATACCCCCGGCTGGACGCATGCCTGACTGGGGTCCTCGCATCCGGCATTGCACCGGATGCGAGGACGGGACACGATATGCTATTTCTTGCTGAGCAACTCGCGCAGCTTGGGACCGGTCTGCGGATTGGCCTTGATGACCTCGGCCCAGCCTGTGTCGTAAGCGCGTTTGACGTAGGCATCGCCCTCCCTGCCGGAAAAGGTGATGGTCTTGATCCCGGCGTTGGCCTGGCGCTTCTTCTCGGCAACATTGGTCGCCTCGTCCTCCTGGCAGGTCGTCTCCAGAAAGGCTGATGCGTCACGCAGGACCTGTTTCTGCGCGGCGTTCAACGTCTTCCACTTGTCCAGGTTGATCAGGACCTCGACGCTGGCTCGATAGAAGCCGGGATCGACGCGGAACTTGGTGACCTCGTGCCAGCCCAAATCGAGCACGCCCTGGGTTGGCCATCCATAGCCGTCGACCGTCCCGCGCTCGAGCGCGGTATAGACCTCGCCTGGCGCCGTGCGAACCAGGTTGGCGCCCATGTCGGCGAAAAATGCCCGGTAGATCGGTGTAACGCGAATCTTAAATCCCTTCAGGTCGGGTTTGCTGATCGGTTTGGTCAAATAGAGATGGAACGGCGCACATTCCTTCTGCCGCGCCAAATGATGGGCATTCATCTTCCTTTCGTGTAGGTCATTCATGTATGCCCACGCACCGTTCTTTCGTTCCTCGGCGATCGTGAACTGGCTCAGCTTGATGGCGTCCACCTCTGGCACCAGCTTGGTGTAGAAGGCGCCCGGCAGATTGCCGATATCGACCACCCCCGTACGTATGGCGTCACCGAGTTGGAAGGGATCCATTACCTTGCCGCCGCCTCCGCGATAATTGATCTTGACCTTGCCTTTGCCGATTTCATTGGCCTTCTTGATGAATCGCTCGAAGTTCGTCGAGAAGGTCGTACCCTGCGCGAACGCGCTGACTCCGGACAAAACCACCTCTTGAGCCTGCAGGCGATCCGCAAACACGGAGACGCTCAGCAGGATTACCGGTGCGACAAATGCACGCATCATCTTCTTGGTCATCGCGTTTCTCCCTTGATGAAAGCGAAACAATCTACCACCAACCCGCTCCGACGGCTCCCTTTCGGCGTGTACAAGAAGCGAGATAGGCATGCGGGACATTGTGCCCGTTTCGAGCAAGTGTGAACATGGGCTCGCGACACGAAGGGACTCCACAGGTCCCCGTCCCCTATATCCGTGTTCGCTAGCGCGCTGCAAGACCCGCGACGATATGGCCGCCTCGCCGCCGGACCTTCAGACCTCGATGCCGCCGTAGAGCCAGGCCGCGCCGTTTATCGCGCCTTCGGGAGAGGCGTTCTTGAGCAGCGAATTGCGCAAATCGCGTTTCACGTCCATGGCGTGATACACCTCGCCGTAGAAGCGCGCCATGAGTTGCACCCGGGCCGTGCGCAGATAACGTTCCTTTTCGTAGGCATCGAATGCCGACGCGTAATCGCCGTTGGCGGCATCCAGCTTGTTGGCCAAAACCACGGCATCCTCCGTTGCCATACAGGCGCCCTGGGCCAGGTACTGCAGCATCGGGTGCGCAGCGTCGCCCAGCAGGACGACGCGGCCCTCGCTCCACCCCTTGATCGGTTCACGGTCGCACAGGACCCACATTTTCCACTCGTTCACCATTGCCAGGAACTCGAGCACCTCCGGGCGCTCACCCTTGAAGCGCTCGCGCAGCTCCTCCGGGTCGCCGTACGTGTCCCAGCCTTCCTCGTAGCGGCTGCTGTGGAATACGACGACGAGGTTATAAACCTCGCCACGGCGCAGCGGATAGTGGACCAAGTGCGTCTTCGGCCCTGCCCACAGCACAACGTCTGTCTGCTGCAAATGCGCCGGCACCTTCGGCGTCGGAATCACTGCCCGATACGCGATGTGTCCCGACACGCGCGGTTTGCCGTCACCGACCAGTTGCTCGCGCACGCTGGACCATAGGCCGTCCGCCCCGACCAGCAACTCACCCTCGAGTTCCGCTCCCCCGTCAATCTTGACGGCCACGCGATCACCCTTGTCCTCGTAGCCCACGACCTTGCGCGATGCATTGAGGGTGACCAGCGGGGACTTCCGGCAGGCTTCGAGGAACGCGCCATGGATATCGGCGCGATGGATGACGCCATAGGGGAATTTGAAACGCGCGCGAAACGCGTCCGATCCCACCGGAACGCGGATCACTTCTTCTCCCGAGAGCGCGTCGCGCATGATCAGGTTTCCCGGGTAGACCGCGGTCCGGTCGATCGCCTCGGTCAGGCCCAGATAGTCGAACATCTTGAAAACGTTCGGCCCCAACTGAATACCCGCACCGACCTCGCCGAATTCCGGCGCCTGCTCAAACACCTGAACCGCTCGGCCCTTTCTCGCCAAGGCCCACGCCGCTGCCAGCCCGCCGATGCCACCACCGGCCACAATGATCGGAAGGTCTTTCCCTGCCATTCGGTCCGCCCCTCTGTGGAATTCCGATTAACACGCCGCTCAAGGATACCGAGTTTTACGCGCCGGGTGAATATGCGTGCGGTGCGTACCGTGCCCCGAAGCCATCATCGCCAACCTCAAGGCTCCGGCGGCAATGCGATCTTGTTGTCAGTGCTGAACTGGTAGTCGTGGAAGACGTGCTCGGCGCTGAGTAGCTGGTAACTGCCGTCCGGCAGCTGCCGCGTGGTGTCTTTAAGCCTGTAAGTGTAATGTCCGCAGGTCCAACAATCGAAATTGCGCATTGCGGTGCAAAGGCAGGTCTTGTCCATGACTGAAATCTTCTTCTGGCCGGGGTGCGCCGCGACTTCACGGTTGTAGGCCACGATGTACGCACAGTTCCCCGAACCGTCGAGCAGGTAACCATAGGCTTCGCAGTTCGGCCTGGTACCGGCGCCGATCGCGGGGCTTCCCTTGAGCATGCGCATCGGGTAGCCGGTCGGGGAGATCATGTTGACCTCGATGTCATCCTCGCTCGCTTTGAGGTACTCCTGCCTGATCTTTTCGGGCAGACCGCACTCGTGTGTCGCGGTGAATCGCGTGGCAACCTGCACCGCCCCCGCTCCAGTTTCCAAGTAGGAAACCGCATCGGTGCCGGTAAAGATTCCGCCAGCCGGAATCAGCGGAATGTTCAGTTTTTCTGTCCGCAGATAGTGCTGGATCTCCGCTACGATCGTGCGCAGATCGTATTTGGCCCAGTCCATGCCGAAGCCGAGATGGCCTCCGGCAAGCGGCCCTTCGACGATCACGTAATCCGGCAGCCGGTTAAGCCTGGCGCTCTTGCGCAGAAAGAGTTGCAGCGCCCGCAGCGACGATACGATGATGCCCAGCTTGGCATCGCGAAAACGCGGATGATCCTCCATGAGCGCGAACGAACCCAGGTGCAGTCCCGCCGAAAGCGTGATGCCGTCGATGCCCGCATCGAGCGCCGATCGCAGCCGCACGCGCAGCGTTTCGCGCGGCGCGTTCATCGTGAGTTTTTCCATGCAGTTGATGAAAATCAGGCCCTCGCCGCGCTTGGCCTGCATGGTCCCCTCGACGTGCTTGTGGGTCGCCTCCGCCAGGCGCCCGAGGTCGAACAACACCTTGGACTTGTCTGAATTGGCGGCGTTGTATTTGTACAGCTTGGCCTTTTGGCTGACGAAACGGGTGTCGTAGTGCCGGTCCGAGATCGTGTGCACCATGGCGTCCGAAATGTGCGCGATCCCGCCCATCCGGGCACCCTCGAGCGCAAGCGCTCGCGCCGAAATGTCCACGCCCATCCCGCCGATCACAATCGGCACCAGCTCTTTCTTGCCGAATCGCAGGCGAAAATCATCGACGCACGTCATTGCACTTACACCGCCGCTCCTGAGGTTCGCGCCGCGTCAGATCGCCGGCACGGTGCTTCGCACCCCATATTTTTCACTGCACGCTGCCGGGATTCCAAACTCGATCTGTCGCCGGCACGCAATCGGGTGTGTAATGATGTCACAGTTCCCGGTTTCCATGGATTTCGGACATGGCGCAGGAGCGCACTACAATACGGCCCCGAAGCCCCAGTTTCACTCCCGGAATACGCCCTCGCCTCACCAGGGGTCCAAGATGGGCAGTGACGCGCCGAAAGCTTGCGACGCGTGTCAAACGACGCGCTCTCCTACGCCGGCATAATGCCCGCGCAGGAACAGCAGCGGCTTCTTGGCGCTCTCGGTCATGCGATCCACCTCGCCGATGAATAGAACGTGATCGCCGTGACGGGCATGCGAGCGGGTGCGGCACTCGATCCAGGCAACGCAGCCGGCGATGAGCGGCGCCCCGCCCGCACCCTTGCGCACCTTTAACTCGGCGAACTTGTCAACGGCGCGCAGCGCAAAGCGCTGCGAAATCTCCACCTGGTCTTCGGCGAGCACGTTGACGGCAAAATGCGATGCGTTCTCGAACGCCTGCACCAGCGGCGAGCTGGCGGCCAATGACCACAGTACCAGTGGTGGATGGAGCGAGAGCGAATTGAAGGAATTCACCGTCAGGCCGACGAACTCGCCGCCTTCGTCAACGGCGGTAACCACCGTCACGCCAGTCGCGAAACATCCCATGATCCTGCGGAACTCGATGGCACCGATTCTCTGCCGCGACACCGTGGTTCTCCCCCTGCGATTGGACTGCGATTTCATCCCGCCAGACCGCTTGCTGCCCTTATATAGTATTCTTACACACTCGCGCAGCGGTATCCGGTCCGGAGTTCACGTCGGACTGATTTGGCGCTGGCCGCGGAGCGCAATCGCTGATGCAATTCAATCCGCGTTGGGTTATCCGACGCACCTGTGCGCATTTCATCAAGCAGTCGGTGCCGGGCAATCGCAGCGTGAACAATGTCGAACGGTGACTTGGGGCGGAACCGGTTGGGGAAGACAGGATGAAGGAAAAGCTGAAATCGGGCGAAGTGTTGTTCAAGCTCGCCCTGTTCTTTGTTTTCAGCTGCTTTTACATCGGCGCGATGTCCTATCCGCTCGATTCGAGACAGTTTCCCCAGCTTCTGTCATCGATTGGCCTGATCCTCACGCTAATCGCCCTCGCCATCGATTTCATCCGCAAACAAGTCCTTGAAGGCGAAATCGGCGATGTGGACGACACCGAACTGCGGGTGATGGATGCCGAAACGAAGCGAGCACGGCGTAGGCGTTTTTATCAAGCGTGGGCGATCATCCTCGGTGCGACGGGCATCGGGTTCCTGGGTGGATTCCTATTCAGTACGATTTTTCTCCTGTTCGGCTTCGGGCTTCTTTTCGGGCACAGGGACCATTGGGTAAAGAACACGATCGTGGCCGCGGCGCTGACGGTGTTGGTCTATTTCGTGTTCGGCAGCATCATGGGAGTTCCGCTGATGGACGGAGTCCTGTGGTAGATCGGAGGCGCTAAGGTAATGTCCATGGACGTAATTGTCGAAGCCATTGCTTTCGTGCTGCAATGGCAAAACCTTGCCGCTCTGGCCGGAGGAACGCTCTACGGGATCATCATCGGCGTGCTGCCGGGCCTGGGGCCGTCCGCGGGTATGGCGCTGGCCATACCGCTGGTAATGTCGTGGCATCCGGGAACGGCGCTGATTTTCATGGGTGCACTGTACAAGTCCAGCAACTACGGCGGCTCGCTTACCGCCATTCTGGTCAATACGCCCGGCGACGCCTCCAACGCGGCGACGATACTTGACGGCTACCCGATGTGTCAGAACGGGCGCGGAGGCGTGGCGCTGGGGCTGAGCGCGACCTCGGCTTTGGTCGGGGGCACGATAGGGATGATCTGCCTCATGTATGCGGCTCCATTCTTGGCCGAATTTGCGCTGGAATTCGGCCCGGCGGAATATTTCCTCACCGCCATACTTGCCCTTTCTCTCATTGCGGCCGTGGTCCAGGGGGCCACCGTCAAAGGCCTCATCGCTGCCGCCTTGGGCCTGTTGCTGTCCACAGTCGGTTTCGATGTCATTGCGGGAAATCTGCGCTACACGTTCGACTGGGCGCCGCTTGAAGACGGAATCCCGCTAATTCAGGCTCTGGTGGGACTTTTCGCCGTGACCCAGGCGCTTGTACTGGCTGAGAGCGCAGCGTCCATATCGCGTATCGCAAAACTCTCGGGCGGATTCTTGGAAGGGGTAATCACTTATTTTCGGCATCCCGCGATCATGATTCGAGCTTCGGCAGTCGGACTTTTCGTCGGCATACTCCCCGGGGTTGGGCAAAGTTCCGCAGGCCTTCTGGCCTGGGCCGACGCGAAGCGGGTATCAAAGCATCCCGAGGAGTTCGGCAACGGCGCGCCCGCAGGTGTGGTCGCGTCCGAAACTGCAACCAACGCTTGCATGCCGGGAGACCTGGTGTGCACCATCGCGCTCGGGATTCCAGGAAGCGTAGGTGCAGCTGTGTTTCTCGGAGTCATGATTATTTTCGGTATCGTTCCCGGGCCGCTCGTGTTTTCGGAACAGTCACAGGTCATCTACAGCCTGTTCGTCGCGCTGTTTCTGGCGTCGGCTTTCGTGTTTATTGTCGGTATAACGGCCGCGCGTCATCTTGCCGTGGTAACGCTGCTGCCCAACAACATCATCGTGCCACTGATACTCGTTGTGAGCCTGCTGGGGAGCTTTGCCATTCGCAACGTGATGGCTGATGTGATGATCAGTCTCGCTTTTGGCGCGCTGGGATACGTTATGCTTAAGCGGGGCTTCACGCCAATACCGCTGCTGCTGGGGCTTGTGCTGGGAGAAATGGTGGAAACGAACTATCATCGCGCGCTGCTCATCTCCGGCGGGTCCTATTCGGTGTTCTATTCTTCGTTTATCTGCAAGATTCTTATCTTGCTGACGATTCTGTCTTTGGTAGGGCCGTATCTGGGGCCATTTTGGAAGACTCTAACGCAGGGCGAAAAATGAAAGGAGAAAATCAATGATGAAGACGTTGAAACTATGCGCGGCCGTGGCGGCCGCGACCATGATCACGATGCCGGTCTTCGGTGCGGACTATCCGAGCAAACCGATCAAACTGATTGTGACAGCCGGCCCGGGTGGAGGGGAAGACACCGAGGCCCGAGCCATCGCACCGTTCGTGGAAAAATACCTGAAGACCCAGATCACCATCGAAAATCAGGGTGGTGCCGGCGGCAAGATCGCATTCGAGAAGTTCCAAGGCGCCGCGCCGGATGGCTACACGCTGATCACCTATACATTTCCCAAGAGCATAATCATTGAACACCAGGGCAAGACGGGATTCAAGACCAAGGACTTCACGCCGATCTTTGCCTGGTCCGAATCGAGCCAGATACTGATCGTCAACGCGGAATCGCCCTGGAAGACCTTCCCAGAATTCCTGAAGGCCGCCAAGGCAAAGCCGCTCTCAGGAGGGCTTTCCGGCAGAGGCAGCACCACCCATCTTATGGGACTGATCGCGCTTGAGGCACTGAACATCGACAAAGTCAACTGGGTACCCTACCCGGGTTCGTCGGGCAGCGTCGCCGCTCTGGCTGGCAAGCACCTCGATTTCACCATGAGCTTGGCCACGTCCGCAGTCCCGTTGATCCGGGCTGGAAAATTGCGTCCGCTGCTCCTGTTCAGTGAAAATCGCGATCCGAACCTTCCCGACGTTTCGGTGCCGAAGGAATTCGGCTACAAGATGAATTTCGTCCCGACGCTGCGCGGCGTCGAAGCACCGCCCAACACGCCTGCCGAGATCATCAAGGTTCTGGAAGACGCTTTCCGGAAGGCGAGCAAGGAACAGGGCTTCATCGACATCGCGAAGAAGCGCAAGATGGTGCTAATAGACGTTGGTGCCCAGGAATTCGCCAAGGCCGTGGACAACGCGTATCCGAACATCGCAAAGTACCGCGCGATTTTGAAGAAATAGTATCCCGCCTCAACCTTATCGGCGCCCCGGAAATTTCTTTCCGGGGCGTTTTCGTTTACGGGATTCCCATTCCGGCCCTTGCTCGTATTCCTTCTTGTTTCAGCTTCGCGACTTGCTGGTTATAAACGCAGCAACGCGCTCGAAATGCTCGTTTCGGACAAGTTCACCCGGTTCGTCGGAATCGCGTTTATTGCGCCGGTTCTGGCCCCAGCTGATGATGTAACCGCGCAGGCTCTCGTCGGTCAGGATAAATGCCAGGACCTCGTTCTGAAATTCTTCGGGGGCATCCCTGCCCCCGGTCGCCTGAAAGACTGCAGCGCGCAGATAGACGACCGAATCGAGGATCAGATCGGCTTCCTCTTTGCTCCAGTGGCGCGAAGGCTCGAAGTGAAATTCCTTGAGCCGCCCGAGCTGGTCCTTCGTAACGGAACCCTGGATGCCGATTCTTGGCATTGTTCCAGGGTTGTCCGGCGGGGCTGGATTTCGTGGCCGTTGCCGCTGAAGCGCGCGCACGCGTCTTACGCGCATGAACAGCCAGGCAAGAACCGCGACTAATATTCCAAGGACGATGCTGGACATGCGGTGTCGAGATGGCTATCCCTTACATCGTAGTCGGCCGCACCGATCTTCCTCCGATCAGCAGACTGCGAACGGATCTTGCTTCGCTCATACCCTCGTCAGCAGGACGACCGGAATCTTGCGCGTCGTCTTGCGCTGGTAATCCGCGAACTGGCTAAAGAGCGACGATTGTTTTTCGTAGAGCGTATCGCGCTCGTCCGGACCCACGACCGTTGCCTGCGCCTCGAATCGCTCGGTTCCCACCTCCACGAGCACGCGCGGGTTGGCAACCAAATTCAGATACCACGCCGGATGCACCGGGGCGCCGCCCTTCGATGCAAAGACACAGTAGCCATCCTGGTGCGCGAGATACATGACGGGCGTGGTGTGCTTCGTCCCCGTCTTCCTGCCGGTCGTCGTAAGCAGCAGCAACGGGCGCCCCTCGTAATTGCCACCGACTTTGCCCGCGTTCGCGCGGAACTCCTCGATCACCTGTTGATTTTGAATGCTCGTTGCCATAGCCTGCCCCCTGAGTTTGCCACCGAGTCGCTCCATTCGGCCACGTCGGTACGGGCGACAGGTAAGAAATTAGCACATTCCGCACGTACTGCCGTGATTGCAGCACTTCCGGCCGCCGCTCCTGCATCTCCGCCAGATTGCTCTGCCTGTCGGCCGGTCGATACAATGGTCGCTCAGGGCTCGGTTGGTTAGTTCCTGCAGAAGGTATTTCGGGTTCGCGACGGCCGGCCGCCGTTCTCACAGAGACGGCAAGCGCAAGGCGGACGCGCGCTACCGATCTGCGGTGGAGGAACGCCGACGAGCGTGGAGATAAACGCGAACGGGACACCCGCAAATGTGACCCGCTCCGAACGATGTGTAATACGGACAATCTTCCGTTGGAGGTGCAGCAATCCAGGCCACTTCATCGCTGATCGTCTGTATCACTTGGCACGGCTCATGTGAGCCACAGAGATCCCTTGTATTGCAGCTGAGATCACAGCGGCATTTGGTCGCCTTCTCTCTTACGCTGCTGGGTATTTCCAGATTCGGCACGTTCGACAACGGATGACCTCTATTCCCTGAGGTTGAAATTCCCATGCCCATGACCACGGCTCCCGCCCATGCAAGTGCCCGGCACAATCAGCGGTGTCGCCGAGCTGGTCTTCGAACCATATCCGGTCCACTCGTCTTTTCAACGAACAGACAGGAACCGACCCCGTTTATACGCCACTTCGCGAAACCAGTCTGTCAGGAGATCCCTACAGCCGGCGTAAGGACAATTTCAGATAGCTCGCGTGCCAGTCGGCCGCGACCCCGGCCTCCGACGACCGCACTGAACGCCTGGGCGCAGGCGAAACGCAGAAGCGCTCCTGCCTGCGGCAACAGAGCGACTGACAGAGCCAACCGCAAGCGGGCTTGTCGCTCCGCCGTTTCGCAGAAAATTGCCCTTCAGCTGACAGGCGTGCCGGCGCCCGCCGCGCTGGCATCAACGTACGCCACCGCGGACGGTGCCGTAGTGTTGACCTGCAGCGAAAAGATGTCGAGTCGGTTGTAATGCCCCGTGTAATCGTGCATCAGCTTGGGTATGAGCACGTCGTTCAGGTCCACGTCGGCGTAAAGTATCCCCTCGCCGCCGTCCAGCGGACCCGCCACGACCTGACCGCTCGGCGCGATCACCGATGCATGACCCCGTCCCTTGATCCTTTCGAGAAACGCGCGCTCCTCGGGTGCCGGGTCGTACGCGGCGATCGTCGCATCGTCGAGGACGCCGGTTGCATTCACGATGAAACAGCCCATCGAAATGGCCAGCCCGCGCGTGACCGCCACGATCGACTCGGCCATCACTTGCGCCGGAGTAAAGAAAGCCGGCCAGGCGGCAACATGGACCACGGGATGCATGGTCATCATTACGTAGGCGGCGAGCGGATTGGAATTTTCGCCGCAAATGAGCCCACTCACTGCGCCGAAAGGCGCGTTGTAGGCTTTCAGCGTGTCACCCCATCCCCCGGTATGCACAAGCCGCTCGCCCACCGTCGCAACCAGCTTCTGGTGTTTGCCGAGAACGCGCCCGTCCGGACCGATGTACAACTGCGTGTTGAACATGGTGCCGGTCGTGTCGGGCCGTTTTTCGCAGACCCCTATCACCGCCGTAATGCGGGCATCGCGACACGCGGCGCCAAGACGCTCGGTAGCGTCACTCGGGATCACCACTGCATTCTGGAACAGGCGTTTGGCCAGCCCGAGGCTGGTCTTGCCGGTGGCGGGGCACACCGTGTACCAGGACGGGTGCGCCGGTATGAACCCCTCCGGAAAACCGATGAGCGCCGCGCCGTTGGCACCTGCCTCGCGAATCATTCTGCAAGCCTTGTCGACGGTGGCGTCGCGATCGAGAATCACCGACGCGGCCTGAACCGCCGCGAGTCTGACCTTCTTGAGCGTATCTCCCATGTTCCGATCTCCCTGAAATCCAACGCGAACGATGCGACGGCCGCTCGCCCCCGCAGATCATACTCGACTGCATTGCATCGCGGCAGTCCGACCGGTTCAATGCGACGGACCGGTTGTCGCACGGCCTTCGCCGCGAGACGTGCCGAAATTGTCCGACCTTTACGCAAAGTCGGCCGCGCAGTTAGACTTCCGTTGGAACCACGCGCCAGGTCCTCCCTGTATAGGCGCAAACCACGTGAATCTCCACATTATTGGAAATCATGCATCTGGGCAACGCCATTGCAACGCACGAAGAATGGAAGACCGCCTTGCGCAACGCGATCGCCGGCAGCGCAACTCTTGACGTGGTAACCATTTCCGCCGACAACCGCTGCGAATTCGGGCAATGGCTCTATGGCGAGGGCAAGAGGCTGTTCGGCGAATTGCCGATTCATGCCCATTGCGTGGAAACCCACAGGCTGTTCCATGTCGAAGCCGGGAAAATCGCCGAAGCGATCAACGTAAGGAATTTTGTCGATGCCAACGGCATGTTGGCGTCGAACACTCCGTTTTCGAAAACCTCGAGCGCGCTCGCCGATTCCATACTGCAATTGAGGCAGGAGGCGGTCACGTCCCCCGGAATCATTTCCCTGATCGCCAAGCTGAGCGTGTAATTTGGGGCCGATTCCGATCGGGCCGGTCGGAGGGCGGAACACGGGCCCTTCGTGCACCACGATGGCGAGCGCAGTCGGCGTACCGGAGAAACGGGCTCTCACAAAGGGAACGAACATGGAAGTCCGCGCACGGCGGCAGAGCACATTTTCAATCATCGCTCAGTTGGGCAACCCGGTTTTCATCGCCCTTTCCATCGTGCTGCCCAATGCCGCGCTCGCGATTGCCATGGCGCTCGGCTCGCTCGCGCTGCTCAACTACGTCCACGTCATGACGGGAGCGCTATGGACTGGGATCGATCTGTTCATGGGGTTTGCCCTCGGGCCTATCCTGGGCGCGATGGAGCCGCGGCAGCGGGCCGAGGTCTTCAAACGCCTGATACCGAAGATGACGTTTCTGATGCCCATGCTCGCCGGCGCCACCATCATGGCGGGGGTCCACCTGGCGCAGCAAACGGGCAGGTTGAGCCTCGACGACCCCTGGATCGTCGCTGCCCTAATCATCACCGCGATCCTGGTCGCCCAGGGATTCGGCGTGCTGCTTCCGAACGAGATCCGCATCTTCAAGCAACTCGTTTCGCCGACTCCCGATATCGACAGGATCGCCAAGCTGGGTATGCAGAACGCCAGACTGGCGGGGATCCAGGGACTGCTCCAGCTCGCGATCATCTTCGTGATGGCGAACTTGCGCTTCTAGGGCCTGTTCCGCAAATCGGTAGCCGCCTGGCGGCCGGCTGACGACCGGTAGAATAGGGCCGTCGGACGTTTCTCGCTTGCGGCGCTGCAGGCACGATTACGGACGCATTAGGAGGAATCGCCATGCAGGAACTGTTGCTGGAAACCATCCCGCGCATCGTGTTGGGGCTCCTTTTCCTGGTGGGCGTGATCGACGGCTACTGGTTCGTCTTTACCGGCAAGAATCTGGTCAACCCGCCGACGTCCGCTCGCGGAGCGCAATTCGAACAGGCGCTGAAATCGACCGGGTTCTTCTGGCCGTTCATGAAGACCGTTGACCTGGTCGCGGTGTTCTGCCTTTTCACCAACCTGGCCCCGGCCTTCGGGCTGGCCCTGCTCGCGCCGATCATGTCCGTCATCGTGCTCTACCAGTTCTTTCTGAATCCCAAAGGCATTCC
>MEQX01000108.1:704-2711 GCA_001770415.1 Betaproteobacteria bacterium RIFCSPLOWO2_02_FULL_63_19 | reverse complement strand
GGGCTCTTGCTCTATTCGTACGCGGACCGCTATGCGGCGCTGTTCAGCTAGATTGGGCCTGCCGATTCGCGGCGGCCGCGGGAATTCTTAGAGCTCCTAATCCGGAACCGACCGGGACTCCCGTATGCAATGGCTGGCCAACCGCGGATACCTGCTGATGGTGATCACGGCCGTCCTGTGGTCGGGAAACGCGGTCATCGGGCGAGCGGTCCATGAAACCATCCCGCCGATCGGGCTCAATTTCTGGCGCTGGATGATCACGCTGCCGGTGTTCGCCGTGCTGGCCTGGCCGCATGTCCGAAAAGACTGGCCGCTGGTGCGCCGCCATTGGCCGATTCTCGTGCTGTTTTCCATCCTCAGCGTCACTGTCTACAACACCTTCGTCTACATCGGCCTGAACACGACCACCGCCATCAACATGCTGCTGATTAACACTGCCCGGCCGGTGATCATCGTGTTCCTGTCCTATGCGCTGTTCCGCGATAGGTTGACGGCCGCCCAGGCGCTGGGCTTCGTGCTCGCGCTTTCGGGTACCCTTACCATTCTCGCGCGCGGTGACATTGACCTGCTGATCGGGGTTCGTTTTATCGTCGGCGACCTGTGGGTGGTACTGGCGACCGTGGGTTGGGCGTTCTACACCGTCCTTCTTCCGAAACGGCCCGCCATTCACCCGACCAACCTGATGCTGGTGACCGTCGTCGTGGGCACGGCGATCCTGCTGCCTTTCTATCTATGGGAAACACTGCTGGTGCGCCCCGTGCCGCTCGGGCCCCAGACCTATTGGGCGGTCGGCTATCTCGGGCTGATGGCCAGCGCCGTCGCGTTTCTGTGCTTCAACCGGATGGTCGAGGTGCTGGGCCCCAACCGGGCGGGGCTGACCTCCTACCTGGTGCCGGTCATCGGCACCATGCTCGCCATCTTCTTCCTGCACGAGCAATTACACTTCTTTCACCTAGCCGGCATAATCCTAATCCTCGTCGGTGTCGTCCTCGCCAGCCAGACGCGGCGAGGCAGCAACTGAGCAACGCGAAGGCGCGCTCCGCGGTGTTACAAAAGCGCGCAGCCTCGGTATCAGCCCGGCAGAGGTGATCGCGAAAGGGGCAGAGACTCATGGAGTTTGGGTTCAGCAAAGCAGTTCCGCGCACGGAAGATCCGCGTTTGCTGCGCGGTGCGGGCCGGTTCGTCGACGACATCACGCTCGCGCGCCAGGCCCATGCGCACATTCTGCGTTCGCCGCATGCGCACGCGCGGATTCTGTCGATCGACCCCACGGCCGCACGCAAGATGCCCGGCGTGCTTGATGTCATCACCGGCGCCGACTATGTCGCCGCGGGCTTCGCCCCCATGCCGCAGGTCTTTCTGCCGGTTCCCGGATTCGATAACAAGGCGATGCACCCCGCGGTGCATTGGCCGCTCGCGACCGACGAGGTGCGCTACGTTGGTGACGGTGTTGTCATGGTTGTCGCCGAAACGCGCGCACAAGCGATGGATGCCGCGGAACAAATCGATGTCGACTACGAACCGCTTCCCTCGGTGACGCAAACAGCGGCCGCCGCGGAACCGGGTGCCCCGCGCGTTTGGGAAGCATGCGAGCGCAACGTCGCTTTCACGTTTACGCAAGGCAACGCGCAACCGGTCGAACAGGCTTTCAGCCGGGCCGCCCACGTGGTGAAGCGCCGCATGCGCATCGGCCGCCTGAGTGCAAACCCGATGGAAACGCGCGGAGTCATTGCCGATTACGACGCGGTACGCGATTTTCACACGATCTATCTCGGCACGCAGGATGCGTTCCGAGCGCGCGCGCAGATCGCCGAGCAGTTGCTAAAACTGCCGGAGGATAAGTTTCGCGTCGTCGCCGGCGACGTCGGCGGCAGCTTTGGCATGAAAGGCGCCTTTTACGCGGAGACACCGCTCGTGGTCTGGGCGTCCAGGCGTCTGGGCCGGCCGGTAAAGTGGGTGAGCGACCGCAGCGAAGCGTTCATGAGCGATTGTCACGCGCGCGATAAA
>MEQX01000108.1:0-670 GCA_001770415.1 Betaproteobacteria bacterium RIFCSPLOWO2_02_FULL_63_19 | reverse complement strand
ACCGCGAGCGATCCGAGCGCCGACACTTTCGATCCGCCGGTGCCGAAGCCCTGGGACAAGACCGCGGTATCGCCCTCGGTGATCTGTATCCTGTCCGGGTTCAAACCGAGTTGTTCGCAGATGATTTGCGCGTACATGGTCGCGTGACCCTGCCCCTGATCGGTCGAGCCCACCGACAGTATTGCCTGACCCTCGGCATTTATTCGCAGTTTGGCCCACTCCTGTCCGGCGACCGCCGATTCGATGTTCGCGCCGATACCGATGCCGCGTAAGCGACCCCGCCTGGCAGCGGCTTTGCGACGTGCGCTGAACCCGGCGACGTCGGCTTTCTCCAGGGCCATGATCTGATTCGCCGCGAAATCGCCGCAGTCATATTTCGCTCCCAGCGCCGTCTGGAACGGCATCGCGTCGCTGTCGATGTAGTTTCGCCGTCTGATTTCGGTCGGATCGACACCGAGTTCGCGTGCGGCGAAATCGATAAGCCGCTCGACGATGAAGGAGCTGTCGGGGCGTCCCGATCCGCGGTACGGCGTGGTCGGGTTCGTGTTCGTGAAGACACCGGTCGCCTGGTAGTGGATCGCCGGCGTCCTGTATGTACCCGCAATCCCACTGGTCGACAAAATGATCGGAAACGTTGCCATCGTGGAGTAATAGGCGCCGACATTGGCTT
>MEQX01000107.1:17250-95186 GCA_001770415.1 Betaproteobacteria bacterium RIFCSPLOWO2_02_FULL_63_19 | reverse complement strand
GCGTGATGCGCTGCACCTCGAATACGGGATTGGAGCGCGCCTCGCCGTAATAGCCGGTGTATTCGCCGAATCCGCCCTCTATCTTGCGCACACCCGGCCGTACCACGCCCTCGAAGACCCATTCGCTGGTAGCCGGGACGACGATGTCCGACAGCTGGCATTTCACCATGTCGAGCGGCTCTTCTCGCAGCGCGCCGGCGATCTGGAACTCGTCGACATCGGGAGGCGTGCGGGTGCTCGCGCAGATGAAGACGGTGGGATCGTAGCCGGTGATCACTGCCATCGGCATCGGTTTCCCGAGTCTTTCGTACTTCATGTAGTGCTGGCGGCCATGGGTGTACTCCGGCGCGCCCCAGCCGAGCGTGTTGCGGCCGAGCGTATGCATGCGGTAGATGCCGGCGTTCAGCACGCCCGATTCCGGGTCCTTGGTGACCGACACGGACAGGGTTCCGGGGAATTCGCCGCCGTCGTGCTGGTGCCAGACGGTATTGCAAATTCGATGCAGGTCGATCTTCTTGCCGTCGATCCGGACCTCCTGGCAGGGCGCGTCCTTTACCACGCGCCACGGAACGGTCTTCTCCGTACGACGCACCCACTCTTCATTGAAGTCGCTCCATTTATCGATGCCCAGCGCCCAGAGATAGCGCCGGTCCGTCCCGAGCAAATTGGTCACCATCGGATAGTCGGCGCCCTTGATGCGATGGAATACGATCGCCGGCCCGTGTTCCTGCAGGCCAAGGCGCGTGATGCCGTTGATCTCCCAGCCCGGGTCGACCTGCTCGCGGATGTGCATCACATCCTTCTTCGACTCGAGGAACGCGAGAAACTCGCGCATGTCGTACCACTTCCGCTTGCCCATGCCGTCTCCTTTCGATGATTCCGCCATTGCTTCAGCCGCCCGCGACGGCGAGTCGGCCGATGTCGAGCGGTTCCTTCTTGCCGCTGCGCGGCGAAAAGTCCATTTTTACTCCCTCCCCCGAAACGCGAACCGGCAGGAGCCGGTCGCGGCGGACTAGCGTGCGCCGCCGCGCATCAGCCCTCGGCGGCAAGCTTCTGCCGCAGCATCTTGCGGTCCACCTTGCCCACTGTCGTGCGCGGCAATTCGGCGACGATATAGATTTTCGACGGCACCTTGTAGCGGGCGAGATTCGCCCGGCAGAAGGCAACGAGTTCCTCGGCCGTGGCGCGCGCGCCCTCCTTGAGCACCACGTAGGCGCGTATGCTTTCGCCGTAGTAGGCGTCAGGCACTCCGGACGCCGCCGCTTCCTTCACCTCGGGGTGCGAGTACAGGACCTCGTCGACCTCGCGCGGGTAGACGTTGTAGCCGCCGACGATCGCCATGTCCTTCTTGCGGTCGCGGATACTGAGGCAGCCTTCCTCGTCGATCACGCCGATGTCACCGGTGTACAGCCACCCCTCGCGCAGCGCCTCGGCAGTTTCCTTGGGCCGGTTGCGGTAACCCGACATGATCTGCGGGCCGCGCGCGCGGATCTCGCCGATTTCGCCTGTGCGGAGCACTTTTGTGCCCGTCTCGACGTCGACGATCTGCAGTTCGGTGAGCGGCAGTACCGGTCCGACCGATCCGGCCTTGAGCGCACCCTCGCGCACGTAGGTCAGCACCGGTCCGGCCTCGGTCTGGCCGAAGCCCTCGAGGATGGGCGTGCCGGTAGCGGCCTGCCACTGCCGCAGGGTCTCCTCGGGCAGCGGCGCCGAGCCGGAATACGCGGTGCGCAGGCTGGAAAAATCGGTCGCGGCAAACGACTCGTGTGCGAGCAGACCGATGAACACCGTGGGACCTGCCGGGAGCCGGGTGATGCGCTCGCGCACCAGCAGATCGAGCAGCACATCGGGTTTGTAGCGCGGCATGATCACCAGCTTGCCCCGGCAGTAGACGGCAAGGTGCAGGCACATCGCAACGGCGAATACGTGAAACAGCGGCATCATGCACAGGATGCTCTCGTCTCCGGCGTGCGTGGGCAGTGCCGCCTCGCGCTGGCTGATGTTCACCGACATCTGCGTATGGGTGATATTCACGCCTTTGGGCAGGCCGGTTGTGCCGCCGGTGTACTGCAGCGTGGCGAGATCGCCGGGAGCGGGCAGCGGCTCGGGCAACGTCAGCGCGGTATCGTCCCGCCACTGATCGAGGCTGCGGCCGTTTTCTCCCCCGACGCAGACCGCATGCGGCACGCGCAGCGACGCGCACAGCGGCTCTACGGTTGCCGCTACGTCAGCGTCGTAGATCACCGCCTGCACCTCGGCGTCCGCGAGTATGTGCGCGAGTTCGCGCGCCGTGTAGGTCGGGTTGATCGGAACCACCTGGGCCCCGGCCGCGTGGACCGCGAAGGTTGCAACCGGTATGTCCAGCGAGTTGCCGCAGATCAGCGCCACGCGCGCGCCGCGCGCGCCCAGGGCGGCCAGTTCGCGGGCGAACCCGGCCACGCAGCGCAGGTATTGCGCATAGGTGAGCTGCCTGTCCCCGCAGACCAGCGCCGTCGCGCCCCCGGAGCGCGCCGCGGCGTCGGCCAGCATGTGGACCACCGTCGGGTGGACCCTGGGAAGGACGCTGGTATCCCAGCCTCCGGCCATGATGCCGCCGGTCACCAGCCCGGAGGCCGCGACACCGTAATGTGCGGCGCAACCTCCTCTTCGGTCGGAATCCAGTCGACCTTGATCAGCTTGCCCTTGGGATGGAGCTGGTGCGACCCGCGCCCTTCCTTGTAGCCCTGCTTGCGCAGTTTGGCTCGCGCCAGCGCCGTCGCCTTTTCGTCGATGCGGTAGTCGAGCGCCTCCCGGTCCACGACCTTGATCACCACGCCGTAGAATTTCTTCGCGGCCTCGACCGACAGCCACTCGTCCATCACGTCATCGAGCACCAGTTTCTGATCGCGCTCAAGGGGGCTGCCGAAGCCGCCGCCGCCTGAAGATGCGTAGTAAATCTTGTCGCCCTTTTTCAGCTCAACGCCCGTGGCATACATGCCGGCGTTGAACTCCTTCTTCGTTCCCTTGTTGATGAACAGGTTGCAGCCGCCGCCGTTCAATCCGCCCGACAGGCCGAACGGCGTGAACTTCTCCCGGTCACCGTGTATGGTCATGGTGACGTCGGTCTGCAAAGTGAGTTCGCGCAGCAGCGCAAAGCCGCCGCGATAGGTGCCGTGGCCGCAGGAGTCAGGCCGCGCCTCGTAGCGCGTATAGAGCACCGGAAACCAGCGCTCCTCGAGCTCCTGCGGAATCGTGCGGGCGTTGCAGAAGCGCATGAAGATCAGTGACTTGCCGTCCTTGTAAGTCCGGGCATTTTCGCCGCCCACCGCATAGGTGTACTGCACGAACTGCTTCTTCGTGCGCGGGTTGAACCCGCCCATGCACAGGTTCGTCAGGCTGACCGCGGCCGGGTAGACGCGCCAGGGCTGCACCTTGCCCAGCGGTCCCGCAAGGCAGGCGATGGTCACCGCTTCCACCTTGTCGAAGGCGCCCGAGGCATAACCGGTGGTGGGCGCAGGCTCGACCACATCGACGCATGTGCCCTTCTTCGAGACGATCTCCAGGTTGCGCACAATGCCCTCGTTCAAGGGAAACAACTGCGGGAAGCAGATCATGAAGCCCAGGTAATTGCCGCCGGTGAGCGTGGCGTAGCTGCAGCCCCAGGAGCCGCGCGGCGACGGCCCGGAGTCGGTCCAGTCGAAGCGCAGCTTGGTGCCCTTCTTGGTCATCCGGCAGTGCACGCGGATCGGCGGTTTGCCGGGCGTCATCACATCCTGGTCGCCGAAGTCCTCGAACTCCCAGCTTCCATCGGGAAGCTGCGCGATTTCCGCCAGCATCAACCGCTCGGTGTAGTTGAACTGCTCCTCGAAGGCTTGATAGAGCGTGTCGCGGCCGTACCGATCGCACAGCTCCTTCACCCGCCGGTCAATGAGCCGCGAGGCTTCGTACTGTGCTTGCAGGTCGGCACGGCGCTCGGTGGCAGATCGAATGTTGATCGCGATGAACGAGAACAGCTCCTCGTCGAGCTTATCCTCCTTGAACAGGCGAATCGGCGGGATGCGTATCCCTTCGGCGTAGCAGGTGGTCGCCTCCGGGTTGAAGGTGCCCGGCATCGGTCCTCCCATGTCCGCCCAATGGATCACGGTGCAGCCGAACGCGACGATCTCGTCCTGGTGGAAGATCGGCCGGATCAGGCGCGTGTCGTTGACATGCGAGCCGGTGCGGTATGGATCGGAGAACAGGAACGTGTCGCCTGGCTTCATCGTGTGCAGCGGCACCGCCTTGATCAGTTCCTTCACCGATGGGCCGAACGAGGCGTAATGCGCCGCCGCGTCGGTGAATCCGTGCGCGACCAGCCTGCCGTCGCGCGTGAGCAGAGCGTTGGAGCGATCCCGGCCCATGCCGACCACCGGGTGGTAGGCAACGCGCTCGATGGTGGTGGATGCCTCGTAGCAGGCGGCGACGAAGGCGTTCCTCATCACCTCGAAGGTGATCAGGTCCATGCCGATGTCGGCCGACATGGCAAGCCTTTCCTTGACGCCTCCGATCGGAGCGCTCGGCTTGCCGTGCTGTGCTTTCTTGCTTGCTTTGCGGGTCATAGTCCCTCCTACCGATCCACGCGTATGATCAGGTTGCCGTACTTGTCGACGCTGCAATGCGTATGCGGCGGCATCACCGTGGTGGTGTCGGGCTGTTCGATGATCGCCGGCCCGTCGAAGCTCGCGCCCACGGGCAGCTTCTCCCGATCGTAGATTGTTGCCTGAATAAACCCCGCATCGCGGAACCAGACCTTGCGTGTGCGTTTTTTCGCCTGCTCGAGTGTCGTGTCGCGCTTCAGCTCGGGCAGGTCCGGTTTGGGCAGTTCCCCGCGGGCGATTACGCGCAGGTTCACCAATTCCACCGGCGCGTAGCCGGGCGGCAGCGTGTACCCGTAGGCGAGCTGCATCGCGTTCATGAAGTCTTCCGTAATGCGGCCCAGTTCGTGTATCGGCTCCCGCCCGACCTCGACGGTGAAGAAACGCGCCTGGCTGAAGTATTTCACGTCGACGTAACGCTCGATCTCGATCTGATCCGGCCGCATGCCCTCGCGCTCGAGCGTCTTGACGCCCTTCCTCACCAGCGCGTCGAATTCGCGATTGAGTTTCTTGAAATCGAGCTCTGCCTCGATCTTGTGCAGCGGCGTGGTGAACTCGTGCTTCACGTCGACCCTGATCGCGCCGAACGCCGAGGCGTAGCCGGGTAGCGGGGGCACGATCACGCTGGTGGCGCCGATCTCGCGCGCCAGGTCGCAGGCATACATGCAACCGCCGCCGCCGTAGGGCACGATGGCGAAATCGCGCGGATCCCAGCCGCGGGATACCGTCTGCAGCCGCATCGCCATCATCAGGTTGGTCATCGCCACCAGATACATGTTGGCCGCCGAGGTCTCGGCGTCCCAGCCGTAGTGATTGCCGATCTTCTCCTTCAGCGCCTTGTGCGAAAGCCTGCCATCGACCTTCATCTCGCCGCCGAGATAGTAATCCGGGTCGATGCGCCCTAGCACGATCTGGGTGTCGGTGTTGGTGGGCTCGGTTCCGCCGGCCCCGTAGCACGCCGGCCCGGGCACCGCGCCCATGCTCTGCGGACCGACGTTCAGCATGCCGCCCTTGTCCACCCATCCGATCGAGCCGCCGCCGGCGCCGATGTAGATGGTGTCCACCGAAGGCAGGCAGCAAGGCACGTTCCACAGGATCTTCCACTCGTGGGTGATCGCGGGCTTGCCCTTGTAGATGATGGAGACGTTGTTGGTGGTGCCGCCGGTTTCGAAGGCGATCACGTTCTCGAAACCGGC
This sequence comes from Betaproteobacteria bacterium RIFCSPLOWO2_02_FULL_63_19, assembly GCA_001770415.1. Lineage (GTDB taxonomy): Bacteria > Pseudomonadota > Gammaproteobacteria > Burkholderiales > SG8-39 > JACQTO01. Next base: position 89,377 of record MEQX01000107.1, on the reverse strand, counting down.
CAGGGAACCGATGTAGCCGGCGAGGCCCACCGCGCCGGACACCGGCGAGGAATGAAACGTCTTCGCCGGAAACTTCACCGCCTCTTCCATGCCGATGACGCCGCCGCCGGACGTGGTGACCAGGATCGAGCCGGCGTAGTTCCAGTCCCGCTTCAGGCGTCGCGACAGCCCCCCGAGATAATTCTTCAAGATCGGCGAGATGTACGCGTTCAGCACCGTGGTGCAGGTGCGTTCGAACTCGAGCATCTGCGGCAGCACCTCGTGCGACAGCGTGACGTCGAGGTCGGGCAGTTCCTCGTGCAGGATCTCCCGGGTGCGCTTCTCGTGCACCGGATTCATGAACGAATCGATGTACACCACGGCCACCGACTCGATGCCGCGCTTCTTGATCGTGCGCGCGGCGCGGCGCACCTCGACCTCGGCGAGCTTGGTCACCACTTCCCCGTAGGGGCTGATGCGCTCGCGTACGGTGAGCACATTTCGGCGTGCAATGATCAGCTCCGGGGGGTCCCAGTCCAGCTCGAACGCGGAGATGCGCTCAGCGCGCCCGCCGCCGAGTACGTCGCGAAAGCCCTCGGTGGTGATGAGCGCGGTCTTTACGCCCTTGCGCTCGAGGATCGCATTGGTCGACACGGTCGCGCCGTGGCGAAAAGAGAGTACTTGGTCGCCCTTCAGCCCGGCGCGCGCCAATCCGTTGATGACCCCGTCGAAATAGGTCGGCGGCGTCGAGGGCACCTTGCCGAGCCGCTGTTCACCGGTTTCCAGGTTGACTCCGATGACGTCGGTGAACGTGCCGCCGATGTCGGTTCCGACTACCCAGGTTCGCTTGGTCGCCATTGCTGACTCCTCCTCCCGTGCTGCGATGTATGCCGTCTCGTCCCGCAGGATTATCGCCGCTCCGGACGGCGGTGTCGCTGCGAGTACGCCCGTGCCCGGCGGGGAACGACGCTCATTACCGAATTCTATTCACTTTTGCATCGGCCCTGTCAACGAGGCCGCAACGCATCCGGGATGTCGCACCGCAACATCCCGGCTCCCTGCAGGTCCTCCCCGCTTCAGGCACGGCGGCGGCGCGCCATCCCTGGCGGGCCGCCGAGCAGCAGGTGGCACATCAGATCGATGGTCTCCAGGCTGCACTGCCTCGCGGGCCGAAGATGGTAATTGATGACGAATCCGTCGAACGCCATCATGAGAATGTGCGCGAACCGGGCGCTGCCGAACTCCTCGCGTCGCCCCGGGGGCAGGGTGTCGTAGATCTGGCAGGCGATGCGATCCTCCACCCAGCGGAGCAGCGTTGGGTTGTAGCCTTCTTCGGGCGTCGCGGTGGAAGCCGCCTGCATGACGTTGTTCGCAAACGCATTTCGCTCGGCGGGAATGTCGCGCCACAGCGTCTTGAGCAGCGTGCGCAGGCGATGGTGCGGGTCGCGCACTCGGGCCAGATTCTCCTCCAGCTGCATCAGCCGTTCGCGCAGCCACGGGTCGTAGATCGCGTACAGAATCTCCAGCTTCGAGGCGAAGTAGACGTAGACATTTGCGGTGGACATACCCGAGCCGGCCGCGATTTGTGACAGGGTGGTCCCCTGGTACCCTTGGCGGCTGAACAGGCGGAATGCGGATTTTAGAATCGCGTCCCGAACCGCCGGCTTCTTGACCTGTGCCATGATTATCGAATCCTAGTCGGTATTGACAAGCGAGTCGCAACGTTTAGTATAGGAAACGGAAGCCGCACCGGCGCGTGGTCAGGGATTCGGCTGCGCTGCAACCCGGACTTTCGCAATCCGGGCTCACAAACTGAAACGGGTGCTGCGTGCCGCGGCAGACAAGAAGATGATCGGACCTACCGAGCGCTGCCGGCCGCAATTGGAGGAGACGAGGTGCGGATCGAAGGCACTTTCGACATCGCTGCGTCGCGTGACGCCGTATACCGGCACATCACCGACCCGGGCCTGATGGCCCGGTGCGTGCCGGGCTGCGAATCGATCGAACAGATTTCACCGACGAGCTACCGCGCGCTGGTCATGGTAGGAGTCGGCGGGATCAAGGCGCGCTTCAACCTCGTGGTCGAGATCACGCGCGAGAATCCGCCGGAACTTGTGCTCTCGCGCACGCGCGGCGAGGAAGGTTCGCGCGCCAGCGTCCTTGCCGCCAACAACGAACTGACGCTGGTCGAACTCGACTCCGGCACGACGCGGGTGGGCTATGCTTCGGAAGTTTCGGTCACCGGCCGGCTCGGCAAGTTCGCTCTCGGGGTGATGAAGAAGAAGGTCGAGGCGATGGGCGAGGAATTCGCCGACCGTCTGCGTGAATTCATCCTGGCCCTGCCGCCGCAGGCCCCCTCGCTCCCGCACCAGCGGGCTGCGCTGCAGTCGCCCGTCGAGACGGTGGCCACGCAGAGGGAGAATTCTGCGGGGGGGGCTCGGTCATGAATACCGGCCTGTTTCGCCCCGCGTCGGTCGCCGAAGCACTCGCGCTGCTCGCGCGACTGCCGGAGGCCAGGATCATCGCCGGCGGCGCGTCGTTGGTGGCGATGATCAACGCGCGCCTCGTCGACCCGGCTGCGCTGGTGACCCTGGCAGGTATCGAGGAATTAACGGGGATCGCCGAGGCGCCCGGCGGCGGCTATCGCATCGGCGCCATGGTTCGGCATCGCGACCTCGCCCTGCAGACGCGTTTTGGCGGTACGCTCGCCGTGGTTCAAATGGCGGCGGTGCAGATCGCCAATGCGACTGTGCGCAACATGGGCACCATCGGCGGCGCCGTCGCGCACGCCGATCCGGGGCTCGACTATCCGCCGGCGCTGATCGCGGCCGACGCGAAAATCGAGATCGCAGGCCCGGGCGGCAGGCGCCAGTTGAGCGCGCAGGAGTTCTTCGTCGACTGGTATGCCACGGCGCTGCAGCCGGGAGAGATGGTATCTGCGGTGCATCTTCCCGCCGCCCGGCCCGGTGTCGGCCTGTATCACAAGCTCGCGCGTGTGTCGGGCGACTACGCGACAGTGTCGGTTGCGCTGACCATGGCGCACGACGGCGAGGCGATCGACACGCGCGTGGCGATCGGCGGCTGCGGCCCGACGCCGCTGATGATCGAGGAGGTCAACCGACTGCTTTCGGGCAGGCCTTCTGCGCAGGACCTGCGCCGCGCCGGTGAGCTGTTGCAGGATGCGGCCGATCCGGTAGACGACGTGCGCGGCTCTGCGGAGTACCGCCTCATGCTCATACCGCGCATGCTTGCACGGGCCTACGACGAGGCGCGCGTGCGCGGCGGAGCGACGTGATGAACGATACCCTTGAAGTCAGGATCACGGTCAACGACAGCCCGATCGTCCTTGAGGTGCCGCTTACCGAGACGTTGCTCACGTCGCTGCGCGATCGGCTGCAACTCACCGGCGCCAAGCGCGGCTGCAACCAGGGCGTGTGCGGCGCCTGCACGGTGATGGTCGATGGGATGGCCGTGCGCGCCTGCCTCTCGCTCACCGCCAACTGCGAGGGGCAATCGGTATTGACGATCGAGGGCGCGGGCGCCGATCCGGCGATCGCGGCCCTGCAGGACGCCTTCATCGAGGCGGCGGCGCTGCAATGCGGTTTCTGCACACCGGGTCAGTTGATCGCGGCGCGCGCACTGCTCGCGCAGAATTCCAGGCCAAGCATCGAGGACGTGCAACAAGGCATGTCGGGGAACCTGTGCCGCTGCACCGGTTATAACAGGATCATCGACGCGGTGCGCAAGGCCGCGCAGAGGCTGCACCCATGAGCGCGCAGTTCGAATCGGTCGGCAGGCGCATTCCGCGCATCGAGTCGCGCGAGAAGGTCGAAGGCCGCTCTCAATACATCGCCGATCTGTACCGGCCGGGGATGCTGCACGGCGCGATTCTGCAAAGCCCGTTCGCGCACGCGCGCATCCGCGGCTACAACCTAGCCGAGGCGATTGCCATGCCCGGCGTGCGCGCGATCGTCACCGGGGAGGACTTTGCCGAGCCCAACCGCATGGGTGCGTTCATCAAGGACGAGCACGCGCTGGCGAAGGGCAAGGTGCGCTACGTCGGTGAGCCGGTTGCGGCGGTGGCGGCCGACACCGAGGAGATCGCGCGCGCCGCCGTGCAGGCGATCCGCGTCGAATTCGAGGAACTGCCGGCGCTGCTGACGCCGGAGGAGGCGCTCGCCTCCGGCGTGCATATCCACGAGGGGGTCGAGGGGTACTTCAAGGTCCTAGACGCCGGCAGCCGGGGCAATCTGTGCTCCCGCACCGAGTTCGCCGAGGGCGACGTCCATCGGGGCTTCGGCGAGTCGGACCGCGTGTTCGAGCATCACTTCGAGACCCAGGCGCAGGCGCACGTCGCGATCGAGCCCTGCGGCGCGCTCGCGGAGCTTGATCCGCAGGGGCGCCTGACGATCTGGTCGGCCAACCAGTCGGTGTTCAGGGTGCAGGCCTGCGTCGCCGAGGCGCTCGGCCTGCCGATGACGCGAATCCGCTGTTTGACGCCGAGGATCGGCGGGGCGTTCGGCAACAAGATGGAGCCGCATGTGCAGCCGATCGTCGCGGCGCTCGCGCTCAAGGCCGGGCGCGCGGTGAAGCTCGTCCTCACGCGCGAAGAAGATTTCGAGATGGTGCGCGCGCGCCATCCGTTCAAGATCCGCGTCAAGACCGGGGTCAAGCGCGACGGCACCTTCGTCGCGCGCGAAGTCGAGGTGCTGCTCGACTGCGGCGCGTTCGCAGACGATTCCCCCGGCGTGCTCGGCTACAGCCTGTTGTGCGCGCGCGGTCCGTACCGGTTTCCCCATGTACGCTGCCACGGCCGGCTCGTCTACACCAACAAGCTTCGCTTCGGTGCATTTCGCGGCTTCGGCAATCCGCAGGTGAGCTTCGCCGGGGAGTCGCAGATAGACGACATCGCCGAGGCACTCGGCGTGGACCCGATAGAGCTGAGGCTGAAGAACATTCTTCGCGGCGACGACCGCGCGCTCGGCGGACAGATCCTGTCGTCGAACGGGCTCAGGGAATGTGTCGAGCGCGCGCGCGATGCCTCCGGCTGGGACCAATGGTGCAAAGGCGGCGCGCCGTCGCCTTCCGCGCCCGGGAAGAAGCGCGCGCTGGGTTTCGCGCTCTGCGGGCATATAAGCGGGCTGCTCGCCTCCGGCGCGATCGTGCGCATGCTCGAGGACGGCACGGTGGTGCTGAACGTGGGCGCTAACGACATCGGCCAGGGTTCCGACACCGTGCTCTCGCAGATATGCGCCGAGGCGCTCAAGATTCCGCTGGAAAACGTCGCCTTCGTCAGCCCGGACACCGACGGCTCGCCGTTCAATTGGGGCACCACCGCGAGCCGGGTCACGTTCATGACAGGGCGCGCGGTCGTCGGCGCCGCCGCCGAGGTGGAGAAGCAGCTCAAGCGGCAGGCCTCCGAAATGCTCGAGTGCGCGGTCGAGGATCTTGAACTGGTCGCCGGCGGTGCCGTTGCGGTGAAAGGCGTTCCGGAGAAGAAAATCGGTTTCTTCGAGATCGCCAAGCGCTCACACTGGTTCGCAGGTGGTCCGATCATCGGCAGCCATACTTGGGTGTATGACCAGCCCACCGTCGATCCGAAGCGCGCCGCAGCGCTCGGGCTGCCGTTTCCGCGTATCGGCGCATACAGCTTCAGCGCGGCCGTGGTCGACGTGGAAGTGGACGAGGTCACCGGCGCAGCGCAGGTCAAGCGAGTATGGTCGGCGTGCGACGTCGGCCGCGCCATCAACCCGCTGCTGGTCGAAGGGCAGATCGAAGGAGGGATCGCGCAGGGCATAGGATTCGCGCTGGTGGAAGAAATGGTCTGGGACGGCGCGCGTCTGGCCAATCCCACCCTCATGGACTACAAGATTCCGACGACTTGCGAGGTGCCCTACGAGGTCCACTCCATCATAGTCGAGTCTCACGACGCGGACGGGCCGTTCGGCGCCAAGGGTGTGGGCGAGATCTGTCTCGTGCCCGTGCCGGCCGCCATCGGCAACGCCGTCAAGCATGCCGCCGGCGTGCGCTTGTTCAAGTTGCCGCTCACGGGCGAGCGAATTCTGCGTGGAACGCTGGGGAAGACCTGAAACGGTGTGCATTGCGGGGCAAGCTGGACGCCCTCCTGCTTGATCGGCGCACTCCCGGCACATCCGCTCAGGCGCGTTTTCTGAGCGAGAGGAGTCATGTTAGACGAGTTGCTGCCCCGCCGGACCGCGACAGGTTTGACTTGCCCGCGACGCCGGCGCGCGTTTGCTCGGCACGCGCGCGACAGCGGCTGTTGCTCCGATCCGTGCTTCGCTCCCTGCATGCCGCCGCGATCGGGCGCGAGTAAGGTTGCCGGTCGCGGCCTACGACGCACAGTTGCGCTCACTACGCAAGAACCGGATCAGCGCGCAATTTCGACCGCCCAACGGGGAAGGGACGACAATCCGATGACACGACACATCCGGCGCGGGTAATGGACGGCTTAAGGATGACGATCGCGCGGGTCGGCCTGCTCATCGCGGTTCTGGCGATCTGGCAGATCTTTTGGATTCGTGGTCTCCCCGACTACGCACTCGGCCCGGTCGAGATCCTGCGGCACTTCATCGCGGCGCTCGGCACGCGCGAGCTCTACGGGCACATCGTCGCCAGCTTGCTGCGCGCGCTGCCCGGGTTCGCCATCGGCTCCGCGCTCGGTATCGCCCTCGGTCTGGCAGCCGGCACGGCGCGCTGGTTTGACCAGATGCTGAGCCCGGCGGTGTTTACGACGTACCCGGTGCCGAAGATCGTCATGCTGCCGCTGTTCATGCTCTGGTTCGGCATCGGCGACGTTTCCAAGATTCTGATCATCGCGTTGGCGTGCTTTTACCCCACGTTCATCAATGCCTACTACGGTGCTAAGGGCACCCCGCGAATACTCGTCTGGTCCGGGCTCAACATGGGTGCGGGGAAATGGCGTATCTTCGGCCGGGTAGTGGTGCCAAGCGCGCTGCCGCTGGTCTTTGCGGGGCTGCGGGTGTCGCTGGCACTTTCATTCATCGTAATGTTCGCCACCGAGATGATCAACGCCCGCTCCGGGCTGGGATTCCTTATTCAGGAGGCAGAGAACAGCCTGCGCTTCGACCTGATGTACGTCTCACTACTGACTATCGCGACCCTGGGGTACGCGGGCGACCAATTGTTGCAGCTGTGCCGCCGGCGCGCCCTGGCATGGCAGGAGACCGGCGCGTGAAGTCTCTGCGCTCGTTCATGCTGTTCGGATCGGTTTTGCTCGCCTGGGAATTGGCCGCGCGCAGCGGTTGGTGGAATCCGCTGCTGTTTCCGTCGCTCGCCAAGATCGCCGATGAATTCATCAGATTCGTTGCCGGTGCCGACGGACTCCATGAAACATGGGTGTCGCTCTACCGGGCGCTCGGCGGGTTCGCCCTGGCGGCGGTCGTCGGTGTGGTCATCGGCATTCTGATGGGACGCTCGGCGCTGGCCGCGGCGCTGCTCGATCCGGCCTTCTCCGGAACCTACGCGGTCCCGAAGCTCGCGTTATTCCCGATCTTCATCTTCGTATTCGGGATCGGCAGCCTTTCCAAGGTCGCCCTGGTCTTCCTGGAATGCCTTTACCCGATCGTGATCATCACCTGCCAGGGCGCGCGCAACGTCAGTCCCGTGCTGATCTGGTCGGCGCAGAACATGGGCGCTTCCCGCGTGCGCATCTTTGGACGGGTCGTGGTTCCCGCCACGGTGCCATACATTTTTGCGGGCTTGCGCGTCGCGCTGCCGGTGGCGATGATCGTGGTGATCATCACCGAGATGATCAGTTCCGCCGACGGGTTGGGCTACCGCGTGATCTACGCGCTTGCCTCGCTGCAAACGGACCGCATGCTCGCCGTGGTGTTGGCCATCGCGCTCCTCGGGTATGTACTCGACCGTGCGCTCGTCGCGCTGCGTGGCCGATTGGTATACTGGGAAAAACTCGATACGTTTTACGTCTGATCAAAAAAAGGAGGGGAAAACGATGAATACAATTCGATATTTGCTGACCGCAGTGCTCGCCGGGGCGATGCTCTACGTCCCCATCGCCGATGCGGCTGATCCGCCCCTGATCCGGTTCGGTCGCGGATTCGCGGCGGAGGAACAGGTCTGGCTCATGAGCGCGCGCCCGGACCTCGCCCCGAACCAGGGCAAGAAATATCAGCTCAAGCAGATTCTGTTCCGGGCCAATCCGCAGCGGTTCCAGGCCTACCTGGCGGGCGAACTCGATGGCGGAACGGCGCCCGGCCTAGCGGTGATCTTCGCGCGATCGCAGGGCGTCGACATGAAGATCCTGGCCAGCATCTGCCTGGAAGCCGCCGGAAGCGAGCACTTCAGCACCACGTACATGGCAAAGGACGGCGGGCCGGTCAAGTCGGTCAAGGACCTCAAGGGGCGCACCTTAGGCGTGGTCGGCATCAAGACCGCAACGGACCTGTGGGCACGCGCCGGGCTGCTGAACGCGGGCCTGACGCCCGACGTCGACACCAAGGTGGTTCCGCTGGGATTCCCCGCGATGGGCGAGGCGGTGCGCAGCGGCAAGGTCGATGCCGGCACGTTCGTCGAACCGTTCTATTCCGCCGAAGTCGCAAAAGGCGGACTGCGCAAGCTGTTCACCGCCGTCGAAGCGGTGGGATACGATCACGAGCTGCTTGACATCTGGTTCGGCGAGAAATTCCTCAAGGCCCACCCCGACGCCGTGCGCGCGTTTCTCGCCGATTACGTCGCCGTCACCAAGTATTACCTGCAGAACACCCGGCAGGCGAAGACCGATCTCCATAAGGCCGGCTTCGTGCGCACGCCGCTCGCCGTCTACCTGAAGAATTCCGACTGGAAGCGCGATCCCGGCGCACGCGTCGACGTCGAGAGCCTGAAGAAGCTCGCCGTATTCATGCAGGGCAAGCTGGGATGGTTGGAGAAGTCGGTGAAGGTCGAGGACATGGTCGACCTGAGCTATCTGCCGCGCTAACTCGAAGCCGCCAGGGGGCATCCTCCTGGCGCGCATCGCCTGCCCGATTAGCCGCGGATCGGATCCCGATCGGCGGCGCGCGGCGGCGGCGGTGCGTCCGGTGACTGGTGTTACTTCTTGCGCGCGAGCGCGAGATCCACGCGGCGCGGCACCTCGATAGGTGGCAGGCCCGCCGCGCGCCAGCTCTCCAGCGCCTTATCCATCAACTCGCGCGAAGGCAGCGAGAACGGCGGCGCGCCCGATTTCTCCGTCGCGTCGATCACGATCTTGCTGCCCGCCGCTTCGCGGCCCTCACTCCGCACGGCCGGATCCATGTCCGCCGGACTGAAAGTGCCGGACACTAGGACGGTATCGCGCGCCGGATCGTAGCGGGCGTTCAGCGCCCAGTCGAGATGCTGTGCATCGCGGATGTCTATGTCCTCGTCCACGACCGTCACCCGCTTTAGCAGTGTGGTGTCGGCGACGATGCGTCCGATTTGGCGCGCATGGCCCGGGTACTGCGGCCGCATGGCGATCACACCGTGTGCGAGCAAGCCGCCGTAGGTGAGGTCTATGTGCACGTCGCGCACGCTGGCGTGGCCGAGATCGTGCAGCTGCTTGAGCACCAGACCACAGTTCCCGAGGCTCTGAAGGGTGGTGCTTTCGCTCGGGGGAAACTGGCTGATGTAGCCGTAATAGAGCGGGTCGCGGCGGTGCGTGATGGCGGTGATGGTCGCGACCGGCCGCTCGACCGCCTGGCTCATATATCCCGCGAACTCGCCGAACGGACCTTCACGCGCGCGATCGTCCGGTCGGATCTCGCCCTCGATGACGATCTCGGCGTGCGCGGGTACCGCGAGATCGATGGTGCGCGCCTTGACCGTTTCCACCGGGGTGCCCTTGAGGCCGCCGGCGATCGAGACTTCGTCGACGCCATAGGGCACGTTGGCGACGGCGGCACAGTGCACCGCGGGTTCGGTCGCGATCACCCACGTAATGGGCGCCGGCAGGCCGCGGCGCAGATACGATTCGACACAGCGCCAGCCGTGGCGGCCGGGATTCAGGTTGACGACGACGCGCCGCTCGTCGAGCACCATGCTGCGGTACACCGCGCAGTTCTGAAAGCCGGCGTCGGCGTCCCGGGTGATGGTCAGCGTGGTGAGGTAGGGAGCGACATCCTTGCCCGGCGTCCATATCGGGATGGGGAGCAGGTCGAGGCTTGCGGAGCGGCCAGTCAGCACGATCTCCTGGCAGGGAGCCTGCGCCACGCGCACGGGAGGGATCGGGTGCGAGAGTGCCCGGACCCACGCGGGGATGATGCCCTCGGGTGTGGTGTCGAGCGCGAGTGCGTACGTCTCGCGCGAGGCGCCTATTGCCGCCGTCACGACAGGCATCGCGCCGGCGTTCTCGAACAGCAGTCCGAAGCGTTCTCGCTCCGGTACCGCCTGGTACAGCCATCGCGCGATGCAGGCGAGTTCCCATGAGCGATCAACCGGCTGCGCGATACGGCGCAGCCTGCCGCGGCCCTCGAGTGCGACCAGAAAATCCCGCAGGTCCCGGTAACCCACTTCAGATCTCGCTGAATCGCTGCTTCAGTTCGCGGAAAGTGAGCAGTTCGCGCTGTGCCTCGGACAGGTAGTCGATGCCGATCCCGTACTCGCTCCAGCGCGCCTTGATCCGCTCCTCGAGCTCCGGCTCGAGCGTGTTGACCGGAGGATAGCGGCGGTTGCCCCACGCCGGGTTGGGATCGAATTCCCAGTTGCGTGTGGCGTCGATCAACACGCGCGTCCAGCAGCCCGTGCCGTACTTCGCGGGATTGGCTTTCGACCGCGGTGTGGACGGGTCGAGCACCGAGCCGAAAGTCGGGCCGAAAGTGAGCAGCTGGCCCTCGCCCGCGTTAACCCGGAAGGCGAAGGCCCAGTCAAGCGCTATCGGATCGCGGATATCGATGTCCTCCTCGACCACCATGACGTTCTTGAAGAACCACTGGCCGGCGCCGGTGCCCCAGAGCGCATTGGCGATCTGCTGGGCATGGCCGCGGTAGCGCTTCTGGATCTGCACCACGATGTTGGTGCCAGTGGAGACCGGCGGCATCCAAACGTCGGTCACGCCGCCGACGCCGGAGTCCTCCAGAATGTTCCAGGCGATCGCCGACCATGAATAGGCGCACAGGATCGAATCCTCGCTCGGGAAGCCCGGCCGCGCCCCTTCCAGCGTGCCGCGCAGGATCGGATCGTCGCGATACGCGATGCACGTCACCTCGAGCACCGGCTTGGGCGAGGGCGTGCCGCCGGCGTAGCCCGGATACTCGGCGAACGGTCCCTCCATCTGCCACCCGTCGGCATCCGGATGCACGTAGCCTTCGACCACGATCTCCGCGTTGGCGGGTACCTCCAGGTCCACCGTCGCGCATCGAACCAGCTCGACGGGGGTGCCGAGGATCGCGCCCATCATGTCGTACTCGGACACGTTCTTCGGGAACGGGCTGCCGGCGCAGAAAGGCAGCGCGTCGTGCCAGCCGTGTACGACCGCGACCGGCATCGGCCTCGCCTGCGCCCTCGCCCGGGCGAAGTGCGTGCCCCAGTGTTGGGTCGCGATCATCAGCTTGCCGACGTGATTGCGGTCCAGCAACTGGCCGCGGTACAGGCCAATGTTGGTTTGACCGGTCTCGGGGTCCTTGGTCACCACGCCGCAGAACGTGTCGATGTAACGTCCGCCGTCGAGATGGTGCCACTTCGGCACCGGGAACTGATCGAGGTCGATGTCGTTGCCCTTGATGACGTGGCGCATGACCGGCCCGTCGTCGACCAGTACCGGCGGCACGCCCCTGCGGTAGGTGTCCTTGAGGTGGCGCACGATGGCCCTGTCGGACGTGCACGCCTCCAAGCCCAATAGCAGACACATCTGGGTCCGGTTGCCGAGCCCCGAGGTCATCAACCGGGTGCAGCGCGTGTCGTGGTAGCCCCGGATGTTTTCGAACAGCAATGCCGGCCCGCCGAGTCCGAGGTTGACGCGCGTGACCGCGCCGATCTCGAGGTTCCAGTCGACTTCTGCGCGAACTCGCCGCAGCTGGCCGCACGCCTCTAACTGCGCGATCCAGCTCCGCAGGCTTGGTCCCGGTTCGACGGCCGCCATCTTCCGCACTTCCTGCGACGCGATTTCCATGCTGTGCCCCTGTGCTTGGGAATGTGCCCGAATTGAAAAGTATCGACGCCAGCCGTCGTGTGTGTCAACGCGAGCGCGCGTCCCGACGCGCTCCGCGAGCCGTCGGCACACAGCGGAACCCTTTCGGCTCGCGGTCTTGCTTTGACCGATATCGTCGTCCGCGCGTGCACCATGATGGCTCGTTCGACCCGATGGTCGACTCCACGCATCTCTCGCCCCACCGGATCTGCAAGGCAACATCGCGCTTTTGGCAAAGACCGCCTAGCGTGCCGATTCGCTGCGGATCAGGTCCCAGATGTAGTTGCGATACTCGTGGCAGCGTATCGACTTCTTGACCTCCAGTGTGCGCGGCCGAGGCAGGTCGATCTGTACTACTTCCCGGATGCGCCCGGGCCGCGCGGTCAGCACGACGACGCGGTCGCCGAGGTATACCGCCTCCTCGATGTCGTGGGTGACGAACACGATGGTCTTGTGCGTACGCTCCCACAGACGCATGAGTTCATCCTGCATCGCCTCGCGCGTCTGGGCGTCGAGCGCGCCGAACGGCTCGTCCATCAGCAGCACCTTGGGATCGAACGCGAGCACCCGCGCCAGCGCGACGCGCTGCTTCATTCCGCCCGAGAGTTCGGCCGGGTAGTGATGCGCGAAGTCCCTGAGGCCGGTCATGTCGAGTTGCTCGAGCACGACCTCGTCAATCCGGGCTCTTGCCACGCCCTGGGCTTCCAGGCCCCACGCGACGTTTCCGGCCACCGTGCGCCAGGGAAACAGTGCGAACTCCTGGAACATCATGCCGCGGTCGGGCCCCGGACCATCGACCTTCTTGCCGTAGATCTGGATGCTGCCCGCCTGGGCCTCGATGAATCCCCCCATGATGTGCAGGAAGGTGCTCTTGCCGCAGCCGCTCGGGCCGATAACGGTGATGAACTCCCGCTCGCGAACGCGGAAGCTCGGCACATCGAGGATTTCGAGCGACCGGCCGTTCTTCGTGTAGACCTTCTTGATGCCGGTGGCTTCGAGGGCGATTTCGTTCATGCAGACGCGACCTGCAGGATCTTGTCCGGAAGATCGAACTGCACCCCGGCGAGGACGCATTCCCTCTCGAAGAAGATACGACCGCTGAGATTCGCGAGATCCACCCTGGCCGGCGGCCGGGTCGCGGCGCCGATGTTCATCGCCCGCGCTTGCGCCGCGTCCGTGTCTTTGACCTGCGCGCCGAGACGGTCGAGCCCATAGCCCTGGCGACGCGGTTCAGGGTTCGGCGCGGTACGCTTGCAGCACGCCACCGCGGGCTCGATACAGCCATCAGTGAGATAGGTCTCGCGCGCCGGTTCCTCGTTGCCGTGAGCGACCTCCTTGGCCCCAGATGCTCGTTTCGTCGGCCCGCCCGCGACGAGCAGATCCTCTGTGGTGATGGCGATGTGCCGATTTCCCGTCATTCGCTGTCCTCGTCCGATTCGCTTTTTCCTATGCACGGACCACCGTATCGTAACAGTTATCGAATTCTCTGACCCAGGTCATCGGGCGCATATTGTGCTATCTCGGCATCTTGGCGCCAGGCACGATGGCGGGAAGGCTGCTCGACCGCCGCCTGCGGGACTGGCGCTTGGAATGCGGTACGAGCGCGGCGGGCGCGTTGACTTACCACACCCGACATCGCCGGACGTTACTGCTACGAACCCCGGGGTCCCTGACGGGAGCCCCGGACGGTGTGTTGCCTTCGATACTGCCGCGGCGTAGATTGCCCAGTAGTTACTCGATAATTCTCCGTGCCGTCGGGCTGAATACCGTTTGGGGAGACGCTTCGTTTCGTCGGCATGGCGTTTCCCGGCGATGTCATCACCTGCGTCGGCAAGATTGCCGGCAAGCGCGAGGAAGCCGGCGAAAACTGGTCGGCCTGGTAATCGCCGCGCAGAACTGCAAGGGCGAGACTATTCAATCGGGCACGGCGACGCTGGCCCTCTCTACTAGGAGCAAACCGAAATGATTTACAAAGCTGAAATCCCCTATGGGGCCTACTGGAGCACGCCCTTCACCCGCTGGCAGGGCAGCTTCGCCAATCTGCACAGCATCGAATTTGCCGCGCACGTCGCGCGGCAGGAACTGGCGAAACGCAATATCGATCCGAAGTGTTTCGACTACGGCGTACTCGGCTTTTCGGTGCCGCATAAATATTCCTTCTATGGTCTGCCTTGGCTGATGGGCATGATCGGCGCGGGACAGGCGGGCGGCCCGACGCTGATGCAGGCCTGTGCCACCGGCGTTCGCACACTGCTCGCAGGGGCCCAGGAAATCGAAGTGGGCATGGCAGGTACCACGCTCGTGGTTACCTGCGACCGGACCTCGAACGGGCCGCACCTGTACTATCCCAACCCGCGCGGCCCCGGTGGCACCGGCGTGGCCGAGGATTGGGTGATGGACAACTTCGGCTGCGACCCGCAGGGCGGCCATTCCATGCTGAAGACCGCCGAGAATGTCGCGGCCATGCACGGCATCACGACGGCCGAACAGCATGAGGTGGTGCTGCGCCGCGAACAGCAGTACCGCGACTCGCTCAAGGATGGCTCGGCCTTTCTCAAGCGCTTCATGACCCTGCCGTTCGACGTGCCGGCACCGAATTTAAGAAAGTCGATCGCCACGCTGGAGGGCGACGAAGGCATATCGACGTCGACGCCGGAGGGTCTGGCGAAATTGAAGCCGGTCATCGAAGGCGGTACGGTCACGTTCGGCGGCCAGACCCATCCGGCGGACGGCAATGCGGCCATCGTGCTCACCAGCCGTGACAAGGCGCGGGAATTGTCGGCAAATTCGAAAATCGCGATACGGCTGCTGGGATTCGGCTTGGCCCGCGCGGCGCTTGCGCACATGCCCGAGGCCGCGGTACCTGCCGCATGGCGCGCCCTTGAACAGGCAGGTCGCACATTCGGCGACCTGGCAGCAATCAAGACACACAACCCTTTCGCGGTGAACGACGTTTACTTCTCGCGCCAGACCGGCGTCGATCGCATGACCATGAACAACTATGGCTGCTCGCTGGTCTGGGGCCACCCGCAGGCGCCCATGGGAACGCGCGCGATCATCGAGTTGATCGAGGAGCTCGCCATGCGCGGCGGCGGTTGCGGGCTATTCACCGGCTGTGCCGCCGGGGACACCGCGATGGCGGTGGTTCTCGAGGTGCGCGACGCGTAGGCTTCTTCTCCACCGTATGCCAAGAACGGCCATTGCGCCCGCAGCGCGCAAAGCCGTCCAGGCCATATGACAACATGTTCCGCGCGATATTTACCACCGGAGAAAGCAGATGACGTCGAAAATCGGAATCGACGTCCGTGGCACCTACACTGACTTCGTGGTTACCCGGGACGGCGCCGAGAGCCTGCACACGGCGCCGCGCGGGCCGTTTCACGTCGGCGGGTAGTGCGGCGGCGCTCAGGCCGTCGGGCGATCAGCCGTCCTTGCGGTAGTTCTCCAGCCCCGGGCGGTAGCGCTTGTCGTCGAGAAACCCCTGCAGTCCTTTTTCACGACCGCGTTCGGGATCGATGAGTATGGCCTGCTCGTTCTTCGCGGTGAGGTAGTCGTTCGCGAGATCCCATGACATCTCCTCGATGTACTTGGCCGCCACCTTCGCCTGCCGCAACACCGTCGGATTCTTTTCGAGCAGCACGAGCGCGATCTCCTTGGTGCGACTGCGCAGCCGGTCTCTGGGAACGGCCTCGTTGACGATTCCCATCTGCGCGGCCTTGGCGCCGGTGAACGTCTGCCCCGTCATGATGTAGTACAGGGCATCGCGCCGGCCCATGACGCTGAACAGCGACTTGGTGACGTTGCCGCCTGGGATGATCCCCCAGTTGATCTCGGACACCCCGAACACCGCGTCTTCGGCGGCGATCGCGAGGTCGCACGAGATCAGCGGCGTGAACGCGCCGCCGAAGCACCAGCCGTTGACCATGGCGATCGTCGGCTTGTAGTACTGCATCAGTATGCGCCAGTGAAACTGGCTGGCAGTACGGTAGACGCGCATCTTGTCGACGTGCTGCCCGCCGTCGGTTTCGCGGAAGTACTCCTTCAGGTCCATTCCGGCCGAGAACGCCTCGCCATTTCCGGTCAGCACCAGCACGCCACAGCGGGAATCGGTCTCCAGCGCGTCCAGGACGGAGACCATTTCGCTGCAAAGCGCGGGACTCATCGCGTTACGCTTATCGGGACGGTTCAGGTATACCCACGCGATGCCGTCCTCGAATTCGACCAGGACGTTGTTGCCCCAGGGTTCCGCACTCCCGGACTTGCCCGCGCTTGCCTTGATCTCTGACATGCTCTTCTCCAGTGGTTGAAATTCGGCCTGTGCCGGAACTCATTGGACCGGTTAGCCGGTATCGCGCTCTTCCCCTCGCGCACGGCTTCAGATTACCCGCCGGACGGGCCGATGGCCAGTTTGCACACGGTCTTCCGGGGTTCGCGCGCCGCGCCGGCGCGACCGGTTCCGGAACGACCCTCACTGGTGTTACGATTGGGTCACGCTTTCACGAGGGGGGGACGCGATGAAGACCACACGTACGCTGTTCGCTCTGGCGGCGATAGCGGCAACCACGCTTTCATTCAACGTCCGGGCGCAGCAGGGCACCATCAAGATCATGCTCGGCTATCCCGCCGGCGCGGCAAGCGATATCCTGTCGCGCGTCGTCGCCGACCACATGCGCCAGTCCCTCGCCCAGCCGGTGATCGTAGAGAACAAGCCAGGCGCCGGCGGACGCATCGCTAACGAACTCGTCAAAGCAGCCACGCCGGACGGCAGTACCTTGCTCATCACGCCGGTCGCAACGATGTCGATCTTCCCGCACTCGTTCGGCAACCTGCGCTACGACCCCTTCAAAGACTTCGTGCCGGTCGCGCATCTGTCGAATTTCCAGCTCGGGTTCGGCGTCTCGGCCAAAGTGCCAGCGAAGACATTGGCCGAATATGTGGCGCTCGTGAAGAAGGACACCAAATGGGGCTTTTATGCGTCTGCGGCGGCCGGCAGCATTCCGCATTTCCTTGGCGTGATGTTCGCCCGGACCGCCGGTATCGAGCTGACCCACGTTCCGTACAAGGGGTCGGCGAACGTGCTGCATGCGCTCGCAGCCGGGGAGATCGCGGCGGCGAGCACTGTTGCCGCGGACATCGGGTCGATCGCCAGGGCAGGCAAGGCGAGGCTGCTCGTGGTGTCCGGGGACAAGCGGGCCGCGGCGTTTCCCGACGTGGCAACGTTCAAGGAAGCGGGATACGAAATGTCCGCCATTCCGTGGTACGCCATGTTCGCTCCCGCCGGGATTTCGCAAGCCACGATCGCGCGGCTGTCAAAGGCGGCAATCGCCGCGATCCACGATGACGCGGTCAACAAGCGCCTGGCACAGATCGGGCTCGAGCCGACCGGATACGGACCGGCCGAACTGGCCCGCATCATGAAGGCCGATTACGACCAGTGGGGGCCGGTGATCAAGGCTTCAGGATTCCGCGGCAATTGACCGGCTGATTCGCAATCCGGCGCGCGCGGCCGCGCGCCTGCCCGCCTACCAAACGCCGATATGGATGCCGTGCTTCGCGGCGGCGTTGGTGCCCGCCTCGACCTCTTCGTCGCTCAATGTCGTGCGCAGCTTTCTCTCGCTCATCCACTGCAGCAGGCGTTCGCGCATCCCGCGCAGTTGCGGTTCACAGCGCGTGTCCCCGCCCAGATCGATGAACTCGTACGGATCGTGCTCGAGGTCGAATAGCTGCGGCCGGAATCCCTGCCAGTGGATGTATTTCCAGCGTTCCGTGCGCACCATCCAGCCGTGGCAATCGCCGGGGTGCCGCCCCAGCAGCCGGCGCGCCTCGTTGAACGAATAGTCCAGTTCCGATACCACCAGATCACGCCAGCGTCCGGGATCGGCTGAGCGCGCGAGCGGCAGCAGCGAGCGGCCTTCGACCAGGTGGTGCGCTCCCGGTACGCCCAGCGCGTCGAGTATCGTGGGAAGCACGTCGATTGCTTCGACAAAGCGCATGTCGGTGCTCCCACGGGTCGCATCGGCGCGCGCGTCGGGGTCGACCAGCACCAGCGGAATTCGCGCAGCCTCCTCGAAGAAGAGTTCCTTCTCGCCGAGCCAGTGATCGCCGCCGAACTCGCCGTGGTCGGAAGTGAAGATGACCAGCGTGTCCTCGAACCGTCCGAGCTGCTCGAGCGCGCCGACCAGCCTGCCGATGTGGTCGTCCACCTGCTTTACCAATCCCATGTAGACCGGCCGCACGCGCTCGATCACCTCGTCGCGCGCAAAACTGCGGCACCACTGATGTTGCTGAAATGCGCCGTGCACCGGATGCGGCCGCTCGCGTTCGACGGCTGAGCGTCTGACGGGCAGCGCATCGCCCGGCGCGTACAACGCGTGGTAGGGCGCCGGCGCCACGTAAGGCCAATGGGGCTTCACCAGAGACAGGTGCAGCACCCACGGTTCGTTTCCCCGCCCGCGTATGAACTCGATCGCCTTGCGCGTCATGTAGGCGGTTTCCGAGTCCTCCTCCTTCACCCGTGCCGGAAGGTGGACGTTGCGCATCTGCCAGCCGCTGTAGATCCTGCCTCGATCATCCTCGGTGGCGATCACGAAATCGGTCCACGGATCGTCACTCACATAGCCGCGCTCTCTCAGGTAGGCGGGGTATCCGCTTTCGCTCCCGGGCGGGGAATGGCCGTCATAGCGGTCGATCGGGACGAAACCGCCTTCGCGCATGAGCAGGCCGCGCTCCGATTCCAGCTCAATGCCGAAACGCTCGAATCCATGCAAGTCCGCAAGCACGTGGGTCTTGCCCGCCAGAACCGCCCGGCGGCCGGCCGCAGCGAGATAGTCGCCTAGTGTCAGCTCGCGCAGCGACAGCGGCACGCGGTTCCAGGTCGCGCCGTGGCTGGTCACCGAACGCCCGGTGTAGAAGGACATGCGCGAAGGCCCGCAGACCGGCGAGGAGGCGTAGGCGCGGTCGAACTTCACCCCACGCGCGGCGAGCGCGTCGATATTCGGCGTCTCCAGCGCGGGATGGCCGTAGCATGAAAGATGATCGGCGCGCAACTGATCACACATGATGAAAAGCACGTTGCGCACCGCACTCATCAGTTTGCTTTCCCTCGAATCTTGTCGCTGAAATTATAATGTGCCGATGCAGCCGCCGCCGGTCGGATTCAATGTCTACGTCGTCGACGCCGTCGTCGGCGAGAGCGTCCCGCTGCACGACATTTTCCGCGGCTGCCTCTGGTTCCTCGCCTGCGAGGTCGTCATCATGACGCTGATCATCGCGTTTCCGCAGATATCGCTATGGCTTCCCAACACGATGGGATGAGAAGCGCGCCGGTGACAAATTCATCCGGCAACCCCATTCCGATCCGGCCGGTGCGCCTGGGTGAGTGCCGCGCCGCCGTCGAACAGTGCGCAGACGGTTCGCTTCGCGTAAGCAATCTCGCCCCTCTGGGCGATTACCCCGTGCGCATCACCGATCGGCTGGAGCATTGGTCGCGCACCGCGCCCGATCGGGTGTGGCTTGCAGCCCGCGACGCGCTCGGCGGCTGGCGGCGCCTTTGCTACGGCGAGGCGCGCGACACGGTGCGGCGCATAGCGGCGGCGCTGCGCGCCAGGGGCCTGTCGGCCGAGCGGCCGGTGGTCATTCTTTCGGGCAACAGCATCGATCACGCGCTGCTGGGCACCGCGGCCCTGTACTCGGGCATCCCCTATGCACCGGTATCGCCCGCGTACTCCCTCGTTTCGGCTGACTTTGGCAGGCTTCGTCACATATTCGGCCTGCTCGACCCGGGCCTCGTCTTCGTCGAGGACGCCGGGCCTTTTGCCCGCGCCATTGCCGCCGCGCTGCCGGGCGGCGTGGAACTCGTGGTGTCGCACAACGCACCCGAGGGCCGGCCGGCGACGCCCTTCACCCAACTGCTCGGTTCGGAAGTGGGCAGCGAAGTCGACGGCGCGCACGCGCGCATCGGGCCCGAAACCATTGCGAAGTTCCTGTTTACTTCCGGCTCGACCGGCGTGCCCAAGGCGGTCATCAACACCCAGAGGATGATCTGTTCCAACGTGGCGATGATCGGCGCCCACTTCGCCTATCTCAATGATGCGCCTCCGGTGGTGCTCGACTGGTCCCCGTGGAACCACACCGCGGGCGGCAATCACAATTTCAACTTCGTCCTGCACCATGGCGGGACCCTGTACATCGACGATGGCAGGCCGTTGCCCGGCGCGATCGAGGCCACG
The DNA here is from genome assembly GCA_001770415.1 of Betaproteobacteria bacterium RIFCSPLOWO2_02_FULL_63_19. Classification (GTDB taxonomy): domain Bacteria; phylum Pseudomonadota; class Gammaproteobacteria; order Burkholderiales; family SG8-39; genus JACQTO01. Next base: position 69,031 of record MEQX01000107.1, on the reverse strand, counting down.
GTGCGCAACCTGCGCGAAGTGTCTCCGACCTGGTATTTCAACGTGCCCAAGGGCTATGCGGCGCTGCTGCCCTACCTGCACGCCGATCCGGCGCTCGCACGCAATTTCTTCCGGGATCTCGGGCTCCTCTGGTACGCGGGCGCGGGCATGTCTCCGGACACCTGGGACGCGCTGGATCAGATCGCGTACCGGACCTGCGGCGAGCGCGTCCTGGTGCTGAGCGGACTCGGCTCGACGGAGACCGCGCCGTTCGCGATGGCGGCCGGCCACACCATGGTAGGCGCGGGCAATGTCGGCGTCCCGGCGCGCGGCGTGGAGATGAAGCTCGTGCCGTTCGAGGACAAATGGGAGGCGCGTTATCGCGGCCCGAATATCACGCCGGGGTACTGGCGGGATCCGGAGCTTACCGCCCGGGCGTTCGACGAGGACGGTTTCTACTGCATCGGCGACGCGCTGCGTTTTGCCGATTCGAAGGACGTCAATCGGGGGCTGATCTTCGACGGACGCATTGCCGAGGACTTCAAGCTCTCGACCGGAACCTGGGTCGCCCTCGGTCCGCTGCGCTCGGCGGCGCTCGACCATTTCGCGCCGCTGCTGCACGACGTGGTGATCGCAGGGCCCGGGCGCGATGCGCTCGCGGTCCTCGCGTTCCCCGACCGCGGCGCATGCCGGGCATTCGTCGGAGGCGAGGGCATCGCCCAAGACGACGTTATCGTGCATCCGGCCCTCCGAGCCGAGTTCAAGCGCCGGCTGGACGACTTCGCGGCGCGCGCGACCGGCAGCTCCAACCGTGTTACACGTCTGCTGCTCCTGGCGGAGGGACCGTCAATCGACCATGGCGAGATGACCGACAAGGGTTCGATCAACCAGCGCGCGGTACTTTCCAATCGAGCGGCGCTGGTGGACGCCGTCTATGCCGGCAGCGCTGCCGGATTGATCGTTGCCGTCTGAACCGCGGCGACCCCATACAATACGATCCATCCCGCCTCGGAGACCTGCCGTGAAACTTGACGAACTGATCGCGATCGACGTCCACACGCACGCCACGGTGTCTTGCCGCCAGCCGAGCGACGAGGTGTGGCAGGCCTACGAGGCGGCGGCGAACGCGTATTTCAAGGTCGACGGCAAACGCCCGAGCATTGCCGAGACGATCGCCTACTACCGTGAGCGCAAGATCGGCCTGGTGATGTTCACGGTGGACACCGAGCACGAAATCGGCAGCCGCCGAATCTCGAATCAGGAGGTTGCCGACGCGGCCGCGGAAAACAGCGACATGATGATCGCGTTCGCCTCGGTGGACCCGCACAAGGGCCGGATGGGTGTTCGCGAGGCGCGCGAACTCATCGCGGGCGGCGTCATCAAGGGCTTCAAGTTTCATCCCACTACGCAGGGATTCTTTCCGAACGAGCGGATGGCCTACAAGCTCTACGAGGTGATCGCCGAGCACAAGCTACCGGCGATATTCCACAGCGGGCATTCGGGCATCGGCACGGGTATGCGCGCCGGCGGCGGCCTGCGCCTGAAGTACTCGAACCCGATGCATATCGACGACGTCGCGGTCGATTTCCCCGACATGACCATCATCATCGCGCACCCTTCATGGCCATGGCAGGACGAAGCCCTGTCCATCGCCCTGCACAAACCCAACGTCTACATCGACCTTTCCGGCTGGTTGCCGAAGTACTTCCCGCCCCAGCTCGTGCAGTACGGCAACGGTCAACTCAGGACCAAGCTGCTGTTCGGATCCGACTATCCGCTGATCGCGCCGGACCGGTGGATCGCGAGCTTCCGCGAGGCCGGTTTCAAACCCGAGACGTACGACCTGATCCTGAAGCAGAACGCGATTCGAGCATTGGGGCTCGGCCTCACCTGATTGACACTCACCGAGCCAGCGCTTAGGCTCGCCGGGCTGCGAATTGAAATGGAGGAGGTTCAATGTCACGAAAAACTCTGATTGGCGGCGCAATCGCCGCTTTCATAGCGTCCACTTCGCTCATGCACGCCGCCATGGCCGACGAGGTCTCGGATTTCTACAAGGGAAAGACCGTCACCATCGTCGTCGGTCACCAAGCCGGCACCGGATTCGACGTCTATTCCCGCGTCGTGATTCGTCACATGGGGCGGCATATTCCCGGCAACCCGGACATGCTGGTGCAGAACATGCCCGGAGCCAGCGGGGTCGTCTCGGCGAACTGGCTATTCAACATTGCGCCCAAAGACGGCACTGTGATGGGGATTTTCACGCAGAACGTGCCGCTCGAACCGATTTTCGGCAACAAGCGGGCGAAATTCGATACCGCCAGGATGGTGTGGGTCGGCAACATGGAAAAGAGCGTCGCGGTCTGCGGCGTATCCAAGGGGGCCGGCATCAAGACCTTCGCAGACTTGCAGAAGAAGGAAACCGTGTTCGGCGCCACGGGGGCCACAGGTCCGCTGATGAAGTCGGCGCTGGCGGTCAAGAACCTGCTGGGCGCCAAGATCAAGATCCTCTCGGGGTACAAGGGTTCGGCGAGCGTAAAGAGTGCAATGCAGCGCGGCGAAGTATTTGGTATCTGCGGGCTCCCCTGGTCGACCGTCAAGTCGTTCTGGCGGCAGGAAGTGCAGTCGGGCGAGTTCTTTCCGATCATCCAGTTGAGCGGTGAACGCAGCGCCGAGCTGGGTGGCATTCCCCACGTCGATGACTTCATCAAGACTGACGAACAACGCAAGCTGTTCAACCTCATCTTCGGCGTTCAGGCGCTCGGGCGGGCTTACGTGCTGCCGCCCGATGTGCCGAAGGCCCGCGTCGATGCCCTGCGCAAGGCGTTCATGGCGACGATGCAGGATCCCGCGTTCCTCGCCGACGCGAAGAAGACGCATATCGACATTCAGCCCGCGCCGGGTGAAGTCGTCGACAAGATGTGGGGGGAATTCGCGCGTACCCCGAAAAGCATCGTAGAAAAGGTGAAGCAGGTGGTGACGCCGCCGATGAAGTAGCGGGGAGGTATGGACAGGTGCATGACGCCGGTGGACCGGGCGTGCAGCGGGTTTCGTCGGCGGCACGCCCGAGGACGCGCCACGCCTCGTCAGATCGACGGGATGATCCCCTTCAGCGCTGGAATCCAGGCGCCGATCAGCGTCGGTGGCCAAGGCATGGACAGCAAACGATCGAAAAGTCCCCAGACGAATACGGTCAGACCGGCCGCCTGTGCAAGCACCAGCCTCCAGGGCTCCCTGCCTTCGATTCGCATGATCGCCACGACAAAGATCGGCACCGTCGGAATCAGCCCGAAGACCCACATCGAGCCCATAAAGGCGAGCAACCAGCCGAAGAACAGCGCGGCGCGCTGAACGACCACGCGGACAGGCAGATGCGCGGTTCCCGAATCCATGTCCATGTGGATCTTCTTTTCGACGCGGCGTAGCGCGGCCGCCTCGAGTCCGATATCGGCCTGCGCTTCCGGGGCACGGCAGGCGTCGTTGAACAGGCTGATCGCGCAACAAGCGAAGCCCACGCCACCGACGATCAGCGGCACGATCTTGGCGCTGAAGTTCCAGGCCAATGCGTCCCATACCATGGTGCCGAGCAGCAGCAGCAGGAACAGGTGGAACAGGTGCGAAAGCCTGAAATTCGGCGCGCCGAACCCGGTCAGCATCTTCTTCAGACCGCCGTGGATGCGCACGTCCTGCAGGAACGGCCGGATGACGCCGAGCGCCGCGATCGCGAGAACGACGATGACGACCGGGCGAGTCAGCCAGCCGGCGCCAAAACCCTCGATCGAGATGAACAGATAGCGTTCGACGGCCTCGCCGAGAACGACCCCGAGAATCAGCGGTGGACGAGGCCATTTCAATTGTTTCATCGTCCAGCCGAGCACGCCGAAGAGGAGCAGTACCCACAAATCGCCCCACTGGCGGGAACCCTGAAATGCGCCGATGAATATGATGCCCAGCACCGAAGGCAATATCAGCGTGTAGCGCAACGTGGCGACCTTGGCGAATTGGCTGCTGAACAGGTAGCACAGCCCGGCGCCGAGCACGTTGGCGATGGCCACCGACCAGACCATGGCATAGGTGACGTTCAGATTCTTGCCGAGCATGTCGGGTCCCGGCACAAGACCGTGGATCATGAAGGCGCCCAGGAGAATCGCCATGGTCGCCGATCCCGGTACCCCGAACGCGATCGTCGGCACCAGCGCGCCGCCCTCCTTGGCGTTGTTCGAGCTTTCAGCGGCGATGACACCGCGCACGTCGCCTTTGCCGAAGTGCTCCTGGGCGCCCTTTTCGGTGCGCAGCGCATGTCCGTAGGCGATCCAGTCGATGATCGACGCGCCGAGTCCCGGGACGGCACCCAGAAACGCTCCTATCCACGAGCAGCGCAGGACCAACCACCAGTGATCGAAGCAGTCCCGGGCGCCTTGCAACATGCTTTCATAGCTGGTCTGCACCTGTTTGGCGCCGGCAGCGATGGACATCCGGTTGATCGCCAGGTCGGCGAGCTCCGGTAGCGCGAACACCCCAAGCGCGATCGGCACCAGAGGAAGGCCTTCCCACAAATAAAGCGTTTCGAGCGTCCAGCGTTCTGTCGCGGTCTGCAACGATAACCCGACCATGGCGATCATCAGACCCAGGCAACCTGCGACCAGTCCGCGCAGGGGCGCATTGCCGGAAAGCACTGCAACCGTTGAAATACCAAGAACCGCGAATGCGAGCAGCTCTGGAGAGCCGATGTGGAGCATGATCGGGCGCAATACCGGAATGCAGATGGCCAGCAGAGCCGCGCCGAATATACCCCCCATCAACGACGACATATAGGCTGCCGACAACGCACGACCCGCCTCGCCGCGCTTGGCCATCGGCAGTCCGTCGAGGACCGTCGCCGCCGAGCCGACGCCGCCCGGCACGCCGAACAGGATTGCCGGAATCGGATCACCGGTCGCGGTCGTCGCGCCCAGTCCGAGCAGCAGCGCCATTGCGGCGTAGGGATCCATGTTGAAGGTGAACGGCAACAGCAAAGCGGTGCCCGCAAGCCCCCCGATGCCGGGCAGAATTCCGAGCACCAGCCCCATGACAACGCCGGTGAACAGCATCGTGATCCGGAACGGATCCATCAACGCGACGAAAGCGGCGCCGGCCGCCTCGATCATGTGGACTTCCATTCTCAGGCGTCTGTGCGCTTTGGCCGAAAGGCTAGACGGTCAGTGTACCGTCGGCGAAAAACTCCTCGATCGGGATCGGCCGATCGATATACCCTTGCTCGTGCGCGTAGCGGATGAAGGTCTCGACGGTTTCGCGGTTACCGGCGAGCCCGTGCGACCAAGGATTGGCGCCATAGTCGCGGCGCTCTTCTTCCACGATGAACGCCGCACCCGGCAGACTGAGTCGTTTCGGGTCTTGCTGGTAATACGCGTCGCACAGCGCCTGCGAAGCCCGGAAAGCTCGCACCAGTTCGGCTGCCGCCCAGGGCTTTTCGCGCGCCAGTTGCTGATGCACCACGACCGTGTGCGTGATCGGATAGATGCCGGTCTTGCGGAAATAAGCCGCCGATTCGCTGCGCGCGTTCCTAAACAGGCGACGGATTCTCGGGTCGCCGCGCCGGAACTCGGGCGGCGGGGTTGGCGACATGATTGCATCCACTTCGCCGTCGACAAGCAACTGGCCTATCGGCTTGTCCGGTACCACGATGACATTGATGCCGCGTGGAATGACGTACTGGTTGGTTTCCGCTTCGTTGGTCACCCATGTCATTTGCTCGGCCGCAAGGCCATAATGGTCTCGGAGTATGCCTCGCAGCCAGACGTTGACGGTGTAACGGAATGCCGGTGTCGCGATGCGCTTGCCGACCAGCTCGCGCGGATGCGTGTAGGGGGCATCCGTGTGGCAGTAGAGGTAGCCGAGCACGGCCATGCGCAGCGGAAAAACCGGCAGCGCGACGCACGGTTCGCCCCGGGCGCGCGCGGCGATGTACCACGACATCGACATCTCGGCAACGTCGAATTCCTCATAGACCGGGCGTACGCAGAACTGGACGATGTCGTCCGTGGTGACCGCCAGGTCGAATCCGTCCGCACGCACCCGGCCATCGATCAGCGGCCGAATACGGTCGTAGTCGGCAATGGCCAGCCGCAGGTTCAGTCGAGCCTCGGCGACACCGTTTGTCGTACCCCTGCTCGCCTGGATCTTCGATGCGTCATCGATGCCCATCGCCTTCCTCCCGTCGTTGTCCTATACGGCCGGCTCAATTAGCTCCCGCGCCATGTTGTTAGCCGCATTGGCATCTTGCACCGCCGCGAGCTGGTCCAGCAGCGATATCAGTTGGCGGTGCTGTCGGTCGAACTCGTCGTGCCCCGTTACCAGTGCCTGGAATTGTGCGCGGTACATATTTCGATACCTCTGTCCGAGGAACACGACAACTTGGTACTACGACTCGGTAACGGCCTCTTTCTCCTTCAGTTCCTCGATGCCCGCCAGTATGCTTTCCGGCGTGAAGGGCAGGCGCGTGAGCCGGACGCCCGTTGCATCGTGGATCGCGTTGGCGATCGCCGCGACCACCCCGGTTCCGGCGCCCTGACCGGCTTCCTTGGCGCCGAACGGGCCTTCCGGCTCCCAGGTGATGACGTTGCTGTGCTCGAAGTTGGCCAGCTTCGGCAGGTCCGTCGCCTGCGGCATCTTGTAGTCGCGCAACGACGGATTCATGACCTTGCCGTCGATCCGGATCAGATTCTCCCAGAGCGCATGACCGATCGACATGACGGCCGCGCCGATGACCTGACCCTTGACGGCCAGCGGGTTCAACGGCGTGCCGCTGTCGTCCGCTCCCCACAAGCCGACCATGGTTACGCGGCCGGTTTCCGGATCGACTTCCACTTCCACGGCGCAGGCGGTCGGGTTGTACGCCGGCGAGAGGTTGCCCTGGCCGGTACGGAAATCGATCTTCTCCTCGCTTGCGCCGTAGGTGCCGCGCCCGCTGATGACTTTCCCCTGCTGAAACATTCCCCAGCGCACGATCTCCTTTAACGAAACGCGCTGCTTTTCATCCTTGTGGTTGACGATCTCGCGCCGGCGGAATATCAGATCCTGCGGATCCACGCCCATGCGTTCGCCTGCGATCTCGGCCAGCTGCCGACAGACTTCCTCGGCGGCCTGCTTGACGGCATTTCCGGTGAACAGCGTCACCCGCGAGCCGAACGTGCCCGGATCAAGCGGCGTCGCCGCGCTGTCGACCTTCAGATAGGTGACATCATCCACCTCGATCCCGAGCACCTCGGCGGCGATCATCGACATCACGGTTTCGACGCCCTGGCCGACGTCGGTCGAACCCGTGGTCAAGTGCACCGTGCCGTCTTCCAACATGCGGATTTCCGCCGCCGACGCCGAATGACCCATCAGCCGCGCTCCGGACAGGTGTGCTCCGCAGCCGAAGCCGATTCCGCGGTACTTGGGCAGCTTGCCGCGCTTTTCATGCCAGCCGGACATCTCGGCGACGCGCTTGATGCACTCGTCGAAAGCGAATGTACCGATGCGAAAGCCGTTGGCCGTCACGTCGCCTTCCTGTATCGCGTTGCGGTGACGGATCTCGAGCGGATCGATTCCGAGGTCCGCGGCGATCAGTTCCAGCTGCGAATCGCGCGCGAAACACATCTGCACCACCGTGTGCCCGCGCAGCGCGCCGCAAAAGCCGTTGTTGGTGTAGACGCGATTGGATTCGAACCTCATGTTCGGCACCCGGTACGGCAGGTTGAGCATGGCTCCGGCGAGGAATATGCTGAACCCGCCGATGCTCGAGTAGGCGCCGCCGTTGGCCAGCAGCTTGCAGTGCTGTGCGACGATGCGGCCGTCCTTCGTCGTTCCGGTGCGCAGCCAGATCTTCATCGGGTGGCGCAGGTGGCCGATGGTCAGGACTTCCTCCATCGTGTGCACGAACTTCACCGGCCGGCCGGTCTTCTTCGAGAGCATCAGCGCGCAGAAATCCATCGGCATGGCCTCCTGCTTGCCGCCGGAAAATCCGCCGCCGACATAGGTCTGGACGACGCGGATGTCGCCCGGCTTCATGTCCAGCCCCATCGCGAGCTGGCGCCACACCGTATAAGGGCTCATCTTGCAGGACCAAAGCGTTGCCTTGCCGAACGAATCCCACACGCCGACGCAGGCGTGCGGTTCCAGCATGCCCTGCTTGACCGCGTGGGTTTCGAACATGTCCTCGCGTATGTAAGCGGCTTCGGCGAAAGCCGCTTCCACATTGCCGAACTCGGACTCGGTATGCGCCGATATGTTGCCCGGGGCCGGCGCGTGCAACTGCGGCGCGCCGGGCTTCATGGCTTCTTCGGGATCGAATACCGCCGGCAGCACTTCGTACTCGACCTGCACCAGATCGAGCGCCTCCTCGGCGGTGTCCTCGTCGATCGCCGCCACCGCCGCCACCTCCTCGCCGATGTAGCGAACGGTGTCGATCGCGAGCGGCAGGTAGTCGCGCGTGCGCGGCAGGTTGCCGTAGCGGACGCCGGGGAAGTCCTTGCCGGTGATTACCGCGCGCACGCCCGGCAGCGCGGCGGCGCGGCTCGCGTCGATGCTGAGGATGCGGGCGTGCGGGTGCGGACTGCGCAGCAGCTTGCCGTGCAGCATCCCGGCCATGTTGATGTCGTCGGCGAACTCGGCCCGGCCGGCGGCCTTCAGCGGCGCGTCCTTCTTCGGCGTCGGTTTGCCGATGACCTGGAATTCGTGTCGGATTTCCGCGCTCATCTCAGTCGCTCCCGCGCCAGCCGGCTTGCGGCGTCCTGGATGGCTTCGACGATCTGGACGTAGCCTGTGCATCGGCACAGGTGTCCGACCAGGGCCTCGCGAATCTCGTCCTCGCTCGGTTGCGGGTTGTCGCCGAGCAGCGCCTTGGTCGCGATCACCATTCCGGGCGTGCAGAAACCGCATTGCACGGCCCCTTTTTCAGCGAATGAGCGCTGAATTTGCTGCAGTACCGGTTCGCCTTCGGGGCGGCCCTCGATGGTCTCGATTTCCTTGCCTTGGGCCTCGATCGCCAGGTAGAGACAGGCGTTGACCACCTCGCCGTCGATGAGGACCGAGCAGGTCCCGCATTGCCCTTCGCCGCAGGAGCGTTTGGTTCCCGTCATGCCCAGGGTTTCGCGCAGCACCTCGAGCAGCGTCCGCCATGGCCGAATGGCAACGTCGTAACGCACGCCATTTACCTGCAGTGAAACATCGACGAGGTCGTTCATCACTTCGTTCCCTTCTGCGACGACGCGCTCTGCCAGGAGCGCCGTATGGCGCGCTTGGTCAGGGCGCGGATCAGCGACAGGCGATACCCCGCATTGGCTCGCCACGACGTCCTGGGACTGGACTCGGAACACGCGGCCTCGGCCACCGCGTCGAGCACTTTCTCGCCAAACAATTGACCGCACAAAACAGCTTCCGCCTTCATTGCGCGAAACACGGTCGGAGCGCCGTTGGCATACGCCAGTCTCAACTCGCGTACGGTCCGGCCATCGTCATCGAGCACCACGAACGCGCCTACGCCGACGACCGTCATGTCCATCGACTGGCGATCATGGAACTTCAGGTAGGTCCCCGCGCTGTAGGGGGCCGGCCGGGGCAGCTTGATCTCCGAGAGCAACTCGTCATCCTGCGCGACGGTCCGTCCGAACTCCGGAAAGAAGTCTCGCAGAGGCATCCAGCGTTCGCCGCGGTGGCTGCTGAGCTTGATTTGCGCATCCAGGGTCATCAGCGCCGGGGGCAGATCGGCACAGGGGAGCGCGCCTGCGATGTTTCCACCTATTGTCGCAATGTTGCGCAGTTCGGGCCCGCCGATCTGCGCGGCCGTTTCGTGCAGGATCGCATAGCGCTGGCGAATTGCCGGCGCCGACAACAGCGAGTGCAGCGTCGTCATGGCCCCGATTGAAAGACCGCCGTCGGCCTGCTCGCGCACGAAATCGAGCTCGGCCACGCCTTTGAGCCCGATGACGCGGCGGGGTACCCGCTCGCGCCGCCGCATTTGCAGAATGGCGTCCGTGCCGCCTGCGAGCAGCATCGCGTCGTCCGGGGCGCCGCCTGAAATCAGGCTGCAGACCTCGGTCAGGGTCCGAGGGCCGACGTATTCGAACTTCGGCAGTCTTCTCAGGTAGGTCATCGATGCTCCAACGCTTGTTTGCCGGCTCATGTGCCCGGGGTTCAGGACAGCCAGCTAGTCTCGCTGCCGCACGATCGCGGCGATTCCGATTCAACCCGCGAGAAGGCGAGTCACCGTCGGTTCCACGGCATTCGAACGCGTACAACAGGCGCGATTTTAGCATTTGCCGGCGTTGGATTTTCTTGGGCTGCCGGTTCCGTAAGGCCGGAATATCCGCTCACGGAAGTTCTCCTGGATCGACTACGGCGACGCGCGCGCCGGTTGCGAATGGCCGGGCTTGCGGCGCGCGATGGAAAGACTCTAGGATGAGAACCCTTGCCGCGCGGCCGTTCGCTGCGCTTGAACCCGCGCGCACCGCTTCACGCCGGCGGGCGCCGAACGCATGACATGTCGGGGAGGTGGTGGTGACGCTGAACTACGAAAAGATCATGGCGTACGACTCGGGAGAGATCGTCGTACGCTTCACGCGGAACGACACCATTCTTTATGCGCTGAGCATCGGCATCGGCATGGACCCGACGGACGAGGCGCAGATGAAGTACGTGCAGGGACGCGAGCTGCAAGCATTCCCGACGATGGCGAGCACCCTTGGTTGGATGGGGCGTCTTACCGATCCGGAATACGGCATCGACGCGGGCATGGTGGTCGCATCGGCCCTCGGCCTCGATGTCCATCGTCCCTTGCCTGTCGAAGGCGAACTCGTCAGCCGCGCACGGGTCAGCGGAATCATCGACAAGGGACCAGGCAGTGCCGCCATCATCGGGTTCGAGCGGGGGTTGTTCGACCGCTCGGGCACTAGGCTGGCGACGATCCGCACCAGTACGCTCGCGCGCAAGCATGGCGGTTTCGGCGGCAGGCCGGATACCGCGCCGAAGCCGAGGGCGATCCCCGCGGGAAAACCGGACATCACCTGTGATCTGCCGACACCCCCCAATCTGGCGCTGCTGTTTCAGCTCAACGGCGATACCAATCCCATTCACGTCGACCCTCGGCGCGCTCGGGCGGCCGGGTTTGCACGTCCTTTGCTCCACGGCGCGGCAAGCTTCGGCGTCGCAGCGCATGCGCTGATGCGCTGCGTTGCGGGCTACTGCACCGATCGTTTCTCCGGGATGGAAGCCCGCTTCGAACGCCCCGTATTCCCCGGCGAGACGCTGCGCACCGAAATCTGGCTGACGGGAGACGAAGCGTTGTTTTGCTGCCGCACGGTAGAGCGTGGCGAAGTGGCGTTGAACAACGGCGTGCTGCGACTCAGGCGCGGCAGGGATCAATGAACGGCGAAACCGTGCGCGTCGAGGTCGACAAGCGTGGCGTCGCGACCGTCACGCTGAACCGTCCGGAGCACGGCAATGCCTACGATGCCGACATGCTCGATGAACTCGCCGCGGCGTTCGCGCGGCTCGGCGCCGATGCCGGCGTGCGCGTCGTCCTGCTGCGCGCGAAAGGAAGGCACTTCTGTGTCGGCGCGGACCTGAAGGCCGCAGCGAGTTCCGGGCACGGGTCCGCGGGCAATCCCCGTACCGGCCTTGTCGACGTCTGCCTTGCGCTGGATCGCCTTCCCAAACCGACCGTCGCCGTCGTGCGTGGAGGCTGTATCGGAGGTGGCGCCGCAGTTGCCGCCTGCTGCGACATCGTGCTGGCCGAGCGCGACGCATTCTTTTCGATCCCCGAGGTGCGCCTCGGCTTCGCGCCTGCGCCGCTGGTTCCCGTTTTCGTGCGTGCGATCGGTGCGCGGGTCCTGCGGCGCTTTGCGCAGACCGGCGAACGGTTTTCGCTCGACGACGCCCTGCGCATGGGATTGGTGCATAGGGCCACCGAGCCCGGCGGGACGGAGGCTGCACTGGCGACGATCATCGACGATCTGCTGCTCGGCGCGCCGGGGGCCCTGGCTGAACTCAAAGCTGTGATCGGGCGGGTCGAAGGGCTGCCGGTCACCCGTGACCTGCTTGCGGAACTGCAGGGCGGCTTTGACCGCGCGCATGCATCTGCCGAAGCCCAAGAGGGGCGTGCCGCTTTTCGGGAAAAGCGCAAGCCGGACTGGTATCCGGAGTCCTGAATGAACGTGCGCCTGCCTGAATCCCTCGCGCCGTTGCGCAATCTGCGCGATATCGAGGAGTTGGAGCGCGTGCCGCTGGAGCGGCGCATCGGGTCGGGGAACCTGAACGATTGGATCGCCCGCGGCTGCGCCTTCGACCCGCAAAAGATCGCGCTCCGCTACGTCGAAGGCGGGGACCCGGAGGGCGAATGCGTGTCGGTCAGCTACGGCGACCTTCGGTATCGGTTCACGCAGGCTGCCAACCTTTTTCATTCATTGGGAGTCGGGCCGAGGGACGCGGTTCTGTACCTGCTGCCGACCACACCGCAGCATTACGTCGTGATGCTGGGTGCGCTCGCCGCGGGGGTCGCCTGTTGCGTCAACTGGATGCTCAAGCCGACGCAGCTGGTCGAACTCGTGCGTTCTTCGAAGGCCAGGGTGGTGGTCGCGCTCGGGCCGACACCGGGCTTCGGGATCTGGGAAAACATCGAGGCGATTCGAGGCGAGCTTCCGGCATCGGTGCGCGTGCTCTCGGTGCGAGGCCATCCGCGGGCCGAGCGTTGCGGCGAGGATTTCGAGGACCTCGCGTCAGAGCATCCCGGTGAGCGCTTCGAGTTCAGCAGGAAGGCAGCTCCGGACGACATCGCGGCCTACGTGCACTCTGGTGGGACTACCGCGTCGCCGAAGCTGGTGAAGTTGACCCATCGCGGCTTCTGCTACAAGAGTTGGGCCAACAGCATCGTCATGGCGCATACGCCGGAAGACGTGATTTTCGCGGATTATCCGATGTTCCACATCGCGGGTTTTTTCGGCCGCGGTGTCATGGCCATCGCCGGTGCGATGAGCATCGTCATCCCGTCGCCGTTGGGCGCGCGCGACAAGCGCTTCATATTGAATTACTGGAAATTTGTCGAGAAGTTTCGCATTTCGGTGTTGTCTGGGGTGCCGACGACCCTGTCGGTGCTGGCGAAGAATCCGCCGCGCGGCGAGGACCTGAGCTCGCTGCGGCCGATCATGTCCACCGGCTCGACTTCGCTGCCGGCCGGAGTGGCGCGCGAAATCACCCGTTTGACCGGTGTGCGCGTCCTGCTTACCTACGGCGCCACCGAGTACACACAGAATGTGGCGCAGGGGCCACGCGATGGCGATCCGAGATTCGGCTCGGCCGGACTGCGATTGCCTTATGCGCGGATTCGGACGGTAAGACTCGGCGCCGACGGCGCCTTGGAGCGCGAATGCGCGGTCGATGAAATCGGTGCGGTGCTGGTCGGCGGACCCAGCGTGACCCCGGGCTACGTCGATCCCGCATACAACGACGGCGCTTTCATGGCCGACGGCTGGTTCAATTCGGGCGATCTCGGCCGCATCGATGCTGACGGCTATCTGTGGATCACCGGCCGCGCCAAGGATGTGATCATCCGCGGCGGCCACAACGTCGACCCTTCGAGCATCGAGGAGGCCCTGCGCATGCATCGCGACGTCGTGCTGGTCGCAGCGGTGGGCCAGCCCGATTCCCATGCGGGCGAACTGCCGGTGGCCTACGTGCAATTGGTCGAGGGCGCTGCCGTATCGGCCAGCGAACTTGTCGCTTTCGCGCGGGAACGCGTCGCGGAGCAGGCCGCGGCGCCCAAGGAGATCAACATTCTGGATGCGATGCCGCTCACCGATGCCGGCAAGCCGGACAAGGTCCGATTGCGCCGGGACGCAGCACGCAGGGCTTACGCAAGAGCGCTGAGCGCGGCGCTCGGCCCGGCACCGGTCGTCTCCGTCGGAGTCGGCCCCGACGCGGCTGCCGGAACTCTGGTGACGCTGAGCGTGTCGGCGCCCGCGCCGGCAGCACGCGACGCGATAGAATCACGGATTCGCGAGGTCATGAAAGCCTACGCGACGCACTACGTGGTGCGCTGGGAGTGACGTCGAATACGCATGGGTCAGATCTACAGAAAGGATAAGAGGCGAAGCCTTCGGTCACAGGCCCGATCAGGTGACAACACATTGGTGGAAGGAGTCATTTCATGTTGACGAAACGAAACAGCGTACTGACCGCATGCATTCTGGTTCTCGCCGTATTGTCCGGCGCTACCTCGGCTCAGGAGCCGTATCCGAACAAACTGATAAAGCTGGTCGTTGCGCTTGGGCCAGGCTCCGGTGCAGATGCGCTTGCCCGGTTTCTGGCCGCGGAACCGCTGCGCAAAGAGATGAATACCGAGGTCATCGTCGAGAACAAACCGGGCGCCGGCGGGATCGTCGGTGGTGATTTCGTGGCGAAATCAAGTCCCGACGGCTACACGCTCGGGTTGTTCCACGCATCAGTGGTTACGACGGCGACGGTCGTCAACCCGAATGTTTCGTATGACTCGCTGCGTGATTTCACCCCGGTCGCCACTCTGGTGACCAACCCGCTGGCCATCGTCGTGAACGCGAAATCCCGGTGGAAGAGCCTGGAGCAGCTTCTGGACGCGGCGAAAAAGGCGCCCGGTACAATCAACTGCGGCATCATTGGCGTCGGCAGCCACACGCATTTCAACCTCGAGCTGCTGAAAATCGACTCCGGCGCGAACATCAACCGCGTTGCATACGCGCGAGGAACCGGTCCCATCATCACGGGCTTGCTCGGCGGGCATATCGACTGCACCTCGCTCGTGTGGCCGGCGGTCGAGGGCAATGTCAAGGCCGGCAAATTCCGCGCGCTTGCGGTGACCAGCGAGTTGAAGAAGTTTCCGCAGGTTCCGACGTTCGCGAGCAAAGGCTACCCGCGGTCAAACCTGGAGGTCTTCTTCGCGGTATTCGGGCCGGCGAACCTGCCAAAGGATGTCATGGCGAAACTGACGCCTGCGTTTGAGCGTGCGATGACCAATCCGAACAACGTTCAGAGGCTCGAAACGATGGGCTTCAAGATACTGTACGAAGACTCCGCGCGATTGGGCGTAAGACTCAAGAACGAACTGACCATGGTCAGGGATTTGGCCAGGAAAGTGGGGATCAAGAAGGAGCAATAGTGGCCAGTTTGGACTACGATCGCTTCCGGCTGAAGACTTTCCTCGGCGGCCTGGCGTCGCTCGGCGAGATCGAGGTTCGCGAAGAAGCGACGAAGCTCGCCGATGTCGGCGGCATTCTGGAGGGCAACGCGAAGGCGGTGCTGTTCCGGCAGGCCGGTGCGGAGCGTGTCCCGCTCGCCGGCAACGTGATGGGCAGCCGCGCGCGAATGGCGCACGCTTTCGGGGTTACGCCGCGCACACTGCTGCCCGAGGTGCTCTCGCGTCTGCAGAACAGGCCCGAACTCGTCGAGGTTCACCGCGACGACGCGCCGGTGCAGCGGATGGTATCGAGCGGCGCCGATGCGGACCTCACCAAGCTGCCGGTCCATCTCCAGCATGGATGCGACGGCGGGCTCTACATTTCCGGCGCGATGGATTTCACGATCGACAAAGCGAACGGCTGGACCAACGTCGGGCTGCGGCGGCTGATGCTCCGCGGTCGCGCCGAAACGGGCGTCGATCTCGTCGCCCCGAGCGACCTGCGCGCGATCCTAATGGCCAGTCTCGAACGGCGCGAATCGCTGCCGTTGAGCGTCGTGGTCGGCGCTCACCCGATCGACTACTTTGGCGCGACCATGCGCTTGCCGGTGGACGAACTCGGACTGCTGTCATCGCTGCGGGGCGCGCCGCTGCCGGTGGTCAAGGGGATCACAAACGATATCCGGGTTCCGGCCGACGCCGAATGGGTGATTGAAGGCTATCTCGACGCGAAGGGCTACGCAGAACCCGAAGGTCCCTTTGGTGAGTTCCTCGGCTACTACGGCGGCGTCAAGACCAATCCGGTGTTTCGCGTCACAGCGATCACGCGGCGCCGTGACGCGATTTTCCAGACCTTGTCGATCAGCGGCCGCACGATGAGCCGCACCGACACGGCGCAGTTGTGTGGATTGAGGACCGAGATGCTGGTCTGGCGGGCGCTGCAGACCGCGATCCGCGAGCCGATCGCAGTGAGCGCTTCGACGGCGACCGGTGGCGTCTATAACGTGCGCATCGCGATGCGCCAGCGGGTGCCGGGCGAGGCGCGCAACGCGATCGCTGCGACCTTCGGCTCGGCGGCCAACGTCAAGAACGTGTTCGTCGTCGATCCGGACATCGATATTTTTTCCGACGAGCAGATGGATTGGGCGCTCGGAACGCGGTTCCAGCCCGACCGCGATCTGGTGGTGCAGAGCGGATTCCGCACCTTGCCGCTCGACCCGTCACTGTACGGTGCGAGCGTCGGCGCGAAGGCGGGCTTCGATCTGACGCTGCAGTTCGGTTCGGCGGGCCGGCTCGAGTCGACCGTGCCGGAACCCGCCCGGTATGAAGGAAAGCGCTATGCGTCGGTGCGCGAGGCCCTCGCCAGCGGGCCGAAGTATTTCGAGGAACTGATGGCTGCCACCGGCACCGACGACGGGCGTGAAATCGTCCTCGAACTGGAGGCGCTGGGCGGTGATGGCGTGCTCGATCGGGACAAGAGCGATGGCCGTTATATGCTCTTGAATTCAGCTGCCGTCTGAGCGAAACCCGAGCGGTTTCCCTGCTTCTGGCCGCGCGGCGCGGCGCGATCGGCGCTTCACCGTGCGCGATTCCCTGCAAGTTCAAACGTCTGATCGCAGCGCATCGGCGGCCCTTCCCGGCTTGGGGGCCGATGGATCTCTTATCGCTTGCGGATGAGTCTCATTGCGAATCACGGACACCGGGTTGATCATCATTGCTGCGCAGGGTAAGGTTGTCAACCCGGGCCCCGGGTTCTTCACGGTCCGCCAGAAACGACCTTGTAAGCGTAGATACCGACGAATGTTGCATGGTTCACGAATCTTTCAACCGTAGATTCCGGAGGAGACTGCAAATGCGCAAATCATTGGCAAGCATTGCGGGTGTCTGCGTGATCGGCGCCGGTCTGGCCTTCTCGGCGGGTGAGGCGTCGGCGCAGGCCGTCCTCAGGATAGGATCGCACTCGCCGCCGAACGGCCATCCGGTTCGACAAGTTAAGAAATGGATGAGTCGGGTGGAAAAAGATGCCGGGGGGACCCTCGTGTTCAAGGAATTCTGGGGCGGCCAACTCATCCGCAGCCCGAGAAAGCAGTTCGAGGGAATGATGAATGGCATCCAGGATGCCTCGCCCATATTGCCCAGCTATACCGCCAAGCTGTTCCCGGATTTCTCGGTGTTCACGCTGCCATTTCTGTTCAAGGACGCGGAGGAATCCTCGTACGTCTCATGGAAGATGTACGAGGCCGGACTTCTGAGGGGTCTGGACAAGGTCTATGTCGCGGCGGTCTACACCAACGACAATGGCGGCATGCATTTTACGGAGAAGCTCGCCTCGGTCGAGGCCATGAGGGGCTTGAAGGTGCGCGCGGCCGGTCCCGGCGAGTCAGCGATCGTCAAGGCGATGGGCGGCGTTCCGGTCGGAATGGGTATCACTCAGGTCGCCCAGTCGCTCAACAGCGGCGTCATCCAGGGCACGCTGGCGGGCTGGTCGGCTCTGGTACCGTTCAAGATCATGCCGCTGATTCGCACCCATATCGATTACCCGTTCGGCGTCCGCTCATTCTTCCTGGGGATCACCAAGACGGTCTATGACGCTCTTCCGGAGAAGGCCAAGCAGGCCATCGACAAGAACAGTGGTCTTACCGAAAGCCGTCGGCTGGGCCGAAGCAACCAGGGCGTGGGCGACAGGCTGCGCAAAAGGGCCGGAGAAGATCCCAATCGTGTCGTGTTCACCCTTACGGATGAGCAAATTGCGGTGCAGGCCAAGAAGTTCCAGCACTTCCACGATGAATGGATCGCGAAAACGAAGGACGGAGCGAAGAAGTACCAGGCCCTCCAAGGGTTGATCGCGGGATACCGCAAAGGTAAGTAAGGCCCACGGCCCGTGCGGACCGTGACATGAGGATGCCGTTCGACGCCCGGAGGCTGCTCGGCCCCCTGACGAACCGGATCGCGCTCGTCGGCGCCATCGGCATCATGCTGATCGCCGCGGCGATGACGGTCGACGTGCTGATGCGGTGGCTGTTCAACTCCCCCATTATCGGCGTCGATGACCTCAACACCCTCATGTTGGCGGTCGTCGTATCGAGCTTTTTCCCGGTCGGTCTGGTCGGCGGGCACTTCGTGACCATCCGGTTTCTGGGCAAGGCACTGGGCGCGCGCGCAGGGTGCTGGCTGGAGGTGGCGGGGGGGACCGGCACGCTGTTCGTCTTCGTCCTTCTGGCGTGGCAATTCTTCCGCTTCACGCTCTACGACGTCACGCTCACGGGGCTTGCGACCACGGTGCTCGAACTGCCGCAGGCGCCCTGGTGGTGGGTGGTCACCGCGGTGATCGTGATCTGCGTGCCTCTTCAGGCCGCGGTGCTGATCGACGCCGTGGTTCGCGCCGTCAAAGGCCGTCAACCGGCCTACGAGGCGCGCGAGGGCAAGGGGGCGGAGACGGGCGGCTAACCGCGCCATCGCGCACCGACGACGCACTGACATGGACCCAATACTCATCGCGATACTCGGAATCTGCGGCATGCTGCTGCTGATCGCGCTGCATTTTCCGATCGGCATTGCGATGGCGATCGCCGGATTCTTCGGCGTCTCGGCGCTGCTCGGTCCGGGACCCGCGATCAAGATGTTCGCCACCGCGCCGACGCAGGTGTTGACCACCCAGACGCTCGGGGCCATCCCGATGTTCCTGCTGATGGGCAGTTTCGCCGCGGCCGCCGGATTGTCGGGCGATCTCTACCGCCTGTTCCATGCGCTGGTCGGCCATTACCGCGGCGGCCTCGCCATGGCGACCATCGGCGGCTGCGGCGGGTTCGGTGCGGTGTGCGGATCCTCGCTGGCGACCGCATCGACGTTCATGCGTATCGCTTTGCCGGAGATGCTCGAGCGCCGCTACCGCCCGAGCCTCGCGGCGGGCTGCATCGCCGCTGGTGGTACGCTGGGCATTCTGATCCCGCCGTCGAACCTGATGGTGCTCTATGCGGTGCTTACGGAGCAGTTCGTCGTCGCGCTGTTTGCCGCCGCCGTCATACCCGGGCTCATCTGCCTGGCCATCTATTTCGTTACGGTGGCGCTGTACGTCCGATTCAGGCCGGACTCCGGTCCGCCGGGGCCGCGCATACCCTGGCGCGAGCGAGCGCGGGTGGCCCGGGACTGTTGGGGCGTGGTGACCCTTGCCATCGTGGTCAGCGGCGGCATCTACGGCGGACTGTTTACCATACTCGAGGCGGCGGCGGTCGGCTGCATTTTCGCGTTTTTTTTCGCCTATTTCAGAGGCCGGTTGACCCGCGGGGTGATGGCCAGGGTGCTCTCGGAAACCGCTGCTACCACCGGGCTGATCTACATCATCATCTTCGGCGCCAGCATTTTCACCTTCTTCATCACCCTCACGCAGATGCCGGATCTTCTGGTGAGGCAGATCCAGGCGGCGGGTCTGTCGCCGGGGATGGTCATCTTCGTGCTGCTGGTGATGTACATCATCCTGGGCAGCATATTCGAAACCGTAGCCGCGATGATCATCACGCTGCCCGTCGTCTTTCCGTTGATCGTCGGCCTGGGCTTCGACCCGATCTGGTGGGGAGTCATCAATATCATGGTCATCGAAATCGGCCAGACCACACCGCCGATCGGCATCATCCCGTTCGTGCTGCACGGAATGAGACCGGACATATCGTTGAAGACGATTTTCATCGGCATCATCCCGTTCTTTTTCGCGGACCTGACGCGACTGACGATCATCGCGCTGTTCCCCATCCTTGCGTTGTGGTTGCCGACGGTGTTGGGGATGATGGCCGAGTGATGGGGACGCGCGCGGCACCCTTGCAGATCACTGGTACCGGAGGAGCGATGAACAAGGACTGGCACGAACTGGTATCGCGACCGCAGCACCGGGTGAATACCGAAAAGGATGTTTTCGTCGGCATGCGCGACGGAGTGCGCGTTGCCGTGGACATTTATCGTCCGGACGCAAACGTCAAGGTTCCCGCATTGCTTGGCATTTCCCCCTATGGGAAGGACGTGCAGAAGCTTCCGATCTTCGAATATCCCACCGACAGGGACCTCGGCAACGGCGGGATCGAAGCGGGGGACACCGAATATTTCGTCTCCCGCGGCTACGCGCACGTCATCGCGGAGGCCCGAGGCACCGGAGCATCGGAAGGAAGCTACGGCGTATTCACTGGCAAGGAGCAGCAGGACGGCTACGACCTCGTGGAATGGATCGCGAAGCAGCCATGGTGCGACGGCAACGTCGGCATGCTCGGGATGTCGTATTTCGGCATGATCCAGCTGCTGGTCGCCGCCCAGAACCCGCCGCACCTGAAAGCCATTTTCCCGGTCGATGCCGCAACCGACATGTACCGCCACTGGGCGTATCACGGCGGCATTTTGCACCTGTCGTTCCTCGCGACCTGGTGGGATTCGAGCCTGGTCGTCAACAGCGCCAAGCGGGCAGATCTTCCCCCGGCGGAATTGAAGGCGATCGTCGAGAACCTGCTGGATGACCCGGACGTCAGGTGCCATCCGAGGCTGTACAAGACGCTGAGGTGGCCGCAGAAGAATCCGCATTTGTTCGACGTGCTGATCCATCCCTTCGACGGACCCTACTACTGGGAGAGGTCCGCCTGCAGCAAGTTCGGCAAGATCAATATTCCGTGCCACCTGCTTTCGCGCTGGAGCGCGCCGTATATTCATCTGCCGGGCGCGTTCAGCGCGTACGGCCAGATCAACGCGCCCAGGAAGCTGATGATCACGGTGCCGGAATCCGGAGTCGGTTTCAGCCGTCCGTGGCATGAAAATCACGATATCGTATTGAGATGGTATGACCACTGGCTGAAGGGCATCGATACCGGCGTCATGGACGAACCGCCCATAACGATCCTGGTGCAGGGATCGAATCAATGGCGTCACGAAAACGAGTGGCCGCTGGCGAGAACCCACTGGACAAGACTGTATCTGGGCGCCCAGGGCCGGTTGAAAGATGAATTGCCCGGGTGGAATGAGCGGCCAGACGGGTTCACCAACGCGGTCGGGCTGCAGCCCGGAGGAAAGGTGCCCTCGCTCAGATACGCGACCGAAGCGCTTGCCGCGGATACCGAGGTTACTGGCCCGATTGCGCTGTACCTGTTCGCCGCGATCAGCAGCGCGGATACGAACTGGATCGTCGAGATCAACGACGTCGATGCGGACGGGACGGAGACGAGAGTCTCGATCGGCTGGCTCAAGGCCTCACACCGGGAACTCGATCAAAGCCGATCGAAGCCCTACAAGCCTTATCACCCTCATACCGGCGCCATTCCCGTCGACCCGGGAAGGGTCTACGAGTATGCGATCGAGATTTGTGATACGTCTTATGTCTTCAAAGCCGCTCACCGGCTGCAACTCGTGGTGAAAGCGCAGGACGCGCCCTGGGAGGGCACGAGTTACATTTACCGGCTGTCGAACCACCTCTCGGCGAGCCGCGAAACGCGGCACACGATCTATCACAAACCCGAATTTCCGTCGCACTTGCTCCTGCCGGTCGTTCCCGGTCACGGATAGCGCGCGCTTGAAGTTCCGGGCGCCGTTGGAGCGGGACATGTTCACCGGCCGGATCGGGGCGTGCCCCGGGTCATCCTTGCTTTGGGGTCCGGTTGGTTTTTGTCCTTTTGGAATGTGTCGCTGTGAGCTCCGCACACCGGGTTGATCATCATTCCTGTGCAGCGTAAGCTCGTTTGGTCGGGCCCCGGGTTCTTTACGGTCTGCCAAGTACGACCGTTAAGACGTGGATAGCGACGAGCATTGTGTGAGTCACGAATCTTTCAACCGTAGATTCCGGAGGAGACAGCAAATGCGTAAGTCAATGGCATTCATTGCGTGCGTCGGCATGATAGGCGCGGGTCTGACCTTTTCGGCGGGTGAGGTTTCGGCGCAGGCCTTCATCAGGATGGGATCGCACGCACCGGCGAATATCCGCTCGGTTCTGGAGTACAAGAAATGGATGAGGCAGGTGGAAAAGGATTCCGGGGGAACGCTCGTGTTCAAGGAATTCTGGGGCGGCCAACTCATCCGCAGCCCGAGAAAGCAGTTCGAGGGGATGATGAACGGCATCCAGGATGCCTCGCCCATCCTGCCCAGCTATACCGCCAAGCTGTTCCCAGATTTTTCCCTGTTCGCACTTCCCTTCCTGTTCAGGGACGCCGAGGAAGCCTCATACGTCGGCTGGAAAATGTACGACGCCGGACTTCTGAGGGGCCTGGACAAGGTCTATGTCGCGACCGTCTACACCAACGACAACGGCGGCATGCATTTCAGGGAAAAGCTCGCCTCGGTGGAGGCGATGAGGGGCTTGAAGGTGCGCGCGGCCGGCCCCGGAGAGTCGGCGATGATCAAGGCGATGGGCGGAATTCCGGTCGGGATGTCTATCACGCAGATCGCCCAGTCGCTCAGCAGCGGCGTTATTCAGGGCACTCTGGCCGGCTGGCAGGCCCTCGATGCGTTCAAGATCATGCCGCTGGTCCGGACTCATATCGATTACCCGTTCGGCGTCCGCGGATTCTTCATTGGAATTACCAAGAAGGTCTATGATGTTCTGCCGGCCAAGGCCAAACAGGCCCTCAACAAGAACAGCGGCCTCTCCCTAAGCCGCCGACTGGGACGGCTCAATCAGGAAGAGGGCGATCAATTGCGCAGACGGGCACGAGAAGATCCCAATCGAGTCGTGTTCACCCTTACGGATGAGCAAATTGCGGTGCAGGCCAAGAAGTTCCATCCCTTCCACGATGAATGGATCGCGAAAACGAAGGACGGAGCGAAGAAGTACCAAGCCCTCCGGCGGTTCATCGCCGAATACCGCAAGGGCATCTAAGCATTCGCTCCTTGTGGCACCGCACGTGGATCTTCCCGCGCGACCCGGATTTCGCAATCTAGGCCGCTCGCATCCTCGATCTGTACGCCAAGCAGTGGCAGGGCCTGCGCCCCGATGAGTTCGTGCCCAGCAAGGACGAAAAAGACGGTGTTGGGGATGATGGCCGGGTGATAGGGACGCACAGCGCACTGATTAACCGCTCCGGCGCTTAAGTGCCCACGTTCGGATCGTGATACAGCTCCCCGACGATCCCAGTGGTGCCGGGCTTCGCGGACATCAGGTGGTAGCGCCCGTCGCGGTCGCGCCCAAGTCCTCCGGCCTGGCGCAATTCATCCAGTGCGCAGGCAACATCGCGGCCGTCGTCGCTGCCGAGCGCTTCGACGATCTGCGCGTAATACATCGGTTCGGACCGGAGTGCCTCCTCGACCGACTTGAACTTGGCAGACGGCTTGAAGACCTTGGCGGCGCAGCGGGTGAACGGAATCTGTCCGTCGCATCCGAATGGCCGGGTGCAGTCGAAACCCGCCTTGGCGCCGGTTCGCCGCCCGTCGAGCGAGGGGTCCTGGGACATGCCCATCATGCCCTGCAGCACGATCAGGTCCCGGTCCGCCTGGAAGCGCGTGCCTAACGCCCACCCGACCTGCTTGTCGTTGAAGACGTCGATATCCTCGTCGAACACCATGATGTGCTTCAGGCGCAGCATGCCGCCGAACAGCGCGGCAATCGCGCTGCGCGCCTCGCCCACGATGCGCTGGCGCATGGACACGAGCAGGGTGCACGACCCGCCCGAGGTTTCGCGCATATGCACGGCGATCGGCTCGCGCACGGTCGCGCGCAGAATCTTCATCGCTTCGGCTTCGGTGCGCATCGCGCTCATCACCGCCCCGTCGCTTTGATCCAGGGAGAATGCCGACCCGTGCAGCAGCGTCTGGTACATCGCGTCGCGCCGCATGGTGATGGCCGTGCAGTGGAATACCGGGTCCTTGTGGATTGCGCCGTAGTAGCCGAAAAACTCGCCGAAGGGCCCCTCGAGCTCGACGTAGCCATTCTCGTCCAGATACCCTTCCAGGGTCGCTTCCGCGTCGGCCGGAACCAGGATGTCGTTGGTAATGCTCTTGACGACCGCCGCCGGTTCGCCGCGAAACTGGGCGACGAGGCTGATCTCGTCGCCGGGCCTGCGCGAGGTGGCCGCGAACATGTCCAGCGGGTGGCTGCCTATAGTGAAGGTGATCGGCAGCTTCTCGCCCCGCTTGACGCAGCCCTGGTAGATGCGCTTCAGGTCCGAGGGGGCGGTGACGTTGGTGCCGGTCGTGTTGCGATTGCGCAATGACAGGCGCCGGCTGCCGACATTGGTGCGCCCGGTTTCCGGATCAATGGTGTAGTCGATACCTGATGAGAGATAGCAGCTGCCGTCGAATTCGTGCTGCGGATGGAATGGAAGCTTCGTCAAATCAACGTCCTTGCCGGTCATCACGACTTCATGCACCGGTGCGTCGCCGGACGGGATCTCGACGACCTCCTGCGGCGTGGCCATGCGCTTGTGGTATTCGTCGCCGAACTTGTCGACAGTGGTGTCGAAAGCGGCGGCGATACGCGCTCGCCCCCCCAATACCTTCGCAGCGATTTCGACCTGCTCCGGGCCGGCTTTGCGGAACAGCACGCCCTTCGGGGTGCCCTCGATGATCTCGGATAGGCGCGTGAGCGCAACGGGCTCGTCGCGAACATCCATCTCGCCCATCTCGACCATCCGCTCGACGAACCGGCGCAGCCGGAATTTCTCCAGATCGATCTTTGTCGCAGCAGCACTCATCTTTCCCATGTCAATGTCCTCCTATGCCTGGTTTGCCGGTACCGCGGTTTCCGCTGCGGTGACTTCGCGTCATGAATCATCGGGCCTGGTCAGTTCCCATTCGATACAAGTTCGTTCGCGCCGCGGACTGATGGAGCCCAGCGTAACAGATGTTGCCAGCACGCCCCGACTTCCTGTTCGGCGTGCACACGGATTGCGGAAGCGGCCATCCTGGGTCTTCCTCTTCAGCCAATCAGTAATCCCAGTTTTCCCGGCAGCCATAGAGCAAGAATCGGCAGCGTTGCAACGATGGCAAGCCGAATCAGGTCGGCGACGAAGAAAGGAATGATGCCCGTGAATATCGTTTTCAGCGGCACATCGGGCGCCATCCCGTGCAGCACGAACGGAATAATGCCGATTGGCGGCGTGGTCTGCCCGATCTCGATCACCATGATGTTGATCACGCCCCACCAGATCGGGTCGAATCCAAGTCCCACGATCAGCGGGAACACGACGGGCAGCGTGATGATCATCGCCGAAACCGTCTCGAAGATGCATCCCAATATGATGTAAATGACCATCAGCACAAATATTACCGCCCAGGGAGCCAGGTTCAGCGCCTCAATATTGCGTACCAGGATGTCTGGCATCTGGGTGAGGGTGATGAAGAAGGTGAAGATATTGGCGCCGAAGATGATCACGTAGATGAGCCCGGTACTCGCCGCAGTATCAGCGAGTACCTGTCGCGTCACCTTGCGCGTCAATACGCCCCGGAACAGCGCGAACAGAAACGCGAAAATGCTCCCGACCGCGGCTGCTTCGAGCACTGTGAAGATACCGCCATAAATACCCCCGCTCACCACGGTGGCGAGCGTCAATACGCCCCAGCACTCGCGCGCGACCACAAGGCGCTCGCTCCAGGGCATGCGCGGTCCGGCCGGGCCGAGGCTGGGCCGGACACGCACGACGATGCCAATCGCGATGAGGTAGATCAATATCGACAGCAGTCCGGGAACGACAGCGGCGGTGAACAGCGCGATGACGAACTGTTCCGTGAGCACGCCGTACAGAAGCATCAGATTGGACGGTGGTATCAGGATGCCGAGCGTCCCGCCCGCGGCAATGCATCCGGTCGAGAGCGTCGGCGCGTAGCCGCGCGCGCGCATCTCAGGCAGCGCAATACGCACGAAGGTGGCGGCGGTCGCGATCGAGGAGCCGCACACCGCACCGAAACCGCCGCACCCGCCGATGGTCGCCATCGCGAGGCCTCCGCGATAATGGCCCATCAGCGCGTGAAACAGCCGGTAGAGGTCGCGCGATAGGCCGGCGGCCGCGGCGAAGCTTCCCATGAGCAGGAACATCGGAATGGCGGCCAACTCGGGATTGGTCAGCACGTTGGTGGGCGCGGCCGAGAACATCGCGAGCGCGGTGTCCAGGCCCTCCATGTACGCGACGCCAGCGAGCCCGGCGAGCGCCATCGCGATACCGATCGGTACGTGCATCGCGATCAGCGCGAGCATGCCGGCGATGCCGATGATCGCGAGTAACGTGGGATCCATGTTCACGGCATAGTGTTGCGACTGCCCGTCAGGCGACCGATTCGGCCTGCTGCTCGCCACCGGCCGCCGCGTCCGGAGGCGCACCGCTGATCGCCCGGGCGAGGCGTTCGATCACTACCACCACCTGGATCGGAACGCAAACTGCGAATAAGGTCGCCACCAGCCACCACCAGGGTCCCTGCGGCAGTTCGAGGACCGTGGTGGCGAGTCCGCTCCGCGATACCTCGATGGCGTAGTCGAATATGCGCCATGCGAATATCGCGAACGCGAGCAGCGTGGCGATTGCGCCGAAACAATCGAGCCAGAGTCTCGCGCGCACACCGAGCCCTTTGCCAAGAAAACGGATGGTGACGAACTGGTCGCGCGCCAGGCCTGCCGGAAAGAAACTCGACACCACGACGGCCATGACGTAGCGGCCTAGGTCATCGACGGCCAGAATAGGCAGATTGAACAGCCACCTCATGAGCACGTCGGTGATCACGGCCAGCGCGACCAGCAATACGCCCGCTGCGCCGAGCAGCGCAACGGCGGTGCTCGGCCGGGCGAGCAGTTTCCCGGAATCGAAGACCTTCACCGCTCGCCGCTTGCGCTTATTCCGTTCTCAGCTACCTTTGCGCAACTCGGCGAGGATCTGCTGCAGCGCATCGTATTTCTTCTGGCCGTCCTTATGCGCCTTGATCCAGGCCTCGTGAAACGGCTTGAACATCTTTGCCACCCTCGCGAGCGTCGCCTTGTCTCCATGGACGATGTTCTTCTTCGGATTCTTGATGGCCCTACTAATGACCTTCTCGTTGGCATCGTCGTAGTTCTTCCCGATCTTGCGGCTCAGCTTCTCGCCCTCGTACTTCGCCAGCGCATCCTTCGCCTGCTGCGGCAGACGATCGTAGACTTTGCGGTTGAGCACGAGCATCAGCGAGCGCGTGCCGAAGTTCATGTCGACGCTCGAGACGATCAGCGGCTCGATGCGAAACGAGCGTATGGCTTCCCAGCCTGAAAGCGTGCCATCCACGACACCGCGGCTGACCCCTTCAGCGACCTGATTGATGCTCATGCCCACCGGTACCGCGCCCATCGCCTTGATGACGTCGGCTTCTTCCGGCCCCGCCGAGCGTATCTTGAGTCCCTTAAGGTCTTCTACCGAAACGAGCTTCTTGGAGACGTGAAACGCGCTGTTGCCGTTCGAGAAGATCGCCATGACGTGCATCTTGTCCAGCCCGCCGAGCAGGCCTTTCTCGTGCAAGCGCCACATCGCGATCGAGGCCTCCTCGCCGCTCCGGAACAGATTAGGCAGGGCGAACAGCGAAAAATCGGGAAACAGCGCCTGCGTGTAGCTCGGCAGTATCATCGCGCCGTCCTGCAGACCCGCGATCAGCACTTCGTACTGCTTCGCGGGATTGCGCATGATCGAGCCGCCCCAGAACCCCTTGTACTTGAACGCCCCTTCGCTTTCCTTGGAAACCTGTTCGAGAAACGGGATGAGCCCCTTAACC
This sequence comes from Betaproteobacteria bacterium RIFCSPLOWO2_02_FULL_63_19, assembly GCA_001770415.1. Lineage (GTDB taxonomy): Bacteria > Pseudomonadota > Gammaproteobacteria > Burkholderiales > SG8-39 > JACQTO01. The sequence continues at coordinate 41,193 of MEQX01000107.1, read as the reverse complement.
ATCAGCGTCGTCTTAGGCGGGGTGAACATGCCGAATTTGATGACTTCTGCACCTAGGGAAACCGCTGGGGCGCTCAGCAGCGCGGCTACGAGGCAACCGGCACCGACCAACCTATAAGGCGTCTTGGTGAACATGACTCCTCCTCTATTGGGACGAATAGCAACGCACCGAGTCAAAGAGCCGGTCCGCGCCGTGCATCGGCACCGGCCGCGCACAGACTGCCTTGCGCGACACGTTCATTTCTTCTTATCGGGGCCTTGTCAGCCGACGCTTATGGCAGGTCCCTCTGCTGTGGGGGAAATTACCACGTCAATTCGCGAGGGGGCAAGCAGCCGTCGCACCTAATTCCAATATAATCTGCCGACAGCTCCACTCAGTGCCCGCCGAGGCTCTCGTCGGGTTTCGCTGAGCCGCGACCGGTTGCGATCCGCATCGCGGCGGGCAGCGAGGCCGCACAGAGCCGTTTAGCGAGTGTCGATGGCGGCGCAATGACGGGCGGGGTTGGCACTGGCGGCGGGCAGTACTGGATCAATCGGGAGGGCCATCGTGGACACTGGAATTGGGGCGCATCTGCCGCGCCGCGAAGACGGAAGGTTGTTGACGGGGGCGGGGCGCTACGCAGGCGACGTCCGGCTTGACGATCAGGTCTACGCCTACGCGCTGCGCGCGCCCCATGCGCACGCACGGCTGAAACGTATCGACGTCACGGCTGCAAAGGCTGCTCCCGCGGTGCTCGCTGTGCTGACTGGGGAAGACTACGCAGCCGACGGACTCAAGGGGATTCCGCACGGGCCGATGACGGTCAAGCCGGAGGACTGGAGAGTCCCGTGCTTTACCCGGGGCGACGGCAGCGCGGCATTTGCGGCGCCGAACATCCCGCTGGTGCGCGACAAGGTGCATCACATCGGCGAGATCGTGGCCTGGGTGGTCGCCGATACGGCGCATCGCGCACGCGACGCCGCGGAGTTGATCGACGTCGAATACGATGTGCTGCCGGCAGTGATCCGCGGCCAGGACGCGATGAAGCCGGACGCGCCCACCGTCTGGGACGAACTCCCGGGCAATATCGCGTTCGAGGGCGAAAACGGCGACTGCGCAGCGGCCGAGGAGGCATTCCGTACGGCCGCATTCGTGGTCGAAGAGGAGTTTCGATTCAACCGCGTCGCCAACGCGCAGATGGAACCGCGCGCCTGCGTCGCCGAGTACACGCGCGAGGGGCGCTACCACATCGAAGTCGGTTCGCAGGGCGTGCACCGGCTGAAGACGAATGCAGCGATCGTCTTCTCGTGCGACCCCTCCAATGTGCACGTGGTCACCGGCGACACGGGGGGCGGCTTCGGTCCGCGCTCGCACCTGTATCCGGAGTACCTGCTTGCGATGTGGGCCGCGAAGAAGCTCGGCCGTCCGGTCAAGTGGACGAGCGACCGGTCCGAGGCGTTCCTCTCCGATTATCAGGCGCGTGACGTGGTGATCGATGCCGCGCTCGCGCTCGACAGCGATGGCAGGTTCCTGGCGCTGCGGGAGACGCTCTATTCGAATTGCGGCGGCAATTGCGTGTCCTATGTTCCGCCGGTCAACGGCTCGCGCATCGCGACGACGGTCTACAAGACGCCGCGCCTGGCGCTACGCGTCTACGGCATACTTTCCAACACGCTGCCTTCGGTGAACTACCGCGGCGCGGGCCGGCCGCAGGCGATGCTGGCGATGGAAAGGCTGATCGACCTTGCCGCCGCGAAGATGGGCATCGACCGCATCGAGTTGCGTCGGCGCAACCTGATCGGCGCCTTTCCGCACACGACCCCCGGCGGACTGACCTACGACTGCGGCGAATTCGAAAAGAACATGGATCGCTGCAGGGAATTGGCCGATTGGAGCGGATTCCCCGCGCGCCGCGAGCAGGCCAAGCGCCGCGGCAAGTTGCGCGGAATCGGGCTCGCCAATTACATCGAGACTCCGGTTGGCGCACCGATTGAGCGATCGCAGGTCCTGGTGCGCACCGATGCGGACAAGATCGACGTGATTATCGGCACCCAATCGGGAGGGCAGGGACATGAAACCAGTTTCGCCCAGGTGATCGAATCATGGCTCGGCGTGCCCAGCGAAGACGTCAACATCATCACCGGGGATTCGGATATCGTCTTGGAGGGCGGCGGCACGCATTCGGACCGGTCGCTGAGGCTCGGCGGTTTCGTCATGGTCGGCGCCTCGGAGCAGATCATCGAAAAGGGCAAGAAGATCGCCGCGCATCTGCTGGAGGCGGCGCCAAGCGATATCCAGTTCGAAAATGACTCGGGTCGCCCGGGGCGCTTTACCGTCAGCGGGACCGACCGCACGGTGACCCTGTTCGAGGCCGCGCGCGCGGCGGTACAGGGCAAGGTTCCCGAGGAACTTGGCGGTCCGCTTTCGGGCGATGCTAAATTCGTCGGGCGCATTCCGGCCTATCCCAACGGCTGTGCCGTCGCCGAAGTCGAAATCGATCCCGAGACCGGCGTGATCGAGATCGTGGGCTATGCCTGTGTGGACGACGTCGGCCGCATGGTCAATCCGCTGATCGTACACGGGCAGGCGCACGGCGGCATCGTTCAGGGCGTGGGCCAGGTGCTCTCGGAGCACGTCGTGCAGGACGAGCACGGGCAGATTCTCGCCGGCACGTTCATGGATTACGGCATGCCGCGCGCCGACGGTTTCCCGTCATTCATAGTGGAAAGCAACGAGGTCATCACGCAGGGCAACCCGCTCGGCGTCAAAGGCGGTGGCGAGGCGGGCACCACGGGTTCTCTGGCGACGATGATGAATGCCATCCTCGATGCGCTCGCGCCGCTCGGCATTACGCGGCTGGACATGCCAGCTACGCCCGACCGCGTGTGGCGCGCGATCCACGCGCGCAGGCGTTCGACCGGGGGGAGTGCATGACGCGGTTCAGTCGATTCTTGGCGGGTTTTACCAACGTTCTCGTATTCGCCGCAGCGTCGACGCTTGTCCTGATGACTGTCCACGTCGTTCTCGACGTCTCGGGTCGCTATCTGTTCAGTTCTCCGTTGGACGGCACGATGGAAATCGTCGCCCACTACTACATGGTCGGCCTCATTTACCTGCCGCTGGCCTACATCCAACGCAACAACTCGCATATCGTGGCGGAACTATTTACGCAGAATTTGAGACAACGCCCGCGCCTGATCCTGGATACCGCGACCGGCATACTGATGATCGTCTATGTCGCCCTGTTCACCTGGCGTACCGGAATCGAGGCCTACCATAAATCAGTCGAAATGGAGCACCTGGAGGCCATGAAGATCTTCGTCTACATCTGGCCGGGAAGGTGGTTCCTGCCGATCGGTTTCGCGGTCATGGGGATCTATGCGCTGCTCCAGACCATCCGGAGCATGGCCGCGCTGGCCTCGCTTCGTGATGGTTCCCGTGATGCGTGACTGAGCGCGCCTAGGGGGAGACGTTGTCCAGCATTGCCGTCGGTACTTTCGGAATCGTCGTCATCCTGGTGCTGATCGCGGCGCGGGTGCCGATCGGCTTGGCGCTCGGCGCGGTGGCCTTCGTCGGCACCGTCGAGATCATCGGCCTCGATGCGGCGTTCGGCATGATCGGTTCGCTTCCCTACGATTTCTCGGCGCATTGGAGCCTGTCGGCGATCCCGATGTTTCTTCTGATGGGGACCTTCGCCTATCACTCGGGAATGACCAATTCGCTCTACCGCGCGGCGCGGCTGTGGCTCGGCTTTCTGCCGGGCGGGCTGGCGGTGGCCACCAATTTCGCCTGCGCCGTGTTTGCCGCGGCGTCCGGATCCTCGCTCGCCACGGCCGTCGCAATGGGGCGCATCGCGATACCCGAAATGCAGCGATACAAATACGATCCCGGCCTGGCGACGGGGGTCTGCGCGTGCGCCGGGACCCTCGGATCGCTCATTCCGCCCAGCATACTGTTCGTTCTTTACGGGGTGTTCGCCGAACAATCGATATCCAAGCTGTTCATCGCCGGCATTCTTCCCGGGGTGCTCACGGCGGTCCTCTACGGCGGGATGATCGTCATACGCTGCAAGATCAACCCGGGGCTGGCGCCGCGGTTCGTCGAGCAGGTCAGCAGGGCGGAAAAGCGCGCTGCGCTGCTGAATATCTGGCCGCTGCCGGTCCTTATCCTGGGCGTCATGGGGGGCATCTACACGGGCATCGTGACGCCGACGGAGGCGGGCGCCCTGGGTTCGTTTCTTGCGTTCGTCGTCGCCGTGCTGAAGAGGCAGATGACATGGGAGGTGTTCAAGACCAGTTTGCTGGAAGCCACCGAAAACACCGCGACTATCTTCTTCATCGCGGTCGGCGCCATTCTGCTGACCAAGTTCATGGTCCTCAGCGCGTTGCCCATCTATCTAACCGCGGCGATGCAGGATATTGCGCTGGATCCGCTTCTCCTGGTCATCGGCGCGTCGCTCATCTACGTGGTTCTCGGCATGTTCCTCGATCCGCTGGGATTGATGCTGCTTACGCTGCCGGTACTGCTGCCGATGTTCGAGGCGCTCGACCTCGATCTCATCTGGTTCGGCGTCCTGGTGATCAAATACATCGAGATCGGCCTGATGACGCCTCCGGTCGGGCTGTGCGTGTACGCGGTCAAGACCATCGTCGGCAAGGAGGTCCCCCTCGAAACCATCTTCAGGGGCGTATCGTGGTTTCTGGCGACCGAGGTGGTGGTAGTGACGCTGTTGATCGCCTTTCCCCAGATCAGCCTCTATCTGCCGGGTCTGATGAATTGAATGCGGGGGGCGATTGCTATAGCATTATCGGGCGTGTGGTCATATGCCTTTGCTGGAATACCGGCCTTGCCAAACAGAGGAGATATCCCGATGAAACGCATGAGATTTTCACCGCTTCACGCGGTCGCGTTGTCGTTCGCCCTGTCGGTGTTGGGCACGAATTTTTCGGCGGCCAAGGAGTTCAAGTACGCCACGTTCACGCCGCCCAAGTCCGACGTTCCCAGACTCGCCGTGCCGCCTTTCGCCAAATACGTAACAGAAAAGACCAACGGAGCAATTACCTGGCGGATTTTCGCCGGTGGCAGCTTGCTCGGCGCGCGGGCGACCCTGGACGGGATACGCGACGGAATCGCCGACGGCGGCTTTATCGTGCCGACGTTTCAGATCAGCGCGCTGCCCCACGTCAACCTGGTTCCCGACCTGATTGCGTTCGCCGAAGATCCGGTCCAGGCGGCCGGCGCGGGAAACGAAACCCACATTCTGGACTGCCCCGAGTGCGTCGAGGACTACGCCAAGATGAACGCCATAAACTTCGGCAGTTTCGGGACATCGTCCTATTGGCTGCAATGCGCCAAACCGATCGCCGGTTTGGCGGATCTCAGCAATCGCAAGATCCGCGTGACCGGCAGTTCGGCCGGCCGGTGGGTCAGGGCGCTTGGCGCCACCCCGGTGGCCATTCCGCCGACCGAGATCGCGCCGGCCATGCAGCGCGGCCAGGTGGACTGCGCCATTGCGATTCCCTATTGGCTACGGGGGTTCAGTCTCAAGGATTCCGTCAGGCACATCATCGACGACCCGCAGGGCAGCTTCCATGGGCACGGCATATTCGTGTTCAACCGCAAGATGTGGGATGGGCTGACGCGGGAACAGAAAGCGATTTATCTCAGGGGCGTGGCCAAGGGAGTCGCCAACGCCACGATCCAGGGCGCCCTATTCGACGAACCCAAGGTCGTCGATGATGCGGTCAAGAAACAGCACATCGAGATCAAGCACGGCGACGCCGAATTCAAGGCGGCGTGGGCGAAGCACAAGGCAGGCGAGGTCGCGGCGGTCCTCGCCGGGGCCGAAAAGCGGGGCATCAAGAAGGAAGTCGCCGAGCGCGTGGTCAAGGCCCATATCGCCAATCTCGAGAAGTGGATGGAGATTTCGAAAAAAGTCGGCAAGGACAAGGCCAAGTTCGAACAGGCTTTGTGGGACGAGATCTACAGCAAGGTCAAGTACTGAAGATTCGCCGGCCGGGACGGGAGCACTGATTCCCCGGCCCGGCGCGATAATGGTGAGCGTGCGCACCGGGTAGTCCTGCCGCGCGAGCGGCTTGACTTGGATCGGCGGACGCGTTAATCGTAACAAGGTTGACAACAACCGCCCGATCCGCTTCGGGCGGGAACGACTGGGATCCTGGCATGAATCTTCCGCACCCCGATTTTTCGGCCGAAAACGACGACGCCTGGCTCGCTTCCTCCTGCGCGCTGTGCTACGGGACCTGTTCCATCCTCGCGCACCGCGTCGATGGCGTGGTGGTCAAGGTGGAGGGCAATCCGGACAGCGTCGTCGGAAAAGGGCGACTGTGCGGCAAGGGCGTCTCCGGCATCATGTCGCATTACGACCCCAACCGTTTGACCCGGCCACTGCGGAGAACCAATCCGAAGAAAGGCCTTGACGAAGATCCGTGCTGGAAGGAAATCACCTGGGACGAGGCGCTCGACGAAATCACCGCGGTGTTGAGTAAAATCCGCGCCGAAGATCCGCGCAAGGTGGTGGTGCAGAGAACCACCACCGTCCAGGCTGCCCGCATCCCGTTTCAAGGCTTCGGCTCGGCGTTCGGCACGCCCAACCAGTCCGGCGCGGGGGGCGGCCTGCACTGCGGCAACGGCGCGCATCTGATCTCGGGCATGATGCACGCGTCGTGGTCGGTCGTTCCGGATTTTCCTTACTGCAACTACGCGATTTATTTCGGGGCGTCCAAGGGCCACGGGGCCGGACATGCCGCGAACTCCAACATGAAGCTGGTCGCCGATGCACGCGTGCGCGGCATGCGCATGGTCGTCGTCGACCCGATGTGCAACTTCGCGGCCGCCAAGGCAAACGAGTGGGTGCCGCTGCGCGTGGGGACCGATGCGGCGCTCGCGCTGGCCATGTGCAACGTGCTGGTGAACGAACTGGACGTCTACGACGGGCCGTACCTGCAGGCCAAGACCAACGCCCCTTACCTGATCGGTCCGGACAAGCTCTATCTGCGCGACCCGGACCATCGCAAGCCTCTGGTGTGGGACGGAGCCGCGGGCGCCGCGCGGCCCTATACCGACGTGAAGCCCGTCGATGCGGCGCTGCTGGGCGACTTCGACGTGGCCGGCGTGCGCTGCCAGCCCGCGTTCCAGCGTTTGAAGGACCACCTCAGGCGGTTCACCCCGGAGTGGGGCGAGACGCTCAGCACCGTGCCGGCTGCCACGATCCGCCGGCTCGCGACCGAGTTCGGACGCGAAGCGCGTATCGGCAGCACCATCGTCGTGGACGGAGTGTCGCTGCCTTTTCGACCCGTGGCGGCCATTGCGTTCCGCGGCTCCTCGGGCCACCTGAATTCCGTGTACAACTTCGTCGCCATCGACCTGTTGAACGAATTGGTGGGCGCCTGCGACGTCGTCGGCGGTTGCCTGGGCTTCAACCCGGCCTGTGCGGGTTTCCCCGAAACCGGCCGACCGCGCTACCGGCCCAGTCCCGGCCCGGACGGATTGATGAAAGTGGGCATCTGGATGGGCCACCACACGCCTTGGCCCATCGATGATCCGCGGCTCCCGGAACGCGTCGGTCTGCAGGACCTGATTCCGCTGGGCATGATTTCGCCGTTCATTCATTCCGATGACGGCCCTGGGATGTGGGAAAAGTTCGAGTTGCCCTACCGGCCGGAGGTGATGCTGAACTACGGCACCAACCTGCTCATGAGCATCGGCAATCGCGAGAACGCGGCCCGCTCGCTCGCGCAGTACAAGTTCATGGTTTCGTTTGACCTGTTCGAAACCGAAACCACTCGCTTCGCCGACGTCGTGCTTCCCGATTGCAGCTACCTGCAGTCGCTGGACTCGCGTTCCAGCTTCCCGTTCATTTTCAACCATCCGGCGGGAATGGGCGAATGGTGTTGGGCCATCCGGCAGCCTGTACTTGAACCCGAGGGCGAGCAGCGGCGCTACCAGGACGTGTTGCTCGAACTGGCAGCGCGCCTGGGAATCACCGCGGACATGAACGCAGCGCTCAACGCGTCGATGAATCTCGCGCCGGAATTCCGGCTGCGGCGCGACCGGCGCTACACCTGGGACGAAATCTGCGACGCGGAATTGAAGACCAACTTCGGCGCCGAACGCGGGCTGGACTGGTTCAAACAGCACGGCGTCATCAAGTGGCCGAAGAAGCCGCAGGAAGTCTACTGGCGGCCGTTTCTGGACGTGCGCGTGCCGATCTACTGGGAATTCCTCGTTCCGATCGGAGAAAAACTCGCCGCGATTGCCGAGCCGAGGGGGTTGAAGATCCCGCTCGAGTATTACGAGCCGCTGCCCGATTTCCTGCCGTGTCGTTCGCACGGCCTGCACAAGCCTGGGTTCGACCTGATCGCCTTTTATTACCGCGACACGATACACACCAACAGCTTCACCATGGAAAACCCGTGGCTGGACGAGGCGGCGCAGCTGGATCCGTATTCCTACTTCATCGCAGTCAATGCCGAGACCGGAAGGCGCATGGGCCTGATTGACGGGACCATGATATGGGTGGAGAACGAACAGGGCAGCAAGGTCAAGGGAAGGGTGAAGCTTTCGCAGGCGATCCATCCCGAGGCGCTCGGCGTTGCCGCCTGCGCCGGCCACTGGGGCGATGGCATGCCGGTCGCCAAGGGCAAGGGCATCTTCTACAACGATTTGCTGGAAGTGGACTGGGAGCATTCCAGTCCGGTCAATCTGAACCTCGACCTTTGCGTGCGCGTCAAGGTGACGCCGGCGTAATCTTGAGGCGACGCGAACGCATCGACCCGCGGCGCTATCGACGTTTCCACGGAATGATAACGTACTCGAGAATATTCAGAAGAATCGCCGAGGCAAAGCCGAGCAGCGCGCTCACCAGCAATCCGACATACATGTGCTCGACCTGGAAAGTTTCCCAGGAACTCCATATCAGGTAGCCGATTCCGCTCCTCGCGCCGACGAATTCGGCCGCGACGATGACCAGCAGCGCAACGCCCATGCCCAGCTTCAATCCCGTTACGATCATCGGCAGGGCGCCGGGAAACGCGACATCGGTAAACATCATGAGCTTGCCGGCATGATAGTTCTTGCCGACGTCGAGGTAGATCTGCTCGATGTTGCGCACGCCCGCTGCGGTGTTGATCAGGACAAGGTAAATGACCGCAACCGCGATGACTACGTACTTGGATTCCTCTCCGATACCGAAGATCATCATGATCAGCGGCAGAATGGCGATTTTTGGAATCGGGAAGGTGCCGTCGACAAGCGGCTGGATTATTGCTCGTACCGTGCCGAACAGCCCCATCGCGAGCCCGATCAAGATCCCCGGCACCGCTCCCAGCACGAACCCGATACCGATTCGCACCAGGCTAACGGAGAGATTTGTCCACAATTCGCCCGTCTTTACCATGACCCCTGCGGCTCGAAAGACCTCGGTCGGTGCCGGGAAGAAACGGGTGTCGATCCAATTCGCGCGAGCAGAAATTTCCCACAGAACCAAGAGCAGCATCGGTGAAAGCACGGACAACAATCGGTCGCGATTCGACCTGCTGAACCAGTGCGTCAATATATGCGTTCGGTGTTTCCGGTCGACAGTTGTATTTCTCATGATTCGTCGTCCTGAAGCAAACTATCTTACGTGTGAGAGCAGTTGCTCGGGCCGACCGACGACTTCGTCGCGAAGCAGCGCCCAGACACGACCGAACACCTCGCCGTACTGCGGACTGCTCTTCACCGTTTCCACCAGTCGCGGTCTTGCAAACACGTCGGCCACGTCGATGATCTCCTTGATGCGCCCGGGGCGTGCGCTCATCACCATTATCCGGTCCGAGAGAACGATCGCCTCGTCTATGCTGTGGGTCACGTACACGACCGTCTTACGGGTCTCCTCCCATATGCGTATCAACTCGGTCTGCAGAATGAGCTTGGTCTGCTCGTCGAGTGCCGCGAAGGGCTCATCCATCAGCAGAATTTCGGGATCGTTGGCGAACGCACGCGCGATCGACACGCGTTGTTTCATGCCACCCGAGAGTTGATGCGGTAAAGCGTCCGCGAATCCCTCGAGGCCGACTTTGCGCACGTAAGGCTCTACGATTCGATATCGTTCATTTCTCGGTATTCCGCGTGCCTTCAATCCGAAGGCCACGTTGTCGCGAACATTCATCCAGGGAAAAATGCTCTGCTCCTGGAAGATCATCGCGTTGAGCGGTCTCTCCGCCGACGTTTGCGGATTGCTCGCCTGCACGGGCTGGTCCCTGGACACTCGAATGTCGCCCGCGGTTTGCGTGTCGAGGCCAGCGAGTATTCGCAACAGCGTCGTCTTGCCGCATCCGCTCGGGCCTACGACGCAGAAGAACTCGCCGGTACGGATATCCAGATCGATACCTGCGAGCGCGTCGACCGGCCTGCCCTTGACCGCGAACCGCTTGCGCAGCCCGCGTACACCTATCTTCGTCGCTGCCGGCGCGTCAGGCCGCAGGTCCGCCTTCACCAAGCCGGCAAAGGCAGCGGTTTCCCGAGCCGAGGGTTTTGAATCGCTCATTCAATTATCCCCATGCAGGAACGATTCGATTGCATCGCTCAGCTTTTCCGCTGCGTCGTACTGGGGTTGGTGGCGCGCGCCGTCGATTACCACGCTCTTGGCACCGGCGATACGTGAGGTGAACTGAGATTCCCATCCGGGATCCAGCAACTCATCGGCGCCTCCGGCAACAAAGAGCATAGGCGCACGGATCCTTCCCAGATTTTCGAAGAACTTCGCGTCCCCCGCATCGCGCGCCGATTTTTGCCCCGGTGGTCTGAGCCTGGGCGCACTGAGGTTTTCCCAATGGCCGCGAATCAGTGAGCGCTGGTAACGCGCCTCCACGAGTTCGTCCATTTCCGCGTCCCGACGGCTTACCATCAGTTCCACAATACGCCGCATCGCGTCCCTGCCAGGCGCGTAATCGCGCAAGGGGGCGTATGGATCCGGGCGCATGAACGGACCGCCGGTTCCGGATATGCTCACGCCCTTGTGGATCGGCCAGTCGCTGCGCATCGCTGCGAACAGGATGAGGCTACCACCCAGCGAATTACCGATGAAATGGGCATTGCGAATGTCGAGTGCATTCATCCAACGCGCAATGTGATTGATCTTCTGGCTGCGCGCGCCTTCGCCGAAATCGTAGATCTTCTGGGTGCCGCCAAAACCCAGCAGGTCCGGCGCGAATAAACGGTGACGCGCCGCGAGCAACGGCATGATCGGCTTCCAGGTCATCCAACCGTCGGCCCCGAATCCGCCGTCGTGAATCAGGACGATCGTTTCGCCGTCCAAATTGCCGCCCTCCAGATAGTGCGTATCGGCACCATCCACCCTTATCGTCCGCGATTCAAATTCCATCGACTGATCCCTAACGCGTTCCTTGGATTTACCCGTCGGGGCCTCGCCCGCGTGATGTCCTTCTTGCCGACGCAGCGCATTGCCAGGCCGTCACACGACTGGTCGCCTTAGGAATCCACATGGGCGCCAATTCTGGGGGCAGCTCACACGAAGCACTATCTGCGCCATTTAGCCAGTGAACAGCGGAGACGTCTCCATCTGCGTGAATTCCGAGGCGAGATGATCGAAGATCGGCAGGTAGCAGAACGCAATCCAGCGACAGCCCTTGCCCGGCTCCAGATTGAAATGCTGGTGTTCGATACCGCCTTTCCTGATCGGGAGAAGCAGCAGATCTCCGCCTTCCCAATCGACGCGTTCGCCTTCCACGACCGAATAGCCCTTACCCTCTATGACGTAGATCACGAATCCGCCCTGGTGGCGGTGCTTGCCGGAATGAGTCTTGATGTCGTGGACGAAGACCCGCCAGTCCTGCAGCGGCGTGTCTTTGTACACTTGCGAGTTGAGGTAGTAGAGAATACGCCCTTGGCGCGTAATTTGGAATTCCCGGTCGGACTGCTTGATGACGATCGGACCCGTTGACTGGCGATCGGCGAACTCCCTGCGGCTGCGGATGAATTTGTCGTAGTTCGTTTCTGCAATGGTTCCCCGCTCGCGCGTGCGAGTCCTGTCGATGTCGGTCATGTGTCTGCGCTCCTCATTTGCCGCGTTCGTGTTTCAATGTCTCATTCCGAACCGTGTGGGACGTAACGCCCTTCACCAAATGGCTCAGCGCTTGTAATCGCTCGAAGGACTGATCTGCTCGAACCCGCAGCCCCGGTCGACGCCGGTGCATTCCAAAAGGTTGGGCTCTACCGCCAGAAACTTCGCGGGCCGGTCCGGATCGTCGTTTACGTGCTGGACAACTATCCCGTCTTTCCTCAAAGGCAGATTCAAGACATCCTCCGCTTGCCACGGGTGTTTCACGCCGTCAACCAGGGTGTGCCCTCTGCCCTCGATGATGTAGATCACCTGGCCGCCTTGGAACTGCAGCATCCCGGAGCGGCCTCCGGGGGGCAGTTCCTGTTGATAGATAAGCATGCTCGATAGCACCGTATCTGTAATGGCCGGATGCAGGTACCATCGCATCAGCCCTTGTGCGTTGTTTTCCTGCGGAAGCTCGGCGCCCCTGACGATCTGAACAGCCGTCTTGCGAAGCTCTCGCTGCCTGTCGCGCAGCCGCAACGTTTCTTCCCAACAGTTGATCTCGGCCAGCCGGGCCGTTCGCTCACTCGTCACCTTGGCACTCCTTGTCAAATGCTCGTCGAAACTACTGAAAACGGAAACGGCCGGACGGCGAGAAGATCGCGTCCGGCACTCGATCGCCGTCCAATCCAATTCGGTGCCACATACTCGCAGGCCGCAAAGCGCCGATGAGCCCCCACTGCGGGCTATCGACGCTTCGGTCAATGGGCGCGAACTGTGTAACGGCTATCTATCAGGCCGTCAAGGGGAATTTCCTTGGCGATGTTTCCGGATTTGAACTGGTAGTTCTGCTGGTCCAAGAGATTATCCACATCGATCGCGAGATCACGTGCAAACATATAGGGCGCAGTCTTCTTGATCGTCGGGGCCGGGATCTTGGTGTATTTGGACCAGATTGCGAGGTTCTCATCGGACATGATCGCCTCGGGGGATTGCAGCTCGTTCGCGGCCCGGCGCAGCGCGCGCAACACCGCCTTTGCCGTCGGTGCTTCGTCGTCGACGAGAAGGTTCTTGCCGAATATAAGAACGGTGGCCATGCTTCCTGGCGCCGGATTCTTTTCCAGAACGACGGCAGTGCCCTTGGAACGTGCTGCTGTCGCAAGCGGCTCCACGAGTACGCTCGCGGCAATGGCGCCGTTGGCGAGCGCAACCATCTGATCTGGAAAGCGCATCTGAACGATGTCGAGGTCGTCTACCGTGAGGCCAGAGCGCCCGAGTGCCTTTGACACGATGTACGAGACGATCCCTCCCTTTGAATTGAAAGCGACCTTTCTCCCTTTCAGGTCGGCCAGCTTCCGAATTTCGCCAGAGTCCCATAACTGTTTACGAACCAGGATGGGTGCGGAGGCCAGGACTGCCGGGTCCTTTGCGTAATAGGACATCGAGGCCACGACCTTGACCTCGACGCCGCGTAGCATGGCGTTCAGCAGGGAATCGCTGAAGCTGCCGAAACCCAGATCGAGCTGCCCGCGGCCCAGATAGGCCGTAGCTGTCGATACCGAACGAACCAATTCCAGTTTCATCGCGATGTTTTCGTCTTTGAAATATCCTTTTTCAATCGCACGGAACAATGGGCTGAAACTCAGGCTTGTGACGTAGGCCGCTTTCAGCGTACGCATCGGCTGCTTGCCGGCCGAACCGGCTTGGGCCAGCAACATGGCCTCGCCCGTCGAACTCGAAATGTTTACCGTCGACCGCTCGCTGTGGCCAGAGTTCGCAAGGCCCGAGACCGGCGCGCACGCCAGCCCGGTCAGAAGCAAGATATTGCAAATGCCCGCCAGAGATTTCGTCATTAGAGCCTCCATTGTCAACCAGCCAAAAAAACCGAGCAGCAGTGCTTGCGCGAAGATAGCTCGGCCTATTCGATAAGGCGGCGCAGCACCCCAGTCGTGTCGATCTCCTCGCGTATGATCCGCAATTCCTCGGCAGTCGGCTCCGGGGTTTTCGGCACGGTTCCATCCACGACGAGTTCGAAGCCGGTCTGGGACTGCACCTCTTCCACGGTATGGCCGGGGTGCACTGAACGCAGACGCATCCGCTTATCCGGTGTGCGGAAATCCATGATTGCTAGCGGCGTCACGACGCTGACGGGTCCTTCGGAGAATTTCGGACGGTAGCGCTCAATCGCCGCGTCCTGTGGAAAACCCGGCCCGCTCAAGAAATCGACCTTTGGAACGAAGAGTCTGGGGTTGTGATGCTGGACGTACAGCACAACCCTGCGGAACGAGCTGGTGAATACGGTGCCCACGGTCCCAGGACCGCGAACCACCGGCTTTTCGTAGTCGCCGATGCATACCATATTGACATTGCCGTACTGGTCGATCTGCATTCCACCGAAGAAGCAAAGCGTGAACCGGCCGGAGAACTCGAAATCGATGATGTCCATCAGCGGAGCACGGTATTCCGCCCCGAACAGGTTGCGATAGTCCGCAGCAGATTCGACCAGGGCCTTGGACTTGGAATTCACCGCTCCGCTACCACCATACAGATACCAAAGATTGGGCGCATGGGTTTTTTGCGCCAGGCGCAACGCGCACACCGGAATCTGCGATGCGGCGCCGACCGCGGCGAAATCGTCGTCCCGCAGTTCGTGCGACATCGCCACCGCCATCAATTCAGCAACCGAGCATTCCACGGATTTCTCCCCAGATGAAACTTTCAAACGATGCGCAGACTTTCAAGTCGCCCCTCGGGAATCGCGGCCAGCAGGGCGGCGTCGCCGTCAGAGCCATAAACATACTTGTCGAGATACGCCTGCGTCCGGTTTTTGCGAGCAAGCTCGTAGTATTCCTCGAGATGCGTGCGGTCGTAGGCATAGAGTCCGGGGCAAGTGCCGGGGTAGCAGCCATAGGGGGCGTGGACCACCGCGTCGACCATCACGCCAGGCAGTGTTGTCTGCGTCGGCGTCGCCGAAATCTCATCCGTGGTTACGATTTGTTCCGCGCTGATAATCACCCGCTTGGATGCCTTCGCGATAATGTCCTCCATGTGCCGTCCACCGGCGCTGACGGCATTGCCGTATTCGTCGCATTTGGCGAAGTGGATCAGCGCCACATCCGGTGAGAGCGGCGGAATCGCGATCGCCGTTTCCCCGGTAAACGGATCTTGAATCTCCTTGTAGACCTTGGGGTTGACCGACGGAAGATCGGTCATTTTATGTATCGGCGGCAGCACGACGAACGGCAACCCGGCCCCGGTTGCGCGCAGGCCATGGAATATGGTCGGTTCGTCCCGTTCGTCAATCGCGATGGACTTCGATTCTGCCGCGCGACGGAAATTCGGCGCCAGTCCGAGAAACTCCATGCCGATATAGGAGACGTGAACCGTGGATACACTCCCGGCGGCGATCAGCATGTCTACCCAGAGTCCCGCACTGGGGGTAGGGATCAGTTCGAGTCCGCGCACACGCTTGCGCACCAGTTCGCGCACCAGCGCCATCGGTATGTTGTTGAAATGCGCGCCGGCGGCCATGATCTTGGCGCCATCGCCAATTCCATCGAGTGCCTCCTTCAGTGAACATAGTTTGCTCTTTCGGTTTGCCATCGTGCAATTCACCCTCAGTTAGGATCGCTACAACACGCCACTTACGATGTTCATTCTCCGAACGCCAGGCGCGCTCGGACGACGACCGCGATGCGGGAAAGGTCGCTCGCAGTTCTGCCGTTTTGCCGCAGTTCCCGCGGCAGTCAGCTGGACGGCGACGCCTGCATCGCTTCAACGTAATCCTCGCGCAATTTGCGTTTGAGCACCTTGTCCATGCTGTTCTTCGGCAGTGATTCGACGAATACGAACCGCTTCGGAACCTTGTAATTGGCGAGCCTTTCACGGCAATACGCCGACAATTCCGATTCGGACGCGCCCGGCGCCCTGGCGACCACGAACGCGATGACGGACTCTCCCCAACGGGCGTCCTTAACGCCGATGACCGCGGCTTCCGCAACCTGCGGATGGTTCAGCAGCATGTTCTCCACCTCGACCGAAGATACGTTCATGCCCCCCGAACGGACGACATCCTTCAGCCGGTCCGAAATGTAGAGATAGCCGTCTTCGTCCATCGTCGCGCCGTCCCCGGTGAAGCACCATCCATCACGCATCAGCTTGTCGATCTCGCCGGGACGGTTCCAGTGCTGGGTGATCATTCCCTCGGTACGCACGACCATTTCTCCGAACTCCCCGCGCGGTACCTCGCGACCCTGTGGATCGACGATGCGCACATCGGCCTGAATTGCCTCTCGTCCGCACGACGCGAGCCGGCGAAGGCGCTTTTCGCGCTCCGCGCCGCTATAGCCTTCCAGCCGGTGATCTTCCGGCAACAGATAAGTCGAGAACCCTCCAGCCTCCAGCGTTCCATAGACACCGAAAAAGTCGCAGCGAAATTTTTTCAATGTGGATATAAGCAGCGGAACGGGGAATACCGCGCCGCCGTAACCGACTATCCTCAGGCTGCTCAGATCGAAATCGTTGACGGCGAGTTCGTCCAGAAATTTGGCGAACAGCGTCGGCACCGGCATCATCATCGTTGTGATACGACGCGACTCGATCGTACGCAGCAATTCGTTGGGGTCGAATCGGCGTCGCACCACGATGTGCGCCCCGACCAGACTGTAGGACATGAGCATCGACGAGCCCACCCCCAGTGACAGCGGCGCGAACAGAAGAGCGCGGTCATGATGCGTATGCGCGACGTGAGCCATGAAATATGTCGATCGACTCAGCCAGTCGCGATGCGTGCTCGGGCAGCCTTTGGGCAGGCCGGTCGTGCCGCTGGTGTATCGAACGGCAAACAGATCGCTTTCGGCGACCGCGACCTTCGGTTCCTCGCAGTAAGACGGATCGACGACCCGATCGTAAGATAGGAATCCTTCGTTCGTCCCCAGTACGATCCTGACAACCAAAGATCCGACCGACGCAAGCGAGTTTCCAAGGGCGTCGAGATCCTCTTCGGCAACGACGATAGCCTTGGCGGCGACGTCGTTGAGAATGAACGAGACTTCACGCTCGACCAGACCCTTGTGTATCGGAACGAGCACCAGTCCGAGTTTGGCCGCCGCGAAGTAGGTCTCGATCACTTCCGCGCATGCCGCCGAAAGAATGCCGATCGGGTCGCCCTTCTTCAGGCCGAGCGCGGACAACCCTTGCGCCAACCGATTGACCCGATCGTTTAACTCCGACCACGTCAGCTTGCAGGATTCAGTCTCGATACCGATCTGATCCGGATACCTGTGGGCATTGCGTCTCGGCAAATCTCCGAGAAACATTCGTAGCCTCGCATGTCAAGCGCGCCGCGGCGGCGCGGGTAACTCTTGATTGACACCGACGGTTCGCGGACCGCCTGGCGCATTCGGAAAACCGGACTGCAGTGGTCGATTTTCGCGTTATGGCGACCACGGAATCCTCCGCGAACGATTATTGCACACGATTCGATGCACGCAAAGAGACGGGCAAGAATCGCCTCGATCCAGAGTTATTGATCACGGTCGTTCCCGACATTTGTCCGCGGTCTACGCTCCTTCAACGATCAGAATCTTGGATTTCGCCGCCTTATTCCTGATTTCCCGCAACGGGCGATACTCCGGCGATTCGTACCAGGCCTTGGCTTGGGCAATGCCATCGAACTTGAGAATGGTCAGCCGTGTAGGCGCCCAGTCGCCTTCAAGCACTTCCACGGCGCTGCCCCGGGCGAGGTACGTTCCGCCGTGCGCCGCGACCGTGGCAGGACCAGCCTTCAAATATTCGCCAAACGCAACTGGATCGGTGATTTCGACATTGGCAATGACATAAGCGGACATGGCATTACTCCTTTGCTGATTGGGCTTAGCTCGGATCGCTATTGCATCATTGCACCGAACCTAGCGACAGCCAGGCCGGGTATCGCGTGCCCGAACCGATGCCTGCGCAATCCCTGGTCAGTTGGCCCTGCGCATCTGCGATGAGGAATTGATGGTCGCGTGCAGGTTGCGGGCGAAGTCGACCGCGCCGTGGATGTCCATCGTGAAGGCCGAGCGAGCGTATTCCTTTGCCCCCGTCACTGCGGGCCGCGGTTCCTTCAGCAACGCCTCGCACAGCTTCTGGACCTGTCCCTCCAGTTCGGCAGCCGGGACGACTTCGCTGATCAGCCCGATCGACAGCGCCCGCTGCGCGCTGATGGCGGCGGTCGAGTAGACGAGGTAGGCGAGCGCTTTCCTGGGCACCCGGTCGATCAGCGAGGACATCACCATGGTCGGCAGAATGTTGTGCGCCATCTCGGGCACCTGGAATATCGCCGCGTCGCTGGCAATGGTGATATCGCAAAGCGCCGCAAGTGCGCAGCCGAAGCCGAGCGCGCGGCCCTGGACCACGCCGACGACGGGGACCGGCGAGCCGCGGAAGGCATCGTAGCAGTCGAAAATGACATCGTAGGCGCGCCGCCGGTCCAGCGCCTCCTGCGGCGCCGCGGGCGGTTTGCCCATCGAGGCGCGCCCGACGCAGAAATCGCTGCCCGCACCGCGCAGGATGATGAAGTGCGATGTCTGTGATTCCGCGGCGATGATACGCGTCAGGTCGGCCGCCATCGCATCGGTCGCGGCGTTGCCGTCGCCGGGCCGGTTGAGAATGACTTCGAATATCGGGCCGTTGCGCTTGGTGAGGATATCGTCGGACATGGGATTCTCCTGAAAATGTCAGTTTGCTGGAGCACTATGGGTGCGGCCGGAAAGGCGCTCGTCCTGCAAAGCAAGCCCGGTTCGGCGTTCCAACGCAGAGCATATCGCATATCTCGGTGCGTGCAGCGCGACCTACGCTTGCAAAACTGCGCAGTCCCTGTCGGCTTGCGCGAGGTCCATGGGGCTGCTCGACCCGCCATTTCAAAGTCTTCAAAAGCGGTAGGACCATTTATACTTGCGCGTTTTCCGCGGTCGGTTCGTTCGATGAAGACACCCGTATTGATTGTCGGAGGAGGTCCGGTGGGCCTTGCGCTCGCCGGTGACCTCGGCTGGCGGGGCATCGAATGCCTGTTGATCGAGAAGGGCGACGGGGCGGTCTTCCAGCCGAAGATGGATTTCGTCGGCGTACGGACGATGGAGTTCTGCCGCCGCTGGGGCATCGTCGGGCAGGTAGAGGCAGCCGGCTACAACCGCGACTATCCGCAGGACTGCGTATGGGTGAGCGCGCTGAACGGCTACGAGTTCGGGCGCGAGCGCTTTCCATCACCGCGGCAGGAAACACCGCCGGAACAGAGCCCGCAGAAACGCGAACGCTGCCCGCAGGATTTCTTCGACCCGGTGCTCGCGCGCTTCGCTCGCGGGTTCCCACATGTGACGCTGCGCTACGAGACGGAACTGGTCGGTTTCGAAGAGCACGCGGAGGGCGTCCGTGCGAAGGCGGTCGATCTGAAGACGGGCACAGAGGAACTGATCGAGGCTGCCTATGTCGTGGGTTGCGACGGCGGCGCGAGCACGGTGCGGCAGCGGCTCGGCATCGGCATGAGCGGCAGTCCGGTGCTCACGTACACGACGAACGTCGTTTTCCGGCGCGACGGCCTGGAGCGACTTCACGACAAGACTCCCGGTTACCGTTTCATTTTCATCGGTCCCGAAGGCACGTGGTCGACGCTGGTCGCCATCAACGGCAGGGACCGCTGGCGCTTTTCGCTGGTGGGAGATCAGACGCAGCGGACTTATTCCGACGATGAGGTCCGCAGGGCCATCATCCGCGCCGTCGGCCGGGAGTTCGGTTTCGAAATCCTGTCGGTCATGCCGTGGATTCGACGGCAGCTGGTCGCAGACCACTACGGCACGCGGCGCGTCTTCATCGCCGGCGACGCGGCGCACCTGACCTCGCCGACAGGCGGATTCGGAATGAATACCGGGATACAGGATGCAGTGGATCTTGGCTGGAAGCTCGAAGCCTGTCTGAAAGGTTGGGGAGGCGCCGGTCTGCTTGGCTCGTACGAAGCCGAGCGGCGTCCGGTCGGGATTCGAAACGTGACCGAGGCGACCGGCAACCTCGAGCGCATGCTCGCGCCCCGGGTGCGGCATCCAGTGGCCGAGCTGTTCCTGCCGGGGCCAGAGGGCGATCGAGCGCGCCTGGAGTTCGGCCACGAATACACGCAGATGATGCGCCGCGAGTGGTTTACGCTCGGCATACATCTCGGATACTTCTACGAGGGCTCGCCGATCATCGTGCCCGACGGGACCGCCGCGCCTGCGGACGAGGTCTCGACCTATATTCAGACATCGCGGCCGGGGTCGCGCGCGCCGCACGTATGGCTGCGCGAAGGCGAATCGACTCTGGATCTTTTCGGACGCGGATTCGTATTGCTGCGAATGGGCGCCAGGCCGCCCGGCGCGGACCGAATCGTCGAAGCAGCCGCTCGGCGCGGGGTGCCCCTGTCCGTGGTCGACATCGACCACGCGCGGGCCAACGAACTCTACGCACGCCGCCTGGTGCTTGTGCGCCCCGATGGGCACACGGCCTGGCGCGGCGATGCACAGCCCGGGGATGCGCTGGCGCTGATCGATGCGGTAAGGGGAATGGCGATACACTGATCCGGAGCGCGCAAAACGCAATCCGGCTTTGAGACCGACGATAAACCTGGAGGATTTTCATGCATCTATTTCGCTTTGACGGCGGGCGCATCGGCCTTACGATCGATGGCGCCTCATACGACATCACCGAGCCGCTGGGGATCGACCTCGGGGCCTGGCCTCCGGTGCAGATGGTTGCGCTGATCGCCGATTTCGAAAAGCGCACGCAGGGGATCACCCGCCATCCGCGTTGCAGGCAGATCGACATGGCACGCGTAAGGCTCGAGGTTGCGATCGAGTGGCCGAACAAGCTGATCGCGTTTCCGGTCAATTACGTCAAGCACGGCGAGGAGATGAAATCGAAGAGCCGGGCCGATCTGAGCGGATTCTTCCTGAAGGCCAATTCCTCGCTCAGCGGCCCCAGCGATCCGATCGTCCTGCCGGAATACCCCGGGCGCGAGATCCATCACGAATGCGAGCTGGGCATCGTGATCGGCAAGAAGGGCCGCAATGTATCGCGCGAGCAGGCGTTCGAATATATCTTCGGTTACGCGTGTCTCATCGACGTCTCCCTCAGGGGACCCGAGGAGCGCGTCATGCGCAAGTCCTTTGACTCCTTCACCCCGTTCGGGCCGTGGATCACGACCGCCGACGAGGTTCCCGGTCCGGGTAGCCTGCAGGCGAAGCTTTGGGTCAACGATGAGTTGCGCCAGAACGCCAACACGCGCGACCTGATCGTGGACATTCCCGGCATGATCGAGGTGTCCTCCAAGGTCGCGACGCTTTTCCCCGGTGATATCATCGCCACGGGCACGCCCGAGGGTGTCGGCCCGATCAAGCGCGGAGACCGGGTGCGCATCGCGATCGAGCACGTTGGGGAGATGACGGTCCAGGTCAAATAGGCGTTGGCGGGCCAGTTTCGGGGATACACCGCCGTTTCGGGCGCGGAGGGCAGCCAATGGAACAAGTGCGCGAGGCCGGTTTCGCCGGCGCAGAGAGCATCGAGAGACTCTACGAGCTTCTGCATGCAACGGGGATGGGGCCCGGGTGGAACAAGCCCGAGCCATCGTTGTGGCCGCTGCCGAAGCGAACGTTCGTACCCGCGCATTGGCAATATTCGCTTTCCAGACCCGCGATGGATGCGGCGGGCCGCTTCGTCGGCACGGAGCTGGCGGAGCGGCGCAACCTGATCCTGTTCAATCCTGCCGCCGGCGATCGTTACGCGACCGCGCGCACGATGGTCGCCGCCTATCAGATGGTGAAGGCGAATGAAACCGCCCGCAGTCACCGCCACAGCCCGAACGCGCTGCGGCTGGTCGTGGATACGCGTCCGGGGGCCTACACGGTCGTCGAAGGCAAGAAGATCCCGATGGTCCCGGGCGACGTGCTGCTGACGCCCAATTGGTGCTGGCACGGGCACAGCAACGAAAGCGACGGCAACGCCTATTGGATTGACTTCCTCGACGCGCCGCTGGTACATCTGTTGGGACCCATGTTCTTCGAACCCTTCCCGGGCGGCATGGAGCGCACGGAGGAAGTCGACGAGAGCTCTCCGATGCGCTTTCCATTCGCAGCGGTTCGGGCGCGCCTTGATTCGATGACGCCACCCGGATCGAAACAAGTGCGGCTGGGGCCGCCGTATCTGGACAGCATGGCGCTCTTCGTGACGCGGCTCGAATCGGGCAGCACCGTGGTTACCGAGCGGGCGACCGACAATTCGATTTTCGCGGTGATTGAAGGCGGCGGGCGGTCGATCGTCGAGGAGACCGAATTCGAATGGCGCCGCGGCGACGTGTTCGTCGTGCCATCCTGGCACAAGCACACCTTCCGCGCGGCGCAGACGAGCTATGTATTGCGCGTCAGCGACGAGCCGGTCATGGAGAAATTCAATTGGCGCAGGCAGGAGTGAGTGCGCCGTTCCCGGACCCTCTCGTTCATGCGGCCCTGGGGGGACGATGTGGCATCGAATATCTACGGATTGACATGAAGGAGGCATAACGTGGCCGGCGGTCTGAACCTGCGCTTTGCCTGCGGTTTGTACGACCGCATGCTCGCGCTGTACACGGGAGACGTAAAACCCGAGGGAATCAATCTGGAATTCGTGGTGATTGATTCACCGCGAGAAATTTTCGACCGCATGGCGGGCAAACTCGATTTCGACGTCGCCGAAATGTCGAGTTCCGAGTTCATCAGCCGCAAGAGCGCGGACCAGTGTCCCTTTGTCGCGATTCCGGTCTTCCCGTCGCGCGTATTCCGGCACGGATGCATTACCGTCAACCGGGCGCGAGGGATAAGAACGCCGAAGGATCTGGAGGGCAAGCGGATCGGGGTGCCGCTGTACACGATGACCGCGGCAATATGGATTCGAGGCCACCTGCAGCATGAATACGGCGTCGATCTCTCGACGATACAGTGGATCCAGGGGGCCATCAACAGCCCGGGGGCGCACGGCAATCCGTCCGTACTGCCGCTGTTGAAGAGTGTGCCCATCGAGACCAACGGAAGCGGCAAGTCGCTGAGCGAGCTTCTGGACGAAGGGGCAATCGACGCGATCATAGGCACGACGCTGCCGGCGGCAATACGTTATAACCCGGACGTTCAGCGCCTGTTTCCGGATTTCCGCGAGGTCGAAAAGGCGTTTTACTCACGTACCGGCATCTTTCCGATCATGCACCTGGTCGCGATCCGCCGGGACGTCTATGAAAAGCACCCGGAAATC
This sequence comes from Betaproteobacteria bacterium RIFCSPLOWO2_02_FULL_63_19, assembly GCA_001770415.1. Lineage (GTDB taxonomy): Bacteria > Pseudomonadota > Gammaproteobacteria > Burkholderiales > SG8-39 > JACQTO01. The sequence goes on along the minus strand of MEQX01000107.1, from coordinate 17,864 downwards.
GCGGCCAGCCTCTACAGGGCATTCTGCGAGTCCAAGGACCGCGCACTCGCGAAAATGCGCTACACAGGCGCGCTTCGCTACATGTTGCCCTGGTTGCCGGCCGATCTGGACGAAATCGACCAGGTATTCGGCGGCGATCCGTGGCCGTACGGCGTTGCCGCGAATACGGCAACGCTCGAGGCGCTGGTTTCCTACATGGCCGAACAATCGTTGATTTCCGCGCCGATGCGCGTCGACGAACTGTTCGTTCCGATCGACGGCAGCAAGTAGCGTTCGGTAACTGCATTGAACGTTGCCGGCCGCTCACCGGGCCGGCGACCGATACGGAGGTGGTGGAAATGGCAGCGGCAGCGAAAGTCTCAACGGCGAAACGTGCATCGAGGCGCAGCGGCAGGGCGCGTCGCCCTTTCGTGATTGATTTCCACGCGCATGTCGTGGAGCCGGAGGTCAGGGCGTTCTCGCAGGGACATGTGGTCAACACGGCGATACCGGACCTGACGGGCGTCAGCAAGCGGGACGTGACCGCCTGGAACAACTGGCGCCAGATGATCACCAGCAAGATGGTTGACCCGATGGTCAGGCTGCGTGACATGGACGAGACGGGGGTCGATGTC
>MEQX01000107.1:0-17233 GCA_001770415.1 Betaproteobacteria bacterium RIFCSPLOWO2_02_FULL_63_19 | reverse complement strand
CCTGGTCCATCAGTACACCTATTGGGCTGATCCGGAGACGAGCCTGAAGATGGAGCAGCGCGCGAACAACCGCATTGCAGAGATGGTCGCGGTTGCACCCGACAGGTTCGTCGGCCTGGGCGGGGTTCCGCTGCAATATCCGGATCTGGCGATTGCCGAAATGCGGCGTTGCCTGGGTGAACTGAAGCTGCGCGGGATCGAGGTGTCTTCGCACGCGGAATCGATGGAGCTGGGCGACGTGAAGCTGCGGGGATTCTGGGCCGAGGCGCAGAAGCTGGGTGCGACCATCTATCTGCACCCGGCCGGCGTGGTGCAGCCGCGCTATGAAAAATTCCAGTTGTGGAACAGCATCGGCCAGCCGCTGGAAGAAGCGCTGGCGATGTGTTCGCTGTTCTACGAAGGGGTGCTGGACGCTTATCCGAAGCTCAAGATCTGCATCGCCCACGGTGGAGGCTACCTGCCGTTCTATGCCGGACGGGTCGACAGGAACTTCTTCGGCAAGGGGTTCACGCGCGTCAACATGAGCAAGTCCCCGAGCGAGTACATGCGCGGACATTTCTGGTACGACAGCTGTGTCTACAACGTCGACATGCTGGAGAACCTGGTCAGGAAGGTGGGTGCACCGCGCATCGTGCTGGGATCGGACTATCCGGTGGGTGAAAGCGATCCGATCGGTTTCGTGCGCCGCGCAAGGGGGCTTTCCGCTGCAGACAAGGAGGACATCCTCGGACGCACCGCGGCCAAGCTGCTGGGATTGTCGATCTGATTTCACGCGGGGCCGTTCCTCGACGCATGCGCGGATGAACGAAAGAACGGAATCAGGCAGAGCTTCCAACAGCGGAGCGACGGCCGGCGCGTCGGATCGCAACCCGGCGATCGAGGCGACGCGACTGCTGGGCAAGTGGACGCGTGCCGCGCGCGGGCATGTATCGCTGGGCGCGCGCTGCTCCTGCGGCTTCGCTCCAAGCGCGGGGAACGTTCAACTGCAGGACTTCGAAATCCAGATCCTGGACTACCTTTTCGCCAGGCACGGCGGTTCTGCGGCCGATCCGAGGGTTGCGGCACTGCGCGAGCGCGCGGGGTATCGCGCCGGCGAGGCGGGCAGTATCACGGAACTGCTGCGCGCGATCGCAACCGAAACGCCGGGCGATGCGGTCGAACTCAAGCTTGCGCTGCTCAGTGACCTGAATCGCAGCATCGATTCCTTCGAGGAACTGCACCGGCGCTGAACCGCGTTGCGCGGCAACCGGCCGATTCCTGTCGGTCCCGCCGCGCGAGCCTGCGACGAGTCGTTTCCCTTCGGCCTGACAATCTTCAACCGCAGGGTCGCTCGACGGAAAAAGAACCTATCGCCGTCACGGTGACGTTCTTGATATTCACGTTTTCGACGTTGTTGCCTGTCGCGGTCACTCCGGCTGACGTCAGGGCCAGCTGCGCCTTGCAGTGTGCGCGAAGGTGGACGTTCCCCATGATCGTGACCGTCGTTCGCATGCAGTACCAGCCATTGGGGTTGAGCAACTCGATCGTGGAAACACCCACCAGGTTGAAGCTCGGGTTGATCAATACCAGAGCAGGCGTACTCGTCGGCTGCGTATCGGCGACCTCACTTCCGATGCCAAACACCTTCACCGATGTTCCCATGGTCTTGAACTGTGGGGCCTTTCCGAAAGGATGGACGCCCCATGCTTTCAGGCAGGCGGCGATCGAACTGTCGATTTCTTCAGCCGCGGCGATCGGCGGATAGGACAGCGCCAGGCACGACGCGAAAAGCGCGGCGATAGGCATGATCTTCTTGGATGGTTTCATGTTGCGGTGCCTCCGAGACATGTTTGAAGATTCCATCGGACAGGGCTCGGCAGATCAAATCGCCGCCTCCGCCCTTTGCGGGTGTTTAGGAATTCAGCCGTCCTGACAAAAGCGTACTTACCCACCCAGGCCGGACACAGGGTACACACAAAAAATAGTCCTTCGGTCCTGCGTGCGTGTTGAGACTGGTCAACAGAGGGTCAATTGGTTCGGCATGCCAAGTGTCCAGGCCCGCCTCGGTGCGAACAATCTGCTTCCCGTCGGAACAAGTGAGGCCGCCATCAGAGATTTTCGTGGAACGTGAGGCCCCGGCGGGCCATTCAGGCGTTCCAGATGCAGAAGACTTGGCCGGATTTGCGGCGGGTGAGGTTCTTGGAGTCTCGCCGGGTCGATGGTGTCGGAGTAGCGGTGGCGGCCGCAGCCAGGAATCGTACCGCGGGCCATGACATGCCGTAACATTATCACTCGGAGCACGCGGAGACCGAGAACGTCGACGTATGCAGGCTGGTGGGGCGCGCAACGACAGTGGTGGCATGGTCGGTCGCGGGTTCAGGTCGATCTTCTATCAGGGTTGTGGAGGCGCAGTATGGCGGTCATCCTCGACGTCACCACCGGTGGCGGTGTCAGCGAGTGCGGCTCGATTGTCGCGCTTGTGAACGCGCTGCTCGCCGCGGCTTTTCGAATTCCCGCATGCTGACTCCGTCGCGCGCCCTGTTTTTCGTCGCAGCGGCGCTGAGCGGCGTCATGTTGCTGGTGCCTGGCATCGCTGGCATCGATCCGTTGAAGGCACGGACGGCGGCCGTGGTCGTGCTGGCGATCGGTTTCTGGTCGACAGCCGTGGTGCCGCCGTTTCTCGGCTCGCTGGTGTTCCTGTTTGCCGCAATGGTGCTTGGAGTGGCACCTGCCAGCGTGGTGTTCTCCGGATTCCACTCGGGGGCGATGTGGCTGGTGTTCGGCGGGCTGGTGCTTGGATTGGCCGTGCAGCGCGTCGGTCTCGACGTTCGGCTGGTGCGCAATCTCCTCTACGGCGAATACTTCGGCCTGAACTTCGTGGTGCTTGGGGTCGGCGCGTTGGTCGTCTACCCGCTGTTGATCTGCCTGTTGTTTCGCGATACGCCGCGTCTGCAGCGCGAACAGGACGCGACGCGGGCGTGGAGCGGGGCAGAGCGGCGCCTGCTGGTAATCCTGCTGGTCGCGTTGGCGCTTTGGGTGACCGATACGCTGCACGGTGTTTCCACGGCCTGGGTGGCGCTCGGTGCGGCACTTCTGTGCGTGTCGCCCGGAATCGGCCTGCTGCCACCCGCGGCGGTGACCCGCGATATCGATTACTCGCCGGTACTGTTTCTTGCCGGGATCATCGGTCTGGGCGCGATCGCCACCCACAAACCCACCTATATTGATTTCCCTCGCTCTTTGAGCCACCTTCGCGTTTGGCCCATGCGCGAATATCGCGCAACACTGATCGGGGCCCCGTGCTAGGGCCGGGTTCAAGCAATGAGCTCTTCCGACGCCTCGTGGTCCTTTCGGTCTACCTTGGGATGATCCCGTTCTCCGATCACTTTGTCGCGGATGACAAGGACGGGACAAGGGGCGCGCCGAATGACCTGCTCCGCCACGCTGCCGATGAGCAGGCGGTTCAAACCCGTCCGGCCATGGGTCGCCATGACAATCAAGTCGAAGTCCTCTGATCCGGCGACCCGCAGGATTTCCTCTATGGGCTCGCCCCACAACAGGATCGAAGCGACTTTCGGTCCTGCGGAAACCTGCTTCAGCATGGAATTGAGCCGGCTCTCCAATTCAACCTGGGCCTCCTCCAGCATCTTGTTCGTGGGGATGGCCATTCTCCGGGTGAATTCGGTGGGGTATCCGCCTCCTCTGAATGAGGGCATGTAGTCGGATTCCTGAGCGACATGCAGCACTTTAAGTTCCGCGTCCCGAAGTTCGGCGATCTCTTTCGCGGCCCGAAGGCCGCCCATGCTCAATTCCGAAAGATCTACGGGCACGAGGATCTTTCTTGGGTCGTAAATCGTCATCCCGATTCCCCTATATCAGACAAGGCGAACTTTCCCGGTTCGAGCAAAATTTATTGCCGAAATGTCCGTTGCATTTATCTCCGGACAGCTCCAGGAAAACCCTGGCAGATACGATCTTCCTCGCCCGCGCGACTGCCAGCTTTGACTCCAATCAAGAGGTGCTCAGATACCCTCAAGAACCGCCGAGGCGGGGTCCCGCTGAGGCCTTATGCCCGGGTCTCAACATGGCAATCAGCTGCGCCGCTATTTCCCTGGGAGACTTCTTCCCGGTTTTGTACCATATGTGTGTCCAGTTCAGCGAGCCGAGCAATGCCAAACGGAACAACGAGCGATCCATTCCATTGGGAAGGTCAAGATCGGCGATGAGTTGGCGGAACAATTGCTCAAAATTTTCGCGATCGGCTCTCAGACGCCGCTGCAGACCACTTTCATAGATCGAGAACAGGCCTGTCGCGGTCACCTGGGAAATCGGATCGCCGGCTGCCACGTCATTGATATGTTCGGCGCAGGCGAGTTCAAGCCGTTCCCATGGATCACTGCCTCCATGAATCGCTTCCTGAATGTTATGCATGAGCCGCCGAAAACCTTCTCTGTGTATTGCAACAAAGAGGTCTTCCTTGGACGGGTAATAGTGATAGACCGAACCGGGCAGCATCCCCACTCGGTCGGCGATGTCGCGCATCGAGGTGCCGCTGTAGCCGTGTTTGACGAATAGCTGGGAAGCGGCCAGGATGATTTGATCGCGCCTGTCTCCAGTCGAAAGGCTGCGGTCGTTATCCAGACCAAGTTGCGCCTTGCGCGCGATCCTGCGGCTGGCGTTCCCGCGTTTCAGAATATCGCGCTGTCGCGGGCTCAATTCGGCCGGTGATCCATCCGGCGTGCGCAAGACCGTCATCAGTCTCTTGTACGCAGTTTCGAGATCGTGTTTCTTCCAGATGTACCTGACGCCGGAAGCAGATATCGCGTGGCCCTGTTTCTTGAGTTCATCAGCGGCTTTCGCCTGTCCAAGTTGGGGAAAATCGCGCGCAAACCCCACGACGGCCTGCTCGAGAGAAAGTGCGCTTCGATTGGTCCCGCTATTTCCGCGACGCTTCATGCTTCTCCTCTGATTGCGCTGGCCGGTGCCGTCGGATTACCCGCCGCGTTGCGGCGCCGGTGGTCGCTGTGAACCATCAAGCACGCATTTTCCAGCATTAGGCGGCACACACCCACATCCCTCCCGGAATGACCGTACGATGACTAATCATACAATCGTTTGACTAGTTAGTCACAAACTGCTACAGTCGCACGCGTTGGCCTCGTCGTCATCTCGGGTTCGTCGTCGTCAACACGACAGCCCGCCGCCCGGTTTGACAAAGAAGATAGGGCCAGTTGCATCGAGAGCCGATCTTGATGCAGGCGGCACCTGCACCTATGGGAGGAAGTCGTGAAATTCGTCGCGACGAATGTCGGACTGGTGCCCGGTCCGCGAGTCAATGACCGCCAAGCCAAGACCGTCGACGGCAAGCGTCGCTGATGACCAAGCCGCCCTTCAAAAGCCTCAATTTCGCGCCCGCCCCGATCGATGTTCAGCCGCTGCACGACCGCACAATGATTCCGCGCTCGCCACAGAAGCTCGGTCCCTATCGGCGCAGTTTGGGTGAGTATCTTCTGCATTGGGGCACGACCCCCCCGGACAGCTTGTTCCTGGTCGAGCGTCTCCATGGACGTGATCCGCGACCCGAGGTCGTCATCTTTCGCGCCGGCAAGGCGGTGTGACCGCTGAGGCGGGGTGACCAGAATCAATTGCAGCTGCATCAACTCAAGGAGAACAAGAGTGTCCGAGACAGTGAGCTGTACAAACAGAGGCGATATCGCGGTTGTAAGCGTCGACAGCCCGCCGGTGAATGCCATGACGCGCGAGGTCCGCGCCGGGTTGAAGCGATCCTTCGAGGCATTGCGTGGCAACAAGGATGTGAAGGCGATTGTCCTGGCGTGTGCCGGCAAGACCTTCCTTTCCGGGGGCGACATGCGGGAATTCGAGACCGGGGTTCAGGATCCCGGATACCACGAGGTGCTGCGATTGATCGAGGACAGCGCGGTCCCGGTGGTCGCCGCCGTGCACGGCACCGTGATGGGCGGCGGACTGGAGACCGCCATCGCGTGCCACTACCGTATCGCTTCCGAAGGCACGCGCCTCGGCCTGCCGGAACTCACGCTGGGCATCATCCCGGGCGCCGGTGGCACTCAGCGCATGCCGCGGCTGATCGGCCTGGAACCGGCGCTCGACATGATGCTGTCCGGCAAGCCGCTTACCGCGGCGCAGGCCAAGGACGCCGGGCTCGCTGACATCGTGACCAGCGGCGATCTGATCGACGCGGCGCTTGCATACGCTCGCGACCTGGTTGCCAGAGGAGCCGGACCCCGGCGCACGCGCGATCGCCGCGTCGCCGGCGGCGAAAAGGTCGCAGAGGTGATCGCCGCACGTCGGGCACAGGTCGCCAAGACCATGCGCAACCGCAACTCGCCGAACGTACTTCTCGACGCGGTCGAAGCGTCCGTGAGCAGGAATTTCGACGACGGCATCGCGTTCGAGCGCGGCCTGTCGATCCAGGTGGAGCGCGCAACGGAAGGCCGCGCGTTGCGCCACCTGTTCTTCGCCGAGCGCGAAGTGAGCAGGATTCCCGGGGTACGGGCAGACGTCAAGGCGCGGCCGGTCAGGCAGGTCGGCATCGTCGGCGCCGGTACCATGGGCGGAGGCATCAGCATGTGCTTCGCCAACGCGGGCATTCAGGTCGTCATTCTTGACACCCGCCAGGAGAATCTCGATCGCGGCCTGGCCACCGTCCGCAAGAACTACGAGCGCTCGGTCGCAAGGGGCAGCCTCAAGGCGGAAGAGCGCGAGCAGAGTCTCGGACTCATTACGACCACGCTGGATTATGCGGCGCTGGGAACGGCGGACGTCATCATCGAGGCGGTCTTCGAGAACATGGCCCTGAAGAAGGAAATCTTCGCCAAGCTCGACGCCATCGCCAAACCCGGGGCAATTCTCGCCACCAACACCTCGACGCTCGACATCGACGAGATTGCCGCGGTGACGAAGCGGCCGCAGGACATCATCGGATTGCATTTCTTCAGTCCCGCCAATGTCATGAGACTGCTGGAAATCGTCAGGTGCACGAAGACGGCTTCCGATGTCGTCGTCACCGCACTGGATATCGCCAAGACCATCAAGAAGCTCGGGGTCGTCGCGAAGGTGTGCTACGGTTTCATCGGCAACCGGATGATGGACCCCTACGGACGCGAAGCCGAACACTGCGTGTTGGAGGGCGCCACCCCCGAAGAAGTGGACAGTGCCCTGGAGAACTGGGGCATGGCCATGGGCATCCTGGCCGTGTACGACATGGCCGGTATCGATATCGGCCACCTGACCCGTGTCGAGCGCGCGGCGCTGCTGCCCAAGGACCCAGGGTTCTACCGTCCGTCGGCGATGCTCACCGAGCGCGGCTGGCTCGGCCAGAAGGCCGGGCGCGGCTATTACCGGTACGACGGCGCCGACCGCAAACGCACTCCCGATCCCGAGGTCGTGGCGATGCTGCACGAGGAAGGACGGCGCCTGAACGTCGTGCAGCGCAAACCCGGCCGCGAGGAGATACAGCAACGCTGCCTCTACGCCATGATCAACGAAGGCGCGCGTCTGCTTGAAGAAGGCGTCGCGCTGCGCGCCAGCGACATCGACGTCGTCTATACCGCCGGTTACGGCTTCCCTCGCTACCGCGGCGGCCCGATGTTCCATGCCGACACGGTCGGACTCAGGGCGATCTACGACAGGATTCTCGAGTTCCAGAAGATTCTCGATCCGCAGTACTGGCAGCCGGCGCCGCTGCTGAAGCAGCTGGCTTTGGCGGGTTCCAGCTTCGCACGGCATCAGGCCGAACAATTACGTTGATTTCCGGAGACAACCATGGCACACGCGTTCATACCTTATGGCCAGTATTGGTCGACGCCCTTTGTCAAATGGCAGGGTCCGATCGCCCATCTCAACAGCCTGCAGCTTGTCGCCAATTGCGGCAAACAGGCGCTCGAAACCAGGCGATTCCCGATGGAGCGTGTCGATTTGGCCATACTCGGGCACACCAATCCGCAACTCGGCAGCTTCTTCGGCCTGCCCTACGTGACCGGCATGATGGGCATTGACGGCGTGACCGGTCCCACGGTTCAGCAGGCATGCGCCACCAGCGCCCGGGTGCTGCAGATGGCCGCCGGTGAAGTGGCCGGCGGCTCGGCCCGGTGCGCGCTGTTGCTGACCACCGACCGCTGCTCGAACGGCCCCATCGTGTATTACCCCGACCCTACGGCCCCTGGCGGCACCGGCCATACCGAGCGCTGGGTCCTGGACAATTTCTCCCACGACCCGTACGCCCTGAATGCCATGGTCGACACGGCCGAGAACGTCGCCGCCAAGTTCGGTATCAGTACCGCGGAACAGAACGAGGTCGCACTGGCGCGCTACGCCCAGTACCAGGACGCGCTGGCAAACGATCGAGCCTTCCAGCGCCGTTACATGGTCGATGTGCCAGTGACCGATGCCAGGTTCCGCAAGCAGACCGGCGTGGTATCCGCGGACCAGGGAGTCTTTCCGACGACCGCGGACGGACTCGCGAAGCTCAAACCCGTCAAACCCAACGGCACCGTCAGTTTTGGCACGCAGACATTTCCTGCGGACGGAAACGCCGGCATGATCGTGACGACCCGCGAGCTGGCGCGGGAATTTTCGACCGATCCGAAGATCACGGTGGAGCTGCTGGGCTTCGGTCAGGCACGGGCGGCCAAGGGACACATGCCGATGGCGGTCGCTCCGGCTGCGCTGAACGCGCTGAAGCATGCCGGGCTGACCATCAAGGACGTGGATGTCGTCAAGACCCACAATCCCTTCGCGGTAAATGACATTGCCTTCGCACGCGAGACGGGATTTCCGCTGGAGAAGATGAACAACTACGGCTGTTCACTGATCTGGGGGCATCCGCAGGGGCCGACGGGTCTGCGTAGCGTCATCGAGATGATCGAGGAACTGGCCATTCGCGGCGGTGGGGTGGGCCTGTTTGGCGGCTGCGCCGCGGGCGATTCGGGAATGGCGGCGGTGCTTCGCGTGAGCGGCTGACCGAAGCAGTCGTCAAGGTGACATCATGCGCCGCCCGCGTTCGTTTCCCATCGGCGAGCGGTGTCTACCGTAAGTGCGGTGAAGGTTCAAATTTCTTATCGCGTAGTCGTTCGTTGGAATCAAAGCTGTCACTGTAGCAATTGGGGCGCGCAGGCGCCGCATCGTTCAAAACAACCAAACGAGGAGAATCACAATGAAGTTTCTCGGGACATTGATGTCCGTTGCAGTCGGTGCGCTGGTCTGGCAGTCAACGTTCGCGGCAGACGTCACGCTGCGCTTTCACCAGTTTCTGCCGCCGCAAGCGACGATCCCGAAGAGGGCCATCGTGCCCTGGGGGAAGAAAGTGGAGAAGGAAAGCGGCGGACGCATAAAGGTGCTGCACTTCCCGAGCATGCAGCTGGGCGGCAAGCCACCCGAGCTGTTCGATCAGGCCAAGGACGGCGTGGCCGACATCGTCTGGACGGTGCTCGGCTACACGCCGGGCCGGTTCCCGAAGTCCGAATTGTTCGAACTGCCGTTCAGCAGCGGCCTCGCCGAACCGGCCTCACGCGCCTTTCAGGAATATGTCGAGACGTATGCGATGGACGAATTCAAGGACGTAAAGCTCATCGCGGTTCACGTTCACGGTCCCGGTCTGTTCCACAGCAGGGATCCGATCACCAAGCTCGAGGATCTGCAGGGCATGAAGGTGCGCGGCGGTTCGCGTGTCGTCAACATCATGCTCAAGCAACTCGGTGCGACGCCCGTCGGCATGCCCGTCCCGGCGGTTGGCGAGGCATTGTCCAAAGGCGTGATCAGCGCCACGACGATTCCCTGGGAAGTGGTGCCGGCGCTGAAGGTGCAGCAGATCGTCAAGAACCATACGGGGTTCGCCGGCGACAAGGGCTTGTATACCCAGACCTTCGGTATCGTGATGAACAAGGCAGCTTATGAAAAACTGCCGGCCGATCTGAAGAAAGTAATCGATGCCAACAGTGGTGCGGTGACTGCATCCCTGTTCGGCGGCGCCATGGATGCGGGCGACAAAGTCGGATTGAGTTTGGCAAAGAAGGCGGGCAACAAGATCCATATGCTCGACGCCGCGGAAACCCGGAAGTGGCGCAAGACCGCCGCCGGCGTGCGCGACGTCTGGTTCAAGGAAGTGGCGAGCAAGGGTATCGACGGGCCGAAGCTTGCGGCCGAGGCCGAGCGGATTATCGCCAAGTATTCAGCCAAGATGTAAGGAGGTTTGGTCTTTGGCCCAAAGCGCGGTGAGCGGGAGCCACCGCGCCGCGCTTTCGATCCCGCGATGATGAGCAAGATCATCTACGGCGCCAGCCGCTTGATGGCGTGGTTCGGTGGATTCGTGCTGACGGCGCTGGCGCTTCTCAGCGTCGTCAGCATCACCGGGCGCGCATTCAGCTTCGCCGGTCTGGGTCCCGTGCCCGGCGATTTCGAACTGGTCGAAGCCGGCACGGCGCTGGCAGTATTTTCCTTTCTGCCCTGGTGTCACCTCAAGCGGCGCCATGCGGATGTCAGTTTGTTTTGGAATGCGTTCCCGTCGTTATTGAAGCGCGTGCTGTCGATCGTCTCCGATGGGCTCATGACGGCTGTCTGGTTGCTGCTGATCTGGCGCATGGGCGTCGCGATGGAGAGTTACCGGGAAAACGACGAGGTCAGCTTCATTCTGCAGATGCCAATCTGGTGGGGCTATGCAGCGTCGATGATCCCGGCGGTACTCGGCTGCATCATCTATTCCTGGCGTCTGCTCGAATCGCTGGAAGTGGTCAAAGCGAATGAAGACTTCGTTCCGGACGAGGGCGGCCGCTGATGGACGCGCTCACGCTGGCCGCCTGGTCGTTCCCGGTCCTGCTGGTTCTGATTTTTCTCCGGGTGCCGATCGGGCTTTCGATGTTGCTGCTGGGCCTGCTGGGCTCCGGGGTGGTCTACGGTTCCGTATCGCCGGTGCTGGTCCAGATGAAGACGCTTGCGTATGTTCAATTCTCCAATCATTCGTTGACGATCGTACCGCTGTTCCTGCTGATGGGGCAGTTTGCGGCGCTCGGCGGCATGTCGCGGGACCTGTTCAAGGCCGCCGAGGCCTTCCTCGGGCATCGCAAGGGGGGCGTTGGCATGGCAGCCATCGGCGCCTGCGCCGGGTTCGGGTCGATCTGCGGTTCGTCTCTCGCCACTGCTGCGACCATGGGCCAGGTGGCGCTGCCTGAACTTCGCCGCGCGGGATATTCCGGTGCCTTGGCGACCGGCGCACTGGCGGCCGGCGGCACGCTGGGCATCCTCATTCCGCCATCGATCGTGCTGGTCATCTACGCGATCCTGGCAGAGCAGAACATCGCCAATATGTTCGCCGCTGCCATGGTTCCGGGCTTCCTTGCGGCGCTCGGCTATATGGCGGTGATTGCGATCTACGTGCGCGTAGCGCCACGTTCGGCCGGCGGAATTCCGGCGGTGCCCTGGTCAGAACGTCTTCGCGCGTTGCGCGCGGTCTGGCCGGTCGTCGTGATCTTCGTCGTGGTCATCGGGGGCATCTATTCGGGTTTGTTCACGCCGACCGAGGGTGCGGCCGTCGGTGCCGTGGCGACAGGGCTGCTGGCCTGGCGCAACGGCGGCTTGTCCGGAAAGGGCATCTTGACGGCTTTCGAGCTGACCGCCAGCGGTACAGGCATGGTGTTCTTGATCGTGCTCGGCGCTGCCGCCTACAACAATTTCCTGGCCCTTTCGCAACTGCCGCAGGAACTCGCCGAATGGGTGGGCACGCTCGGCCTCGGCCCCTACGCAGTGTTGTGCGCGATCCTGGTCTTCTATCTCGTGGCAGGCTGCCTGATGGATTCGCTGTCCATGATCCTGCTGACGATTCCGATCTTTTTCCCGATGATTTCGAGCCTGGATTTCGGCCTCTCCGCGGAACACACGGCGATATGGTTCGGCGTCCTGGTGCTGATCGTCGTCGAAGTCGGTCTCATCACGCCGCCGGTGGGCATGAACCTGTTCGTCATCCAGTCTATGGCGCCGGAAATCTCCATCCGCGATACCTACCGCGGGGTATGGCCTTTCGTGTTCAGCGATTTGCTGCGCGTTTGCATACTCGTTGCGTTTCCCGCCATCACGCTTTTTATCCTGAGGTTTTAGCGTAGGATTTGCGCTGTGGCCCGCGCGATGACTCCGGCGGGTAACCGATTCATGCCTCAATACCGATCTTGGCGCCATCGCGATCGCCGACATAGTCGGACGGCTGCGCTCGCGCAGTCTTGCCGCCGGTATGACAGTGATTTACAAAGGCACGGTTGATCAACTCGCCGGCCGCCAGCCGGCGCTCGTCTCGGCGATCGAGTCCGAAGCCATGCGCCGCCGCGCTTCAGACCGGCAAACGGTCGCCACCCGAGCCAGGAATGCCAGGAACCCAGTCGCCAAAGTCGAACGAGCTGGCCCGCGGGAGGTTTTCGCGCGCGCAAAGCGCGGTTTCGCCTGAGGTCGCGTAGCCGATGGGAACGATGACCGGAACCGACGCTTGCAGCAAAGAAGACCCCTATGATCTGAGCCGTTTTGTTCGAGCCCAGGAACATACCTACGAGCGTGCGCTCGCGGAGATCAGGGATGGCCGGAAACGTACGCATTGGATGTGGTACATCTTCCCGCAAATCGACGGGCTGGGCGTCAGTTCGATCTCAAAGAAATACGCGATCAAGTCCGCCGATGAGGCCAGGGCATACCTCGATCATCCGGTCCTCGGGCCGAGGTTGCTGGAGTGCGCTGAGGCGGTGGTCCGCATCGAGGGCCGAACTGCCGAGGAGATCTTCGGCTCGCCAGACGATCTGAAACTGCGCTCGTGTGCAACCCTTTTCGCTTGCATCCTGCCGCAAGCTTCCGTTTTCGACCGATTGATCGAAAAGTTCTATCGGGGTGAGCGGGACGGCAAGACGCAGCAACTCCTCGGCATTGTCCGGCAGGACGGGAAGGGTACGGACGGACCGCTCGAAGCGTAGGCGAGCCGGGCTTGCATGAGCATGCCGAAGCGCGCACGGTGCAACAAGCCGTCTTTAGCGATTACGCGGAGAATTGTCGGTTAACGCGGCAAAGAGCACAATGCCGCGTCTGCCCCAACGGTGCGCAAACCAATGAACGACAGCGGTCCGTCAGCGATCGATTCCAGAGATGTATTTGCTCTGACGGAAAAGGGCGGTGACGAGCTCAAGTACGGGTCCACGCGCCTGTCGCTGGGAGCCCTGGAGCTCCTGGTGCTGTTTGACGGGAAGAAGAATTTCACCGAGGTGACGCGGAGTGTCAAAGCGTATTCGGCGGAGGAGTTGATCAAGACGGCGCAATCGCTGTTACGGGACGGATATATCGAGATTGCGAACGTCGAACCGGAACTATTGATCGACATGAGTTTTCTCACGGGCGCCACGCCGGCTGCCGGTCCGGCCGGCCCGCCGCCGCCCGAGGCGCATGCGGAAGCCGACGTCGCCGAGCATCGCCTGACCCTTGACGGCTATTACGTCAGCATCGCGCGACGCGCAGCGACCCGGAAGAGGCCAAGCGCGGGATCGGTCTATTCGGACAAAGGTTCCTGGACTTACTGCGTCCTCGTGATCGAAGACAACCCCGATATTCAGAGGTCGCTCAGGCTGCTGCTGACTTTCGAGAAGTTCGAGCCGCGCCTGGCCGGAAACCGCAGCGAAATCGTCGCCGAACTGCGACGGGTGCCTTCGCCGGATCTCATCCTGCTCGATGTCAACCTGCCCGATGCCAACGGCTTCGATATACTCGCGCGGATTCGCCAGCATCCGGTGCTGAAGTCCATCCCGGTCATCATGCTGACGGCCCAGGCCAATCGCAATGATGTGCTGCGCGGCATTGCCGGGGGCGCCGACGGCTACATCACCAAGCCGTTCGAGAACGAAATCCTCGTGAGGGGCATCAAGGCCGTGCTCGGGTATTGAGCCGAGTTTTCGCCCGCCTCGTGTTTTCTTCGGTGATCAGCGCGGCGAACTCCTCGGGCGTGCTAGCCGCAGGCTTGAGCCCGAGCTTGGCAATGGTGGCGCGAACCTCGCTCGCGGACAGCGCCCGGACCACTTCGGTGTTCAGACGCCGGACCGCGTGATCGGGTGTTCCCGCGGTTGCCACGAGGCCGAACCACGCGCTCGCCACAAAACCGGGCAATCCCGCCTCGGCGGTGGTCGGCACGTCGGGGAGTCGAGGGTCGCGCTCCGGGAGCCTCAGAACGGCCGGAAGCGGTCCTCCGGCGGCTATAATTCGTGCGTGATGCGATGGGTCGTGACGCGGTACGGCCTGGCGGCGTCAAAGCACCATCGTTGGGTCACGAAATATCGCGTCAAGATGCCTCGGGTCACATTGGATCGCGTCACGCTTCAGGGGGGGACCGGCATGAGCAGGCGATTACTCGCAATGGTACTGGCCATAACAACGCTGTCGCTCGGGGGTTGCGGCTACAACACGCTGCAGAGCACGGACGAGAGCATCAAGGCGGCGTGGGCTGAGGTCATCAACCAATACCAGCGGCGCGCGGACCTGATTCCCAACCTGGTCCAGACAGTAAAAGGCTTTGCCGCACAGGAGCAGCAGGTCCTTCTGGGGGTAACCAACGCACGAGCGAAAGTCGGGACCATCCAGGCGACACCCGAGCTGTTGAACGATCCGCAGGCATTCACGCGCTTCCAGCAGGCGCAGGGTGAGCTGTCCTCCGCGCTGTCGCGTCTGATGGTCATCGTCGAGCGCTATCCCGATCTCAAGTCCAACCAGAATTTCCGCGACCTGCACGCGCAGCTCGAGGGCACCGAGAACCGCATCACGGTGGCGCGCAACCGCTACATCAAGGCCGTCCAGACCTACAACGTCGTGGTGCGCCAGTTCCCGTCGAACCTGACGGCAATGCTGTTCGATTTCAAGGAGAAGCCCCAGTTCACGGTCGAGAACGCGAAGGCGATCAGCCAGCCGCCCAAAGTGGATTTCGGCGGCAACCCCGGGGCGGCGGGCAAATAGGCGCGGACCGTGTCGCGAGAACGCGCTCGCAGTCCGCTGCCGTGGCGCGCACTGGCGCTGCTGCTGCTGGCGGCGGCTGCGCAGGGCGAGGTGCCGGTGCCGCCGCTGGCGACGCGCGTCACCGATCTTACGGCAACGCTCAGTGCCGATCAGCGCAATACCCTCGAAGGCAGGCTGGCCGAGCTCGAATCGCGCAAGGGCAGCCAGGTGGCGGTGCTGCTGGTGCCTACGGTGCAGCCCGAATCCATCGAGCAGTATGCAACCCGCGTCTTCGACCAATGGAAGCTCGGGCGCAAAGGCGTCGACGACGGCGTGCTGCTCGTTGTTGCCAAGAATGATCGCAGGCTCCGCATTGAGGTCGGCTATGGGCTCGAAGGGATGCTTCCGGACGCGATTGCCCGGCGCATTATCGACGAGAGCATCGCGCCGCACTTTAGGAAAGGGGACTTCTACGGCGGCGTCCGTTCCGGCGTGGACCGCATCGTCAGAGTGGTGGAAGGCGAGGCGATGCCTGCCCCCAAGCGGGTCGAACGCCCCGCCTCAGATGCCCCACCCTCGGTCAGGTATGAGAACCTGCTTTTCTACGGATTCATCGCCGTGGTGCTCGTCGGAGGCCTTTTGCGATCCCTGTTCGGACGCCTGCTCGGGGCAGGATTGACCGGGGCCGCCGCGGGCGTAATCGCCTATCTCCTGGTCAGTGTCACCATCGCGGCGATCGTTGCAGTCGTCGCGTTCCTGCTCACGCTGATCACCCGGGTCGAAGGGTCCGGTGGCAGCGGATGGTCGTCTGGCGGCAGCAGCGGGTCCTCCGGCGGAAGCGGAGGATTCAGCGGCGGGGGCGGCAGCTCGGGCGGTGGCGGCGCATCGGGGCGCTGGTAGATGAACATCGCGCGCGTCATTCGTCACCTCCTTGCTCCCCACTGGATCGTTCGGCGGACGTTCCCGCGTGCAGCGCTGGATCGCATCGAGCGGGCCATCCGGGAATCGGAGAGGTCGCACGACGGCGAGCTGCGTTTCGCGGTAGAGGCCGGGCTCGACCTGTTGCCGATAATGAAGGGCATCACGCCGCGCCAGCGCGCGATCGAGATCTTCTCCCGGCTCCGCGTCTGGGATACAGAGCACAACAGCGGCATTCTCATCTACGTGCAGCTCATCGACCGCGATATCGAGATCGTTGCCGATCGCGGCATCAACGCGAAGGTGGAACAGGAAACGTGGGATGCCATCTGCCGGCGCATGGAAGCGGCGTTCCGTTCGGGCGACTTCGAGGGCGGCGTGCTCTCGGGCATCGAGGCCGTCACGGCGCCGCTGGTGAAGCATTTTCCTTCGCGTGGCACGAATCCGGACGAGTTGCCCGACCGTCCCGTCGTGCTCTGACGAGCGCCGTGAAAATGCCCGACGGCGCTGCTCGATGTCGATCAGGCCGGCAGCACCTCCAGGAAACCGCTGATGAAAACGCCCGCTTGCGCGGTCTCCCCTGTGGACCCCCTGGCACCAGGGGAATGCGTCTGCTAGTCGAGATCCCGCAGGATCAGCTAAGCGAGGGAAGACCGCCCAAACGGGCATCCTTGCAACACGCATTCTCCACGTCCTCGCGGGCGAGGTGTTGACGCACGTCAACGGACTGTGCATTTGCGTTTGCGTCAATCGGCGCCGCGACCCGGCTTTCCGGCACCGGGACTGCGCCAACGCCCGTTCGTTCGGGCGGCGCGACACGCATCCCGTCCCGTGGTCGCTTATTATTCTTACCACTGGCGGTTAAGGGTCGATTCGCGGACGGCCGTACACCGCCAAAGCAGGCCCCTGCCTCGAAGTCAGATCGTCTGCGAATTGAAGCGATTCGACTGCCGGCATCACGGTGTTGCGTCTTGTTGTTCAATCACTCGTGCGGCAATGGCTTCCCGTGGCAGCCCAGGGGTGAATTGAGTAGACTTTTTCAGTTCCGAAATGACGAAGGAAGAACCACGGGCCAGACCATGAACCGAATCGATCCGTTCGGCTGGACACGCATTGTTCTGGCGGCCGTGTTCTTGACCGCTCAGTTCGTCGGCACGGCCTGCGCCAACGGCCGCTTGCCCGGCGAATTCGACCTCGAGCGAACCAGAATCACCGACGGGAAACACTATCGCATAAGCCTCGCGAGCCGGTTGGAGCCGTTGCCGCTGAACCGGATGCACGGCTGGGAAGTCGTCGTGACCCGTGTCGACGGTCAGCCCGCACCGAACATTGCTCTTTCGTTCGCGGGCGAGATGCCGGG
>MEQX01000106.1 GCA_001770415.1 Betaproteobacteria bacterium RIFCSPLOWO2_02_FULL_63_19 | reverse complement strand
CACCGTGCCGCCGCCGGTCTCGCCTGACACGTCAACGCTCGCGCCGTCCACCAGTCCGACGCGCTCGCCGAGCAGTTGCACCGTGCCGCCCTTGCCCTCGCTCGCCTTTGCCGACACCTCGCCATAGACGAGGTTGGTGCCCTCGTCGGCCTGCACGGTGATCGTGCCGCCTGCGGCACCGTCGGCACTGGTCTTGCTGCCCGCGGCCAGCGCCACCTCCTTGGTCGCGCGGAAGACGATGTTGCCGGCAGCGTCGGTGCTCACGCTGTTCGCGCTGACGATGCCGCGTTGTGCCAGGCTCGCGCCGAACAGGCTGCCGCGCCCGCTTTCGACTAGGATCTTGCCGAGGTTGACTGCCTTGTCGCTCGGTGCGCTCAGCACCATCTGCACGTCCGGGTTACCCGCCTCGACCAGCGCCACCTTGTGGCCCGCGGCGAGCATTACTTCACCCTTGGGCGAGTGGATGATGCCGCTGTTCTCGATGTCCGGCGCCACCAGATAGACGCTGCCGCCCTCGCGCGTGGTGATATTGCCCTGGTTCCGGATGCCGCCGGCGCTGTTGCCACCCAGGGCGCCGGCTTCAAAGTTCAGCTTTCCGGCGAGGAAGTCCTTGTTTGAAATCGCCAGCGTCGAGGCCACCAGCCCCTGCACGTCGATTCTCGCCGAAGGCCCGAACAGGATGCCGTTCGGATTCACCAGCCACACCCGGCCGTTGGACTGCAGCGCACCGAGGATCGCCGAGGCTTGCGCTCCCACCACGCGGTTGAGCACGCTGCTCGCCGCGCTCTGCTGCACGAAGCGCGTCGCTTCGCTCGCGCCGATCGAAAATCCCTGCCAGTTGATGACGGTACCAGGGGCGTTGGTGACCGTGAGCGCGCCGGTCTGCTGCGAGAACGCAGCGCTTCCCACCACGACCTGTGGCCCGGTCGGCAGCGCGAATGCGGCCGGCGCGGCGAAGCACGCGGCGACCGCGGTACTCAGCAGCCGCGGCCTCAGCACCGAGATCGCGCGATGACAGGAACGTTTATTCATGGCGCACTCCGGGATGCGGACGACAACGAAATTATTCTACGCGCCGGTGCGGCGCCCGAACGTGAATCGCGTTGTAACCGTGAATAAGTCACAGTGGTCAGGCCCGTCAATTTTCGCGCTCGCCCGTGCCCCGTCAGAATATCAGGCCGATGCGCGCATGCAGTTTCCATGCGCCGCTAGGAATGTCGGCGCCGGGATCGACGACCTGGGCGTAATCGGCCTGCACCGTCAGATGCTTGCCGTACACGAAGCGCACGCCGACACCGGCACCGGCAACGTGGTCGCTGGCGGACTCGCCGGGCAGAGCCTGGTTGCGGCTCAAAGCACCGAAATCGTAGAACCCTACAAGGCGGCAATTGGCGCGCAACGCCGCGCACAGCTCGGGCGTGTAGACCTCCAGATTGCCCAGGAAACCCTTGTCGTTGGACAGTTCCCGTTCCTCGAAGCCGCGCACCGTCGCATTGCCGCCGACCCCGAACTGCTCGCCGGGTACCAGCGGCGACCGGGTCCACTGGCCGCTCAGGTTGACGCGCCATTGCCAGTCGGCGGCGAATGCGCGCGACAGGTTGACTCCGCCGCGCAGGACCTCGAAATCATCCGGCGCGCCGGGACGCACCTGGTCGAAGGCGGCCTGGTCGCCGTTGCTGCCGCCCGGCAGGTTGCGCGCCAGCGAGACGAAGAACCCAGTCTCGCTCCCCGGGCCCGCCCAGCGGCCATTGTAGGCTAGGCTCAGCGGCCGCACGCTCACGTCAGAGCAAATCTGCTGTCCTAAGATCAAGCAACTGTTTTTGAACGCTTTTTGATCGATCCCGAAGACGAGTTGGTGCTCGTAGTCCTCGCGCCGTTGCAGGTTCCAGTTGTAGCGGGCGCCGAACGTCGATCCCTTGCCGGTGACCGCCAGCGGCCCCAGTCCGGTCGCAATAGAGCCGACGTCCACGTCCGACCGGGTCGCGAACACGTCGACGCTGTCACCGCGTGCATACAGCGGAACGCGGTAGGACGCCGCATAGACTTTCACCTCGTCCGTCTTCTGCGGCGACGTCTGGTACTGCAGCGACAACTGATGATCGCGATCGAACAGGTTGCCGTGCTGCCAGATCAGGCCAAGGCGATGGCGGCCGGTCTGCGCGGTGCCGGTGTTGTCCAGCGTGACGCCGACCCGCCAGGGTTTTTCGTCGGTCACGGCGACGATGGCGTCCAGTTCGTCTTCCTTTTCGCCCGGCGCCAGGCGAACGCTCAGCTTCTTCATCGGGTGCTCGTTGGCCACGCGCAGACTCGCCGACAGGTTGGGCATGACCGGCACCTCCCCCTCCTTCAGCGCGGGGAGACTGGCACGGATATTGGCCGCATCGAAGTATTTCTCGCCCTGGACGCGGACCGAACGTATGTGCCCTTCGATGACCTGCAGCAGCACTTCGCCGCCTTCGAGCGCCTGCTCGGGCAGCAGCACCGAGACGGTGTTGTAGCCGCGGTCCTTGTAGACCTGCTCGAGCGCCTCGAGGGCACGCTGCACGTCGCCGAAATCCTTCTGCGAGCCGATGAACGGCGCGAGCACCGCGTCGACCTCCTGCCGCGAGAGCAGCTTGTTGCCTTCGACGCGGAAGGCGCGGATGTCGAAACGGGGAATTTCCTGTGCAGTGCCCTGCACGGAAAATAAGAGCGCGGCGAGCAGGATCGCAAGCCGGATCGAACCTTTCGCGTTCCGTGCCGCGTTCACGACGATTCTTGTCCTTTTAGTGAAACGCCTTCGCTACTGTGCGAAGTGTAGCATCTCGACGTGTCCTTTTGAATGCTTCTCGGCGATATCACCCGCGTTTCAGGCACGTGCAAGGATTTCCGTGGTAGACGATGCCATTTGGATGCTGCGGCGGTCACATTTCACTCTCACCGGAATCGCGAAATCTAGCGGTGAGCGCGCCGGACCAAGAGAACCAGGTCGCGCACGCTCTCGCGCTCCAGGTCCTCGGGACGGTCGACGTCCCACAGAGTCGGCAGTTCTTCGTGGCGCCAGCCAAGGCGCGTCAAGCGAGCACGCGTCGTGTCGAGGACGTCCGCTCCGCCCCAGCCGATGTGCTCGAACACATCGGCGGCGACACGCCGCAGCCCGATAAGCACGTAGCCGCCGTCTTGCGCGGGGCCAAGTACCGCCTCCCGGCCGCGTGCAAGCGCCGCGTCCGCGGCGCGCAGATGCGCCGGCGTCAGCGCGGGGATATCGGAGCCGACGATCAACGCACGTTCGGATGCGCCGAGCAGAATTTCAAAGGCATGGTGCATGCGCACGCCCAGGTCGCCGTCGCACTGGGAAAGGACCTGCACGCTGAAACGCCGACTGCATTCGGCGAAGAACGGGTGCTCGGCATCCGTCGCGCACCACAGTTGGACCGGGCCGACACCCGCGTCCACGGCAGTCCCGAGGGTGCGCAGCACCAGCGCCCGGTGCAGCGCCGCGGCTCCCTCGGCACCCAGTGCCGGAATCAGACGCGTCTTCACCTCGCCAGGATTAGGCGCCTTGGCGAAGACGGCGATGGTCGTGCCGGTTCCATTGTTCATCGGTGATAGCGGCGCGCCAGCCGGTTCGGGTCAGCGCCAAAGTAGAACCGCAGTCTCAACCACCACATGAGCACGATGGTCCGCAGCACGCCGTGCTTGTCCCAGCGTCGGCCAGAGGTGACCACGACTTGACGAAGGCACAGCGGGGGTGAAATGCGCTTGAGGCGCGCGCTCAAGTCAACGTCCTCCATCAGTTCCAGCGGCTGAAAACCGGCTACGCGGCGAAAAGCCGCGCTGCGCACGAACATCGCCTGGTCGCCGGTGGCAATGCCGGTGAGTCGGGAGCGCAAATTCATCATCCAGGCGACCAGCGGCAACAGCACGCTTGAGCCGTCGATACGCACGTCGAACCGGCCCCATTTTGTTCCGGGGGCGACCGGCCCGTCGAGCACAGCCTCGATCGCCCGGTCTGCAGACGTGGGCAATTCAGTGTCTGCGTGCAGGAATAGCAGCACATCACCCGACGCCGCGCGCGCGCCGGCATTCATCTGGCTTGCGCGGCCACGCGGCGCCGAAATCACCCTGTCCGCATGACCGGGCGCCCGTTCTTTCGTACCGTCGGTCGACCCGCCGTCGACCACGATCACCTCATGGCCGCGGCGACGCAGCGGCTGCAGCGCCGCGAGCGCCGCCTCGATACGCGTGGCCTCGTTCAGGACGGGCATGATGATGGATATGCGCATTGGCCGAAGATTTGTGCTTGCGCTGCCGGGCCCAGTACTTCACTTACGCGTCGCCGACCCGGCGCGTGAAGCCGCGTGCGCACATGCTATATTATTTTGTCTATTCACCACACCGCTATCGGCCGCCATGAGCCACCGTCTGTCCAAGATCACGACCCGCACCGGCGACAAGGGAGACACCGGATTGGGCGACGGATCGCGCGTTGCCAAGAACAACGTGCGCATCGAAGCGCTGGGAAACGTGGACGAGACCAATTCCGCGCTCGGCCTGCTGCTGTCGGAGCCACTTCCCGACGAAGTGCGCGAGGCGCTGGTCGCCATTCAGCACGACCTCTTCGATCTTGGCGGCGAGCTGGCGGTTCCGGGGCACACCAGCCTCAGCGCAAGGCAGATCGAGTGGATCGAGACGCAGATCGAGCGCTGGAATCGGGACCTGCCGCCGCTGAAAGAGTTCATCCTGCCGGGGGGCGTGCGCGCGGCGGCGCTGGCACATATGGTGCGTACGCTGTGCCGCAGAGCGGAGCGATCGGTCGTCACCGTTGCGCGGACCGAAGACGGAAGTATCAGCGAACCGGCGCGGATCTATCTGAACCGGCTCTCCGATCTGATGTTCGTGCTTGGGCGTGTGCTGAACCGGGCCGCGGGCGGCAGCGACGTGCTCTGGGAACAGGGAAGGAATCGCTAATTCCCGGCTTGGACTGACCACTTCGCTCCGACCGCAAAACGGCGCGACGCGACGCGACAACGCCCGCGGAAGGCTTATTGCGGCTGTTCCCTGTCCATGTAACTGACCAGCTTGGAACTTGTCTGCCGCAAACGCTGGGAAAGCATCAGGACCAGTTCCATCAGAACCTTCGCTCCCAGGATCGGTTGTTCGAGAATGATGCGTGCAAGGTTTTCCCGCGTCAGCACCGCGATCGTGCAGCGTTCTGCCGCTACGCAGGTGGCGAAGCGCGGCTCGCCGTCGATCATCGACATCTCCCCGAGAGTCTTGCCCGGTTCGATTTCGGCGATGAGCCGTGGCGCATTCCAGCGATCCTGCTTGAATACCTCGACTCTTCCCTCGGTGAGCAGCATCATGAAATCGCCGGGCTCGCCTTCGCGGATGATTTCGATCCCAGGATCGGCTCGATAGACCTGCATGAAATGCGTCAGCAGGCGGATCTCGGCCAGGTTGAAATTCTCGAACAGCGGCGAGTTCGAGATCATGCCGTAGATCTCGTCGGAGTACTGCGTGGCGTCGCCGAGCGGCTCCAAGTTCGCCAGTCTCACCGGGTCGGGAATCTCGGTCATCAGTTGGTTTCCGTGCTTTGCAGTCCAAACACCGCGGCGCCGGCTGCGCCACAGCGCCGACCCGCGAAATTATGCCTGAGAATCCACAACTTATCAGCCTCCACATCGTGACCAGGCGACCCGGCGTAACACGCTGCGCGTGGGTTTGCACCGCGGGCCGCCCGGCCGGCGCTTGATTTCGGCCCTCGGCGATGCCGGAGCGGTGGTCATTCCAGCGTCACCTTCCTAGGCGAGCAACCACAAGACTGCGCTGAGCCAGAGCGCGATGACGACCAGCAGATGGCCGTCGGCGAGAAGTTCTGCCGCGGGGTCGACGCCGCCGCGGCCCCGGTAAAGCACGTGAAGGTAACGAAACAGTCCGTAGAGCACGAGCGGCACCGTATACACCAGGCGATCGGTTCCGTGTATCGCGACGGTCTTCGCATCGACCGTGTACAGCGCATAGGCGACCATGGCGCCCGCCGCGCTGACCGCAATGAACTGGTCGAGCAGCCTTGTACTGTAATGGTCAAGCACCGGACGTTGCGCCGTTCCCCGTCCGCGCCCACCGTGTTCTGCGGGACTCAGGGCGAACAGCTCCGCGCGCCGCTTGGCAAATCCCAGGAACACGGTGACCATGAAACCACATAACAGCAGCCAGTGCGAAGGCGCGATGTCCAGCCCCAGCGTGCCCGCCAAGATCCGCAGCATGAAGCCTGCGGCGATAAGAAACACATCCAGTATCGCAACGTGTTTCAGCCCGGCGCTGTAGCCCAGATTGAGAACGACATAGCACGCGGCGAGCCCCAAGGCTACCGGCGACACCAAGCTCGCCAGCGCCAGCCCGGCTGCTGCGAGCAACAGCGCAAATGTGAGTGCCGCGCGCGGCGTCACCGCCCCGCGGGCAACCGGCCGTTGGCGCTTCGTCGGATGGGCGCGGTCCGCTTGCCGATCCAGCACGTCGTTCAAGACGTAGACGCCGCTCGACACCATGCAGAATGCGACCAGCAGGACGCCCGCCTTGGTCAGCAGTGCCGGATCGGAAAAGCCGTGACCGAAGATCAGACCCACAAGCACGAAGCCGTTCTTGACCCACTGGCGGGGCCGCATCAGCTGCAGGGCCGTGGCGAATCTGGTCATTTTCCTCGATTGCGCGCTTGCTGCGTAACACGCCGGCAAAAGTCTACCCCGCCGGGCAGATCGGCGCGGTGAAGTACCGCTCGCAGAAATAACAACTCCGCTGCGGCAGGTACGAGGGGATCCGGTAGTACCGCTCGCGCAATGGAGCGAGTACGCGATCGCGATATGCCGCGTAGTTGAAGCCGCTTCCGAGCACCAGATGAAACGTCGCGCCCGACAGCTCAAACGTACGGTATTCGACCGTTCGAAAGTAAGGGCGGTAATCGTCGTCCGCGGGCGCATTCTTGCGGAACACCAGCATATTCCTGCCGTCGAGCTGCCTGAAGTCCGTGAGAATATCGTCGTGGCGCGCGTGCGATGAGGCCGCGCCGAACACCGGAACATAGTAGCTTCGCCACCGCATCCGGGGTGCCTTCGTCGCCGTGGAGTTAGATGTACCTTCCGAGCCGCTTCTGTCGTCCGGGCCAGTGCGGTGCAGCCGGCGGCCGTAATACGAGAGCGTGACCGCAGGCGAATATCCGTCGGCGGTGAGCACGAAGTCGCCCCGGTAGGGCTGAAGCACGCGCAGCACCTCGCCGATACGAAAGTGAAACACGATGCCGTCATACTGACGCCACCCTTTCCACGCATCGAGCGGAAACGCGCTCGCCGCAAAGATGAGTGCTACGTGCAGCAAACTGAAAAGCCCGAGATATACGACGGAGCCGCGCAACTGTTCGCGCGACAGGATCATCGCGATGGCGATGAAGAAAAACGGCACGAACGACAGCACCCAGTGCAGACCGACAAGCTTCAGCGCTGACAACCCGCCGAACAGCGCGAACGGCAGCGCCCAGGCGATGAAGAACAAGCGCGATGAGGCGTCGCGCCATACGTTTGCCGCCCAACCGCGCGTGCGCGCGAGCTGCGCCAACGCCACCGGCGAGAGCACATACAGCGCTGTGACCGCATAGAGCAGCGGCGTTTTCCAGGACGGGCCCGCGCCTGCGTGCCTGTTGTAGATGTTGAACATGAGGTTTGCCCAGCAATTCTCGTAGTTCCACCAAAGGTTGATCGCAGCGAACGGCAATGCGCAGGCGGCGGTAACGGCGAGCCCGCGCCAGTTTCTCTGCTCCCTCGGCGAGGCCAGCATGCAGGCCAGGTACACCAGACCTAGCAGCACCGCAAAGTACTTGGAGAGGAACGCAAGGCCGAGCAGCGCGCCGGACAGCGCATAGAGGCCCCTCGAGCGCCGCAGCTCCGCCTGCCAGAATGCGAACGCGGAGAAGAAGGAAAACAGGATGAGCGGCGCGTCCGTGGTGATAAAGACATTCCAGACATTGATCGGCAGCAGCACGTACGCGCCGGCCGCAAGGAGTGCCTTTTCGGTGTCGAACCGGGCCAACGCCGCATAGATGCCCGCGCCTATCGCGAACGGAAGCAGCACAACCGGAATGCGCAGTACCCATTCGGACCAGGAAATCTTCAGCAGCAGCGCCAGCCACCAACCGATCATGGGCGGATGGTCGTAGAAGCCGAGGTCGGGCTCGGCGCCCCAGAGCGCAAAGTAGGCCTCGTCGCCGGTGAAGGGAAAAACCGCCGCCAGCCAGAGCTTGAAACCGAGGATAAGCGCGATGAGCGGCAGCCCCGTTTTGACCAGCGGCGTCGCTTCCGCTTGAGGCGTGATGGTCACGGAACGCTCTGCTCGACAGTGAGCCGCTAAGCGTCTAATCAGTGCGCGACAACCTGCCCTATTCCCGTTCGGCCCGCTTTTGTCGCCGTTGGCGCACCGCCGCGGCAAGATTGTCGAGAAGTGGCACGCTGTCGTCCCATCCGATGCAGCCATCGGTCACGCTTTGCCCATAGACCAGTTGATGACCGGCGATAAGCTCCTGGCGTCCTGCCACAAGGTGCGATTCGACCATCAGACCGAAGATGTTGTCCTCTCCGGCGGCGAGTTGACGCCCGACATCGGCGGCGACCGCGATCTGGCGCATCGGGTCCTTCATGCTGTTGGCGTGGCTGCAGTCGACCATGAGCCGCTGTCCCAGGCCGGCCGCCGCGAGCGCACTGGCAGCGGCCCGAACGCTGCCCGCGTCGTAATTGGGTTTTTTCCCGCCGCGCAGAATGATGTGGCAGTCCTCATTGCCGCGCGTCGCAACGATTGACACCTGGCCATTCTTGTGCACCGACAGAAAATGGTGTTTTTGCCGCGCCGCGAGGATCGCATCGACCGCGATCTTCACGCTGCCGTCGGTACCGTTCTTGAAGCCGATCGGCGCCGACAGGCCCGAGGCGAGTTCGCGATGCACCTGCGACTCAGTGGTGCGGGCGCCGATCGCGCCCCAGCTGATTAGATCGCCGATGTACTGCGGGGATATCGTGTCCAGAAATTCGGATCCCGCGGGCACTCCGCGCTGGTTGATTCGGACCAGCAAGTCCCGCGCGATCCGCAGTCCCTCGTTGATTCGGAAACTGCCATCCATGTGAGGATCGTTGATGAGGCCCTTCCAGCCCACCGTGGTGCGAGGCTTTTCGAAATAGACGCGCATGACGATCTCGAGTTCGCTCGCGTGTTTGATGCGCTCCTGAGCAAGCCGCGACGCGTACTCAAGTGCCGCGTCCGGATCGTGAATCGAGCAGGGGCCGACGACCACCAGCAGGCGGTCCGACAAGCCGTGCAGGATCTCCCGAATCCTGAGCCGCGTGTCACTGATCAGGCGCTCTGCCGACGTGGCCTGGATCGGGAAGAACCGGATCAAATGCTCAGGCGGCGGCAGCGGCGTGATCAGCTCGATGCGCTCGTCGTCGGTGAGCGACGTCCTGTCCGCCGGTATGGCGCCCAGGTAGGTGTCTTCTAAGGAACTGGACATGACTCGTTGCCTCGCTGTGTTGCCTTGTAGAAAGGTCGCCAAATAAAAAACCGCCAGGCGGCTTGGGCTCTGGCGGTTTTCGGAGATTCGCTTCAAATACGACTAGTCCGATCCCTCCGCCAGTGGCCGGGGATAACCAAAAAAGCTAAAGGCGGACCAGTAAGTCATGGATGCGTTCGAACTCGCGTGTGGCGGGATTCAATCACGACTTGCCGGTCCTTGGCAAGTCCGATTGACGTCCGGCCGAGCGCCCCGCCAACGAATATTACCGCTGCGCTACAGGCGCTCCCTCACCCAGCCGACGACGGAAGCAAGCGCCGCAGGAAGCCCGGACGGGTCGGTTCCGCCGGCTTGCGCCATGTCAGGCCGCCCGCCTCCCCGGCCGCCCACTTGTCGGGCGACGAAATTCACAAGTTCTCCGGCCTTGACCCGCCCGGTGAGGTCCGATGTCACACCTGCGACCAGGCTCGCCTTGCCCCCCTCAGCCGCCGCCAGCACGATAACCGCGCTCTTCAGCTTGTCCTTCAACCTGTCCATTGTCTCACGCAGCGCCTTCGCGTCCGCTCCCTGCAGCGAAACAGCGAGCACGCTGGCGCCCTTGACCATGACAGCCTGCCCCGCGATGTCCTCCCCCTGTGCTGCGGCCATTTTCGATTTGAGACGAACAAGTTCTTTCTCGAGTGCCCGCTTCTCCTCCCGCTCGGCGTTCAGCTTCTTCCTTAGCGCATCACCGGTTGCCTGATAAAGGCCCTCGACGAAACGCTGGTCGTCCTCGAGCCTGTGCACCCACTCCAGCGCCGCTTCCCCGGTGACTGCTTCCAGGCGCCTGATTCCCGCCGCGATGCCGGATTCCTCCCGTATCTTGAACAGTCCTATGTCGCCGGTCCGCTTGACGTGCGTGCCACCGCAGAGTTCGGTCGAGAACCCGCCCATCCCGATCACGCGTACCTCGTCGCCGTATTTCTCCCCGAACAGCGCCACGGCGCCGGCACGCACGGCGTCGTCGTATTTCATGATGCGCGTCGTCACCTCGACGTTGCTGCGGATCTCGCGGTTGACCAGTTCCTCGATCTCGCGGATCTGCGCGTCGCTCACGGGCTCGTCGTGCGAAAAGTCGAAGCGCGTGCGCGAAGGATCGACAAGCGAGCCTTTTTGCTGCACGTGGCTGCCCAGCACGGCCTTCAGGGCCGCGTGCATCAGATGCGTCGCCGAATGGTTCCAGGCGGCGCGGGCCCTCGCCGGTGCATCGACGGCGGCCATGACGCGATCGCCCAGCTCGATGCTTCCGGACCTGAGCGCACCGTGATGTCCGAACACGTCTGCCTGGATCTTCTGGGTATCCTCGACGTCGAAGGTCCCATTCACGCCCGCCAGTTCGCCGCGATCGCCGACCTGGCCTCCGGATTCCGCATAGAACGGCGTGCGGTCGAGCACGACCACGGCGGATTCGCCGGGCGCGATCGTCTCGACCTGTGTGCCTTCGCGGTACAGGGCAACGACCGTACCCTCCAGCGTGAGAGTCTCGTAGCCGTGAAACTCGGTTGGCCTGCCGGAATACGCGACTGCGGCCGCCGTAGTGAACCTCGAGGCCGCACGGGCACGCTCGCGTTGGCGTTCCATCGCCGCCTCGAAACCGGAATAATCGACCGTGAGGTCCCGCTCGCGCGCAATGTCGGCAGTGAGGTCGACGGGGAAACCGAAGGTATCGTAGAGCTGGAACACCGTCTCGCCGCCGAGCGTCTTGTCGCCGCGGGCGAGCGCGAGCTCGAGCACTTTCATCCCGTTCTCCAGCGTCTCGGCGAAGCGCTCCTCCTCCGCCTTGAGTACCTGGGCGACCCGGTCGCCGAATTTCGAAAGTTCCGGGTAGGCCAGGCCCATGACGCGCACAAGATCCGGAACCAGCCGATGAAAAAAGGGCTCGGTCTGGCCGAGCTTGTATCCGTGACGGATGGCGCGGCGGATGATCCGACGCAGAACGTAGCCGCGTCCCTCGTTGCCCGGGATCACGCCATCGACCACCAGGAACGCGCAAGCGCGAATGTGGTCGGCAATGACCTTGAGCGAATTGCTTCCCAGGTCCTTCGTGTGCGTCTCACGTGACGCGGCGCGAATCAGTTCGCCGAAAAGGTCGATCTCGTAGTTCGAGTGTACGTGTTGCAGCACCGCCGCCAGACGCTCCAGGCCCATTCCGGTGTCGACGCAGGGTTTGGGAAGCGGCGTCATCACGCCCCGCTCGTCGCGGTCGAATTGCATGAATACCAGATTCCAGATCTCGACATAGCGGTCCCCTTCCGCATCGGGCGATCCGGGCGGCCCGCCGGCGACCCCGGGTCCATGGTCGTAGAAGATCTCGCTGCAAGGACCGCAGGGTCCGGTATCAGCCATCTGCCAGAAATTGTCGCTCTGGTATTTCTGTCCGCCCGGTCTGTCGCCGATGCGAACGCAGCGGTCGACCGGCACGCCGATTTCTCCGGTCCAGATGTCGTAGGCCTCATCGTCCTCGTGGTAGACGGTGGTCCACAGGCGTTCGGTCGGCAGCTTGTAGACTGCGGTCAGCAGTTCCCACGCGAACCGGATCGCCTCGCGCTTGAAATAGTCCCCGAAGCTGAAATTGCCCAGCATCTCGAAAAACGTGTGATGGCGCGCGGTGTAACCCACGTTCTCCAGGTCATTGTGCTTGCCTCCGGCCCGCACGCAGCGCTGCGAGGTCGTGGCACGCGTGTACGAGCGCGCCTCTTTGCCGAGGAACACGTCCTTGAACTGCACCATCCCCGAGTTGGTAAACAGCAGCGTAGCGTCGTTGGCGGGTACCAGCGGGCTGGAAGCCACGACGGCGTGGCCCCGCCCGGCGAAGTACTGCAGGAACTGGCTTCGAATTTCCGCGCATTTCATGGGAACAAAAAAGGCGACTAAAGTCGCCGCAAGCGGTTGAACTACCGGCATTTTCCCCCGAGTCGGCCCGGGATGCAATGGGTGCCGAATCCGCGCCGCGGCACGCAAATGCGCTCAGGCCGGATGATATCTATACTGATGCCGAGCGCAATTTTCCAACAGTTTCGTCTATCGCTCTGGAGCACGATGTTCAAGCTTGCACTGGCCGCATATCACACTGGGGATTCCGCTGCCGCCAGGGGCCATCTGCAAGACATACTCGAACGCGAACCCGCCAACGCCGAGGCACTCCATCTCGCGGCGGTGCTGTTAGCGCAGGAACGTCGCTTCGACGAAGCGGAAACGCATTTTCTGGCGGCCATGCGATATGCGCCGGATCGCCACGAGTTTTGCTGCAATTACGCGCTGGCGCTGCATGAGCAGCGGCGGCATCGGGACGCGATCGATTTCTTTCATCGGGTCCTGTCGAAACAACCCAACCTGGTTATTGCGCTCAATGGACT
The DNA here is from genome assembly GCA_001770415.1 of Betaproteobacteria bacterium RIFCSPLOWO2_02_FULL_63_19. GTDB lineage: Bacteria > Pseudomonadota > Gammaproteobacteria > Burkholderiales > SG8-39 > JACQTO01. Next base: position 24,247 of record MEQX01000106.1, on the reverse strand, counting down.
GGGCAGCGCCCTTTGCGCCTTGGGAGAATATGAACGTGCCGAGGACGCTTTCCGTAAAGCGCTGAGGCGCGAACCGGCCAATCCGCTGCTGCACAACAATTTGGGCAATGCCCTTAAGCAGCGCGGCCAGATCAAACAAGCCATTGCGAGCTATCGACGGGCCGCGTCGATCAAGAGCGACTATCCGGAAGCCTGTGTCAACCTCGGCATCGCGCTCAAGGAAGCCGGCATGCCGGACCAGGCCCGCGCAACCCTGGAACGGGCGCTCAGGCTCAAGCCCGGCGTCAGGCAAGCGGGCGAGAACCTCTGGCAAATCGCTCCCTTCTGGCGTGAAACCATTGACGGAAGGCATGTCGCCCTGCGCCCGTACCGTGAAAGAGACGCGGCTTTCCTGATCAATTGCCTGGACAACAGGCATTTCATGACGCACTACAATCGTTTTCAATCACGCACGTTGAGCCTGCCAGTCATGGCTGCACAGTTGAGAAAGGCCGAAACAAGACTGCCCTGGCAGAGCGGTACCGTGGATTGGATCATCCACCGCCGCGACGAAGCGCAACGTCCGGTCGGCCTCGCCAACTTGGTCGATCTCAATCTCCTGCACCGCCGCGCCGAGTTCCTGATCGGCATTCCGGCGGAAGAGGATCGCAATGCAGGCGTCGGGCTCGAAGCAAGCCTGCTGGTGATGGATTTTGCGTTCAACCGCGCGCGACTGAACAAGCTCACATCGCTTGTGTATGAGGACAACGAGCGCGCCCAGAAGAGCACCTTGGCGCTGGGTTTCACGCAGGAAGGCTACCGGCCGCAACATCTGTTCGACGAGCTGAAGCAACGGTATTTCGGTGTATACGAAAACGGCGTCACCGTCACAGATTTTCGCGCCAACATACGGTTATCGAATCTGTCGCGAAGGCTGTTGGGTCGGGATGTGACTGAAATCACGCAGCAATGACGACCAGTCGAAATTCGAAATCTTCTCCGCCTACCCTGACATCGCATATTCGACTATATTTTGCGTGCAACGCTCTTTTCACTACAAAGGGTGACATATGAAGAACAGCACTGCTGAACTTGGCGGGCGGCGATTCGATCGCAAGACGATTGCGCAAAGTCTGGGTCTGGCCCTTGGCGCAAGCATGCTTGGCGCCGCACTACCGGCGTTTGCGGCCGCGCCGCTGATTTCATCGTTACTGCCTCAGGACGATTCCGGAGGCGCCTCGGTCGGCACCAATCTGACGTTGAGTTTCGACCAGACAGTCAGCCCGGTTTCGGGAAAGAAGATCTACGTAAAGAAATCTGCGGACAACTCCCTGGTCGAGACCATCGATGTGGGCGATACGGCCAGGGTCACGCTCTCGGGGTCCAAAGCGACCGTTAACCCATCGGCTGATCTGACCTACAGCACCGGCTACTACGTCGAGATCGACGCCGGCGCGTTCGCCAATTCCGAAGGAGAAGCGTATGCCGGCATCGCCGATGCCACTACCTGGAATTTCAATACAGCCAGCGAATCGAGTTTGGACGTGTTCGCTTATTCCCCTGCCAAGGGTTCGACCAACGTAGCACGTTCGGCCAACCTGTCCATTACCTTCGGGCAGTGCGTGACGGCTGTGGCGGGCAAGAACATCGTCATCAAGTCGGTCGCACGCGACGCGGCGGTAGAGACCATTGCCGCCAACGACAGTAGCAAGGTCACGCTCTCTTGCTCGGCCAGCAAGTCCGGCATCGTCACCGTCAATCCAGCCAGTGATCTGCTTTTCGGTACCGCCTACTACGTCGAGATCGATTCCGGCGCGTTCACCGGCAACACCAACGGTGCGAGCTACGCGGGCGTGAGCGACAGCGCGACCTGGGCTTTTTCCACCGCCGCGGATACCACATCCCCCAGCGTACCCGCCGGACTCGGAGCGACCACGGTAGCGGCTACCCAGGTGAGCCTGCTGTGGACCGCATCGACCGACGATGCGGGTGTTTCGAGCTACAAGGTCTATCGCGACGGCTTTTTGATTTCGACCCTGGCCGGCGACGTAACGAACTTCCGCGACAGCGGTCTGACCGCGTCGACCACCTATAGCTACACGGTTTCTGCTTGCGATGCGGCAGGCAATTGCTCCTCTCCATCGGCGCCGGTTTCGGCGACGACGGCATCTGCGCCAGCGGCGTCGGACACGCAGGCGCCGACGGTACCGACCGGTTTGAAAGCGGCAGGGACCAGTACCGGCGCGATTTATCTCTCCTGGACGGCGTCAACCGACAACGTGGGCGTGACCGCCTACAGGATCTATCGAGGCGGAACCGCCCTCGCGGTTTTGGGCAATGTGACCCGGTATACCGATACGGGGCTCAGTGCCGGAACCGCCTATCAGTACTCAATCGCGGCGTGTGACAGAGCGGGCAACTGCTCGGAGCAAAGCGCTTCCGTTTCCGCCACGACGATTGCCAAGCCGACGCCGATCACTTCGATCTCCGAGGTGGTGTCAGGTCCGAACGCCAACGCGTCCGTCGGATCGGACGGGTCGCTGGTCATCAGCACGACGCCCGGGCAGGCGCCACCGACCATAGTGCTCAGAACAGATGGCGCGCCCAACGTCAAGGTCAGTATCCCGGCCGGCCAGCCGGTCATTTTCTCGTCGAACGATATAGCGCAAAAGATCACCGACGTTTCCGGGCAATCGCGATTCTTGACCATCAACAGGGACGGAACGACGCTGATCGAACTGGCCAGCGGAGAGATGCAGGTCGACGCGGAGGCGAGCGGCACCACGGTCCCGGTCACCTCGGCCGATTTGAAGTCCACCGGCGTCCTGGTCACGGAATCGGCCAACACCGCGATCGGCGTCGTCAAGGATGATAAGAGCGCCAGGGTTTATATCGATGGCGGCAAGGCCGGCTTTGCCGCGGGCAGCGATTCTTCGATCGCGATCTTCCAGGGAGAGAACGGCACCATCGATCCCGGGGGCAATCTGACCCAAGTGGCGCTTGGTTCGAAGAACGGCGCGAAACAGGTGCCCGGCGATCCGCTTCCAGTGACGATTGCGAAAGACAGTGCGACCAAGGTTCCCAAGCTCGACGGCGCGCTGGCGCGCCTCGACAACGCGACCTCGCTGCTCGATCTCATCGGTGACGCGATCAAGGAACTGCTTGGCGTTAGCGGACAGTTGAGCTATGACCCTACGAGCGGGTTGCTGACCTACGACCTCGGGGGCGGCGCGAAAATCGTTCTGACGGGGATCGGGGACGTGCTGGTCCAACTCGACCAGTTCGCCGCAGCTTCTGTCTCGGCGACTGCGGGCGGAGCGTACAACCTGGCGAGTCGCGGTATCCAGATGAGCCTTTCCGGTGCATTGGGTTATTTCAGCGACCTGCAGTCGGTGGTGCTGGCCATCGACCCCAACGGGCAATTGAGCCTCAAGCCCAGCGGCGCAATCGAGGTTCGCATGGGCGGCGCCCGTTATATCGGCATGCCGGGCGTGTTCGCGAGCGTGCCTGCCAACCCGAATCCCATTCCAGGTTTCGATAGCGACGAAAACGGTCTTGCGGTATTTCGCGACCATACCGGTGCGGTGCAGACCTTGTACCCGACGTTCCTGGATACGGACGGTCTCGCTCTGGCCTTTAAGACTGTTGATCCGGGCCTGACTCTGGTCAACAACGGCAACGGCACCGTCACGGCATCGGCGCTGGGCCAGTCGTTCACGTTGGTTCCCGAGTACACGATCATCGACCAACCCGGACATGAAACCGATGCGTATTGGGAGCAAAACGGGACCCTCTATTTCCACAACAGCGACCAGTCCGCCCAGGGATTCCGGTTGCAGTGATGAAAGGACCGACGTACCCAAGCAGGATCTTTCTTTCCGACCATGACTCCTTTCTCGTCACACGTCGTCGTCCCAGTGAAGCTGGAACCGACCGGGTGAAGAACGAGAACTATTCACGGCTTTCCGGCATTGGATCACAACGGATCCTCCGATTATCTCGATAATGGAGAAGACGTTGATTACCAGGACAAACGGGATGCGGTCGAAACAACTACTGGCACTGGTATATGCGTTGGGTAGCCTGGCGGGCATGGCTGCCGGTCAGGCATATGCCTATGACGCGGAAGTGGTCCAAGTGCTCGGCCGGGCCGAGGTGCGGGAACCAACAGGATGGAGGCCGCTTCAAATCGGTCAAAAGATGAACGCAGGAGCGTTCGTTCGTACGGCCGAGTACGGGCAGGTCGCACTGCTGCTGCGCGACAACACCCAGGTCAGGGTTAACCAGACCAGCCTGCTGCAAATCAAGGGTGTCTCGCCGGAGGAAACAAGTGTTCTGGATCTTGTGCAAGGGCGCATCTGGGCGCAGTCAAAACGCTTCTTTCGACGCGTGACCGGAACCGTAGCGCCGGTACGACGCGCGGTGCTCGTGACCACGGCGACCTCGACCATCGGAATCCGCGGAACGGATTGGGACGTAAGTGTCGGAACCGACGGAACCACGACGCTCACGGTCCTCTCTGGAGAAGCCGATCTGTCCACCAAGTTTGGCTCGCTCAAGGTTCTCCCGAACGAGCAGGCACGGGCCGAACCGGGCAAGGCGCCGACCAAGATCCTGCTCACCAACGCCAGGGAACGGGTGCAATGGGTCACCGCCTATCGCCCTCAGCCGCATCGCTGGATCGGCCGACAGAACGACGAATTCGAAGCTAACCTGCGCGCCATCGAAAACGGAGATTATCCGGCTGCCATCGCTTATCTCGAAAGACTGGCCGGACGTTCTCCAGCCGCGGCGATAGCGCTGGCCGATGTGTACATCTCGCTAGGGCGCATTCCAGAGGCGGTCAACCTGCTGAAGGCGCTTGATGATCCCTCGGCTTCGGCGCTGCTGGCTCACGCGCACATCATCGACGATAGAGCCGAACTGGCTCGGCAAACGCTCGTCAAAGCCCTGGCAATTCATCCGACCCATCCGGAATTGCTGATCGCGCGTGGCGAACTGGCTCGCTTTGAAGGGCTGGCCGAGTTGGCCGGCCGCTCATACCGCGACGCGATCGCCGCGAACGAGGCGAATCCGGAAGGCTGGTTCGGGCTTGGCCGGATAGATGCCGAGCGCGAGGCGGTCAAACCGGCCCGCAATGCGTTGAAGCGCGCGATGGCACTCAACCCCAAGGGAGCCGGCTACGCGGGCGAGTTGGGCACGCTGGAAACATTCGCAAACGCATTCACAGCCGCCGAACAGGCATTTGCCGTGGCATTGGAGCAGCAGCCCGCCGATTTCAACGCGCTCACGGGTCTGGGCATTCTGAAGCTGAAGACAGGGAAGCCCGAAGAGGCACTGCAGGCCTTCCTGAAGGCAGGCGTGTTGGAGCCGCGGTACGCGCGATCGGCGCTGTGGACCGGCGTCGCTTTCTACCAATTGGGCGGCCACGATCGTGCGGTGGAGATGTTCAAACGCGCAGCGGAGCTGGATCCGAAGGACCCGGTGCCGCACATGATGATGAGCATGGCCGCATCCGACCGTCTCGAGCTGGGCGAAGCGGTCCGATCGGCGCGGCGCGCAGCCGAACTCATGCCCTATCTGAAGTCCATGAACCAGCTTCTCAACAACCAGAAAGGCAATGCCAATCTTGGTTCCTCCCTCGCGCAATTCGGCATGGAGGACTGGGCACAGGCCTACGCTTTCAACGCTTATACCCCCTACTGGGCGGGCAGCCACCTGTTCCTGGCGGACCGCTACAGCGGCACTTTCAACAAGAACTCCGAGTTGTTCCAGGGCTTTCTCTCCGATCCGTCTGTATTCGGCGCTTCGAACCGATTCAATACGCTGGTGGCAAGTCCTGGTCACTATGCGGGCTTCGGCGCTCGGTTGACAGACCAGGACGTCCTTGATCGAGGCGCGGCGCTGACCGCCAACGGCTACAGTGTGACGGCAGTGCCGTTCAGTTACTTCGTCTCAGCCGACTTGGCGCGCATACGCCCCGGGCACAACGATTTGCGCGTTGACGGCGACAACTACACCGTCGGCCTGGGCCTCAAGCCCAGTCATGAACTGGGCGTTTTCCTGTTCACCAACAACAGCCTCATTGACGGCAAAACCACAGCCATCGACAAGGGTCTCTCCGATACGACGCTTGACCTCGATAATCGCCGCGCGGATTTGGGCATCAACTACAAGTTTTCACCGACATCGCACCTATGGATCAAATTCGGTCAAGGCCGTGAAGAATCACGCTTCGGCGGCAACTTCAGCTCGCCGGGCGTTGCCGATGCGCTGAACGAGATATTCGGCGGTGGATTTTCGGCTACCGGCCGCATTGACCGATACGTCACGGTGTCCGATCAGAGCGACCTCCAACTGCGCCACACATTCGATGCAAGCAACGCCTGGCAGGTGTCCTGGGGGCTCGAATCGGGACGGCAGAAAAAACAAATCGATGCGCAGCTTGAATTCGCACCCATCATGCCGGGTCTCGTTGGCCGCGACGATCGCAAGTCGAGCGAAGCCTATATTTCGAACCGTCTCAGACCGAATGACGCGCTGCTGCTGCAGGCCGATATCTCGCGCGTACAAGTCAGCAAACATCAGTGGTCCGAGGATACGCTGAAATTTGGAGTGGTAGATTTCAATTTGGGGCGACAGGAAGACGACCGCGATTTCAGGCAATGGAACCCCCGGTTCGGCGTTGCCTGGAATCCGCGCAAGAACCAGACCCTGCGCATTGCCGTGCAGAAATGGCGGCGTCCGGCCTCGGTGAATACACTGGCCGCGGTCGATACAGCGGGGATTGCGCTGGAAGACCGACTGGTGAGCCTGGGTGGCGAAATGAAGCGCGTGCGTGCCCAATACGAATGGGAAACCGGCAACGACGCCTTCATCCAGACCTATCTGGATAGCAGACGCGTGAGCAACCTCGCCAACGTCAACACGACACTGGTCGGCGATATCAACCTGGAAGACCTCGAGCGCCTGCGCAACCGCAGCCGGCTCTCACAGCAGACGACCGATCTTTGGGAAGCGACGCCGGAATTTGGCGCCGCCACCGTCAAGACGCTGGGGTTTTCGGTAAACCGTCTGTTCTCGGATCGACTGTCCGGCAATCTGCGCTATCAGTACAACCGCAGTCGTAATACCGGCGACGGGTTCGAGGGCAACTTGGTGCCTTGGCTACCGCGCCACCTGTTGAGCGCGGGAGCCAACTGGCTGCCAGCAGCCCGATGGCAGTTGGGGATGACCGTCACATACCGAAGCATGCGTTATTCCGACGAAGCCAATACACAGACACTTGATCCCGGCTGGAACCTGGGGCTGCGCAGCTACTGGGAAAACCCGGACAAGCGCTTGTCGGTCGAAGTCATCCTGGAAAATCTGCATAGCGACAAGAACGCGGCTCCGATTCACTCACCTGTCCTGGGCGCGCAGCTTCTCTACCGTTTCTAGTACAGAATACCAACCACGCTGCCGGTAATCAGCGTGGCGAGCGTGCCCGAGACAAGGGTTTTCCCACCCAGCGCGACGATCTCCGAGCGTCTCTCGGGAGCCATGGTCGCGAGTCCGCCGATCATGATGCCCAAGCTGCCGAAATTGGCAAAGCCGCACAACGCGTAGGTCATCATCAGTTCGCTGCGGTTGGATAGCGCATCGATGGGGAGATTCGCCAGATCCACATAGGCGATGAACTCGTTCAATACCGTCTTGGTGCCCATCAGTGCGCCCGCGGTCGCAGCCTCTGACCACGGAATACCCATCACCCAGACCAGCGGAGCCATCACACCGCCGAGCACGCGTTGCATCGTGATCGGCGCACCCCGCACCTCGGGCAGAAGCACCAGTGCCTGGTTGACGAGCGCCACCAGCGCGACCAGCACCACCAGCATCGCAATGATGTTCACCAGCAGCGAAACACCGTCCACCGTGCCGCGGGCGATCGCGTCCATCGCGCCGCGCGCCTCCTGAGGCGGAACCAGATCGCCCTGCGTCGGCGGCCCGTCTCCGGGTGCCGCGGGCACCATGAGCAGGGCCACGACGATCGCCGCCGGGGTGCTGATGATCGAGGCAATCAGCAGGTGACCCAGAATATCCGGAATGACGCGCCCGAGTACGCTGGCGTACAAGACCATCACCGTTCCAGCTATGGTCGCCATGCCGCAGGTCATCATGACGAACAGTTCGCTGCGCGTCATGCCGCGGATATAGGGGCGCACGAACAGCGGCGCTTCCACCATGCCCACGAACACGTTGGCCGCTGCCGACAGTCCAACCGCGCCGCCGACTCCCATGGTACGTGTTAGAAGGAACGAAAACGCACTTACCACCAGCGGCAGGATGCGCCAATAGAAAAGCAGCGAGGACAGCGCGGAGATGACGAGAACCAGTGGCAGGGCGCGAAACGCGAATATGAAGGAGGCGCCCGGCTGCTTTTCCTCGAAAGGCAGTGGCGCGCCCCCGAGATACCCGAAAACGAAGGACGTCCCGTCCGTGGTCGCCCGCTCGATGCTCGCGACCAGCGCATTCAGGTCGAGAAACAATTCGCTCACGGGCGGGACCTTCAGCAACAGCGTTCCGAGGCCGAGGGTGAGCGCCATACCGGAGATGACCGTGCGCCATGCAACACCGCCGCGGCGCTCAGACGCGAACCACGCCAACAGGTGCAGGGCGAAGAAACCGGCGACGCTGTGCAGCACGGGGTTCTGCACCAGAGCTGCCTCAGGCGAGGCTCGCGCCCATCAGCGTGCCGACCCCGAAGGTCACAGCGCCGGCGGCCGCACCGATACACAGCATGCGCAATCCGTCCTGAAGCGCATTTCGCCCCGTGAAAAGACTGATCGCCGCGCCGACGCCGAACAGTGACACTGCGGTAGCCGCGATTGAGCCGATCAGCGCGCCACTTCCGCCAATCAACAGAAACGGCAGCAGCGGAATCACGGCGCCGGTTGCAAACGACGCGAACGAGGCCCACGCTGCACCCCACGGCGACCCGAGTTCATCCGGATTGAGCCCCAATTCCTCGCGCGCAAGGGTGTCGAGCGCCTTTTCGGGATCGGCAACGATTTTTCGCGCCAGCTCCAGCGCCTGGTCCTTGGGCATTCCCTTGGCCGCGTAAACGAGCGCGAGTTCCTCGGCTTCCTCCTCCGGATACTGTTCGAGTTCATGTCGCTCCAGCCCTATCTGGTATTCGAACATCTCGCGCTGGGACCGCACCGACACCAATTCGCCCGCGGCCATCGAGAATGCGCCCGCGAGCAGCCCCGCGACGCCAGAAAGCACGATAACGCCCGAGTTCGACGATGCGCCGGCGACGCCCAGGATCAGAGAAAGATTCGAGATCAGGCCGTCATTGACGCCAAACACGGCCGCACGCAGATTGCCGCTGGTGCCCATGCCTCGGTGGCGCGATGCCATGTCTTCGATCGATGTCGGAGCCGGGTGACCGGGCGCGGCGTGCGTGTAGACCGAAAGCCCGCGCACCTTCATCGCAGCGAGCACTGCGCGCATGGCGCGCGGTCCGCGCCTGCCGAGCAGACCAGCGACGATCCGGGTGCGCAAATCCGGGCTGTACTCGGGCGTCGAATCCCTCCCCGCCACGCGGTTCCAAATCTCCGCCTGCCCGTCCGCTTCCTTGGCAAGGCTGCGAAAAAGCATCTCTCGCGGCGTGCCGCGCTCGTACTCGGCGATGACGCGGTAAAGATACGCGGACCGCTTCTCTTCGCGCCAACCGTCGTGACCGCTGCTCATTGAAACGCTACCTGTGGTTGAGGCCCTGAGTATCGGGGGCGGGCCGATGTGATGGTAGCGAAATTCCGATTCGAGCGCTGCGACGCGCGCGAGGGCCAAGGCCCGCGCGTCGCGGACATCGAGCGCCGCATGCGCATGCTGCACCGGCCGATGGACGGCGACAACACGGTGGTGGTGATCGAACACAAGCTCGACGTGATCGCGGAGGCCGACTGGATCATCGGCGCGGGACCTGAGAGCGGCGATGCAAAAGGCCGCATCGTGGCGCAGGATTCGCCCGAATCCCTCGTGAAACACCGTGCGGGTTGCATACTGCGCAAGTGCTCGTCGATTTTCTTGTCGCGCACGGAGCCTGACCGCAGGTTCAAGACAACGCGACTTGACCTCGGTCAACATTGGATGGAGCGCCCGCGCGCTCACCGGCTGCGGCATCGAGAACCTGCGCCGACATGGACATGCTGGTCATCGGCGTGGATACTGCGCTCTACGCTGACGGCGCTACCGGAATCGGAGTTTCTGTCCGGCGTGGGCAGCCGCCCGACGACCAGTACGCGGCGGTTGCTTCTACTTCCTGAAGGAAGCGACATGAAAGCGAAATCAACGGATCTGCAGCCCCGCGCCATCGGCAGTCTCGCGCTTGCAAGGCGTGCGGCGGTGAGGGTCGCGGTGTCGTATGTCGCGCTGGTGGGCGCGTGGATACTGCTGCAGAACGGGATTCCCATGTCACTGTTCATCGCCGAGGCCGATCCGCTTTCGTGGTCCCAGTTGTTCGTCGGCTGGTTCTTCATCATTTCGACCGGTTGGCTGCTGTTCCTGTTGATGAATCGGGGCCTGACGCTGATCGCCGAGGGGCAGGAGGCGCTAAGGCTGCGGGATCGCGCCATCGAATCGAGCACGAACGCGATGATCATCGTGGAGTACCGGCGCCCCAATCTGCCGATCATCTCCGTCAATCCGGCCTTCGAGCGCATTACCGGCTACTCGAGCGCCGAGGCCCTCGGCCGCAATCCGAGCTTTCTGGAGGCGGCAGGCGTCGACCAGCCCGAACTCGATGCGGTGCGACTCGCGGTCAAGGAGCAGCGTTCATGTCACGTGGTGCTGCGAAGCTTCCGCAAGGACGGCACCCTGTACTGGAACGATCTGCAACTCGCCCCGGTAAGGGACGACCATGGCCTGGTGACGCATTACGTCGCGGTGTTGAACGACATCACCGAAACCAGGAAATACCAGGAGGAACTGGCACGACGCGCGAACTACGACACGCTGACCGGACTGCCGAACCGGAATCTGCTCGCCGATCGGGCGGAGCGGGCCATAGTACGCGCCAAGCGTTACGGTCACGGCATGGTCATGACGTTCATCGACCTGGATAACTTCCGGGTCATCAATGACAGTCTCGGGCATGCGGTGGGCGACAACATACTGCGCCTGGTCGGCGAGCGCCTCGCATGCTGTCTGCGGGAAGTCGATACCGTGGCACATGTCGGGGGCGATGAATTTGTCCTGGTTTTCGGCGAACAGGACAGCGAGAGAGCCATCTACGCCGAGCTGCAGCGGATCATGAACGTCTTCGTGCTGCCGTTCGAGTTGGGCGAACGCGAGTTCTTCGTGACCGCGAGCGTCGGTATCGCCACCTATCCAATGGACGCAGACAAGGTCGAGACGCTGCTGCAGCACGCCGAGATCGCCATGTATCGCGCCAAGGACGCAGGCCGCAACACCTTCCAGTTCTTCAAAGCGGAGATGACCGCGAGCGTGCACGAGCGCCTGGCGCTGGAGAGCTGGATGCGCCGCGCGGTACAGCGCGGCGAACTCGTGCTGCACTACCAGCCGCAGGTGGATCTGCGTACGAACCGGATGTTCGGCGCAGAAGTGTTGGTCCGGTGGCAGCATCCGAAACTCGGCCTGATCTCCCCGGAAAAGTTCATTCCGCTGGCGGAGCAGACGGGGCTGATCGTTTCGATCGGCGAGTGGGTACTGCGCACCGCGTGCGCCCAGAATCGGGCCTGGCAGGATGCAGGTCTTCCGCCCATCAGTGTCGCGGTCAATATTTCGGCCCGTCAGTTCAGGGAGCGGAACCTGGTAGCCGTGGTCGCGCACATCGTCAAGGAAAGCGGCCTTGACCCGCGCTATGTCGAACTCGAGGTCACCGAGAGCGTAATCATGCAGAACGTCGACGAAGTGGTCAAAGTGCTGCAACGACTGAAATCGCTGGGACTAACACTTTCGATCGACGATTTCGGCACCGGCTACTCGTCTCTGAGCTACCTGAAGCGGTTCCCGGTGGACCGGCTCAAGATAGACCGGTCTTTCGTGCGCGACGTCGCAAGCGATCCGGACGGCGCCGCCATCACGCGCGCGGTGATCAATCTGGGTCACGACCTGAATTTGCGGGTCATCGCCGAGGGAGTGGAAACGAAGGAACAACTGGATTTCCTCAACGCCCACCAGTGCGACGAACGACAGGGTTATCTTTTCAGCCGTCCGCTGCCGGCGCAGGAGTTCGAGGCATTGCTGCGGCAGGGGGAAACCCCGACGGAGTGAGCCAGGCGGTCGAAATAGCGGGTACCCGCCGGCTCCGCGAAGCAACGGGCCGGCATGGCAGCGCAGGCGGTGCCTCCGGTGGCAAATTCGCGCCCTTCGCACCGCCCCGGGAGGGCGGACCGGTTTCTTAGTGCCGCTTAGCTTTCGATCGCCTGGCCGACGGCGCGCGAGCGCCGCTCCACATACCCGTTGAAACATAGCGTTCGCCGGTGTCGCTCAGCACCGTGACGATGACGCGATACTCTTTTCGGGCAGCGAGTTCGAGCGCCGCATGGACAAACGCGCCGGAGGAGGGTCCGACGAACAGGCCGCTGCGGGTGAGGCGGTTGCACATTGCCACTGCGTCGTCCAGGGTCACCCTGATGCGCTCGTCGATGAGCGACTCGTCGAGCAGTTTCGGGACGATATCGCCCGGATGGCCCAGCGGTTTCAGCCCTTCTATGCCGGGGAAGGTTTCCGGTATGGCTGCAACGACCCGCACATCCGGCCGGACTTCACGCAGCCTCCGTCCCACGCCCGTGAGCGTGCCGCCGGTTCCTACGCCTGCAACGAAAACGTCGGGCGGCGTTTCGGCCTGGTGTGCGAGCTGAAACAGAAGCTCGTCCGCCGTGCCTTCGTAATGCGCACGCCAGTTGTCTTCGTTGCTGTACTGGTCGCAGTGCCAGTAGAGGTCGGGGCGCTCGTGCGCGAGACGATGCGCCTCTCGCAGCGCAAAGTCATAGCCCTCGATAGGATCGGTAATGACCAGCTCCGCTCCGTGCGCGCGTATCCGTTCCATGCGCTCCCGGCTTGCGTTGCCCGGCACGACGATGGTTACCGGTACGCGCAGCGCCGCCCCCAGCATCGCATAGGAAATGCCCGCGTTGCCCGACGACGAATCGAGCAACCTTCGGCCGCCGGCAAACCGCCCTGCCTCGATCGCCCGCGTGAGCATACGCGCTACCGGGCGATCCTTTATCGACCCACCCGGATTCACGCTTTCAAGCTTGGCAAACAGCCGCGTGCGCCCCGATGCTTTGACGCTCATCGGCAATTCGATCAGCGGGGTATTGCCAACCGCCGCGAGTATTCCCCTGCCGTCCGATGCGCCCATAACTGCCGCAATCGGCAAATCCTGCTCACGCCGCGCGCGCGCAAAATTGCTCATAATCGACATAGCCTGGGAACGCGGTTTCATCGCCGCAATAACGACAGTGAGGATTGCGCAACAGTTCCAGTTCGCTAAAGCGCGCGCGTAGCGCGTCATAGCAGAGCAGCCTGCCGACCAGAGGTTCGCCTATCCCAAGCAGGATCTTCAACGTCTCTACTGCTTGCAGCAGTCCGACTACCCCGGGCAACACCCCAAGCACACCGGCTTCGGCACACGAGGGCGCCAAATCCGGCGGCGGCGGCTCGGGATAGAGACAGCGGTAGCAGGGCCCGCGCGTCTTGGGATAACGGGGCCAGAATACCGTCGCTTGTCCCTCGAAGCGATACACCGAACCATGAACATTGGGAATGCCGAGCTTCACGCAGGCGTCGTTAACCAGGTAACGCGTGGGAAAATTATCCGACCCGTCGACGACGACATCGAAGCCACGGATTAGATCCTCGGCATTGCTGCTGGACAACCGGGTTGCGAACGGCAGCACCTTCGTTGCAGGATTGAGCGCCTCTATCATCAACTTGGCCGATGCGACTTTCGCTGTACCGATGCGTTCTTCGGTGTGCAGGATCTGGCGCTGCAGATTGCTGCGGTCGACCACATCGTGATCGATGATGGCCAGGGTGCCGACCCCCGCCGCGGCGAGGTAGACAGCCGCAGGCGAGCCAAGACCGCCCGCCCCCAACAACATGACCTTGCTCGCGCGCAGGCGCAGCTGCCCGGCTTCGCCGACTTCGGGCATGGTCAAGTGTCGCGAATACCGCTCGCGCTCGGTTGCCTCCAGGCGAGGCGGGATCTCGATCGGCAGGCCCTCGTTCTTCCAGCTAGTGAATCCGCCGGCCATGTTGAACAGTCTGGTATACCCGAGCCGCATCAAATCTTCCGCCGCGAAGAGCGACCGAATACCGGTGGCGCACATCAGCACTACCTTCTGGTTCAAGTCCGGGACCGCCTCTTCTATCCGCAGCTCCAGAAATCCGCGACCGAGACGGCGCGCCCCCGGCGGGCTACCCTGCGCTATCTCGTCGGTTTCGCGCACGTCGACCAGCACCGCGCCTTGCGCCTGCAGCGTGAGCGCCTCGCGCGGCGTAACGTCGCCTATCGCCGCCCTGAGTTGGGCCAGACGCCGGTCCTTCGCGGTCATGCCCTGCCTCCGGCCACAGCTGGAACAATGGAAATGACGTCACCTTCGGCCACCGGAGTCCGCATCCCCTGAAGCGCACGCACGTTTCGGCTGCCGAGATAGATGTTGACGAACTGCCGCGGTTCGCCGTCCTCGGTAAGCACTTGGGCAAGCAGCCCGTCGTAGGCGTCGCCCAGCGCACGCATCGCATCAGCCACCGTTGCGCCTTCGGCGCGAACCTCGTCCGCGCCGTGCGTGTACGCGCGCAGCGGCGTGGGAATGCGCACGGTGATCGTTTTCATGAGCGTATCGCCTCCTCTTCGAACCGGTCGTCGCTCAAGCACCAACTGCGCACGTCGCCGACGCCGTCGCAACTCACCGAGACGATCACGTAGGACCATCCGGGCCACGCCGCGGCGCGATCCGTCGCCGAAGGTTGTGCCGGATGATCGGGGTGCGTGTGCCAGATGCCGACTATGTCCAGACCGGTCTTGCGCGCTTCCTCATCCGCCGCGAGGAAGTCGCCGGGATCCAGTTCGTAACGATCCCGCGGGCGCTCGGCGTTGAGATTGCGTGCCTGGTGCACCGAGATCACGATACGATCGTCACCCGCGGACTTGCCCAGCAGCACGCCACAGGCCTCCTGCGGATAGGCACGACGCGCGTACCCTCCCAAGCGTTCACCCAGATTGCGTGCCAGCACCAAGGTTCGCATCATCGTTCTGACGCGGATAGCCGCGATTCCCGGTCCAATGCCCACACTAAGCTCATCGCTATGGCCGCCCCGTATTGCTCGGCCGCTGGAGACATCCGCGCACGGCCCTGCATCACGGTCCTTTGAGATTAGATCAGCGCGCCGTCCCGACGTTCCCGTATCGGCCGCAGCGGCACCACAAGCGTTGATCGAGACCGCGAGGATCTATCGCGGCGAAGACACTGTTCGCAAGTAGGGTTTGAGCGTCTTGAACCCTCCTGGATACTTCTTTCGCGCCTCATCGTCCGAAACCGAGGTGGGGATGATGGCGTCGTCGCCCTTCTTCCAATTGACCGGCGTCGCCAGCGCATGCTGCGCATTGAACTGAAGCGCATCCAGCAGCCGCAGCACCTCGTCGAAATTACGGCCGGCACTCATCGGGTACACGAGCATGGCCTTGACCTTCTTATCCGGGCCGATCATGAAGACCGAGCGTACCGTGGCGTTATCGTTCGCGGTGCGCGGTCCGTCGCTCGCGTTGGGGTGGATCATGTCGTAGAGCTTGGATACCGTCAGGTCGGCGTCACCGATGATCGGAAAATTGACGCCGTGACCCTGTGTTTCCTTGATATCGCCAACCCATCGTTGGTGATCGCTGACCGGATCGACCGACAGGCCGATGGCCTTGGTGTTGCGCCGGTCGAATTCCGGCTTCAAGCGCGCGACATAGCCAAGCTCGGTCGTGCACACCGGTGTGAAGTCCTTCGGGTGGGAAAACAGAATCGCCCACTTGTCGCCGATCCAATCGTGAAATCGGATCTTGCCTTCAGTGGTATCCGCGGTAAAGTCGGGCGCGTCGTCGCCTATGCGTATCGTCATAATCCGTCTCCTTTGCATGGGGTGCAGGGTCGCGTGCGTTTACGCGTTCGCCATCGCGCACCGCGGCCACGGCGCCGACCCTGATCTTTGAAATTTAGGCGGCCCGCGCTCGTCCTTCAACCACATCTACGTCAGGGTCTATTCGCGCTGGTCCGATATCGGGCGTCACGCCGCCAAGAATCGATCTGCCCGACTTTTCCCGTACCACAGTCGGGCCGTGGAAGACCGGTTTCGTGGCTTAGCCGCACCCGTCGTCAGATCCCGTCGCCATTCGTAAATTCATCGGACAGGCCGCGGCGAATCTCGCTTACCACGTTGGGAAATTCCGCATCATTTCGCCGAGAACCTCGTTTTGCGGTGATGTTGCGATCCTGCGTGATTCTCGCCGGTCGGTCGCGCAGCAAAACGACCCGGTCGCTGAGATACACGGCTTCCTCGATGTCATGAGTGACGAAAATGACCGTTTTTCGGGTCTTCTGCCAGATCCGCAACAGCTCTTCCTGTAGCGCATGCCGGGTGATAGCGTCGAGCGCGGCAAACGGCTCGTCCATCAGCAAAAGGTCCGGATCGACGGCGAGTGCGCGGGCAACGCCTACCCGCTGACGCTGTCCGCCGGATAATTCCCGCGGATGGCGGTCGGCATAGTCCGCGAGTTCTACCAACGCCAGGGCCGCGTTGGCCCGCTCAAGTTGCATCGCCTTCGACAACACCAGACCTTCGAGCCCGAACATCACATTCTCGCGAACGCTGCGCCAGGGCATCAGGCGCGGCTCCTGAAAGACCAGCGCGGTGGGGCGGCGTTGCGGCGTTGCCTTGGCGTTTACGCGTACCTGCCCGCCGGACGCCGGAAGCAGTCCGGCGATGACGCGCAGCAAGCTTGATTTCCCGACCCCTGAGGCCCCGACCAGTGTGACGAAGGTCCCCTGCTCGACCGAGAGCGAGACCCGGTCGAACACCGGAGGGCCGGACGCATCGCGACCGAAGGCCACGGTGAGTTCGTCGAGTTCGACTATCGCGACCATGCGAGCATGCGGTCGCTGACACGCACGAAGACATAGTCAGAAACACCGTAGAGCAGCGCGATGGTAAGCATGTAAAGCACGACTATGTCCGTCGCCAGCAGACTGGACGCTTCCATCATCCGGTTGCCGATGCCGGAAATGCCGAACAGTTCGGCGGCGACGACCGTCATCCAGCCCTGTCCCAGACCGGCGCGCAAGCCGCCGACGATACCCGGCGACGCGGCCGGCAGCATCACCTTGGTAAGTCGCGCCCAGAGCCGCCCGTGGCCGAAGGCGCGTGCAAGCTCGATCAAATCCCGATCGACCGTCTGAATCGCGGACAGACTGGTGAAATAGTTCAGCCAGAATACGCCTATGGCGATGATGAACGCCGCCGCCGTTTCGCTTATGCCGAACCAGATGATCGCGAACGGAATCCACGCTAGCGGCGGGATCGGCCTGAGTACCCTCGTGATGCCGGCCAGCGCACGTTCGAGCCCCGGCGACAGCGCCACAGCCGTGCCGAACGTGACCCCGAGCGCGCTACCGATGAAAAGGCCGATCGCGTAGTGAGTCAGACTCGCGAGTACTGCGGAGAACCAGTACCCCTGCAATATCTCGCTGAAAAGAGCGCGCGGGATCGCACTCGGTGGCGGCGCCAGCCGCGCATTCATTATGCCGGTCCGAGACAGCGACTCCCATAGCAACAATAGGATGCACAACGCCGCCACCGAGACGGCGAGCCTGCGCAAGCGGCTCACTTTTCCGACTTCTCCGCGGCCTCATAGACGCTGCTGTCGAACAGCAGATCGAGCGGAACCTTCTTGCGCAGCGTCCCCATCTCGGCGGAGAAATCGTGCATGACCTTCGTCGCCGCCACAATGACCCGCGGATCCGAGACGAAATTGTTCGCCGGCGAGACCACCGCCTTTTGCATGATGTCGAGCTTTATCAGTCCGGCCCCTATGGCGGCGTGCACATGTCTGGCCGCGCGCTTGGGATCGTTACGCAGCATCTTGGTGGCCCTGATGTGCAAGGCGACGATCTTGTCGATCGCACCCCGTTTCTGCGCCAGCGCCTCTCCGCGCACTGCAACGACCGCGCCGGGCTGATTTGGAAAAAGCTCGCCGCCAAGCCCCATCACGTAGGCGTCCGGCTTGGCCTCGCGTACGACGGTCAGCACCGGCTCAAGGATGGACGCGCCATCGACCGCGCCTGCAAGCAGCGCCTGCTGCACGCGGCCCGCCCCCATGCCGACGATTTCCACGTCGTCGAGCCGCATGCCGAGTTTGCGGAGCAACCAATAGCGCAGCACCGTGTCGGGCACGGAGCCTTTGGGCAACGTTGCGAATTTGGGCCTGCGCCCTTTCGCTTTGGTGAATTCAGCCAGTGCGACGCCGGCCGAGGTGGATCCCCGCGAGACTTCTGCAAGGCGGCCCACTGCGAGCACACCAACTTGTTCGATGACGTTGGCAGCAACGACCTTGATGTCGATCCCATTGGCGCGCGCGACCATTGCCGGGCCAATTCCGATCCACATCATCTCCATCTTGCCCGACGCGATGGCCTGCACCATTGCCGGACCGGACGAGAACCGGGTCTTGTTAAAGACGATCCCCGCTTCGTCCAGCCAGCCCTCGCCTTCCATGACGAACAACTGTGCCATCGGCAGAATCGGCAGATAGCCGACGTCGAACGCCACCTTGTTCGATTGCGGCAGGGCGGGACCGGCGAGCGCCAGCAAAGCTGCCGCCGCACCCACCAGAACAGTTCGCCGCGCCACAGTTGTCGCCGTCAAAAGTATGTCCATCATTCCGGATTCCTTCGAATCGTTCTTGCAGCAGCTTTTCCACAAATTTGGGCAGAGAGCGCGGCTGGAGGACATTGCGCCCGACCTAAACGCTGTCCGCTTGTTCCTCGGAACGCGAGCTTGTTATTTTGGGCGCCGATATGACCTTACTCACCGGACGGGATTGCGGCCTACGGCTTGTTTGGCGCTCGCCCTCACCATCGCGCCAGTCGCCACCAGGTTAGTTCAACGTCCGGGAACTCACCGTTGGCGCTTTTCGCTCCTTGAAAAGAAGTGGGGGCTTGCCAAGCTCATGCTGGGTAACAGCGGTTGCGTGATGCCTTCACCCGCTTCTATCGGCTGCAACTGTAGTGTCGGTTCAATCACCTGCCAACGAACCGATATACATAAGCATATTCCACCGGGTTAGATAGATCAGTGCTATGAAATCGACGGCGTAGCGAGCCAGGTATCGATCCATTAGCCCCTCGGCGTAGTGGAATTCCGGATTCGATCGTCTGGAAATACACTTGCCCGGCGACGAATCAATCGTCTACGTTTCGGAGAATCCGGCGAATGACATCGATGCTGAACCCCCGGGCGAGCAAAAACCGCGCTTGTCTGCCGTATTCTTTCGCGTCCGCCGCGGGCTTCCCGAACTTGCGTCGCCAGATCTCGAGCGCGCGTTCGAACTCGGTGGCGCGCGCTTCGCGCGCGGCCGATGCCGCCTCTGCGTCCGAAACCCCCTTGGCCCGCAAGTCGCGCTCGATCCGCGCAGCGCCGAACTTTCGCGACATTACGTGAGCGCGTGCCTCGGCGAATCGGGACTCGGAGAGATGTCTGCGCTGCGCCAAGTCTTCGAGAAGCGCGTCGAGTTGCTCGGGCGATTCGGCGTGCGGAAGCAGCTTGCGCCGTAATTCGGCACGACTGTGTTCCCTTCTTGCCAGGAACCCCAGCGCACGCTCACGCAGCGAACGCTCGCGTTTCAACGCCCACCACGTGCGAAACGAATCGATTGCACGGCGTCAGCGGAGAGTTTGATCGCCGCAAATGCTGTTCGCGCGGGACCTACACACCCCGGGCTCCCAGCGTCTCCACAGCTAGACTTCGGCAGGCGTGGCTGCCGACAATGCTGCCGGGATTTTGATTCCGAGTTTTTCGCGAATTCTGGCCTCGATTTCTGCGGCCAATTCGGGATGCTCTTCGAGGTATTCGCGCGCATTGTCCTTGCCCTGCCCGATACGGTCTTTCTTGTAGGAATACCAGGCACCGGACTTGTCCACCAGGCCCGCGTTCACGCCGAGTTCCAGGATCTCCCCTTCGCGGGAAATTCCTTTGCCGTAGAGGATGTCGAATATCGCTTCGCGGAACGGAGGCGCCACCTTGTTCTTCACCACCTTGACCCGCGTCTCGGCGCCGATCACCTCGTCGGACTTCTTGATCGAGCCGATGCGGCGGATGTCCAATCGCACCGAGGCATAGAACTTGAGCGCGTTGCCGCCTGTGGTGGTTTCCGGATTGCCGAACATCACTCCTATTTTCATCCTGATCTGGTTGATGAAAATCACCAGCGTGTTTGTGCGCTTGATGTTCGCGGTCAGCTTGCGCAAGGCCTGACTCATCAGTCGCGCCTGCAGGCCCATCTGCGGTTCCCCCATTTCGCCCTCGATTTCCGCCTTGGGCGTGAGCGCTGCGACCGAGTCGATGACGATGACATCGACGCTACCCGATCGCACCAGCATGTCGGCGATCTCCAGCGCCTGCTCCCCGGTGTCGGGCTGCGAAATAAGCAGTTCGTCGGTCTTTACGCCGAGCTTGCCCGCATACTGCGGATCCATCGCGTTCTCGGCATCGATGAAGGCTGCTGTGCCCCCCGATTTCTGCGTTTCCGCGATCACCTGCAGTGTCAGCGTTGTCTTGCCCGAGGATTCCGGCCCGTAGACTTCCACCACGCGGCCCCTGGGCAGTCCGCCGACGCCCAGCGCTATGTCAAGCCCCAGCGACCCGGTCGATACGACCTGCACGTCCGGGACTGCCTGGGAATCCATCCTCATGATGGAGCCCTTGCCAAACTGCTTTTCGATCTGCGCAAGCGCGGCCGCGAGGGCCTTGGATTTGTTGTCTTCCATTTCGTTTTCCTTGTACCTGTCCGTAGCCTCTTGGGTCGGCGATTATGGCATAAACGCTAGCTGCCCGATAAGCGTTGACCTGTATATTTATACAGTATTGTCTGGAATGCAAGCGTTGTCCGCTCAGCGTGCGCCGCCGTGGCAGGCTGCCCACATTGATTCCCATTGCAATCAATACCTTGACATATAGGAGAGGACTGCGCTGCCGGGATAGGGAGGGCGCGACTGGCCGCCGTCCGGGCGCGGCGCGTCAGTGGCTGGTCTCAGCCATTCGCACCGGAATGCGCCGCGGACCAAACGCCTTTTTCAGGTCGAATTCCTGGTAGCGGCCGGCGACGGCCCCTCCGCACTCCATGCACCGTCCATCGCCACTGACGCGGTAATCGAGGATGCGGTACCAGTCGCGGGCGATGACCGCGTGGTGGCAGTGCGGGCAGTACGTCGTGCCGCCTTCGATATCGTGCACGTTCCCCGTATAGACGTAATGCAGTCCGATCCTGACCGCGATGTCGCGAGCGCGCGCAAGGGTCTTCGTCGGCGTCGACGGTACGTCGGTCATTTTCCAGTCCGGATGGAAGGCCGAAAAATGCAGCGGCACGTCGGGGCCCAGCTCCGTCACGATCCAGCGGCATTCAGCCTCGAGTTCCGCATCGCTGTCGTTGTGCCCGGGAATCAGCAGCGTGGTGATCTCGAACCACACGTCGGTTTCTCTCTTAAGGTACTGCAGCGTGTCCAACACGGGCGCAAGGTGCGCGCCGGTAAGCTTGAAGTAGAAATCGTCGCTGAACGCCTTGAGATCGACGTTTGCAGCATCCATCTTGGCGTAGAACTCGCGGCGCGCCGTGTCGTGCATATACCCTGCGGTCACCGCGACGGTCTGGATTCCCAGCTCGTGGCACGCGTCCGCGACGTCCATCGCGTACTCGGCAAAAATCACCGGATCGTTGTACGTGAACGCAACGCTTTTGCAACCCATCTGCGCAGCGGCCCTGGCGATGGCGCCCGGAGCAGCCTGGTCGGTCAGCCGGTCGAATTCGCGCGATTTCGAAATGTCCCAGTTCTGGCAGAATTTGCAGGCGAGGTTGCAGCCTGCGGTGCCGAACGAAAGAACGCTTGTTCCCGGGTAGAACTGGTTAAGCGGTTTTTTTTCGATCGGGTCGACGCAAAACCCGGAGGAACGACCGTAGGTCGTAAGCAGCATCTGGTCGCGGAATTCGCCTTCTCCACGCATGCGTACGAAGCAAAGCCCACGCTGCCCTTCGTGCAGTCGGCAGTCGCGCGGGCAAAGGTCGCACTGCAGCCTGCCATCTTCGAGCATGTGCCACCAGCGACCGACATACGGCCGGTCCATCGGCTCAGGCGCGTTCATGTCGCGCTCCCGGACTGAGTCTCGCTCCACTTGAGCGCCCCGTAGCGCAGCACCTTGCAACGGGTGGTGCGCACGTCTGCGGGAATCTCCGCCTTTTGCTTCAAATGCGCGAGGAACTGCTCCGGATCCGGGAGCGCTTCCCATACCTGTGGCAGGAACGTTGCGCGACGGCCATCGCATTCCAGAATGATTCCGTCCTCGCCCGGGCGCAATTGCCGGATCAGGTCGGCGTGGTCCTCGAACAGCACGCGCCGTGGTGCGGACAGCAGCGATACCTCAATATCGACCGCTTCGAACTCCCGGCGCGTCAGTGGCGAGAAACGCGGGTCCTTCAGCGCCGCGGTACGGGCGTTGGCCACGACATCCTCCCCCAGTGGCCGGCGCGCTTCCAGCGAGCCGATGCAACCCCGCAGATTGCCATCCATTTTCAGCGTGACGAAGGTCGCGCGCGCGATCTTCAGCCAAAGCTCGTCTTCAATAACCGGCGCCGCATTGGATCCGAGTGCGGCACCAATCGCCGCGCGCGCCAGGCCCAGTAGTGTCCTGCCGTGTGCAGAACCGAACTTCGTATCACCTTCGGAGAAGGCGAAGGACCCGTATCCGACCACGCGCCCTTTGCCGCCAGCGGTATCGCCCGAGTTGCGCAGATCGAGCCGCCGGCCATTGAGCCCATGCCTTCTTGCTACGAGCAGCGCTCCAGCGACGGGGGTCGCGCCGCACGCCTGCTCGTGCGAGATACCGGTGTCGAATCCGACGATGGCGCCGGCCGTGATCGCATCGATGCGTGTCGCTTCGTCGTAGGACAGATAATGCGAGAGGTCGGAACTGATCACGATGAGCGTTTCCGGCCCGCCCCAAAGCCGCTCGATCACCTGCGCGACCGCCTCCGCGGTTGCTTCGCCGACGACCAGGGGCACCAGCGTGAACTCTCCGAGCACGCGCTGCAGGAAAGGCAGCTGCACTTCGAGGGAATGTTCCTGCGCGTGCGCCTGCGGGGATTCGACGACCTGCGGAAAGCCCCGGATGGATTCGACGGCCGCGGCGTCGATCGGGATTCGGCCGAGCGGGGTGTCGAACGCGGCGGCGCCGGGCAGCGCAAGGCCCCGGACGTGGACGCGGTGCGCCGGTCCGAGCAGCACGACGCGCGTCGCGATCCCCCGCGCGGCGGCAAGGCGATCGTAGGCGCTCGCGGCAACCGGTCCCGAATAGATATAACCGGCATGAGGAACGATGACGATCTTTGGAAACGCAGGAGCAGGCGCGTCCTCGACCGACTGCTCAAGCATCTCCGAAAGTTCCCGGGACAGTGTCTCGCGGTCCGCCGGATAGAACATCCCGGCGACCGCCGGTCGGCGTATCTTCTCACCTGCCGGCGACAGTCCGAGCTTCATGGCCGAGTTCTCATGACCGAAATCCCATATTCAGATTGTAGGCCATCACGGCGCCGATTCCCATTCCGCCAATACCGCGGCGGACGACTCCTTTTGACCGCAATGGAATTGGCGACTAGCATACACGGCAACTCTTTTCAGTCGGAATACAGGTGTTGCAAATGAAGACCGTCGAGTTGCTCCAGGCATTGTCGGACGGGCAGGTCCAATACGTGCTGGTGGGAGGGCTGGCGGTTCAGTTGCACGGGTTCTTGCGATCCACTTTCGATATCGATCTGGTTCTGGCCATGAACGACGGGAATCTCTCCCGATTCATCGCCGTGGCTCAAGGATACGGTTTGGTTCCCGTGATTCCGGTTGCTATGGATTCGCTCCGGAACGCCAGCCTGATCGACCAGTGGCATCGCGAAAAAGGCATGTTGGCATTTGCTCTCAGGGAGCCGCGCATCGGCGGCAGCGTGGTGGATGTT
>MEQX01000105.1:14220-24182 GCA_001770415.1 Betaproteobacteria bacterium RIFCSPLOWO2_02_FULL_63_19 | reverse complement strand
CTGCGTGCTCAACGTGTGGCTCGGCGTGGTTCGCCACGCAATCCACGTTACCGCGGAGGCAGGCCGCCGGCTATCGGAAAGCCATTCTGTCTAGGGGTCAGTATGGGGTTGCTCGACGGCTTGAAGAGGCTTGGGGGGCGAGGCACCTCCTCACAGTCCGAGGATTTCATCCTGCTTTCTTTAGGCAACGTCTCCTCTGCGCTCGTGAAACATCTCAGTGCTGACTACTACAGATGGAAAGAGCCAAAAGAGATCAAGACCTTTGAATGCCTAATCCTCGCCAAATTTCTAGCCGACTACTCTTTGGATCGAACCTATCGAGGAAAGCTGCCACAGTCTGAACTGAATCGATATCAAAGCGCGATCGATGGGCGATTCCGATGGCTGCTGGAGAACACGTTCCAGGGTAGGTTCACATATGATCGCGTGCAAGATACGGTGGCCAATCGACTCGATTTGTATAGGCAGGTCATGGCCGACAATTCTCATCCCGTCTGTTGGCAGATCCTCGCAAGCGTAGTGACAGGCGTCGACTACCCTGCGGAGAAGGACCTTTCTACACTTGCCTCATCTTCGGTCGCATTACCGGCGTTGCTCATGCTCACACAGGATGCGCTGAAGCTTGCTGTTGGACGGTGATACATCCGTTGACCATCACACCACTGCCCCCTAACCGCCGCATCGAGGCGGACCGTCGCCAGCGTCGCTTCGCGACCCTGGCTCCGTCCGCTCATGCGGGACGTTAGGGCACGCAGTCAGCACCATGCGATTTCACGCGCAGCACGTATCCGCTTCGGAGGCCGGTGACTATTTTCGACTCTGGCTTGGTCCACAGGAAGCGGACGACGAGGAACGCGATACAGGCGAAGTGAAAGGCCCATACCTGATCGTCCAGCGGCAGTTCGAGGTGCCGGGTGGCGGAGAGTGTTACATTGAGACGCACGACGAAGCCTATGTCGGTCACTTCCGACTGCGACTGACTGAACTGAGCCGCACGCGCCTCTCATTCGAGATAAAGAGAAAGACGAACACCCGCGTCGAAGTTGAGTGTTCCTTGAGCCCGACCGAATTTGCAAAGGTGCGGCGAGTCGGGGAAATAGTCTTCGGTTTGCGAGAACCCGAGTGGCGCTCAGATGACGGCGCATTGGAGCGCCGCAGCCCGGACACTGCGGCGGATCCGCCTCGCAAACCTCGTGGATCAGTCGCACCCAGGCGCAACGAGCCTTGATGATTCGCCGAGCATTCTCGGTCTGTCCCGGCACTTCGGCGGCCTTGGTCGCCGCCACCGCGCGCAGGCAGCGGCAAGCACGCTATTGAGGAAGAACGCAACGATTCCTGCCAGCGTGGTCCGATGACCGGGGCGACCGGGAAGCCCGTTTACGATAACGCCGAGCGCCGCCTCCGCAACGCTCAACCCTTGCCGGATTTCGCCGGCTCCTCGGCGTCAATCAGCACGAACGCGATGCGGCAGGTCTCGGGGCCCCGGTTGACCCACGCGTGGTTGGTGCCCTGCTGCACCAGCACGTCTCCGGCATTGAGGTGGACCTCCGAATCGTCGAGCAGCATGTCCATTTCGCCGGACATCACGATGGCGTAATCGACGCTCCGGGTCCGGTGCATCAGCGGATGGCGCACCGCTTCGCCCTCCTTCGCCGCGCTGTGGCTGATCCCCATCTCGCGGATGACCGCCTCGTTATCCATCGCCTCCGCGCCCGTCGTCGGCGGAAAATCGACGATCCGGAACACCGAGCCGCGCGCCGATGGCCCGACGCCGACCTCGCGCTCGGCACGGTCGTTCAGCCCGGATATGTCGGCCGGCGTCTCGTCGGTCGCCCAGATCAGCGTCGATATCAACCCGCCACTTGCCTTCCTGACCTTCACGTTCTTGGGCGACCCGTCGATTGCGACGATCGCGTTCCCATTCGCGTCACACGCGGTCACCACTCTCCTGATCGGCTTGAGCATATGCGTTCCTCTCTATCTCCATATCAATGCGCCCGCAACACGCGGCCCTTGCAGCCGCGTCACTTTAGTATGTTGCGACGCGGGTGTCGACCAGGGATAAGGAGGAGGGATAAATCAATCGGCCCGCAAAGCCGGCACCGCTCGCTGGTGCGGTGCAATCGGCAATTTGTGCGGGCTGCGGACCACGCATAGTCAACCTCATATCCATTCTTTGGTCGTCCCCCTGGATGGACTTCCAATTCGGGCGCCGTCGAAGCTGCACGGAAAGTGACCGAAGCGGGTTATAAATCGAACTCCGCATCGTTCCGGCAGATCGTGAACCAGACTCTCGCCGACGGCGATCAGTTCGAGCGGGTTGAGCGCGGGCGGTACATCTTGAAACAGGACTGATTTGGTTCACCCGTCGCGCCGAGGTGTGCCAAACCTTCCCGAAGCACCGGACTCCGATCAGCTTGCCTCGGGTTCGGCCGGACGCACGCGTAACCGACCTGGTTCGGCCGTCACAATTGCCTCGGCTACGAGATCCAAACCGTGCCGCGCTATCGCCTGCAGACAGACAGCGCTCTGTTGACGCACGCTGAAATCGACGATGCGCAGAATTCCGCAGTGCCGGGCGCCACGCCCTACTGCGAGTTCGCCAAAATCCTTGTCCAGCGTCACGAGAATCCGCCCCTCCCGCCGCGCGTATGCAAGGATTTCTTCGTCTCCTGGGTCCTGCGGCCAATGGCCCGTCCATTGCACATCGTGGCCCGCGGCCTCCAACTCACCGACAACGCCGTTCCAGACGCAGGTGTCGAGCAAGAGCCTCACTCAGCGGTATCGACGATGAATGGCTCAACCCGTTCGTGACCAACCACGCGCCTGGCGTAGACGAGGCACGCCTGAACGTCCAGTTGCTCCAGCCAGGGATAGGCTTCCACGATTGATTGTGGCGTATCACCCGCTGCGAGCATCCCGAGGACATGCTCAACGGCCAGACGACGGCCGCGAACGATGGGTTTGCCGCCGAATATCCGGGGATCAACCGTTATTCGAGCAAGCAGGTTCTGCTGGTCCATATAAGGCCCCGGTTCGTTGGCATTGGTTCGGGCAAATCTACTCCGATGGCAAGCATGGCGCAATATTGTTTCTTGTCTCGCGCCGTTGCGGCGCTCCGGATCATTTGTGCATTGCCTCGGCGCCCGAATCGCCCAAGTCAGAGCATCGCCGAAATCATGCGGCGGGCGGTTTCCAGCGCCGGCAGCAACTGCTCGACCATCTCGGCGCGTCCCATTCGAGCCGTCTGCACCGACAGGCTCATCGCCGCGACCATGTCGCCGACGGCGTTTCGAATCGGTACGGCAATCGATCGCAGTCCCAGTTCGAGTTCCTCGTCGCTGATCGCATAGCCCTGCGTGCGAGCGTTGCGGATCTCGCTGAGCAGACTCGGCGTGTCGGTGACCGTCTTCGGCGTAAGTTTCGTCGGCGCCGTCTCCCTGATCAGGGCCCTTAACGCGGCATCGGTGAGATTCGACAGGAGCACGCGTCCGGTTGCCGTCCCGTACGCGGAAAGGCGGGTTCCCACCGCGATCCCGGCGGACAGGCTGCGGCGCGTGGTCGAGCGCGCGATGAACACGATCTCGGCCGCGTCCAGAATGGCGACCGACGCCGATTCGTGCGTGCGCTCGCTGAGCGTTTCGAGAACCGGCTGCACGACTCGCGGCAGCGGCGTCGACATGACGTACGCGTAGCCGAGCCGCAACGCCCGCGGCGTAAGCCGGAAATACCTGCCGTCGTATTCCGCGTATCCCAGCTTCTGCAGCGTCAACAGGCAGCGCCGCGCCGAGGCGCGCGACAATTCGGCCAGACGCGCGGCCTCGGATATCGTCAGCCGCGGATGCCGTGCGCCAAAGGCCTCGATCACCGCCAGGCCCTTTTCGAGACCGGCGACGTACTCCCCGGTCTGTGCCGATCCGGTGTTCGCCACGGCGGTTGATCTCCGCGTTTGTTCGAATAGCGAACATTTTATCGCATTTTTTGACAGCGGTTCGCGAATCTTCTAACGTGCTCCCGGCACCGATCTTTCGGCGCAGAAGTCGAATCACGCACCCGCGACATTGGTCACGCCGCGCGAGCCGCCGGAAGCACACAGACACGACGCAAAGGAGAAGTGCATGGCACACAAAGACCTCAGGGAATTTCTTGCGGCGATCCGGCAGACCGGCGACCTGCAGGAAATCGACGACCCAGTCGATTGGGACCAGGAGCTGTCCGGCATCGGACGGCTTTCCTGCGAACGCAACGGGCCGGCGTTCCAGTTCAACAACATCAAGGACTACGCCGGATGGCGCATCTGCGCCAATCCGGTCGCCACCTGGCGTCGTTACGCGGTCGCCCTTGGCCTGCCTGCCGATACGTCGGTGCGGCGCCTCTACGAGATCTATGCCGAACGCGAACAGCAATCGATCCCGCCGGTCACCGTCAACAGCGGAGCCTGCAAGGAAGTGATGATCCCGGGAGACAAAGTCGATCTGTTCGATCTGCCCGTGCCGATGGTCCACGAGGGCGACGGCGGTCGTTACCTGGGCACCTGGGATCTGGTGGTATCCAAGGAAGCGCACGGCAATTGGGTGAACTGGGGCATGTACCGCTTCATGGTTCACAACGAGCGCCTGCTCACCGGCTACCCGCGACCGACCAGCCATCTCGGCATGATGCTGTTGAACGGCTACGTGCCGGAAGGCCGGACGATGCCGATTGCCATCGTGATCGGCGCGGACATGCCGAGCCACCTCGCCTCCACCGCGACGTTCAGGATCGGCGGCAGCGAGGCGGAGCTCGCAGGCGGGCTCGGCCAGCAGCCGGTCGAGTTGATCAAGTGCGAGACATCCGACCTGTATGTGCCCGCGTCCTCTGAAATCGTGATCGAGGCCGAAGTCTTTCCCGACAAGATTGCCCAGGAAGGCCCCTACGGCGAATATCCCGGCTATCGCAGCGGCGAGATGGGCAATGCGCTGTGCGCGCGGGTCACGTGCATCACGCACCGGCGCGACCCGATC
Source organism: Betaproteobacteria bacterium RIFCSPLOWO2_02_FULL_63_19 (assembly GCA_001770415.1). Taxonomy (GTDB): domain Bacteria; phylum Pseudomonadota; class Gammaproteobacteria; order Burkholderiales; family SG8-39; genus JACQTO01. Next base: position 19,179 of record MEQX01000105.1, on the reverse strand, counting down.
CTGACGCTCGACACCACCGGTTTCATGGATTCCAGCGCCTGCAATACCTCGATCTCCGGCGCGATCGCGATCAAGCGCAGACTCGAAAATCACGGCATCGAAGTCGCCGACGTCTACGTGCCGCCGGAGAGCGGCATCCACATGGCCATCGTGTCGGTGCGCCGCGGCGGCGCCGAGGTTGCGCAGCAAGCGGTCCAGATTCTGACCGCCCGCCGGGCACTGATCTCCAAGGTCATCGTCGTCGACGACGATGTCGACGTCTTCAACATGGCCGCGGTGATCCACGCGTTTTCGACCAAGTGCCATCCGGTTCGCGGAATCCACGTCACCGAATACCAGGGGCGCGCCAATGCGCTCACCCCCGCCTACAGCCTTCAGGAACGCGTAGCGCGCGAGGGCGCAAGCGTGTCGTTCGACGCGACGTGGCCGCCGGAATGGTCCAAGAACGAGACACCGATCCGCGCCACGCTGGACTCGATGTATTCGCCGGATGTGCAGCAGAAGGTGCTGGCGCGCTGGACCGCGCTCGGACTCTGATCTGGAGGATTTGAAGACATGACCAGCGAATACGAAACCTTCGTGCGCGACCCCGCGCACATCCTGTCGGGAAATGAAGTCGTGCTGTCGCTTAGGGATCTGACCCCGGGCCGCAGGAAATACCGCGGCAGCAATGTACGCGCCGTCGTGTCGCGACCTCCGCGCCCCGGCGAACCGGCGCTGTGGATCCGCTCGGTAGTCGGCGTGAAGGACCCGCGTCCGTGCAGCGTGCGCATCGTCGAGGAACTTCCAGAGACGTTCAACGCGGTGGCCTTCAGCGACTTCTTCGACGCCATGGAAAAAGCGGAAAGGCGTTAATGGAAACGATCACCGCGGCCGTCGCCCGCCAGGCGCGGGAACGGCCGCGGGCCATCGCGCTGGTTGACGGTAACACGCGTCTTGCATGGGTGGAAGTAGAAGCGTGGGTGGACCGCGCGGCCGGATGGCTGCTCGCGCTCGGATTGCCGCGCGGATCGACGGTACTCGGGTGGCTGCCGAACTGCGCCGAATGGTATCTCGTCAGACTGGCCTGCGAGCAGGCCGGCCTGTTCTGGATCACCGTGCCCTCCGGCCAGGGCAAACGCGAACTCGAATCCATCATCGAGCGCGTGCACCCGTCGCTGCTGCTCACCAAAGGGCGTTTCCGCGACCGCGACTACCGCGCTGAAGCGGACGAAATCTGCGAACACCTCGGCATTGCACCCGCCCGGGTGACGCTTCCCGACATAGGTTTGCTGCGTCTTGACGGGACACCCGCGGATCATCGTGCGGCCATGCGTCTGGACGAAATGGTGCACGCGCTGTCGACCTCCGGCTCCGAGGGCATCCCCAAGATCGCCCTCTACACGCTCGCCGCAGCCTGCGAGCGAGCGCACGCGCAGTGCCGCCTGCTCGCGTTGCAGCCCGAGGACACGCTGCTGGTCCTTTCCCCTGGCGCCGGACCCGCGCGCGCCGCCTGGCTTGCGTCGCCGGTGGCCGGTTCGCGCGTGGTGGCGATGCAGATATTCGGGACCGATGCGGCGTTGCAGCTGGTCGAACGCGAACGCGTGACGATCGTCTGCGGCACGCCGGCACAGCTGGCGATGCTCGCGGCGAAGCTCGACCGGGCGGACACCTCCTCGGTGAGGATCTGGTACACGGCCGGTTCGGTGATGCCACCGACGCTCGCCGAAGAACTCGAAGCGCGCACGCAGGCAATCGTCGTATCGACGTACGGGGGCGCCGATTTCGGCGGCTGGGCGGCACCCGATCCGCAGGACCCTCCGGCAGTGCGTCATCACACGGTAGGAAGACCAAGAGGCGGAACCGAGTTCCGCTTTGTCGACGCCCAGCGTCGCGACGTCCCGCAGGGCGTGGTTGGTGAACTGATCGGCCGCGGTCCATGCTGCATCAGCGGCTTCATCGGCGAGCACGGCAGTGACAAATGGCGCGACGGCTGGTTTCACACCGGAGATCTGGCGTGGCTCGATCGTGCCGGCAATATCGTCATCGTCGGGCGACTGAAGGAAGTCATCGTGCGCGGCGGTGACAAGGTGAGCCCCGTCGAGGTGGAGGCGCTGCTGCGCACGCATCCGGCCGTGTCGCAGGTCGCGGTCGTGGGAATTCCCGATCCGGTTCTGGGCGAGCGCGTGTGCGCCTGCATCGTCGCATCCTCGGAACACGACCGTCCGGACCTGGATACGCTGCGCGGCCACCTGCGCGCGCAGGGGCTCTCGCCGTACAAGAGCCCCGAGCAGATGCTCGTCCTGGACGCGCTGCCGGTGGTCGGCGACAAGATCGACCGGCGCGCCCTCGCCGCGATGGCCACCGGCGCGGCGGCAACATGAGTCGAGCGCCGCTCCAAGCATTCAGAGAATCGCCGCGCCACCGGTTCGAATCGGCGAAATCGATCGCGGCCGATCCAGTCTCGCGTTGCCGCGCGGGCGGTGCATAGCGACCGCGCGGCAATGCCGGAAGCGTCACAAGGGTGTGTCTTGCACAACTGACACGGAGCATGCATCCGGGATCAAAGGAGGAGTCATGAAAAAGTTGCAACAGGTGTTGTTCGCGATACTGCTCGCCTGCGCTAGCGCGGCTTCTGCGCAGGTCTATCCCGCCAAGGCGGTTCGGTTCATCGTGCCGTATCCGGCAGGCGGTTATTACGATCTGCTCGCCCGAGTCATCGGGGCGAAACTCGCCGAGGCATGGCGCCAGCCATTCGTGGTCGAAAACCGTGTCGGCGCCAATGGCATGATCGGGACCGACTACGTCGCCAAAGCCGCACCCGACGGATACACCATACTGATGGGCGGCATCGGCCCGCTGGGCGTCAACCCCAGTCTGTACGCCAAGCTGCCCTACAACGTGGCGCGCGACTTTGCTCCGATCATCCACGTCGCCTCGGCGCCCAACGTGCTCGTCGTTCACCCGTCGGTGCCGGTACGCTCGGTCAAGGAGTTGATCGCTTACGCGAAGTCCAACCCGGGCAAGCTCGCGTTCTCGTCGGCGGGCCGCGGCTCCTCGCAGCATCTGTCCGGTGAGATGCTCAAGACAATCGAAAACATCGACATCACGCACGTACCGTACAAGGGGAGCGCACCGGGGGTAAGAGCAGTCCTCGCAGGCGAAGTCGGGATGATGTTCGGCACGATGGCCGACGTTGTCGGGCACGCGCGCGGCGGCAAACTGCGGGCGCTCGCCGTAACGAGCGCCAAGCGCATTCCGGCGCTACCCGAGGTACCGACGATGATCGAGGCGGGCGTGCCGGGGTTCGAGGCAACGGCGTGGTTCGGCATTGTCGGGCCGGCGGGATTGCAGCGAGAAGTCGTGGCCAAGCTGAACGGTGAAGTCGGGCGGATTCTGCGCATGCCCGACGTGCTGGCGCGCATTTCGCAGCAGGGTTCTGCCGAGATCGTCGGCGGATCGCCGGAGCAATACGGCGACTTCATCCGCGCCGAAGGCCGGAAATGGGCGGACGTGGCGATGAAGGCCGGGGTGAAACCCGAATAGTTCGCACAGCGCGTGCGTACCCATCGGGGCGAACCCGCTATATGACCGGGCCCGCTGAAACGATCGACCTCATCGTCTCGGCCGCGCGCCGACTGGCGCGCGAGGAGCTGATCCCCGCCGAGCCGACGGTCGAGGCGCAGGACGAGGTTCCCGAACCAATCCTCGCGAGACTGAGGGAACTCGGCCTGTTCGGCATGACTATCCCGCGCGAGTACGGCGGGCTCGGCCTGTCGATGCAGGACGAAGCGCGCGTGGTTTTCGAGATCGGCTATGCCTCACCGGTGTTTCGCTCCCGCTTCGGCAGCAGCAACGGCGTCGGAACGCAGAGCATCCTGAACGACGGCACGGAGGATCAGCGCCGGCGTTATCTGTCGCCGATCGCGCGCGGCGAGCTGATCGCGGCCTTCTGCCTGTCCGAGGCCGACGCCGGCTCGGACGCTGCGGCAATCGTCACGCGCGCGCAGCGCTCCGGCGAGCACTACGTCATCAGCGGCACCAAGCGCTTCGTGACCAACGCCCTCGCCGCCGGGCTTTTCATCGTCTATGCGCGCACGGCGCCGCCTGAGACGGGAGCGCGCGGTATTTCGGCATTCCTGGTCGATCGCGACACGCCCGGCATCAGCGTGACGGTCCCGTACCGCATGATGGGATTCCGCGGTGCGCATACGGCCGACGTGATTTTCGACGAATGCCGCGTTCCCGCTTCGGCCCTGCTCGGTCCCAGCGAAGGCGTCGGATTCAAGACGGCGATGAAGTCCCTCGACCATGCGAGACTGCACATGGCCGCGCTCGCTGCCGGCCTGTGCGAGCGGCTGATCGACGAAGGCGTGCGCTATGCGAGCCGGCGGCGACAGTTCGGTCAGCCGATCGCGCAGTTCCAGCTGATCCAGGGAATGCTCGCGGACTGCCGCGCGGAATCGCTGGCCGCCCGCGCGATGGTGGAAAAGGTCGCGCGCGAAAAGGACGCCGGCGTTCGCATCACGGCAGAATCGGCCTGCTGCAAGTATTTCGCCACCGAGGCGCTCGGACGCATCGCGGACCGCGTGCTGCAGATCCACGGCGGCTACGGCTACATCAAGGAGCACGCGATCGAGCGGCTGTACCGCGACGTACGGCTGCTGCGGCTGTACGAAGGCACGAGCCAGATCCTGCAGCTGGTGATCGCGCGCGAGATGTTGCGTGAACAAGCCGCTTAGCGCGAGCCTATGGTTTCATCACGCCGCCCGATCGTTGAAAAATCGAAATACAATGTCCGGCCGAGACGATCGCGATCGCGCTGTTGCCGGCCGTTCGCTTGCACATTGAATTGATTCCTCTCACCATCGAACTCAATAGAAGGAGCGCAACAATGACTTCACCCTCCGTATCCGGCGCGAAGCCCAAGGACATGCGAACGTGGATCGCCGAGCTGGAAGCCGCCGGCGAACTGATCCG
>MEQX01000105.1:12599-14210 GCA_001770415.1 Betaproteobacteria bacterium RIFCSPLOWO2_02_FULL_63_19 | reverse complement strand
CCGGTCGACCCGCTCACGCAGATGGGTTCGCTGCTGTACCAGTGCCGGGAAAAGGCGCTCCTGTTCGAGAAATTGCCGCATGGATGGCGCTCGCTGGGGCAGGCGCCCGCGAACGTGCGCCTCGCCGCGCTGGCTTTTGGCGCCAGCGAAGAGACGGTGATTCCGCAGGTCGCGGCGAAGCTGGGCACAAGAATTCCGCCGGTGATGGTCCCCACGGGGCCGGTCAAGGAGGTCTCGCTCAAGAAAGGCGAATTCGACCTCACGCATCTGCCGGTGCACGTGGCCGGTCAGCGCGACGGGGGGCCGGTGATCGGCTCGGGGCTCATGGTGACCAAGGACCCGGAGACCGGACAGCGCAACGTCAGCTTCCACCGCCTGCAGATCAAGGGACCGAACAAGTCGGGCATCCTGCTGTATCCGCGGCACAGCTGGAAGAATTACCTGAAATACCAGGCGCGCAACGAGCCGATGCCGGTGGCGATTTTCATCGGCCATTACCCGCTGTACTACGCCGCGGCAGCCACCACGGCCGCCTATGGCGACGACGAATTCGAGATCGCCGGTGGTTTCCTCGGCGAAGCGGTGCGACTGGTGAAATGCGACACGGTGGACCTGGAGGTTCCGGCCGACGCAGAGATCGTGCTCGAGGGCCATATACCGCCTCACTACCGCGAGGACGAAGGCCCGTTCTCGGAGTTCCAGGACTACTACGTGACCGGCACCGGCAAGAACCCCATCATCGAGTACCAGCACATGACGCGCCGGCACGACGCGATTTTCAAGAACCTGCAGAACGGCTCGGAGATGGAAGGCTGCGTGTTCCACAAGATTCCGATGAGCGCCACGATCTATCGCCGCCTCAAGGACGTCGGCGGCGGCCCGATCCTGCACAACGTGATGGCGCTGCCGGGGATCTTCGGTATCGTGGTGCAGATGACGCAGCGTTTCTACGGCGAGGCGAAGAACCTGCTGATGGCCGCGCTGTCATCGGAATACCAGCACCCGAAGGTCGCCATCGCGGTGGACGAGGATGTGGACATCTTCAACCACACCGAACTGATGTGGGCGCTGTCCACGCGCGTCAACCCGGAGCGCGACGTGGTGATCATTCCCGCCACGCACAACCACGCGATGGACGCGAGCCTGCCGGAGCTGGGCGCGCCCGGAACCATGCTGTGGCAACGCATGGGGTCGAAGATGATCATCGACGCCACGATCCCGCCCCCGGCCGACGCCGCGGCGCGCTCGGCGTTCGAACGCATCCGGCCGCTCAATCCGCAGTTGCGGCTGGAGGATTTTGCCGCCGAAGGCTCGTTGCCGCTGGTTCGAGGTTTGCCGGCGCGCTTCTTCGGATCCAAGCTCGTGCGCTAGCGTCGCTTCCAGCAAGCGGCTGCTGAATCGAAGGGAGGATTGCCGTGTTTACCCGAAGCTGGAAGACGTCCGAGCGTAAATACGAAGTCATCAAGGAGCCGGATGTACGCATTCCGGTTCGCGACGGAACCCTCCTCTGCGGCGACCTGTTCCGACCGGCGGCCGACGGCAGGTTTCCGGTCATCCTCGGCGCCCACCCGTACAACTGCGAAATCCAGACCGCGCCGTTGCGGCCGATCG
>MEQX01000105.1:8328-12591 GCA_001770415.1 Betaproteobacteria bacterium RIFCSPLOWO2_02_FULL_63_19 | reverse complement strand
GTTCGCGGCACCGGCAAGTCGCAGGGTCGATTCCAGATGATGGGTCCGCTCGAAGTGCAGGACATCTGCGACGTCATCGGCTGGCTCGCCTCCCAGCCCTGGAGCGACGGCAACGTCGGCATGTTCGGCGTTTCCTATTTCGCGTGGCTGCAGATCCAGGTCGCGGCGCGCAATCCGCCGCACCTGAAGGCGATTTTTGCTCCGTGGGGCGCGACGGACTTCTATCGCGACGTGTTCTACCACGGCGGCATCCTGGCGCACGGGTTCCTGCGCCACTGGAGCTTGAACTGGGACAACCCGCGCCCGATCAGCTGGTATCGCGAAAAGATGGGGGAGAAGAAATACCGCGAGGCGATCGAAGCGGCGCTGCACGACGAGGACATCGTCGCCGTTGCGGACTTGCGCCAGGTCCTGGAAAACCCGGACCGGGGCAAGAACCCGGCCGTCGTCGACGTGATCCTGAACAGCCTGGACGGCGAGTATTACCACGAGAGAAACGTCGATTACAGCGATGCGCGCACGCCGGCGTTCCTCGGCGCGTGCTGGGGAATGTACGGCATGCATCTTCCCGGCGCGTTCCGCACCTGGAAGTACTGGAAAGGACCGAAGAAGATGGCCATCAGTCCGCCGCTGTACCTGGACCGGCCGGTCTTCCAGTATCAGTACGAATCGCTGCGCTGGTTCGACTACTGGCTCAAAGGCGTGCAGAACGGCGTGATGGATGAACCGCCGGTGCGGCTGTTCATTCCGGCGACCGGCGAATGGAAATCGGCCGGCGACTGGCCGCCGCCTGATACCCGCTGGACGCCGTTCTATCTGCACGCCGGATCGCTGCTCAGCGAACACGAACTCTGGCCGAACGAGGGCCACGATAGCATCGAGGATTCGACCTTCGTGCACGGCGAGCTGACGTACTGGACGCCCAGGCTGGTCGAGAACACCGAACTGGTCGGCCCGGTGCCGCTGCACCTCTACGCGTCCAGCAGCGATGCCGAGATGTTCGTGTTCGTGACGCTGCTGCACATGGACGCGAGCGGTAATGTCAGCGAACTCACCAGGGGATGGCTGCGCGGCTCGCAACGCGCGCTGCGCGAAGATTCGGAGGACTGGGAACCGATACCGGCGCACACCCAACGGGAGCCGCTCGAGCCCGGGAAAATCTACGAGCTGCGCTTCGGCATGGTCTCCACGGCGCGCCTGTTCCTCGCCGGCGAGCGCATCGGCGTGCGGATCAAGGGCGCGGACAACGAGAAGCCGGACAACCGTCTGCAGCAGGTCGCCCGCGGCTGCCTGTGGCGGCAAAGCCCGTGGAGAATGACCGTGTATCACGAGGAATCGCATCCGTCCCACGTGCTGCTGCCGATCACCCGCGGAAACGTGGTCGGGACCTTCCTTTCCGGCGGCGAACTTCCCGACATGGAGCCCGGCGAAAAGCCCTACGCCAAGTTCCACATGCCGAAGGAATAGGCGCGAGTCGGAAATTCAGGCTCGCCGGCCGACCTTGGCGGTCTCCTCACGAGCGCGGTGCGAGCCGCCCGATCGCATCGTCGGTCGACATCACGTCGCCGAAAAACACCTGGAAGCTGTTCAGCGTCGCCGCATGCTCTTCATCGGTCGAGGCCGCGTTGGCATCCGAGAGCATCGCCACCCGGTAATCGAGCATCATCGCATCGCGCCCGGTCGATTCGCAGCAGACATTCGTGGCGGTGCCGGCGATGAGCAGCATATCGATACCGCGCTCGGTCAGCACCGAATGCAGATTCGACGAGTCGGGAATCATTGCGCTGTACTTGACCTTTTTCACCCGCAGGTCGTCCGGCAGCACCTCGAGCGCCGGGTAGAGGTGAAATCCTTCCGCGTTCTCGGCTAGGCTCGCCAGGCGCTTTGCCGCAACTTCGGGTTTGAGCCGGTACTTGTGGTGGTTGGCCCAGCGCTCCAGCGCCCCGGTTGCCGTCGTCTGGATCCATACCACGGTTCCGCCCGCGCGACGCATCGCCGCCGCCATGCGATTGATGTTGGGCACGATCTCCCTCGCCACCGGAATCTCGGCCGGGAACCCTACGGCGACGAAGTGGTTCTGCATATCGATCACGACCAGTGCGGAGCGCGCGGCATCGATCGCTTCGATGCCGGTCGCCTTGCCCTGCCGACGAATCACGCGCTGCGCAATGTGCTCGGGTACGGTGTAGGGGTGCATGACTCCTCCTCAAATCTATCCTTCCCAGTCTGCCTTCTGTTTTGCGCTCGCGCAACAGCGACGAAACGCTCGACTTGACTACCCTTCGGCGTGCCGTGCTGTTAAGATCGCCCGCTACCAGAATTGTCGGGGGGATTGAGGGACTTGCGGTGAAGCGGATCGGCAAGGCATACGATTTCCTGATCAAAGGATTGGCGGTGTGTGCGGGGATCGTCATCTTCACCGCGTTCCTGCTGATCGTGATCGACGTGTCGATCCGTATCCTCGGCTTTCAGCCGCCGGCGTTCACGATCGCGCTGGTCGAATACATCCTGCTCTACTTCACGATGCTCGCCGCGCCGTGGCTGGTGCGCGTCAAAGGCCATGTGTTCATCGACGCGGTCACCCAGTTCCTGCCGCGGCCCCTGAAGTGGGTGCTTGCCAAGATCGTCTACGCCGGCTGCATTTGTTCGTCGCTGGTTTTCTGCGTCGTTTCGGCGCAACTGCTCTGGGAAGCGTTCCAAAGCGGCGACATCGACGTCCGCGGCGTCAACATGCACCTGTGGGTGCTCTATCTTCCGATGCCGCTCGCATCGCTGCTGGTCGCCGTCGAATTCGGGCGCTTCCTGATCGGCATCGACGACATGTACGGCTACCGCGGCGACGTCGGCGAGAACATGTAACGCCATGGTCATTGAATGGTATTGGGCCTTAACGATCCTGGTCGGGATGGTCATCTTCCTGATGGCGATCGGGATGCCGGTCGCGCTGACCTTCCTCACGACGAACATCATCGGTGCGCTGATCTTCATCGGCGCGAACGGCTTGACGCAGCTGGTCGACAACGCGACCGCGCTGGTGACCAGCTTTACGCTCGGGCCGGTGCCGATGTTCATCATGATGGGCGCGCTGTTCTTCCACACGGGACTTGCGATTCGCGTCTTCGACGGACTCGACGTGCTGTTCGGCCGCCTGCCGGGGCGGCTTTGTTATCTAACGGTCGCCGGCGGCGCGATGTTCTCGACGCTCACCGGTTCGAGCATGGCCAACACCGCGATGCTCGGCTCGCTGATGGTGCCGGAGATGCAGCGGCGCGGATACAGCCCGCGCATGTCGATGGGTCCGATCCTCGGCACCGGCGGCCTGGCGATGATCATCCCGCCGTCTTCGATCGGCGTGTTGCTTGCCAGCGTCGCGAACATCGATGTCGGCAAACTGCTGATCGCGGGATTCCTGCCCGGACTGGCGCTCGCCGTGCTGTACGCGCTGATGATCACCCTGCAATTGCGGCTAAATCCGAGCGCTGCACCCGCCTACGACGTGCCGAAGACCTCGATCGCGGCCAAGGCGAAGCTGGTCTTCACGAACGTCGCGCCGATGGGGCTCGTCGTCTTCCTCGTCGTGGGTTTCATCATTCTCGGCTGGGCGACGCCGACCGAGGCCGCTGCGTTCGGCGTCGCCGGCGTCATGGTCCTCGCCGCGCTGTTTCGCGTACTGACCTGGAAGTCGCTTCGCACCTCGGTCGAAGCGACGGTAAAAGTCGGCGGCATGGTGTTCTTCATCCTGGTGAGTTCCGCCGTATTCAGCCAGTTGCTCGCGTTCACCGGCGCCAGCGCCGGGCTGCTTCAATGGGCGATCAGCTTTTCGCTGTCGAAATACACGGTCCTGCTGATCATGTTCTGCGTGCTCATACTGCTGGGCATGTTCATGGACCCGGTCTCCATGATGCTGATCACGGTGCCGATTTTCTTCCCGCTGGCGGACGCCTTGGGATTCGACCTGGTCTGGTACGGTCTGTTCGTGCTGATGACGTTCGAAATGGCGGGAACGACGCCGCCTTTCGGCTTGCTGCTGTATGTCATGCTTGGCGTCGCACCGAAGGGCACGACGCTGTTCCAGGTGGCCAGCTTTGCATTTCCCTTCCTGATCTGCGACACGATACTGATCTTGATCCTGGTGGTCTATCCGAACCTCGCGCTGTTCCTGCCGAACTTGATGTGATCGGTCGTCGCACGCGCGGTTTCCGCTGTCACAATTACCCGACCCCGCCGCGGGGCCGGGTGAATGACGGAGACCTTGCTACTTGG
>MEQX01000105.1:2098-8295 GCA_001770415.1 Betaproteobacteria bacterium RIFCSPLOWO2_02_FULL_63_19 | reverse complement strand
TTTGGCGCGCAGCGCCTTGGCGGTATCGGGCACGCGCTTCTCGAGCCGATTCCAGATCACGTCGATCGAGACCTTCTGATAGGCCGCGGCCGACTTGGGGTCGAGCTTGATGATCTGCATGCCTGCCTTCTGCATCTTGGCCGTTTCACTCCTCGCGTCGGCGGCGATATACATGTTGTCGCGCACCTCGCCTTCCTCGAAGCTCTTGTCCAGGAGCGCCTTGAGATCCGGCGACAGCTTGTTCCACGTGTCGAGGTTGATGATGACCATGTTGTTGCCCTTGTAGAAACCCGGGTCGACGCGATACTTCACGACCTCACCGAGCCCCAGCCCGGTGATGGCGACGCCGGGCCATCCGAAGCCCTGCACCACGCCGCGCTGCAGGCCGACATAGATCTCCGAGCTCTTCATTCCCACCGGGGTTGCGCCAAGCGCTTCCAGCAACGGGCGATAGGTCGGGGTGGAGCGGATCTTCATGCCCTTGAGGTTGAGCCCTTTCACGGCATCGAGCGGCGGTTTTTCCGTGAAATAGAGGTTGTACAGATTGACGATCGGCGAATCCTTGGTGTCCTGGAATCCCGCTGCGTACCAGCCGAGAATATGGGCGTTGAGCGCCTTGTTCCATATCTTCTCCAGCAAGGCCATGCCGCCGTTGGCACGGATTTCGGCGGGTGACCGCTCCGAAGCGAGAATGGCATCCCCCTCCGGGACCACGCCGGCGTAATAGCCCGACGGGCAGTGAATGATGTCGACAACGCCGCGCTTGAGCGCATTCGCGAGCTTGCTCGGCGGGGTCACGTCCGGGCCACCGAGATAATCGATGCGAAGCTTGCCTTTCGCCTTCTCATTGATTTCCTTGCTGACCGTTAGATAGGTTTGAACGAGGGAAAGATTGCGCGGCAGCCCGGTGGCTGATTTCAGTACGAGCTCCTCTGCGCCTGCCGGCGTCGCCGGAAGCGCAACCACGGCGAGCGTGGCGAGCGAAATGCACAGTTTTCGGACATGCATGACAAGTCTCCTCTGACGGTGGATTTTCGTGGTTCTCAAAAGACGGGCGGTCGAGCGAAATGACTCGAGCGGGCGGTACGGACTCCTCCCCGGCCGCATGCAACCCCTATTCGATAGTGATTTGGCGGCGTTGTCAATGTTGCGGCTATGCGTCGACCCTCGCGCGTGTGCACAGGTATTCCCATGCGCGGGCATTGCCCACCTTGGGCTTGTTCAGCTGGGAGTTGAGCGCGACCTCCCCCGCGCTCAGATAGGTCACCTCACCCATGCGCATCGCGTCCATCTGCAGCCGCGCGTTCACGCGCAGGTAGATCGAGGTCAACACGACGTCTTCGATCGATGCCGCGGTGACCGCGCAACCGTGGCCGCGCATCAGCACCACGGTGTCGCTGCCGAGCGTGGCAACCAGGTCTCTGCCGTGATCATTGTTCTCGACCAGCATCTTGGTGTCGCCGAATTTCTCGCGAATGTCCCACACCGGCACGTGCGCGCCGATGCGCCCTGCCGAGTGGAAGATCGGCCGCAGCGGTACCTGGGTCACGCCGAACGGGATGAGTTCATAGGAATGGTTGTGCACCACCGAGTGAACGTCCTTGCGTGCGTGCAGCACCGCGCCGTGGATAAACCGCTCGAGGTAGGGCTGGCGGCCCTTCGCGTCGATCGGGTCGCTGTTCATGTCGAATTCCATGATGTCGCTCGCGTCCACCAGCTCGGGGCTGCGCGAACGGGACATCAGATAGCGGTTCGGATTGTCCGGATGGCGCACGCTGATGTGCCCGAATGCATCGACCACGCCTTCCATCGCCAGAATGCGGTTCGCCGCCACCAGTTTGCGGATTGTGGTATTCAGATCGTCCATGGGTCTTCTCCTTAGTCGAAATGGGTTCTGGCGGAATCGCGGAAGCGCTCGGCGTGCGATGGCTGCTTGCGGCGATTCGTCTTCACCCATAGGATGCCACGAGCCGCAGTCGTGCGCTGATAATACGCAATCAGAATGGAGGCATGATCTCATGGGGAAACCGATACGCAGAGTGGTCACCGGCCACAACGCCGAAGGCAAATCGACATTCATCCTGCAGGACCGGGCACCGCGCACGTTCAGCAGGGGCCCGGGTAGCGCAGTGGTCACCGATCTGTGGGAAACGCGCTTCTGCCCGGCCGACAACCGCGGCGACGAGGACGTGACCGACCACCCGTATCGGCTGCCGCCGCCGGAAAACGGCAGCGTGTTCCGCATCATCGACTATCCGCCGGACCGCGAACGGGTGGCCGCGCTCGAACGCGAGCGCGCGGGCCTCGACGACGGCTCGGGGCGCGCCGCGCTGCTCGACCGCGGCAACCCCCGGCACCCGGGGTTTCACAAGACGAAGTCCGTCGACTACGTCATCGTTCTTTCCGGCGAGATCTACGCGATGATGGAAGACGGCGAGGTCCTGCTCAGGCCCGGCGACGTGATGATCCAGCGTGGCACCAATCACGCCTGGAGCAATCGCGGCGACGAGCCCGCCCGCCTTGCATTCGTGCTGATCGACGCCGCGCCGCCCCAATAAGGGCACATAGACATGGACCTGCAATTCATCGATACGACATTTCGCGACGGCTCGCAGAGCCTGTGGGCGCTCGGAATGCGCAGCGGCATGATCGAGGCCGTCGCGCCGAAGATGGACCGCGCCGGGTTCGCCGCGGTCGAGGTTCCGGTGGTCGGCATCAACGTGAAGAAGTTCGTCCGGGATCTCAAGGAAGACCCGTGGGAGATGATGCGCATGGTGGCGAGAACCATGCCGCACGCGGTCAAATGTTCCATGGCGGGCGGCCACATTCTCTCGTTCGACAACCCGGCCCCGCGCGAGATGGTCACGCTCTTCTTCAAGTGCATCGTCGCCACCGGGGCGCTGAACCGCGCGCAGATGACCTCGAACACATTCGATCAGAGCAAGCGCACCTTCCCGTGGGTCATCCCGCTGTTCAAGGAACTGGGCCTGCACAACGCGATCGCGATCTCCTACAGCGTCTCGCCGCGCCACAGCGACGAGTACTACGCCGAGAAGACGCGCGAGATGGCCGCGTTCGGGCCCGATTCGATCTACATCAAGGACCAGGGAGGGCTGCTGACCGTCGATCGCGTACGCACGCTGGTGCCGGTCATGCTCGCGAACACCGGCGGCATACCGCTGGAGCTGCATTCGCACTGCACGACCGGGCTCGCCGACCTGGTCTACCTGGAAGCGATGAAGCTGGGGGTGCGCACGGTGCACACGGCGGTGCCGCCGCTTGCCAACGGCTCCTCGCAGCCTTCGGTGTTCAACGTGGCGCGCAACGCCCGGCTGCTCGGACACACGACGAGCATCGATGAGCCCGCGCTGCGCGAGGTGTCTGCGCGGCTGACCGCGATCGCGCGGCAGGACAAGCTGCCGATCGGTGCCCCGCTCGAGTACGACTACGGCCAGTACGTGCACCAGGTTCCCGGCGGCGTGATCTCGAATCTCAAGCATCAACTGGCCGAAATGCGCATCGTGCACCGGCTCGACGAAGTGCTCGAGGAATCCGTGCAGGTGCGCAAGGACCTCGGCTACCCGATCATGATCACCCCGCATTCGCAGTTCGTGGTCAGCCAGGCGGCGATCAACGTCGCCATGGGGGAGCGCTACAAGGTCGTCATCGACGAGCTGATCTATTTCGCGCAGGGCGTCTACGGAGAGGATTCCGGCTACACCTGGATGGAGCCGAACCTGAAGGACCGGCTGCTCGGCTCGCAGCGCGCCACGGAGCTCGCCGCGCACCGGCAGCGCGACGTGACGATGCGCGAACTGCGCGCGCAGCTCGGCGGGCCAGGCGTCTCGGACGAGGAATTCCTGCTGCGCTTCATCATGAAGGGCGACCAGGAAATCGCCGCGATGCGCGCGGCCGGCCCGCCGCGCCGCTATTCAACCTTCTCGATGCCGCTGCTCGACCTGATCGAGGAACTCGGCAAGCACAAGCAGGTACGCTACGTGCACGTCCGGCGCGGCGACGACGCGCTGCTGGTGGAGAACCGGTCGGCGGGCTGATCGACGGCTAGATGAACAGCGAAACGTCGGCATCCTTGGCCAGCGGCAGAAACGTCGCCGCGCCGCAGAATTCCTTTACCTGCGGAATGAAATCATCGGGTGCGAAGCCGAACAGATCCACGGTCATCTGACAGCCGATCAGGTTCACGCCGCCCTCGAGGCAGGCCTCACGCAGTTCCTCGACCCCGGCCACGCCCTTGTCGCGGATGGTCTGCTTCATCAAGGTCGTCGCGAGCGATTCGAACCCCGGGATGGTCGCCTGCACGGCGTTCGGAATGTTCCAGTCGATGCCCTTGAACCAGTCCGGGCCGAACGGCATTTTCATCGGCATACCCGGATTGCCGAGCGGGCTGATCTTCAAGCCGCTCAGGTCCTTCCTGAGCAGTTGCAGCCCGTAGAAGGTGAAGAACACCGACACGTCCCAGCCGAGCGCGCTCGCGGTCGAGGCGAGGATGAACGGCGGATAGGCCCAGTCCAGCGTGCCCTTGGTGGCTATGATCGTCATCAGCGGCGTCTTCGCCGCCTTGAGTTCCTCGAGTTTCTGCTCGAGTTTCTGCGCGAGAATTTCGTCGACCCTGCGGCTGATCAGCGCGTCGAGGGCTTCGCTATCCGGAGTGGCGTTCATGGTGTCCTCCTCTTGTCCGCACAGTCATAGTCTATGCGATTTGGGCGACGCTCCGGCCCTGTCAGCTCTCGTCGCGCCTGACCCCGCGATGCGGCGCTGGTAAACTGGAAAGCCCACGACAACCCACGGAGCCGCCGACCATGGCTGAAATCAAGACCTTCAATCCCGAAACGATTGCAAAACCGGGCGGCCAGTACTCGCACGTCACGCGGGTCAAGGCTTCCGAATTCCTGTTCATCGCCGGCCAGGTCGCCACCGACAGGAACGGGGCACTCGTCGGGCCGGGCGACATCGAGGCCCAGTGCGCGCAGGTGTACGCGAACATCGGGGCCGCGCTGAAATCGGCGGGCGCCGGATGGAGCAGCGTAGTGCAGTTCACGACCTTCATCGTGAACGCGCAGGACATGCCGAAGCTGCGCAATTTCCGCTCGCGCGAATTTCCGACGATGTTCCCCGGCGGCGTCTATCCGCCCAACACGATGCTCATCATCGACCGGCTCGCGCAGGAGCAGTACCTGATCGAGGTGCAGACCATCGCCGCGCTCTGACGGCCGCCGGCCGCGCGTGCGGATCAGACCAGGCCGGCCACGCCGGCGAGCGCGCCGCCGCCGAGCAGCAGCAGCGGATTGATCCGCGTGCGCATCACGATCGCGAAGGCGAGCGCGGTGAGCGCATAGCCGTGCCAGTCGTGGTTCACCGAGCGCACCAGCACCCAGGCGCTGGAGAACGTCAGCCCGATCGCGATCGGCGCCAGGCCGCTTCGAATCGCGCGGCCGAGCGGCGCGCTGGGATTGCGCGCGGACAGGCGCACGAATACGATCGCGACCACCGAGGATGGAACGACGAGCGCCAGCGTCGTCGCGAGCGCGCCGATCCAGCCGCCCACCTGCCAGCCGATCAGCGTCACGTACATCACGTTCGGGCCGGGCGCCGCCTGCGCGAGCGCGTAGGCGTCGGCGAACTGTTTGCCGGTGATCCATTGGTGCACGTCGACCACGTAGCGGTACATGTCCGGCATCACGGTGTGCGTGCCGCCGATCGCCATCGACGAGAGCATCAGAAAGTGCAGGAACAGCGCCAATGCGTCGGCCCGGTCCATCAGCGCCTCTCCCTCCACGCGGCGGCGACGCCAAGCGGCGCGAGCACGCCCAGCACGCCGACCAGCGGCCAGCGCAGCGCGCCCACGCCGACGAACGCGAGCAGCGCGAACAGCCACGGGCGCCAGCGTCGCGGCAGCACCGAAGCCATCTTCACCGCGTTGGCGATCAGCAGGCCCACTGCGGCCGCGGACATGCCCGACAGGCCGTGCTGCACCAGCGCGAGGTGCTGATAGCGGAAATAGAGCAGACCGATCCCGATCACGATCAGGAAAGGCCAGCCCAGGAAGCCCACGATGGCCGCGGACAGGCCGGCCCATCCGGCATGGCGATAGCCGAACATCAGGCTGAGGTTGAACACATTCGGCCCGGGCAGCATCTGCGCCATCGCGAGCGTTTCCACGAACTCCTGCTCGGTGA
>MEQX01000105.1:0-1992 GCA_001770415.1 Betaproteobacteria bacterium RIFCSPLOWO2_02_FULL_63_19 | reverse complement strand
GGCCCGCGCCGGGATCAAGGGTTGCGAAAAGTGTCGCTTCGTTTCTGCTGTCATCGCTGTGCGTCCCGGCAAAATCGACATTCGCCGCATGCGGAATCATTCTCCTGCCGCCGTCCGCCCGTGCAGCGAAGCGGGATGCTACAGGAGGAAATCACGCGGTGGCAAAACTTTGCGTGATGGTCGGGAATTCGCACTAGAGGCTTGACGATGAAAGGCAAGCCTGCATCGAGGCGAACATCCGGTCACGGCAACTGCTATCATCAGCCTGTGCTGAAAAAGCCTCTCATTGAAACCAATCCGTACCTGAAAGATCCGGGACGCTATCGGCGTGACCTGATCACGAGCGTAGCGACCTCGACGGCGATCGAAACCGGTGCGGCGGTCACGGCCATCGCAGATTCCCTGCCGTCGAAACCCATGCCTATACCGCTCAAGATCCGGCAAGGCTCCTCTCGATAAGGTCTGCGAAGATCGCCGCCATCGGGCGGTAATTTCGGTCCATCCCCGCCTGCACAGCAGCGAAGTACTCGTTTCGGCGCCTGCCGGTGATCGGGCTGAAGTCGATTTGCGGCAAACGTGATTGTGCCGCCATTAGAATTGCAAGCGCCCGCGCGATCCGGCCGTTTCCTTCGCGGAACGGATGGATCAGCAACAGCTCGACATGCGCCTCGGCAACCGCGTCAATGACCTCAACGCGCCGCCGGAATCTGCACGGCGTGCACCGCGAGCACGTCCTGCTCCAGCTCCCGCATCAACGCCGGAACCCGCGCCGCGGCGGCAAACACAAAATCGCCCTTGCTGACGTTGACGCCACGGTATTCTCCCGCCCAGGCGTAGATAGATCCCAGCCACTCCCGGTGCATATCGCGGATGTCTTGAGCCGTGAAGCGGTGCTCCTCGTCGAATCGGCGGAAGAAACTGTCCATCGCGGATTGAAGAGCCACGGTCTCGACGCTGTTCATTTCGCGTACGCGAGCAATCCCGAGCAGATTGCGCAGCACACGGCCTCGCGAGCCGGGCCCGAATTGCGCCTCGACAAGGCCGGAGATGTCGTAGCGGCCGCGCGATTTCTTCTTCATCCTGTGGTCACACCTGCGCCTTGTCGCGGTTCAAGTCTCCGGCAATCAACCGAAACTACTCCAACGCCGCGTCCAAATCGTCCACAACCGCCTCGGCGATCACCTCCGGCGCCGGTAGGTTGTCCGAGTCCCAAAGACTCTCGCCCCTCAACCAGAATCAAGGTCCGCGAAACGGGTCGTTCGGATTCTGTTGTCGTCGCGGTCCATCCCGGCAGAATGGACATTGGCCACTCAGACGCGCGGCTCCTCTTCCGCCGTCCGCCCATGCAGCGAAGCGGGATGCTACAGGACTTACATTCCGCACCTCTGGAGACGATTATCCGCGAATTTCCACCGCTACTCGGGGGCGATACGCCGATTGCGGGATGCCGAGAAGGCTGAGCACCTGACGTTGCGGGTCGGTGAGCTTGGGGTGGAAGGTTTGGACGGCGCGGTCCTCGCTTAGCAGCGTGTGCCGCTCGGCGAGGCTGAATAGACGCAGGATTTGCTCGGTGGTCGGTCGCCGACACGGCCGCTGTTTGGGGTAAATGGGCAGATCCTGGATGCGCTCGCGCTTCACCGCGAGGCGCAACTCACGTTCGATGAGCGCCTGCACCAGCAGCGCGAGGAAGTACAACGTGAACAGCGCTTCGGTGCGGCCTTCGTTCTTCAGGAACACGGGCGCGATCTCGTGCACGGTTCTGATCTGCTCGAAGCGTTTCTCGATCGTGGGCTGGCCTTTGTGGGCTTCAAGGACCTGGGCGGGGCTGAGGCGGCGGTCATTGGTGAGCAGCGGATACATGCCGTCGCTTTTCTGGTCGTAGTCGACGGCAGCTTGGTCGAGTGTCCAGTCGATGTCGGAGCGGCGGCGGGTGAGCTTGCGATAGGCGGTCTGGGGTCCAGGCCGACCGCGCCGTGTTTGCTTGAAGGTGTG
>MEQX01000104.1:19352-38026 GCA_001770415.1 Betaproteobacteria bacterium RIFCSPLOWO2_02_FULL_63_19 | reverse complement strand
CAGTTTCTGTTTCAGCTCGCGCCGGGACTGCGCCTCGATGGTCAGCGTGGCCGTCGGCCGCGCCAGCATGCGCGCGATGCCGATCGGATCGCCGGTCTCCTCGCAATAGCCGTAACTGCCATCCTCGATGCGGCGCAGGCTCTGCTCGATCTTCTTCAGCAGCTTGCGCTCGCGGTCGCGGGCGCGCAACTCGAGCGCGTATTCTTCTTCGATCGTGGCCTGATCGGTCGGATCGGGCTCGATGTCGTGTTCGCGCAGGTGCTCCGAGGTGAGATCGGCTTTCTCCAGGAGTTCACGCTGCATCGCCAGCAGCCGCTCGCGGAAGAACGCGAGCTGCGCCGCGTTCATGTACTGCGCAGCGGGCGCGCGCATGATCTCGGATTCGGTCATGCCCGCATAGCGCTCCTCGGACTTTGCCGCGACGGGCTTCCACGATGGCGCCGGTGCAGGTTTTGCAACGGCTTTCGCCACGGGTTTCGCGACCGACGCTTTCGATTCGCGCCTGGGCGCGGGCTTGGGCGCGCGCGCCGCGGCGACCGGCTTGTTGTTCTTGACCGGCGTTCGCGCTTTGGTCACTGCGCTTCGGGCGACGGCCTTTTTCGCCTTCACTGGCTTGGCCGCCCTGGCTGCCTTGCCAACAGATTTCTTCTTTACTCCGATCGCACGAGACATTGCTCTAGCCCTTTGATGAATCCGTCTTCCGGAAGATCGCGTCCGATAAACACAATCGTGCTCTGTCGTGTCTCATCGTCGCCCCAGGCCTTGCCGAGGTCCCCACCCATCAGCATGTGAACGCCCTGAAAAACCACCCGGTGCGCATTATCCTGAAGATATACCACACCTTTGTAGCGCAGCATATCTTTGCCGTAGACCTGCACCAATCCTGACAGGTACTCCTCCAGCAGCGCGCCGTCGAACGGCCGCCCGGATCGGAAGACGAACGAGCGCACCTCGCTGGCGTGCTCGTGTTCATCCTCTTCGAGGAACTCCGGATCGATTTCCAGCGCGGCATTCAGGTTGAACCCGCGGATGTCAAGGACCTCGGCGATCGGCATCTGGCCGAAATGCACGTTGTGGATCGGGGCGCGGGGATTGATCTGCACCAGGCGCCGTCGCAGCTGCTCGGCCTGCCCCTCGGAGACCAGATCGGTCTTCGAGAGCAGAATGCGGTCGGCGAAACCGACCTGTTCCTGGGCCTCGCGGAAGTCCTCCAACTGCTGCCCGCCGTGCATCGCGTCGACCAGCGTAATCACGCTGTCGAGCAGGTAGTAGTTGCCGATGGCCTCGTCCAGAAAGAACGTCTGCGCCACGGGTCCCGGGTCCGCCATGCCGGTGGTCTCGATGATGACGCGGTCGAATCCGATCGCCCCGGCGTCGCGCCGGTCTTTCAGGTCGCCGAGTATGCGCGTCAGGTCGCCGCGAACGGTGCAGCAGACGCAGCCGTTGTTCATTTCGACGATCTGCGCTTCGCCGCCCTGGATCAGGATGTCGTTGTCCACGCCGGCCTCGCCGAATTCGTTCTCGATCACCGCGATCTTGTGGCCGTGCTGTTCGCTGAGGATGCGGTTGAGCAGCGTGGTCTTTCCGCTGCCCAGGAAACCGGTCAGGATCGTGACCGGAACCATGCTGAACTCGGGCGTCATGGATGCTGACCGCCGTTTTCGCCGCCGGCGCCCGGCGCCGGACATGGCCGATACCATGTGAGCGTGCGCTCACATTCAACTTTTACGCCAACTGGCTTATTCGCGCTGGAGCGAGACGTCGCCGGAGACCGCCCCCAAGCGCCGACGGCGCTCACGGCGGCGTACCGGACGCGCTTCGCCGCGGCGGCGGCGTGTATGCCGCTTCCGGGAAGTTCGCTTGCGTTCCGAATGATCATCAGCAAATGCTACCGTCGCGTCGGTTGCACAAGCAATATGGTGGCGTCACGGCGGTTTTCGACCCCCGGGGCTTAGTTCCGGCGCACGAGCAGGCCCTTGAGATACTCCCCCTGAGGAAATTCCAGCAGCACCGGGTGGTCCGGCGCGGCCGAGTATCGTTCCAGCAACGTGGCCGACGCGCCCGCGTCGACCGCCGCGCCGGCGACGATCTTCTGGAACAGGTCGGCCGACACCCCACCGGAGCAGGAAAACGTGGCGAGCAGTCCGCCCGGGCGCAAGAGCTTCAGCGCGTTGAGGTTGATGTCCTTGTAGGCGCGCGCGGCCGCCGGCGCGTGCTTCTCGGTCGGGGCGAGTTTCGGCGGATCGAGCACGACAAGGTCGAAACGGCGGCCCTGCCCGCGCGCGTCGCGCAGATAACGGAATACGTCGGCCTCGATCCATTCAGCACCCGGGCCTTCGAATCCGTTCGCCCGCGCATTGCGGCGTGCGAGCTCGAGCGCCGCGCCGGAACTGTCGACCGACACGACCGACGATGCGCCGCCGGCGAATGCGGCGATCGAGAAGCCGCCCGTGTAGCAGAAACCGTTTAGCATTTCGCGCCCCGCGGCGAGTTCGCGAATCCGCCGGCGATTGTCGCGCTGGTCGAGATAGAAGCCTGTCTTCTGGCCGCCGGGAATGTCCACCGCGTAACGCAGGCCGTGCTCGACGATTTCCAGCGGCGCCGGAGGTGCGTCGCCGCGCAGCACGCCCGAGCGCGCAGGCAGTCCCTCGAGCTCACGCACCTCGGCGTCGGAACGTTCGTAGATGCGGGCGCAGCCGGTCTGCCCGATCAGCGCGTCCGCGAGCAGGTCGCGCCAGCGTTCGATTCCCGCCGACAGGACCTGCATCACCAGCGTATCGGCATAACGGTCCACGATGAGTCCCGGCAGCCCGTCGGCCTCGCAATGCACCAGCCGCAGTGCGCCGGCGAGGCCATCCGCGCTCTCCGGCGCCAGCATCCGGCGCCGTGCGAGCGCGCGTTCGACGCGCCTGCGGAAGAAATCGTCATCCGGCTGCTCGCGCTCGTCGAAGCTCCAGACGCGCGCGCGGATCTGCGAGCGGGGACTCCAGGCGGCCCAGGCGAGAAACCGGCCGTCCGATGCACTGACCCGCACCGTATCGCCGCTTCCGGGCGCGCCTGAGAGCTTGTCGATCGCACCGGAAAAAATCCATGGATGACGGTGCGCGAGCGAACGTTCGCGGCCGGGCTTGAGCAGCACTCTCACTTCTTCTTCGCCCTCGGGTGCGCCGCGTCGTAGGATTTCGCCAGATACTGAAAGTCGAGGTGCGTATAGACCTGTGTCGTCGAGATGCTGGAATGGCCGAGCATCTCCTGCACCGCGCGCAGGTCACCGGAGGACTGCAGCATGTGGCTGGCAAATGAATGCCGCAGCATGTGGGGGTGAACATGCGACCCGATGCCGCACTTCAGCGCCCAGCGCGCAAGCCGCATCTGCACCATGCGCGCAGTCAGGCGTGTACCTCGATTGGAGACGAACAGCGCGCGTTCGCCGGGGACGGCGAGCCCGGCGCGCTGTTCGAGCCAGGCGGCGAGCGCCTTGGCCGCCTTGGCGCCGACCGGCACGCGGCGCGTCTTGCGGCCCTTGCCGGTGACGGTAACCTCGCCGCCCTGCCCGTGCACCGCGTCGGCCGACGCGTCCAAATCGAGGCTCACCAGCTCGGCGAGCCTCAATCCCGAGGAATAACAAAGCTCGAACATGGCTTTGTCACGGACTTCCAGCGCGCCTTTGGCCTGCGGGTCCAGAAGCCGGCCTGCGGCATCGGGCGACAGCGCCTTGGGCAGTGTCTTCGCGCCGCGGGGTGCGCGCACCCCCGCGCACGGGTCGGCGGCGAGTCCGCGATGGCGCGCGAGCCATGCGTACAGGGCGCGCCACGAAGAAAGCATGCGCGCGAGCGTCCTGCCAGAGAGGCCGCGCGCGTGCAGCTGCGCCACCGCGCGGCGCACCGTCTGCGGCTGGATGCGCTCCAGGGGCATCCCCGGCGTCAGCTCGAACAGGCGGCCGATGTCGCGACAATAGTTGCTGGTGGTGTGCGGCGACAGGCGCCGCTCGTGCTCGAGGTTGCGCCGGAACTCGGCGAGAACGGACAACCGGGGGTCATCATCGCGAGCGCGCCACCCGGCGGCGCTCATGTCACAGGAAACGCGCCAGAGCGGCGCCCGTCAGCTCGCCCAGGCGTTGCAGATACACGGTACCCATCTCCGGATAGAAACGAAGCACATCGTCGCTGCCGAGCGCCAGCAAGCCGAAGCATCCGTGGTCCGTCAGCGGCATCAGCGCCACGGAACGGACATGCGTCGCTGCCTCGCCGAACCACCCGGCCACCTCGGCGCTTGCACTCGGCCCGCAATAAGGCTGCGCGAGGTCGGTCGCGTATTGGGCCAGTTCCTCGCTGACGGAGCGGAATTCCGGAACGGTCATCGCGCGGTGCGCGGCATCGTAGCCCCGCCATACGCGAAGCGCCGCGTTCGGAACCGCGAAGTCCTCGCGCAGGTTGTAGTAGAGCGCGGACAGCGCGGCCGAAAGATCCCGCGCGCCGAGCAGCGCGACGGAAAGACGATGCATCTTCGCGCTTATCGCATCGTTCTCCTCCCCGTACTGGATCAGCTCCGCAAGCTTGCCCTCCAGGGTTCGGGATTTTTCGCGCAGCGTCAGCACTTGGCGGGCGGAAAGCGCAATCGCGCTTCCGCCGTACGGATTGGTTACCGAAATCTTCGACAGCAGTTCCGAATGCTCTTCGAAGAAATCCGGATTTTCGGTGAGAAAACGCGCGACTTCGTCAGCATTAGTCAATCTGGATCTCTCCCTCAAATACGGCGACAGCGGGACCCGACATCCACACCGCGCAGTTTAGATCATTCTCGGCCCCGTCCCAGCGGATGGTCAATCGCCCGCCGCGGGTTTCGACATCGACCACCGGATCGAGCAGACCGCGGCGGACCCCCGTGACCACGGCGGCGCAGGCCCCGGTGCCGCAGCAGAGTGTCTCCCCGGCGCCGCGCTCCCACACGCGCAGCCGGATCCGGCTGCGATCGACGACCTGCATGTAACCGGCGTTTGCTCGCTGCGGAAACCGCGGGTGATGTTCGATCCTCGGGCCCTGAGTGAGGACAGGGGCGGCATCGACGTCGTCGACGACCTGCACCGCGTGCGGGTTGCCCATCGAGAGCGCGGTGATCTGCACCCCGCCATCCATCCCTTCGAGCGTCTGCACCACTGCGGCCGAATCGCTGACGAACGGGACGCGCTCCGGCTCGAACACCGGCGGGCCCATGTTGACGCTCACCGTGCCATCGCGCTCGAGGCGCGGGGTGATCACTCCGGAGAGCGTCTCCACCCGGATCTCGTCCTTTGCGGTCAGGCCCCTGTCACGCACGAAGCGTACGAAGCAGCGCGCGCCGTTGCCGCACTGGCCGACTTCGATCCCGTCAGCGTTCCAGATACGGTAGCGAAAATCGGTGTCCGCGGACTGCGGGCGCTCGACCAGCAGGACCTGGTCGCAGCCGATACCGAAATACCGATTGGCGATTTGCCGGACTCGCCCGGGGGTCAGTTCCACCTTCTGGCCGATGCCATCGAACACCACGAAATCGTTGCCGGCACCCTGCATCTTGGTGAACGCGAGTTTCATGGCGTCGCCGGACGCGGTGCCAGCAACCCCGCAGGGGGTCCGGACGCTTTCGCGCTCGTGTCGCGTCCTCGGTCACCGCGCACACCGAAAAGCTTTCGGTCGGGACGCTTTTTGTATATGCTTCCTGGCAGCGTCATTGGAATTTCAAGGGCAAAAGCCACCCAACGAGGGTCGGCTGCGATCATACCGTGAGATTGGGATGAGGCGTCATGGGCAAGCAAAAAAAAGCCAAGGGTAACAATCCTCCAGCCGGCAAGAACCGAGCGAGCAAAGGCAAAACCAAGGCAGCCCGTGGAACCCTGGGCTCCGAAGTACCCGAGATGGTAACGCCGAGTCCGCTCAGCGATCCCGAGGTGAAGAAGAAGGAACGCAACAAGTTCTACTTGCGCGAATTGCGTCGGCTGCACATCGAACTGGTGAAGCTGCAGGAATGGATCAAGGCAGAAGGCCGCAAGGTCGTGTTGATCTTCGAAGGCCGCGATGCCGCCGGCAAGGGCGGCGTCATCAAGCGGATCACCGCACCGCTGAACCCGCGCAACTGCCGTGTGGTCGCGCTGGGCACGCCGACCGAACGCCAGAAGACGCAGTGGTATTTCCAGCGATACGTCGCGGAACTGCCCGCGGCGGGCGAGATGACGTTGTTCGATCGCTCCTGGTACAACCGCGCCGGCGTCGAGCGCGTGATGGGTTTCTGCACCGAGGCCGACTACTGGGATTTCCTGCGTTCCTGCCCGCTATTCGAGCGCATGCTGGCGCGCTCCGGCATCATCATCGTGAAATACTGGTTCTCGGTCAGCGACAAGGAGCAGGAACGCCGCTTCAGGGACCGGGTCGAGGATCCGACCAAGCGCTGGAAGCTGTCGCCGATGGACATGGAATCACGCAACCGTTGGCAGGACTATTCACGCGCCAAGGACGACATGCTCGTGCACACCGACATCGGTCAGGCACGCTGGTACGTGGTCAATTCGGACGACAAGAAGCGGGCTCACCTGAACACGATCGCGCACCTGTTGAGCCTGATGCCCTACAAGGACGTGGCGCCGGCGAAGCCGAAGCTTCCGAAGCGCAAACCGGAGCTGCGTGAGGGCTACGCCCGACCGCCGCTGGAAATCCAGAACTTCGTCCCCGAGATCTATTAGGCGGCACCCTATCTATCAGGAGCCAATCGCCGTGACCGACCGCGCACCGATATTCAACGTGATCATCGATGAGAAGAGCATCGCGCTGGAGAAGATCGAGCCGAAGAATCAGCGCTATCGCAAGGTCAGCAAAGAAGTGATCCTGCGCCAACGCGATGCCATCGAACGCTTCCAGAAGCTGAAGGCGGAGGGCGGCAGCTTCGTGGGCACCCACAGCTTCCAGTTTCTGGACACTGCCAAGACCTTCGCGATGCTGCGCCTGCGGGCGATGGAGCAGGATATCCAGGACAACCTGGACCGGATTCAGAGCTACGACGGCAGCGCGAAAACGAGCGGCGGCTGAGCCGGACCCGGGCCGCTGCCCCGCGGTTGCGGCGCGCAGCGTGCGAGTCCGAACCGCGCGCTCAATACCACCTTGCCTCGCCTGCGGGCCGCGTCTTGAACCGCTTGTGTGTCCAGAAATACTGCTCGGGTATTTCGCGCACCCGCTCCTCGACGAACGCGTTCATGCGCCGCGTGTCTGCGACGAGGTCGTCCGACGGATAGTTCTCCCAGGCGGGATAGCAGCGTAGCTCGTAGCCCTCACCCCCGGGCAGCATGCGCGTCACACATGGGACCACGCTCGCGCGGGCCAGCCTGGCGAGTCTCGACAGGCCCGTGATCGTGGCGGCCGGCACACCGAAAAACGGTACGAATATCGCGTCACGCGGACCGTAGTCCTGGTCCGGAAGGTAGTAGAAGGGTATGCCTTCCTTGAGCGCGGCAAGCGCCAGACGCACGCCCTGCTGACGCGAAAACAGGCGCTGCCTGCCGAATCGAACGCGGCCCGAATACAGTTGCCTGTTCATGACCGCACTCTTCTGGTTCGCGTAGATGCCGGCAAGATCCATCTCGCACGCGAGCCGCGCAAACCCGACGTCGAGAGAGACGAAATGCGGGGCGAGCACAATTACGGGGCGCCCGGCGAGCGCGCGCAGATGCTCGAGGCCGGCAACCCGCACCATCCCCGTGATGCGCTCGCGGGGCGACCACCACAGAATCGCGCGCTCGAGCAGGCTGCGGCCGACGGCACGGAAATGGCGCCGCGCGAGCGCAGCGCGCTCGGATTCGCCAAGCTGGGGCAAACAACGTTCCAGGTTGAGAAGGCATACCCGCCGGCGCTCGAATCCGAACGCGTAGAACAGCATCCCGAACGCCTCGCCGACGCGGGCGAGCGGCGCCAGCGGCAGGATCTGCAGCAGGCGCATCGCGGCGAGTCCGACCCGCGCTAGCACCCGCTTGCTTCCTCAGGCCCCACGCTGCACCGGCGGCTCGACACCGGCCGGAACCTTGTATCGGTTATAAGCCCACAGGTACTGGGCCGGGCAGCGGCGCACCAGTTCCTCGATCCCCCGGTTGAGCTGTCGCTGCGGGGATTCGCCGGCCAGTGGTTCAGGCATGGGCCCGACATACAGCCTGTAGCCCCGACCTCGCTTCAGGCGCTCGGCAAAACCGAGCAGCACCGGGGCGCCGGTCTTTTGCGCGAGCTTGCTCACCAGCGTCATCGTGTACGCGGGCCGGCCGAAGAACTCCGTCCATTCGCCTTCGCCGATGCCCGGGACCTGATCGGGCAGGATGCCGATCGCCTCGCCGTTGCGCAGCGCCCGCAGCATCGCCCGAAGCCCCGACAGGTCCGGCGGCACGCTGCGCATACCCTCGCGGGTGCGTCCGTGCTGCATCAGCGGATCCACCGCGCGCATCTTGGGAGGACTGTAGAGAACCGTTATCGGGTGACGCCGGCTGACGTATTGCGCGGTGATTTCCCAGCAGCCCAGATGCGGGGTTAGCAGTATCGCCCCCTTCCCGGCAGCAAGCGCTCTTTCGATAAGTTCCCACCCCCGCACCTCCGCGACCAGGCGCGCAACCTCTTCCTGGCGGCGCATCCAGATAACCGGGATTTCCATCGCGCTCATGCCGGTGTGCGCTACGGCCGAGCGCCTGATGGCCGGGTCGACATAGCCCGCGGCGGCAAGGTTCTCGCGCAAATACCGGCGAAAACGCCCCGAGACGGCGTAGACCAGCCATCCCACGATGATCCCGATCGCATGCAGGACCGGCAACGGCAATGCGCCGAGCATTCTCAGCACCAAGGACATCGGACGGGTGGCGGGTTCGGTGGTGTGTGTTATTCTTTGGGCCCTTTTTTTCGTCGACCAGGAACCGCACCGAACATGAGCAGCTTTCTCTTTACTTCCGAATCGGTTTCCGAGGGCCACCCCGACAAGGTGGCGGACCAGATATCAGACGCGGTTTTGGATGCCATCATAGCCCAAGACAAACGCTCCCGGGTCGCAGCCGAAACCCTCGTCAAGGACAATCTCGTGGTGCTGGCGGGCGAAATCACCACCGGCGCGCGGGTCAATTTCGACGAAATCGCGCGCAAGACCATTCGGCGCATCGGCTACAACGATCCCGCGATCGGCTTCGACACGTCCACCTGTACCGTCATTGTCGCCTACGGCGAGCAGTCGCAGGACATCGCTCAAGGGGTTGACGAGGGCAGGGGTCTGGACCTGGATCAGGGCGCCGGCGACCAGGGGCTGATGTTCGGCTATGCCTGCGACGAAACCCCGCAGTTGATGCCGATACCGATCTACCTCGCGCACCGTCTGGTCGAGCGCCTCTCCGAAGTGCGGCGCGACGGCCGGCTGCCGTGGCTCCGGCCCGATTCGAAGTCCCAGGTCACGATCCGCTACGTGGACGGTAAGCCCGATTCGATCGACACCGTGGTCGTTTCGACCCAACACGCGCCGGCCATGAGACACGAAGAAATCAAGGAAGCGGTGATCGAGCAGGTCATCAAGCCGGTGCTTCCGAAAGCGCTCGTCAAGGGCGCAATCCACTATCTGGTCAACCCGACCGGGAGCTTCGAAATCGGCGGCCCGAAGGGTGACTGCGGGCTGACCGGCCGCAAGATCATCGTCGACACCTACGGCGGATCGGCACCGCACGGCGGAGGGGCGTTTTCGGGCAAGGATCCGTCGAAAGTAGACCGTTCCGCTGCCTACGCCGCGCGTTATGTGGCGAAAAACATCGTCGCTGCGGGCCTCGCGTCGAAATGCCTGGTACAGGTTTCCTATGCGATCGGCGTGGCGCGGCCTACCAGCATTATGGTCACCACCTACGGCACCGGAACGATCTCGGATGAGACGCTTTCGGAACTGGTGACCAAGCACTTCGATCTCAGGCCCAAGGGCATCATTCAGATGCTGGATCTGATGCGGCCGATCTACGAAAAGACCGCCGCCTATGGCCACTTCGGCCGCGATGAGCCGGAATTCACCTGGGAGGCAACCGACAAGGCCGCCGCACTCGGCGAGGACGCGGGAGTGACGCGAAAGAAGACAGCCTAGGGTTGAACGCAGCGTGCCCGAAGGTCCTGGGTACCGCTGGGTATTTTCAAGAATTTCAAACGTCAAATCAGTGACGTAAGCTGAAGGCCGTCCGGGCGGCGACCGTGCGGTCCCGCCGACGGGCCGTCGCCGCGCGGAGGCATCAGATGCGGTAAAATACCGCCTCCCCGAGGAGCGTTGCAACAGGGCCGCTGCTCCGGAACTGCCAGGCTCGGGGTGTCAACATTGCAACGGCGCTCGCGAACTTTTTTCCCAGGAAAGGAGCGCGTGATGAGCGCAGTAATGAAAGCCAAACAGGACTACCGCATCGCGGACATCGGCCTTGCCGATTGGGGCCGCAAGGAAATCCGGATCGCCGAGACCGAAATGCCCGGTCTGATGGCCATTCGGGAGGAATTCTCGGGCCAGCAGCCCCTTAAGGGGGCGCGCATTGCAGGTTCGCTGCACATGACGATCCAGACCGCGGTGCTGATCGAGACGCTGCGGGCCTTGGGCGCGGACGTGCGCTGGGCGTCCTGCAATATCTATTCGACTCAGGATCATGCCGCCGCGGCGATTGCGGTCGGCGGCACCCCGGTATTCGCGTACAAGGGCGAGTCGCTCGATGAATACTGGGAATACACCCACCGCATTTTCGAGTGGGGTGACGGCGGCACGCCCAACATGATACTCGACGACGGCGGCGACGCCACGCTGCTGGTGCACCTGGGCTGTCGCGCGGAAAAGGATGCTGCGGTCGTTTCCAAGCCGACGAACGAAGAAGAAACCGCCCTTTTCGCGTCGATCCGGAAGCGCCTCGGCGCAAGGCCGGGCTGGTACGCGACGCTGGCCAAGAACATCCGCGGCGTGACCGAGGAAACCACCACCGGGGTGCACCGCCTGTACCAGATGGCCAAGGAAGGCCGGCTGATGTTCCCGGCGATCAACGTCAACGACTCGGTCACCAAGAGCAAGTTCGACAACCTCTACGGCTGCCGCGAGTCGCTGGTGGACGGCATCAAGCGCGCCACCGACGTGATGATCGCGGGAAAAGTCGCGGTGGTGTGCGGCTATGGCGACGTGGGCAAGGGCTGCGCGCAGGCGCTGCGTGCCCTTTCGGCGCAGGTGTGGGTCACCGAGATCGACCCGATCTGCGCACTTCAGGCGGCGATGGAAGGCTACCGCGTGGTGACGATGGACTGGGCCGCCGACAAGGCCGACATCTTCGTCACCGCCACGGGCAACCTGAACGTCGTCGCGCACGAGCACATGCTGCGCATGAAGGACCAGTCGATCGTATGCAACATCGGCCATTTCGACTCCGAGATCGACGTCGCCTCGCTGCACCAGTACCAGTGGGAGAACATCAAGCCCCAGGTAGATCACATCATCTTTCCTGACGGCAAGCGCATCATCCTGCTGGCGGGCGGACGGCTGGTGAACCTCGGCTGCGCGATGGGTCATCCGAGCTACGTGATGTCGTCGTCGTTCGCCAACCAGGTGATCGCGCAGATCGAGCTCTGGTCGGAGGCGCAGAAGAAGTCCGACAAGTACCCGGTCGGGGTCTACGTTCTGCCGAAACACCTGGACGAGAAGGTTGCCCGGCTGCAGCTGAAAAAGCTCAACGCGATGCTGACCGAGCTCACCGAAGAGCAGGCCAATTACATCGGTGTAGCGAAGAACGGCCCCTACAAGTCCGATTCGTATCGGTACTGAGCACCGGTTCCGCCCGCCGCGCACTCGTGCCGGCGGGCGGAAACACCATCTGCGGCGCGCATGGAATCCCAGAAAAGACACCCGCGCAATTTCAGTTTCGAATTCTTTCCGCCAAAGACCCCCGAAGGCGTGCAGCGACTGAGCGCCACGTGGCGGCAGCTCGCGCAGCTCCAGCCACGGTTCTTCTCGGTGACCTACGGCGCCGGAGGATCGACGCGGGATCGAACATTGGCCACGGTGACGGAAATCCGGCAGGCCGGCTTCCATGCCGCGCCCCATGTGTCCTGCGTCGGGTCATCGCGCGCGGATATCGCCGAGACGCTCGACCTTTACCGTGCCCAGGGCATCGGCCATATCGTCGCACTGCGCGGCGACATGCCTTCCGGCGCGGCGAGCATGGGTTCGTTTCACTACGCCAACGAGCTGGTTGAATTCATCCGCGAACACACGGGAGATCATTTTCACATCGACGTCGCCTGCTACCCGGATTTTCACCCGCAGGCCAAGAGCCCCCAGGATGACCTGCGCAATTTCAAGCGCAAGATCGATGCGGGCGCAAACTCCGCCATCACGCAGTATTTCTACAACGCTGATTCCTATTTCCGATTCGTGGACGACTGTGAAGCGATCGGCATCGACATTCCGATCGTTCCCGGCGTCATGCCGATCAACAACTATACGCAGCTGGCGCGGTTTTCGGACGCGTGCGGGGCAGACATCCCGCGATGGCTGCGACTGAAGCTGGCCAGCTACCACGACGATATCGCCTCGATCCGCAGCTTCGGTCTGGATGTCGTGACCGACCTGTGCGACCGGCTGCTCTCGGCGGGCGCGCCCGGACTGCATTTCTACACGATGAACATGGCCGGGCCGACCTCCACGATCTGGCAGCGGCTGGGGTTGTAGCCGCTGCCAGGCCAGAACGCGGTGCAGCGGCTGGGGTTGTAGCCGCCGCGAGCCGCCTAGAGCGCCGCATCGGGTTCCCGGCTGACGCGAAGGAAGTACAGGGTCACCAGCGCCCCGGCGAGCGCGAGGCTGGCGATCGCTGCAAACCAGAACCCGCGCGCGCCCCAGGGCGTGGGAATGCCCAACCACGACAGGTCGACGGCGGTCAGGCCTATCGTGTAGCCGCCTCCCAGGCCCACGCCCCACAGCGCCACCGCGTAGATAACCATGGGGACCACGGCGCGCTTGTAGCCGCGCAGCACGTTCACCGCAACCGCCTGCACTGCGTCGAACACGTGGTACACGGCGACGAATGAAAGCAGCGCACTGGCAAGCGCCAGCACCTGCGGGTCCGTAGTGTAGAACGCGGCGATACTCGAGGCGAACACCGACACCAGCGCGGCCATCGCTAGCGCACACGCAAACGCCATGCTCATACCCGCCAGGCCGGTAGCACGTGCCTGCGCAAACTTGCGTGCGCCGATGGCATGCCCTACGAGCACGCTCGAAGCGTTGCCCAGCGCCAGCGGAAGCATGAACAGCAGTGCAGCGAAGTTGCTCGCGATCTGGTGCGCGGCGGAATTGAGCGCTCCCAGCCGGGCGATGAACAGCGCCATGAACGTGAAACCCGTTACGTCGATGAAGAACGTGAGTCCAATCGGCAATCCCAGGGAAACGAGATGTGCGATGTGCGCTTTCTGAGGCCATGACCAGCGCGTAAACACCCGGTAGCGCCGGTATCCGGGCTCCAGATAACACCAGCTCCATGCGAGCGCGCAGCTCAACCAGGCGATGACGCTGCTCGACACGGCGCAACCGACGCCGCCCAGTTCCGGTACACCGAAGCGCCCGTAAATGAACACCAGGTTGAGCGGAATCTTGACCGCCAATCCGATGAGATTGAGCACCATCACGACGCGCGGCCTGGATACCGCGGTTGAAAAGCCGTAGAAGACCCGAAACAGGAGTGCCGCCGGCACGCCCCAGGATGCCGCGGCGAGGTAGCCGCGCGCGCGCTCCTCCACGTCCGGGGGCAAGCGGGTCAGAGCCATGATCGCGTCGGGATGACGCAACACGACCAGGCAGGCCGCACTGAGCGCCACCGCGAGCCAGGCGCTTTGGCGCACCTGTTCGCCGATGTCCGCATAGCGGTTGGCCCCGTAGAGCTGCGAGGCGATCGGTGTGAGCGCGAGCAGCACCCCCATCAGCGCGATGAAGATGCTGAAGTAGATCGCCGCACCCACGCCGACGCCCGCCAGATCCACCGTCGAATAACGTCCGGCCATGATCGTGTCGATGACGCCGTTCGACACCACGGCAAGCTGGCCGATGAACACCGGCCAGCCCAGACGGAAGATCTCTTTGTAGGTGATCCTGGACACGGGGACGAAAATCGGACGCGCGGGCGCTGCGGGCCCGGCGCAAGGAAAGGGGGCCATTCTAGCCCACCCGTTTCACTGCCGTGCCGACCCCTTGATACTTGAGCAAGTCCTGCGCATGATGGCGCGCCCTTCCTCAATCAATGGAGAAATTCAGGATGTCCGGCCACGGCCCTGTCGATCCGTCCATCGAGAAGACCGCGCTGCTGATCTCGGGTCTCGCGATGGCGCTCGCGCTATCGGATACCCTCGGCAAGAGCGCGCGGACCGGGCAGGGACGCAAGAACCCGGCGGCGGGGCACCTGTTTTGACGGAACCTCAGAGCTCGTACAGTTCGCCCTCTCCCGCAAGCGCCTTCTCGATCACCGGCCGCGACAGGTGCGGCGCGAACATTTCGATGAACGCGTAGGCGTAGCCGCGCAGCACGGCGCCGCGGCGTACCGCCACACGGGTTGTGTTGGTGCCAAACAGGTGACCGGCCTCGATCGCGCGCAGCCGCTTGTCGCGCCTGGCGTCGAAAGCCATCGCGGCGACGATGCCCACGCCCATGCCCAGGTCGACGTAGGTCTTGATCACGTCGGCGTCGATCGCAGAGAGCACGATGTCGGGTTTGAGCTCGCGCGCGGCAAACGCCGTGTCGATGTGCGTGCGGCCCGTGAACGCGGGATCGTAGGTGATGATCGGGTAGCGCGCGAGATCCTCCAGCGTCAGGCGCGGCGCACGAGCGAGCGGGTGGCGCGCCGGCACCACAACGCAATGAGTCCAGGAATATCCGGGCAGCGCCAGCAGCTGCGGAACGTGATCAAGTGATTCGGTCGCGATGGCAATATCGGCATCGCCGTCGAGTACCATCCGAGCGAGTTGCGGCGGGTTCCCCTGTTGCAGCGTCAGGCGCACCTTCGGGTAGCGGCGCTTGAACCCGGTAACGACGAGCGGCAGCGAATAGCGGGCCTGCGTATGCGTCGTCGCAATGACTAGGCTCCCGGAATCCCGGTCATGATATTCGCGCCCCACCTGCCTGAGGTTCTCGGTTTCGTCGAGTACCCGCCCGATGATTTCGACCACCAGCTTGCCGGGTTCTGAGAGCGCGACCAACCGCTTTCCCCGCCGGACGAAGATCTTCATTCCCAGTTCGTCCTCGAGTTCCTTGATCTGCCTGGATACCCCGGGCTGCGAAGTGAATAGCCTGTTCGCCGCAGCGGTGAGGTTCAGGTTCTGGCGCACCGCCTCGCGCACGTAGCGCAGTTGCTGCAGGTTCATGGTTGGGACCCTATATATCAATAGCTTCTAAGAATATTCTATTTCATTTCTTTGACGCATAAACGAAGTCGTCTAGCATTTGCCGCTCTCTCTATAAGAAGTGCGGCAATGACTATCGCATACACGGCGTCAGGCGTCGCAGCGGGGTCCCCGGCCCAAACGGTCGCGAACGCCCGTGTCGAGCGGTTCTGACAACGACCACCCATGTACGTCTACGACGAAATCGACCAGCGGCTTGTGGACGAGCGCGTCGCCCAGTTCCGCGACCAGACGCGCCGTTTTCTCGCCGGCACGCTCTCCGAGGACGAGTTCCGCGCACTGCGGCTGCGCAACGGCCTTTACATCCAGCGCCACGCTCCGATGCTGCGCGTGGCGATTCCCTACGGTCTGCTCACCTCGGCGCAACTGCGCAAACTCGCCCACATTGCGCGCACGTACGACCGCGGCTATGGCCATATGAGCACGCGCCAGAACATCCAGTACAACTGGCCGAGACTCGAGGAGGTGCCGCAGATACTCGCCGAACTCGCCAGCGTGCAGATGCACGCCATCCAGACCTCCGGCAACTGCGTGCGCAACACCACAACCGACCAGTTCGCCGGTGTCGCCGACGACGAGATCGTCGATCCCCTGGTCTGGTGCGAAATGATCCGGCAGTGGTCGACTTTTCATCCCGAGTTCACCTGGCTGCCGCGCAAGTTCAAGATCGCCGTCAACGGATCCCGCGCCGACCGCGCCGCAGTGGAAGTGCACGACATCGGGCTGCACGCAATGCGCGCCGACAACGGTGCTGTGGGCTTCAAGGTTCTCGTTGGCGGCGGCCTGGGCCGCACGCCCGTGATAGGCCATGTGATCCGCGAATTCCTGCCCTGGCAACATCTGCTGACCTACCTCGATGCAATCCTGCGCGTCTACAATCGCTTCGGCCGACGCGACAACATACACAAGGCGCGCATCAAGATTCTGGTGAAAGAGTACGGCCCCGAGAGATTTCGCGAGGAAGTCGAAGCGGAATGGGCGCATCTCAAGGACGGTCCTGCGACGCTGATTCCGGAAGAGATTCGGCGCCTCGAATCCCGATTCACCCGCCCGCAATATCTCCAGCAACCGGGTGCGGAGGCCGCCCTGGAAAGGCAACTCGCCGCGGACCGCGCGTTCGCGAAATGGCACCAGCGGAACGTATTTCCGCACAAGCAACCGGGCTATGCGGCCGTGACGCTGTCGCTCAAGAGAACGGGCGTGCCACCCGGGGACATAACAGCCGGGGAAATGGACGCCGTCGCCGAGCTCGCCGACCACTATTCGTTCGGCGAGCTGCGCGTCACCCACGAGCAGAATCTCGTCTTCGCCGACGTGCGCAAGGCGGACCTGCACGCCCTTTGGCGCACGCTGCGGCCACTGGGCTTCGCCACACCCAACATCGGACTGTTGACCAACATCATCTGCTGCCCGGGCGGCGACTTTTGCTCGCTCGCCAACGCCAAGTCGATTCCCGTGGCCGCGGCGATCCAGCAGCGCTTCGATGATCTGGATTACCTGTTCGACATCGGCGAGCTCGATCTGAACATCTCCGGCTGCATCAACTCCTGCGGCCACCACCATGTCGGCCATATAGGCATCCTCGGCGTCGACAAGAACGGTGAGGAGTGGTACCAGGTCGAAATCGGCGGCAACCAGGGAAGGACCGGGCACGGCGTCGGCGCATCGCTGGGCAAGGTGATCGGTCCATCCTTCGCGCGCGCCGAGGTACCCGACGTGATCGAGCGGCTGATCGGGTGCTACCTCGAGTATCGCGACAGCGAAGCCGAGCGTTTCATCGACGTCGTGCACCGCATCGGCCATGATCCATTCAAGAAAAGCGTCTACGCGTCGGTCGCGAAAGTCGCCGCGGCGGAGCCGGCCTAGGCGCGCGCGAGAACCGAGGCCCATCCCGTCCCACCGGATCCCCCTGGATAATCGAGAAACCCGCATGGCTACACTGATCAAGAAGCGCCGTTTCGTCGCCGACAGCTGGCAACTGCTGGAATGCGCAGCGGACGGCGCGCTGCCCGAAGTCACGGACACCGGCGCTGTGATCGTGCCGCTCGCGCTGTGGCGGGCCCGGCGCGACGCCCTCCTCGCCCGCGGCCACGCGATCGGGGTCTGGCTCGACAGCGGCGAAAGCGCCGAGGACATTGCGGCCGATCTGAACCATTTCGCGGTGGTCGCGGTGAGCTTTCCGACGCTGTCCGACGGCCGAGGCTATTCGACCGCGCGCCTGCTGCGCGAGCGCCATGGCTTTACGGGGGAACTGCGCGCGATCGGGGAGGTGCGGCGCGACCAGTTGCTGTTCCTGGAACGATGCGGGTTCGACGCGTTTGCGCTGCGCGACGACCAGGATGCGGAACATGCCCTGGAGGCATTCGAAGAATTCAGCGAGGCCTACCAGGTTTCGGTGACGCAGCCGGTGCCGCTTTTCCGCCGCCGCGCGAGCTCGGGACCTGCGGCATGAACGGCACACAGGCCAGCCGAATCGCGGACCTGGAGCGCCTGCTCAGGCGCATCGCACGCGAACACGCGCCCTCGGCGCTCGCATCCAGCCTCTCGGCCGAGGACATGGTGATTACCGATTCGATCCTGCGCCTTGGCCTGGACATCGAAATCTTCACGTTGGATACCGGGCGCATGCACGCAGATACGCTCAACCTCGTGAGCGCGATACGCGAGCGTTACGGCTACACGATGCGGGTGCAGCAACCCGAGTCCGAGGCGGTGACCGACTACGTGACACGCTTCGGCCGCGACGCTTTCTACACCGGCCCGGAATTGCGCGAGCGCTGCTGCGCCATCCGCAAAGTCGCGCCGCTCGGGCTCGCATTGCGGGGCAAGCGCTCCTGGATCACCGGACAGCGCCGAGCGCAGTCGGCGACGCGTTCCGCGCTGGCTCTGCAGGAATTCGACGCGGCGAGAGGATTGGCAAAGTTCAATCCGCTGGTTGAATGGAGCGGGGACGAAGTGTGGTCCTACATCGGCGCGCATCGAGTTCCCTACAACCGGCTCTACGATCAGGGCTACCGCTCGATCGGCTGCGCCCCCTGCACCCGGCCCACGGTCGCCGGCGAGGATGTGCGCGCCGGCCGCTGGTGGTGGGAACAATCAGGTGCCCGCGAATGCGGGTTGCATGTCGCTGGTGATGGTCGCCTGGTCCGAAGCGGGGAAACCGTCTCATGAGCGCCGTCCTCGATGTTCCCCGCGGCGCGCCCTTAGCCCTTCCGCTGCGCAGCCACCTCGACTGGCTCGAATCGGAGGCGA
>MEQX01000104.1:273-19335 GCA_001770415.1 Betaproteobacteria bacterium RIFCSPLOWO2_02_FULL_63_19 | reverse complement strand
ATAGCTGCCGAAGCGGCCAATCCGGTGCTTTTCTTCTCCGGCGGCAAGGATTCCGTCGTGCTGCTGCGTCTTGCGGAAAAAGCATTTCGGCCAGGCCGGTTCCCATTTCCGCTGCTGCACATCGACACCGGTCACAACTTTCCCGAGGTGATCGCTTTCCGCGACCGGCGCGCCGCTCAGTTGGGCGAGCGCCTGGTGGTGCGCTCGGTGGAGGACTCGATCCGACGTGGCACGGTGCGGCTGCGCTCCGAGGGCGAAAGCCGCAATGCCGCCCAGTCGGTAACGCTGCTGGAGGCGATCGCCGAGTTCGGCTTCGATGCCTGCATCGGCGGCGCGCGACGCGATGAGGAGAAAGCCCGGGCCAAGGAGCGTATCGTTTCGTTCCGCGATGAATGGGGACAGTGGGACCCAAAGAACCAACGCCCGGAACTCTGGAGCCTGTACAACACGCGCGTGCACAAGGGCGAGCACATGCGCGTGTTCCCGATCAGCGACTGGACGGAACGGGACGTGTGGGAGTACATCGGCCGCGAGCGCCTGGAGGTGCCGGAGATCTACTTCGCCCACCGCCGGGCGGTGGTACGCAGGGGCGGGTTGCTGGTTCCGGTAACCGACCTGACGCCGGCGCAGGAGGGCGAGCAGGTCGAGCTGGCCAGTGTACGTTTCCGCACCGTCGGCGACGTGAGCTGCACCTGTCCCGTCGAATCCGAGGCGGCGACGGTGCAGGCGATCATCGCCGAAACCATCCAGGCGAGAGTAACCGAGCGCGGCGCCACGCGCATGGACGACCAGACCTCGGATGCCTCCATGGAGCGGCGCAAGAGAGAGGGATATTTCTAAGTCCATGTCCCTACTCGGCGAAATCGAACGCGATCCCGCGCGGGCGCAGCCCGCTTACGACGGTGTATTACGCTTCGTCACCGCGGGCAGCGTGGACGATGGCAAGAGCACGCTGATCGGCCGCCTGCTGCTCGACAGCCGGGCTATCCTCGTGGACCAGCTTGCGGCGGTCGAGCGCGCCTCGCGCCGGCGCGGTGGCGACCAGCTCGACCTGTCGCTGCTCACCGACGGCCTGGAGGCCGAGCGCGAGCAGGGCATCACCATCGATGTGGCCTACCGCTATTTCGCCACGCCACGGCGCAAGTTCATCATCGCCGACTGCCCCGGCCACGAGCAGTACACGCGCAACATGGTAACCGCGGCCTCCACCGCCGATGCGGCGGTTATCCTCGTGGATGCGCGCAAGGGCATCCTGCCGCAGACCCGGCGCCACCTGGCGATCGCCCATCTGCTGGGCATCCGCCATTTCCTCGTCGCGGTGAATAAGATGGACCTGGTCGGTTACGACCGGCGGGTCTTCGCCGCGGTACGCGCGGAACTCAGCGCATTCGCCGCACCGCTCGCGATCCACAATCTGCAGTTCGTGCCGATCTCCGCGCTCCACGGCGATTTCGTGGTCGAGCGCAGCGCGTCGCTCCCCTGGTACGAAGGGGCGACGCTGATCGAGCTGCTGGAACGCATACATGAGGAAGACATCGCGGCTGCGCGCCCTCTGCGCTTCCCGGTGCAGTTGGTCTCCCGTCCGGGCGCTGCATACGAAGCACGCGGCTACATGGGCCGGATCGACTCGGGAAGCGTGGCTCCGGGCAGCGAGGTCAGGGTACTGCCCTCGGGCCGCACGAGCGTCGTGACGCACATTCTTGCCGGCGGCCGGCCGGCGGACGTGGCCGTGGCGGGCGACGCCGTCACGCTGCAGTTGCGCGACGAGTTGGACGTTTCGCGCGGCGACATGCTTGCCGACCCGGTGCGCACGCCAGTGCTTACAAAGGCCGTCAATGCGCTGCTGTGCTGGTTTTCGGTCGAGCCGCTGTCGATGACAGGCCGCTATCTGCTCAAGCACACGACGCGCACCGTGAGGGCACGTGTTACCGCGCTCAGGGCGCGGGTGGACATTCATGCGCTCGGACGGGAACCGGTCTCGGGCAGCGTCGCGCTGAACGACATCGTGCAGGCGTCACTGAGTCTGAACCGGCCGATATTCTGCGACGCCTACCGCGACGACCGCGCGTCCGGCTCGTTCATTCTCATCGACGAACTCACGAACCAGACGGTGGCCGCGGGCCTGATCGAATGAGCGCAAAGGTGTATCTGGTGGGAGCCGGACCCGGGGCCGCCGATCTGCTGACGCTGCGCGCGGCCCGCGTGCTCGAGCGGGCGGACATCGTGTTTCACGATGCGCTGGTCGCCCCGCAGACGCTGGCCATCGCGGAGCGCGCAACGAAGATCGCCGTCGGCAAGCGCAGCGGCAGGAATTCAACGGCACAGAGATTCATCAACAAGCAGCTCATCGACGCCGCAAGGCGACACGCAGTTGTGGTGCGCCTTAAGGGTGGTGATCCGATGCTCTTTGGCAGAGCGCAGGAGGAAATCGACGCGTTGACGAAGGCCGGGATCGAATTCGAAGTCGTGCCCGGAGTAACCGCCGCGTGCGCCGCAAGCGCGGCAGTGGGCGTTTCGCTCACTCGCCGGGGAATGGCGCGAACGGCGTGCCTAATCACCCCGCGCAGCGCCGAAGGCGAACCGGAAAACGACTGGGCAGCGGGCGTGGTCGCCGCGGATACGGCGGTGATATACATGGGCGCCGGGCTTTCCGAATCCATTTGCGCGACGCTGCTCGCACGGGGCCAAGCAGGCGGAACGCCGGTCGCTGTTGTGGAG
This sequence comes from Betaproteobacteria bacterium RIFCSPLOWO2_02_FULL_63_19, assembly GCA_001770415.1. GTDB lineage: Bacteria > Pseudomonadota > Gammaproteobacteria > Burkholderiales > SG8-39 > JACQTO01. Next base: position 16,617 of record MEQX01000104.1, on the reverse strand, counting down.
AATGCGACGCTGCCTGCGCAGCGCGTGCTTCTGGGAAAGCTGCGCGATTTGCCGCGAATCGCGCAGGAAATCGGCCCCGGGCCCGCGGTGATCATCCTTGGCGAGGTACTGCGCCAGGCAGTCGATGCGCGGATCTTTCGAGAAAAGGGGAATCCGCGGCGCTGTGCCGGCCGGATGTGAAGGCCCCGACACGCTTCAACGCCCCGCTAGCGTACGAACTGGTCAGCCACGAACCGGACCACGCCCTGCTGCACTTCGGGGAGGTCACCCAGCGCCGGGAAGAGCCGGATCGACAAGCCTTCGCGGCCTGAATGCGCCTGCTCGACGAGTTCCGGCAATTCCTTTTGCAGATGTGTGCCCGCGGCGATGAAGGCCGGCAGCACCGCAATGTCGCGGTATCCGCGCCGCCACAGCAACTCAACGCATTCCGCGAGCGTCGGTTTCAGGAATTCGATGTAGGCGAGTTCCACCTCGATGTGCGGGAGCGCGCCGCGCAGTCGCTCGCAAAGCGCCATCAGAGTTCCGGCCCAGAGCGGATCACGCGACCCGTGTCCGAAGACGATCAATGCTTGGTTCAACGTACGCCTCCCCGAGGCGTTCCACGATTCGCCTCGCTTGACTGCCTCACCCGCCGCCCGAACCGCGGCTCTCAGCGGTCCTTGTAGGGGTTTTCGAGCGTATTGACGATTTCCGCCAGCACGGCACGGAACTGCGCGTCGTCACAGCCCATCAGAACGGCGTCTTCGAGCGCATCCTGGCAGAGTTGCCGGATTTCGACGAGATTCTCCCGCAGCACCTTCAGCTTCTCCACGCAGGACACCACCTCGCCTTCAGGCGAGCGCCATATGGGTTCCGGAATGTCGTCCATGATCGATTTGATTGACTACCAGCCAAAATCCAATTCTACACACTCAGTCCCGCAGCGCCGACGCGACGGCCCAGACCGCAAAGATGATGAATGCGAGAAAGGTCCAGTGCGGAATGCTCAATCCGAGCAGCGTAAAGTCCACGTTTCCGCACTCTCCCGAGCCATGCAGGATGCGGCGCATGCCTTCGAGCGGCCCGAACGTGCCGAGCAGATACTCCAGTCCCGGACCGCAGGCCGGACGTTTGTCCGCGGGCATGTACTGCAGCCACAGATGGCGCCCCGCGACCCCGGCACCGATCAGGGTCACAGCGCTGATCAATCCGGCGTAAATCCACGCGCCGATCCGGCCGGGGTGGTGCAATGTTGCAACCAGAAAGGCGATTCCGGTCGCGGCCATTGCCACACGCTGCATGATGCATAGCGGGCACGGCTCGACACCCCTGACCAGCTGCAGGTAATACGCCGCTGCGATCAATCCGGCGCAAGCGACGAACCCGACCAGATTGCCGATACGCCGCGAGAAAGGAAACCTCGATGCCTGTTTCATTGAAATGAGCTGCGAAAAACCGTAACGATACCGGAATTACCGCCGGATACGTGGCGCGCGAAAAACGCGCATCACGCGGAAAGCAGTCGAACCCCTAGGCTGACCGTGCGGAGAATCCGGGCTGCCGCCATGCGTTGCGCGGGATCGATTTCACGAAGGTCGCGACTGCCGATACTCGGGGCAGGGCTGCAACTGCTCGAATCCGGACTGACGGTCGACGCCCACCGTGTGAACCAGATTGCGCTCTATGCAGATCAGGCGCACCGGTTTCGCGCCGGTGTTGATGTGCCGGTAGACCACGCCGTCCGCGAAAACCGGCAGAGTCATCACGTCACCCGCCTTCCAGACATGCCTCACCCCGTCCACTTCGGTATAGCCCTCGCCCTCGAGCATATAGAATACGGCGTCCCCCCCGTGGCGCTGTACGCCGCTGCGGCTGCCCACGGGTATTTCCTGCCTGTAAAACAGCTGGGTCTGCACCGCGGTGTATGCCAGAGACGGATGCAGATACCACTGCATCTTGCCATGTGCGTTGAGTTCCCACGGAAGCTCGTCGCCGCGAATCAGCCAAGTCGCCTGCGAAAGGCGCTTGCGCTGCAGGTCGCGCATCGCCAGCAGGCGGTCAAAAAGATTCACCTCCGACAGTTCGTCCGGGTTCGCGACCAGCGGCGGCTGCTCCACGCTTGCCGTGGCCTTCCATTCTCTGCGTCGGTAGCCTTCCGGGCTGGTGGACGCACCGCCCCGCATATCCGGCATCTCCGACACCTGATCGATGGCATTGGCGATGTACCGGGCCACCAGCAAGTCGCGGAACGCGACCCAGCGACAACCCTTGGAAGCGTCCTTGTTCCAGTGCTGATGGGTGCAGCCGCCTGGCTGAACCGGAAGCAGAAGCAGGTCGCCCGCTTGCCATTCCAGTACTTCCCCGACGGTCTCCGTCATACCATGGCCTTCGAGCACATAGATAATGATCCCGCCCTGATGACGGTGCCGGCCCGACTGGCGCTTGATCAGGTGCTCGAAAACGCCCCAACTGCTGAGCGCCGTGTCGGTAAACAGCGCATTCAAGTAGTACTTGATGATTCCCTGGCGCGAAGTCTGGAACTGGCGCTCGTCGCCGCGGATCAGGAGCTTGCCGTTCTTCTGGCGCTCGGCCCATTCCTGGTAATGGCGGATGGTCTTGTCGTAGTCCGAGAGTTGATCGGCATCGGGATCTTTGACGCGTTCGCGTTCCATGACTTTCCTCTTGTGTTTCGCACGTGATTACCTGGGATTTTCCGCGTCCTCGGCTTTTTCGATTATGGCGGCACCGAGGTCAGGACAGAAAATCCATGAAAAGACCGGGGTGCAGATCCACCTGCAGCAACTCGATAAAGACGACATAGATGAATGCCGTCAGGCTTGCCGCAACCCCTATGGCCATGCTCCAGCCTCTGCCGTGCGACTTGATATAAGCGATCACGAAGACCGGGATCGATGCCATGAAACCGAACAGATAAATGGCCAGGCAAAGCCCCACGATCCAGGCCGCGCTGGGCGCACATTCGATCAACCCGTACTCGGGCGCGCGCTCCATCATCGGAGCACTCGTGTCCTCCGGCAGCCGAAGTTCCTTTATCAACTGTATTCCGGTCAAAATGAAAAGGATGCTGCCGACGAGCACCGGCAAGAGTTTCGATTCCAGGTAAGGGTAAGTGAGCGAATACGCGATCACGACGGCAGTTACGACCAGGGTCGTGATAACCAAATACGTGCTGGGCCGCATCTTCATGCTTCGGTTATCGGTCTTTTCCTGGATGCTCTACGAAAATGCGCCTTGAGCGGCTTGATGACGAAGATCAGCACAATGGCAAGAATGATGAGCAACGACACGGGCCGCATGAAGAAGAACGGACCCTGCAGATTCAGCGCGTGCCAAAAGTAATGTTCAAACAGCATGCCCAGGACGAACCCCAGCAGGAAGGCCGGCTTGGAATAGTGAAAGCGGTTCATGAAAAATCCCATCACCCCAAACCAGACCACGACAGCCAGATTGAGAATCTGCGCCCCTGCGGCAAAGGCTCCGGTGAGGCCCAGAACGAGAATGACCGGAAAGAGATAATCGGGGTGCACCTTGGTGATTCGGGTCGCGAAGGGTGCAAAGGCCAGGCAGACAATACCCGCCATCACGTTGGCGACGGCGATCCCGAGCAGCATGGTGAAACTGAGGCCAAGGTTGTCTGTCAGCATCTCCGGTCCGGGAACGATACCGACCAGAAAGAATGCCCCCAGAAGAATTGCCATGACCGCGCTGCCCGGCACGCCGAAGGCCAGCGTGGTCAGCAGCGCCCCCGCTTCCTTGGCATTGTTGGCGCTTTCCGGAGCGATGACCCCTTCGACGATGCCGGTGCCGAATTTTTCCGGATGCTTGGACGCCTGTTTGGCCTGTCCGTAGGCGACGAAAGGCGCGGTTTCCGCGCCGACACCGGGGATGACGCCGATGATATATCCAACGACCGTACCTCTGAGAAAAACGCCGAAATGACGAAACACATCCTTCACGCCTTCCCATACGTCGGTCCAGCCCCCGATGCCAGCGGATTCGCATAACGCGATGGTCTTTCGTCTTGTCGCCAGATCAATGAGTTCGGGCAGCGCAAACAGGCCGATGACGACCGCGATGATATTCAGTTGATCGAGCAGAAATACGCTGCCGAAAGTAAATCGCGGGATGCCGGTGGTCGATTGAAAACCGACGAAGGAAAACAGCAGCCCCAGGCCGCCGGCCATCAGCCCCTTGATTGGCGAGGAGCCGGCCAGAACAGCCAGAAACGACAGCCCCATGATGATGATGAAGAACATCTCCGCCGAATACAGCAGGCGGACCAGAGGGATCACTATCGGGATAAAGATCAGCGCGAAGACCACTGAAAGCATCCCGCCCAAAGATGAACTGGCAATGGCCGCGCCCATGGCCCTGCCTGCCTGCCCCTTCTGCGTCATCGGAAACCCGTCGATGAGCGTGGCGGCGTTGGGGCCGGTTCCGGGGATGTTCACCAGAATCGCCGTCATGGAGCCGCCGGTATAGCTGACCGCATGCAAGGCCAGCAGGAAAGGCAACGCCATCAACGGTTTCATCCCGACGATCGCCGGCAGCATCAGTGCGGTACCCAATAGCCCGCTGACCGCCGGGAGGAACCCGACGAAGATCCCGATCAACACGCCCAAGAACATCAAACCCAGCAGAACGGGGTCGACGATATTGGACAATCCCTCGATCAATCCGTCGATGATCATCGTAGTCCTAGCCCGCCTTTGCTCGATGCGATAGGGTCGTGTGGTCCCGGTTCGCGTCTAGGAGCGATGTTTTTGCAGAATGGCCAGCATCTCCTTGCCCAGCGTCTTGCGGGCTACCATTTCCTTGGCCAGTTTGGCGAACTCGGCGCCAGTGACATTCTTCTTCCAGACGTTGGTGCCGACCCTTTTCATGAACTCGGTCTTGAACTCATCGCCGTTGATGATCTTCCAGGTCACGTCGGCCAGATACGCCACCTTGTCATCTGCGGTCCCGGGCGGCATGAACATCAGCTTCCCCGAGGGGAGACCCGCCATGAACAGCGCTACCGAATCCTTGGGCGCGTTAACGATTTCGGTAATGGCCGGCAAATTCGGATAGGCCGGGTCCCTTTCGGCTCCGGTGGTAAGCAGCGGCCGGGCCTGGCCTTTCCTTTCGTACCGCTGCAGCGTATAGCCCTCGACGGCGCTCGCATGGGCCTCGCCTTTGCTGACGGCCAGCGCCGAGGCGGAAGAACCCTTGAACCCGCTCACCATCTTGCCATCCAGGCCCAGGAGTTCCATGGTCCCGGTAATAACGCTGCTCATCCATCCCCTCGGCGATATCGAAGAGAATTTGAGCCCTTTCGCTTTCCTCAGATCCTCGATGGTCTTGATGGGTCCGCCGGGAGTCACGTAGAGCACCATCGGGCTCGGCTGTATGTTGGCGATATATTTGAGCGTGGCGATGTCCCATTGGGCGCCGGGGGCCTTCATCAGTTGGTTGAGATAACACGAGGCCGAGTCCCTCATGCCGATGGTCAGCCCGTCGGGCTTGGCCGTGGTCGCCACGTAATTGAGCCCTTCCATGCCGCCGGCCGCCGCCATGTTCTTCAGTATGACCGTCGCATCCAGCGCTTTCGCCAGCATCGGCGCAACGGTGCGGCCGACCAGATCCACGCTGCTTCCCGAGCGCGAGGAAATAATCAGAGTAATTCTCTTGCCTTTGTAGAACTCTGCCATGTCTGCATGGGCCATTGATCCGGCAAACACGCAAAGCGCCGACAGCGCGGTGAACATCACAAGCGCGCGGATTGATTTCACGGAACGATCGTTTTTCATCGCTAACTCTCCTCTAGTTGACGGTTTCGCAACGCGTTCAGCCTCGGTGCCGCGCTGAATTCTTCGTTATTGCGGCGCACGGACGGTACGTCTCATCGCACGGGATTCGTGCGTCCCGAATCCGGATTCCCGTGCTTCTCGGTGCACCGAGGCCGCACGCCGGAGACCCGTGCGAACGTGCTCGCCGGCCGCTCACAACTCGTCTGGACTCGTATCCACGCTGGCTTCCTCCTCCCCAAAGGAACCCGGCTATCGGCGCGATTCGCGAGCCGCATCAGCGCGCGGATGGCGAGCAATCTAGCTCAACCGTCGGGCCAGGGCAAGTGCATTCCCGCCGCGTGATCATCCGGATCGAATGTTCCAGGTCCGGAAATTCTCTATGCGCGATGCTCCTCACAGCGGACCGTCTCGGGGCATGCGGGCTCAAGTCGCCGTGCGGACCATTTCAGTTATGACGCCTCGGCGTCCATGGCCTCGCGAACCTTGGGTCGCGAGGCGATGCGCTCCATGTAGGACTTGAGGTTGGGCCAGGGTGAGAGATCGATGTCCGACCGTTTGTGCCAGATCATGATCGCGAAGCAATAGGCGTCTGCGACCGTGAATTTCTCGCCCATGAGATAAGGATTGCCGGCAAGATGCTGCTCGAGGACGGCGAACTTCCGTTCCAGCGTCTGCCGGGCAAAGGGTTTGAACTCCGCCGGATAGCGCGGAATGAAAAGCGCCGGAAAGGTCTTGTGCAGCTCGGATCCGATAAAGCTCAGCCACTCCTGAAGGCGATAGCGCGCGGCGGAACCGGCGGCCGGCGCGAGGTCGGCTTGCGGATATTGATCCGCCAAATACTGGACGATCGCCGCCGATTCCGTGAGCGTCCCGCCGTCGTCGAGCGCCAATACCGGCACCTGACCCTTCGGGTTCACCGCATGATAGTCGGCTCCGTCGAGAAGTTTTTTCCCCTGGAGATTGACCCTCACGAGGTCGAACGCCACGCCGGCCTCGCGCAGCACGATATCCGGGCCCAGCGAACAGGAACCAGGGGAATAATAGAGTTTCATCGCGTGTCTCCCTTTGATGAGGGGTGGTAGGAAGCCAGCTTGAAGCCGAAGCGGCCAATATTATTGAGGACAGGGACAAGGCATGTCCATCGGAAACGGATCCGACAATCGATCCGGTTTTGGACGTGCTCGGGTCCGCGCCGCTATTAGCATGCTGACTTCGCCGAGGCGTGCGTCGCGCCAGCATGTCCTCGCCTAATTGACTTTGCCGCCGCCCAGCCTAGAATTCCTGCCACAACTCAAATGGGGGGAGGTCAAAATGCACGCGACGAAACGTGTTGGTCTATGGCTTTGCGCGGCGATGCTGGGGAGCGCGGCGCTGTTTGCGCACGCGCAGGATTATCCGGCGAGGCCGATCAAGATCGTCATCCCTTATTCACCCGGCGGCATCGCCGACACCTTCACGCGCGCGCTTGCGCAGGAACTGTCCGATCGTCTCAAACAGCCCGTCGTCGCGGAGAACAAGCCAGGCGGGAGCATGATCATCGGCGCCGAAGCGGTGGCCAAGGCTGCGCCCGACGGCTACACGCTGTTCCTCGGAAGCATAGCGAGCCTCGCCATCAACGTAGGCGCATTCAACAAACTCCCCTACGACCCGCAGAAGAGTTTCGCGCCGGTGTCGATGGTGTTCTATACGCCGCTGTTTCTGGTCGTCAATCTGAACGTTCCGGCGAAGTCGGTGAAGGAACTGGTGGCGTATGCCAAGGCCCACCCGGGAGCGGTGAACTTCGGCTCTGTCGGTCATGGCAGCTCGCTTCATTTGGCCGGGGAGCTTTTCAAGTCCGTTGCCGGCATCGACATCGTTCACGTGCCCTACAAGGGTTCCTCGAAGGTCCTGCCGGACCTCCTTGCCGGACGGATACAGATGGAATTTGACGGAGGGACCTTTCTCAAACAGGTGAAAGCGGGAAAACTGCGGCTGCTTGCCGTGACCAGTTCGAAGCGGATCGACTCTTTGCCCGACACGCCGACAATGGTCGAAGCAGGCATTCCCGGCTACGAAATGGAACTCTGGTTCGGCATCGTCGCACCCGCGGGCACGCCTAAACCGGTAGTGGACCGGCTGTCGCGGGAAATCGCCCATGTCGTGAAACAACCGGCGTTCAAGGCGCGCTTCGTCGACTACGGCGTAGAGCCGACGTCCAATTCACCCGAGGCTTTCGCCGAGCTGATCGCGCGAGACATCGACAAGTGGGTCAAACTGGTGAAGGACTCCGGTATCAAGCGACGGTAAACGCCGCCGGCGACGAAGGCGCCACGCGACTGCGGCGGGTGACGACACAATCACGCAGCATTTTGAGGGGAGAAGTTCGTGGGATATTTTCGCGACTTGCACGAATGGCTTGCTTTTCTGGAATCGCGCGGCGGGCTGCGCAGAATCGACAAGCTCATCGACAAGGACACCGAAATGCACCCGCTGGTGCGACTGCAGTTTCGCGGGCTTCCGGAATCGGAGCGCAAAGGCTGGCTGTTCGAACAGGTAACCGGCATTTCCGGCAAGCGCTACGACATTCCCGTCGCGCTCGCGGTGATGGCACCGAATCGTTCCATTTATGCGCATGGCATGGGAGTCGCGTCTCCCGCGGAGATCTCCGCAAAATGGGCGCATGCGCAGACCCATCCGATTCCGCCCAGGATCGTTTCGTCCGCGCGGTGCCACGAATTGATCTACGAAGGCCGCGAGCTGCTCGATGCGGGAGGCGCCGGCATGCTTCCGGTTCCGATGTCCACGCCGGGGTTCGATTCGGGACCGTTTCTCACCGCCGGTCACTGGGTCACCAAGGATCCAGAAACGGGAGATTTCAATTTCGGAACCTACCGCGGCCAGATCAAGAGCCCCACGCGCATCGGCGTGTTCGCGTTTCCGTACCAGGACATCAGCACGCACTGGAACAAAGCACGCGCCCTCGGAAAACCGCTGGAAGCGGCCGTCGTCATCGGCTGCACGCCGAACCTGTCGTACTGCTCAACTTCGCGCGTGCAGCAGGAGTACCTGGTCGCCGGCGCGATTGCCGGAGAAGCGCTCGAACTCGTGCGCTGCCGCAGCGTGGACTTGCTGGTGCCGGCCTGCAGCGAGATCGTCATCGAGGGAATCATCCCCACGGACCAGGTCGAGCCCGAAGGCCCGTTCGGCGAATTCACCGGGTACATGGCTCACCGCGAGCCGGACAAATTCATGAACGTCACCTGCATCACCCGCAGGCGCGACGCCATCTATCAGGCGTTTCTCAGCCAGTTTCCGCCGAGCGAAAGCAGTGTGCTTCGCGGCGTCGGACAGGAAGGCCGGTTCTATGCGTTGCTCACGGTTGAGCATGGAATGAAGGGCATCCTCGAGGTGGCGTTGCCCGAAGCTGCAGGAGGCCACGGCGTATGCGTCATTCGCATGGACAGGTCCGCCGGCGCGAAGCCGATGGAGGCACTCGGAATCATTGCCGATTTGCCGCGCGCGGCGCCCAAGATCCTGATCGCCGTGGACGAAGACGTGGATCCGCGGGACATGGATTCGGTTTCCTGGGCGATGTCCTACCGCATGCAGCCGCACCGCAGCGCCGAGATCCGTGAAATCCTGGTCTCGACGGGACTGGATTTTTCTCTCGCTCCGCCCGAGGCGCGCGATGAAGTCAAGACGATGAAAGGGTCGGCCCTGTTGATCGATGCGACACGGCAGTGGAAATATCCGCCGACCTCGCTGCCAAAGCAGGAATTCATGGAACATGCCCGATCGCTGTGGCAGCAGCTGGGACTGCCCGCGCTCGCGTTGAAAAAACCGTGGTACGGCTACAACCTGGGTGTGTGGGACCCGGAGGACATCGAGGACGCCGAGCGGGCGCTGCGCGGCGAGCACTACAAGACGGGCGAGTTGCGCGAGGCGCAGAGAATACAGCTGTCGAAAACGGAACCGGGCTGACGCCGCTTCGCCACCCGAGCGCGGCTAGAATAGGGGATGCGCCCGCGGAAGCATCCATGAACAAGAAGCGCGGTACGGCCGTGCTGCTCAGGCGACGCTACGCGCGCCGCGAGGAACTGGGCCTCACCAAGGCGGAATTCGCCATTCTGCGGCGGCTTTCCACGCCGCAGAAGATCCAGGACTTCGTCTCCACGCTGCCGCAGAATTTCGAGCCCGGGGGCGAGACCTGCCTGTCGGTACGCTCGGTGCTCGCGCAACGCCGCGCCCACTGCATCGAGGGAGCGATGCTGGCCGCACTCGCGCTGTGGGTGCATGGCGAACCGCCGCTGCTGCTCGATCTCACGGCCACGCGCGACTATGACCATGTGGCCGCCGTCTTCCGCCGCGCGGGGCATTGGGGCGCGATCTCCAAGACCAATCCTTCGGTGCTTCGCTACCGCGACCCGGTCTACCGAACACTGAGGGAACTGGCGATGTCCTATTTTCACGAGTACGCCAACAAGCGCCACCAGAAGACATTGCGCAGCTGGGCCGGGCCCTTCGATTTGCGCCGGATGGACCCGAAGCTGTGGGTCACAAATGAGAAGAGCTGCTGGGAAGTCGGCTACCGGCTCGACGCGCTGCGCCACTGGCCGCTGATCACCACAAGGCAGGCCAAATTATTGCGGCTGCGCGATTCCGTCGAACGTGAAGCCGCCAACGTGCGGCAGCACAAACCGCCGCGATCGGACCACCGGTTGGCGTAGCGTCGGGCTTCCGCGGCCGTTCCGATTGCACGCAATCGGAGCCGCGACGCCTCAGCCATGCGCTCAGGCCGCCTTTGCGGCGCGGTCCTTTAACTTGGGCATGCCGAGCATCTGCCGCGCTTCGTCCGGGCTTGCCACCTCCAGGCCCAGCTCGCGTACGCAGCGCACCAGGCGCTCGACCAGCTGCGCGTTGGATTTTGCGAGCACGCCGCGCGAATAGTAGATGTTGTCCTCGAATCCGACCCGCGCGTTGCCGCCGAGCAACACTGACTGCAGCGCGGCCGGTAATTGGGCCTGCCCCACGCCGAGGGTCGAAAACAGGCTCTCCGGCGGCAGCAGATCGACGTAACCCATCAGCCGCTTCGGAGAAAACGCAACCGAGCCCTGGTTCACCTTGTGCATGTTGGTAACGAACGAAAATGAATACGGTGGTGTGAAGAGCCCCTCGTTGATCAGCATCAGCGCATCGTCCATGTTGGAGTCGTTGAAGATCTCCATTTCGGGCTTCATCCCGCGTTCGGCGATCATTTTCGCCGCCTTGCGCAGGAACTCGCGCGTCCACTCGATGATCACCGTCTTGCCCCGATTCACCACCACGCTGATTCCCATGTCGATGGACGACATTTCCGCTCCGGCATCGAGCACCTGCAGGCCATCCTCCGCGGTGCCTTGATTGGGCCCGAGCGCCGGCGCGATCGAGTTTTGAATGATGACGTCGCATTTTGCGCGGACCGCCGCATTGATCTCGCGGAACCTGCGGACGTCATTGGTCTGGTTGCCGTCGCGGTCGCGTGCGTGCAAATGCGCAAGCGACGCACCGGCGTTCCACGCGCCGTACACCTGCTCGGCGATTTCCTCGGGCGTATAGGGAATCGCCGGATTCGCCTCCTTGCCTTGAAAATTGCTCGATGGTGCGACTGTGATGATGACTTTCCGATCGGCCATAAGAGTCTCCGGTTGAATTGGAACGGGAATTGAATCGCCTTTGTGCCGCGGGGCTGCTCACTTCGTGAATTCGATCGCACCCTCAGGCAGCAGATAGAGCACCAGCGCGCGGCCGTCGCTCACCGTGGGATGGTGCGCGGTGTCCGGACCGTAGACAAACCAGCCCGCGCCATGACCGTCGAACTTCGCATTGGGCGTGAGCGGCATGATCATGTCGATTTCGCCCTTCGGGTGACGGTGGTGCGGACCCTTGAGGTCCTGCATGTCGACCACGTCGACGCTGAATCCATGCGTCTCCGGCGCCGGTTTCATCACCCGGCCGTACTTGATGCCGGCGGCCTCCCGGTTGCACATCCATCCGGCTTCGATCGCTTTTCGACAGGCATCGAAAACCTCGGTGAACACCCTCCCGCCGGCCGGATACGTGGCGTTGAGATTCGCGATAAGGTCTGCGTCGAGCGGCTTTCTGCCGATATGCGCCGTGATCGGCGTGATCAGCGTGCTGAACTGCTCCGGTGTCATCGTATTCTCCTTTGCCGTGGTGTCGGTTCGCATGCGCTCAGTAGCGAAGCTCGGCGGCCTGCGCCGCAATGCCATCGAGACATTCCACCGGCCCCTGGATCGCGCTGCGCCGGTGATAAAAGGCGAGCGCCCGCAAGCCGCCCAGTTCCTCGCCGCCGCCGGCGCGCCCCGGACCGCCATGCATGCACTGCGGCATCACGTTTCCATGCCCGGTGTGAATCGATCCGATGGCCGCGTTGACCGCGAGGACGCGACCATGGCTTTCCGCAAGTTCCACGGCCGCCTGCCGCAGAAACTGCGCGTCGGCGCTGAACACCGATGCAACCAGCGAACCCTGGCCGAGCCGGGCGATCGCGAAGGCCTGCTCGGTGCCCGCGTAGGGCACGACGGTCGCCGCGGGACCGAACACCTCGACGTCGTGTACCGCATGCGCGGCCAGCGCATCGCCGCATGAAAGCAGCGTCGGTGGCACGAACGCGGCGAGCGTCGGATCGGCGTCCAGCGGTCGGAAATCCGGGCCGCCGTCGAAGACGACGCTCGTTTCGCGTTTCAGCGCCGCCAGGCCTTCGAGTGCAGCCTGCTGCTGCGATTTGCTGACCAGCGGACCCATACGTACGTCCTTGTTACGCGGGTTACCGACGACGATCTTGGCCAGCTTCGCGCGAATCGCGTCTGCCACCGCGTCACACTGATCGGCCGGCGCCAGGATGCGGCGTATCGCCGTGCACTTCTGGCCTGCCTTTACGGTCATCTCCCGCACGACCTCTCGCACCAGCAGATCGAACTCGGGCGTACCTGCCTTTGCCTCCGGACCGAGCAGTGCCGCGTTCAGGCTGTCGGCCTCCACGTTCACGCGCGTGGAATGGCGCAGCACGGCCGCGTGGCTCCGTATGCGCGACGCGGTCGCTGCCGAACCTGTGAACGACACGACATCCGCCGCGGTCACGTGATCGAGCAGGTCGCCGGCGCCGCCGCAGACGACGGACAGCGCACCATCGGGCAGCGCGCCGGCCTTCACGACATCCTCCACCATGCGCTGCGTCAGCCACGCGGTCGCCGTCGCGGGCTTGGCGAAAACCGGCATGCCGGAGAGCAGCGCAGGCGAGGCCTTCTCCCACAAGCCCCAGGCGGGAAAATTGAATGCGTTGATCAATATCGCCACGCCGCGCAGCGGCTGTGAGATGTGCAGAGCCTGAAACGCCTCGTCCTTGGCCAAACGCACCAGTTCGCCGTCTTTCAGATAGCTGCCGCCCCCCAGCGCCGCGCCGATGCGCGCGTAGTACTTGAGCGTGAAGATCGCGCCGTCGATGTCGATCGAAGCATCCCCCTCCGGAGAGCCGGAGTTCGCGAGCGCGATATCCAGATAGGTCTTGCGGTTCGACGACAGAACTTCCGCAATACTCTTGAGCAACCCCGCGCGTTCGGCGTAGCTCAGCGCCCGCAGCACAGGGCCGCCCTTGTGGCGTCCGTATTCCAGCGCGCCCGCAAAATCGATACTTTCAGTCGAAGCGCGCGCGAGTTCGGTGCCCAGTACCGGATCGAGCAGTGCGACGCCCGTACCGCGTCCTTCGGTCCAGCGCCCAGCAACGTAATTCGACAGTTTCATTCGTTGTTCCCCTCCGAATTTGCGACACTCCGCGTTGAAGTCGAATCGTACACGGTCGGCAAGAACACTATTGCGACGCGCGCCCCAGAAAGCGCTCGGCGTTTTCCCGAACGACTGCACGCGTCGTCGCGGCATCGAGGCCGGCGCGACTGATCGTTCCCATCGGATCCGGATCTCCCAAGGCGAAAGGATAGTCGCTTCCGACTACGATCTGCGAAGCACCGAAGGCGCCGATGATATGCCGGAGTGCCGCCGGTTCGAACACGATCGTGTCGTAGTAGAAGCGTTTTGCGTAGACCCCCGGCGGCTGCGGTATGGTCTCCCGCATCTTCGGCGTCACTTCCCACGCGCGCGCCATGCGTGGAACCAGGAACGAGAAAACCCCGCCGCCGTGACTGAATGCGATGCGCAGCGCCGGATGCCGTTCGGCAATGCCACCGGTGATCATCGACGCCGCAGCCAGACCGATGTCCCCGGGGAAACAGATCACCTGCTCGGCCATGCCGCCGACGATGCGGTCCTGTCCCGCCGGCCTCAGTGCGTGCACGAAGATTGCCGCGCCCATCTTCTCCGCCGCTGCGAAGAACGGTGCGAAACGGGGATCACCGATCGACACGCCGTTGATATGGCTGGCGATCTCGATGCCTGGAAACTTCAGCACGTTCACGAGGTAGCCGAGTTCGCGCAGCGCCGGCTCGATGTCCTGCAACGGAACCGCGCCGAGGCCGATGAAGCGTGTCGGATGCCGCGCGACCATCTCCGCGATCTGCTCATTGAGATAGCGGATCAGCACCTGCGCGTCAGCGACCGGCAGCCAATAGGACAATAGTTCCGGCATCGGCGAAAGGCACTGCATTCCGATCGCGCCCTTGTCCATGTCACGAATTCGCTCTTCCGGCAGCCAGCAGCTCTGGTGCACGGTCCGGTACACCTTGCCTTCGATCATGACGTGCGCGTGGCAGGCGTGCGCCGGGGCCATCGACGGCCAGGGGATGTTTCTTCCCACCCCCGTGTAGGATGGAAACTTCTCGGGAACGATGTGGGCATGAATATCAATTGCACGCATTGCTGTCATCAGGTCGTCCAATCGTTTCGGAGTCCTTGGGGCGCGGCCGGCTTCCCGTTGAACGCGATCACGCATGACCACATGCGCACGGCCTTCCGTGCCTGCCGCCGAGCGTCTATTATCCAACAGTTCCAGCCGCACACCGCCGCCAGCCTTCGAATCGACCGAGAGTCGGCCCCGTTTCGCGCCCTGGATTCTTGCAACCGCGCACGGCATCCGGATGCGACCGAATGAAACCCGACCAGGAAAACGATATGTGTCGCTTCCAGTTCATCGCCGCGGCGCTTGCCGCGGTTCCGGGCATTTGCGCCGCACAGAGCGCACCGTCTCTGGCCGCTGGCGGGCAGGGGTACGTGCTCACGGTTCCATACCTGGAGTACGTACGCGCCGGATCAAGGCTCGCCTTCTCCGCGTCCCTGACCTCGAGCAATCTAAGCACCTTCATACTGGATGGCGCGTCCGTTTCGTCGCAATCGGTGATCGCAACCGCCGTGGACAGCCCGACCGTTGCCCCGCTCAATTCGGGGTACAGGTTCGCGTTGCCGCGCGTCAGTTTCGAAAACGGCGGTACAACTCGTTACTATTCGGCGACCCTCACGTCATCCGATCTCAGCCGCTTCGACCTCGAGGTCAGTTCGGTCGCCGAAGTCAGCGCTCCGGGTTCACTCGCGGCTCCGACGGGCGTGACGGTGGGCAACGTTGCCCCGCAGACCGTTGGCGCCGGCAGCATTTATTCATCGAGCAAGCTCTCGGTGCAATGGACGGCGCCCGGCGGCTATACGGTCGACCACTACGAGATCACGGCTGCCGAATCCAGCTATGGATCGAGCACGACGACGAGCGCCGCCGCGTCGGAAACCGCCAAGACGTTGACCGGACTCAAGGCGGCGACCCGTTACACCGTGACGATAAGAGCGTGCGCCGACAGCGCCTGCGCGCAGTCGGGCGTATCCGCGGGGGCAGGCGGAACGACTTCCGAAGAATACTGGCAGCTGCAGGGCAGCGGGAACAGCGTCAGCGGCCTGAGCAAGATCGTATCCGACGGCAATGCGCGCATCAGCGCAACCCGATTCGGTCCCGAGGCGGGAGCCAATGCCTCCCGGATTCAACTCTATTACGGGCCGAGTCCGGCGCAGGGTTCGCACTCCGCGCAACTCGCCACGGCGGTGACCTCGCAGACCGCGGATGCCGCGATTCCGGCGAGCTACCTGAATTTCACCACCATGGCCGGAACCACCGGACTGATTTCCCCGTCGAGGACAACGACGCTCGTGAAACAGGTCGCCACTGGCCAGGGCGTGCCGCTTTCTGCGGGTAACGTGAGGCTTTTTTTCGAGGCCTCCGGAAGCGACGACAAGACACGAATCCTGTATCTCGACAGCCAGGACGGATTCACGGGCCGCGATTTCAACGCCGGATCGGCCCTGACATGCTCGAGCACTGCCGACTACGAAACGGGCGGCGACTGCGAGCCGGCCGTGGCCATCGGCGTCGAGAGCGACACCACGAATGCGAACAGCAGGATCTCCAATGCCCGCCAGTTCAAACTCGGCTTCCCGATCCTGGACGACTGGCGCTGGGACGGCGCGGCGGGGACGTTCATGGTGTTTACGACCGACCGCGTCACCGGCTGCAGCGATTACAACATGAACCATGGTTACGCGGTGTGGGATGGAAGCAAGTGGAATGTCCAGTATGAAACCGATGGCT
>MEQX01000104.1:0-259 GCA_001770415.1 Betaproteobacteria bacterium RIFCSPLOWO2_02_FULL_63_19 | reverse complement strand
CTGCCCCAAGCTCCTCAAGAGCGCCCAGGCGGCATTTCCAATGCACCTGGGCGACGCGCGCTACAAACTGTATTTCGGCGACCCGTCGATCACCACCGGTATGGGCGGTTCCGGCCTTCCTTTCCTGGGCCCCAAGAAGCTCATCTATGCAGACGGACGCGGCACGGGTTCCTTGACCAATGTCGATTTCGAGGACTGGGAGTCGACCAGTGTCGGTCGCGACGTGATCTTCGTTTGGCCAAATGGGGAACAGCTCAAC
>MEQX01000103.1:9769-17501 GCA_001770415.1 Betaproteobacteria bacterium RIFCSPLOWO2_02_FULL_63_19 | reverse complement strand
CCGATCGGAGAGTGGGTGCTGTACAGCGCATGCGCGCAGGCGAGCGCGTGGCGCCGCCTGGGCCATCCGCTCGCGATGGCGGTCAACCTGTCGGCGCGCCAGTTCCGCCAGAAGAATCTGTGCGAGATGGTGGAGCTGGCGCTCTCCGACAGCGGGCTCGATGCGCCTCAGCTCGAGCTTGAAATCACCGAGAGCATGATCATGCACCGCGCCGAACACGCAATCGCCACGCTGCACCGGCTGCGCGACATCGGGGTGCTGTTGTCGGTGGACGACTTCGGCACCGGCTACTCGAGCCTGTCGTACCTGAAGCGATTTCCCGTGTACACGCTCAAGGTGGACCAGTCCTTCGTGCGCGAACTGCACCACAACGCGGACGACGCGGCGATCGTGCGCGCGGTGATCGCGCTCGCCCGGAGCATGAACCTGAGGACGGTTGCCGAAGGCGTGGAAAACGAGCAGCAGCTCGCCTATCTCGCCGGGCTGGGTTGCGACGAATACCAGGGATACCACTTCAGCAAACCGCTGCCGGCCGCCGAATTTCTGTCGCTGCTGCAAGCCGAACAGGCCGCAACGCGGCGCTTGCCGGTTGCCGCGGCGGAATCGACTTGCGAGCGCGCTGCGCCGGGCAGCGCTCCGCTGCGCTGACGCAGCACGCCCGCCCGTCAGGTTTGCTGTTCGAGCCGCGAAGCCAGCCAGTCCACGAAGTTTTTCGCGTCCAGGCGCTGAGCGGCGGGTGATGCGCTGATCCCCCGGCCGTACCCGGTCCTCAACGTGCGGGACCGGGTACGGGAATGTGTATGAACAAAATATGAAAACGTCTTACAGATCCTGTATCATCTCGGGCGTACGCAAAAATTGTCGTTTCAGTGGAATCCCTGCCTCAGAATCTGATAGCGCTTTGCCTGGTCGTCTTCGCCTTCGGGATCAAACACGGCTTTGATGCTGACCACCTTGCGGCGATTGACGGGCTGACGCGCTTCAACGCGTGCGCCAATCCTCGTCTCGCGCGCTTCTGCGGCGCACTGTTTTCGCTCGGACATGGTACCGTTGTCATTCTCGTCGCGATCGTCGTGAGCCTACTGACTGTCCGCGCCGGCGCACCGCAATGGTTGCAGGCGTTCGGTGCCTGGGCGTCGATCGCATTTCTCACCGCGCTGGGCCTGCTCAATATCCACGCGGTGCTGCGTGCTCATCCGGGACACGTTGTGCGGCCCCAGGGGATCAAAGGGCGCTTTCTCGGCGGTCTCACGCGCGCGGCCAGTCCCGGGCTCGTGGCATTGGTGGGCGCGTTGTTCGCGATTTCGTTCGACACGTTGAGCCAGGCCGCATTGTTTGCGCTGACGGCTGCGCACTTCGGGGGCTGGCAGCATGCGTTGACCATTGGGCTGGTATTCACGCTGGGGATGTTGCTGACCGACGGTATCAACGGTCTGTGGATCTCCAGGTTGATTCGCCGTGCCGACCAGACGGCGCGGGTCGCTTCGCGCGTGATGAGTCTGGTGGTTGGAGGAGTCAGCCTGCTGGTTGCGGCCTTCGGAGCGGCAAGAATCTTCGTGCCTGCGGTCGACGTATGGAGCGAGGGCCGGGAATTGGTGTTTGGAGCCGGCGTCGTGGTCGTGATCGCCGCGAGTTACGTTCTCGCCTTGCGCTTGGCGGCTGCGTCTATCGACACGGCGGCGGCGGCCGAACAGCCGTGATGTCACCGGTTTCCGATGGCAGCGTGAACGACTCCTCGTGCGGCAACGATCGAACTAGCGGTCGGCCCGTTCGTCGTAATACGAGATGATGTCCGAGGTATCCCAGTGGTCCCTGCCCTTGGCGATTTCGGCGGCCAGCGCCGCGGCGTTCAGCGTGAGCAGCGGCAGCGGGCAGTTCAGCTTGTCGCCTAACTCAAGCATGAGTTGCACGTCCTTGTACTGCATGCCGAGCAGTCCCTCCGGCGGCACGAAGTGCCTGTTGACCATCCGGGGGCCTTTCTGGTCCATGGCCTTGGAATACGCCGCTGATTTCTTGAGAACATCCAGCGTCTGCGCCTGATCCAATCCGGCTTTTCTTGCCAGCGTAAGTCCTTCGGCAAGCGCCATCCTGTTCAGGGCGAGCACCAGATTGACCACCAGCTTGATGGCCGCGCCGGTGCCGCTCGGGCCCATGTAGATCGAGTCCTTGGCCATGGCGGCGAACAGCGGTACGCACTGCTCGTACGCCTCCTTTGTTCCGCCGACCATGAACAGGCTCTCCTTTGCCGCACACATCGTGGCGGTCCCGCTGATCGTCGAGTCGAGCATTTCGATCCCCCGTTCACCCAGCTTGGCGGCCATGGCGACCGATACCGCCGGAGCCGCTGTCGACGTATCGAGGACGATCAGCCCCTGTCTCCCAATCTCGAACAACCTCAGTGAGTCGTTGATTACCGCACTGACGACCTTCGAGTCCGGCAGCGACAGGACGATAATGTCGACCTGTGAAGCGATCCGCTCCGGCGCGCCGGCTGCGGTTCCCCCGGCTTTCACGAGCGCTTCGACTTTGTCGGGGTCGGCGTCGTGGACAATCAGCTCGAATCCGGCAGCGAGCAGATGCCGAGACAGCGACCCGCCCATCAGCCCGAGCCCGACAAAGCCGATTGTTGGTTTCATTTCTGGTACTCCTGAGGGTGGATTCATCAAGCCGACATCGGTCGCCCGGGCCCGCTTCGCAGCGGATTGGACCGCGGCCCCGGGTCGCTGGCAAGCTGTCTCAGTACCGGCCCTGGCCGGCCCCGCTCATCGCCCCGAGTATCCGCTCGGAAGGAGCGCCTGCCAGCCCCCACTGATCAAGCCGGTCGAGCGGGCGCGCCCAGTCGCGCGCGTTACCAGGCCTGTGGGTCGCCTCATCGACCTGCTGCAGTTCGGCGGTATATTCGACGACCAACCCGTCGGGATCCAGATAGTAGGCAAACACGTTGTCTCCCGGACCGTGACGGCCGATGCCCCACTCGATGGCGTGCCCGAGCTCCCTCATCCGGCCAGCACCGCGCATGAGCGCATCCCAGTCCGGCATTTCGAACGCGACGTGATTGAGCGTAGTGTTTCCCGTTCGCACGAACGCGATGCTGTGGTGGTTCGCGTTGCAGCGGAGGAATTCCATCATTTCGGTCTGATCGCTCAGGCGGAAATCGAGCAGATCCATTAGGAATTCGGCGTCGTCATCGGCGTCGGCCGAGTTCAATACCACGTGGCTGAGCCGGCGCGGTCGGTCGCGCTCGACGTGCGCGTCAATGTGCACCGCCACGTCCGCGAGAACGCGCAGTTCGCGGCCTGCCCGGTCGGCGAAGGCGAAACCGTATCCGCCTCCGGGCTCGCCGATGGGGTGGGGATCGTCGCGCATCGCGACGCCGCCCGATTTGAGTTCGGCATGGAGCCGCTGGACCGCGCGCGGAGTCGCCGCAGCGAAATTGATCCGGACAAGTCCGGGCGTTTCGCGTTCGTGCAGCACCAGCACGTGATGTTCGGCGCCGCTCGCGCGCAGGTAACGCGTTCCCGGCGCGTCCGCGACCGGCCGCAGCCCCCAGGAATCGCGATAAAACGCTTCCGATCGATCGACGTCGGTGACGCCAAGCTCGACGCTGCGCAGAGCATTCACCCTCGCCATGTCCAATGTCCTTTCCAGAGCGGGCGGTTCCAGGAGCACCCGAATCGGACGCGCCGCTCGCGGGCAGCGCCCGCGCCGAAGATCGGCTCATCCGCGCCGTCGGCCGCCCGGGGGCAGGACGGCGCGTCGAAGCATCGAGTGAAATCGACTCGATATTATAGGTGCTATTGATCGCGCGAACCGCGGGCGCCCCGGACGTTGTCGCGTCGGCAGCGGACCCGTTTCACGCGCGGTCCCGCCGACCTGACGACTATTTACGCAGTGAATAGTAAATATTCGGTATTTTCTATTTCATTATTTTAGCCGCTGGGCCATCCTTTGCTGGACCGGCGCCGCGGCGTGGAGCGCGTGGCCAGCATTTCTTGCGTGCGTCCGACAGGAGACGCTGTTGTCGGCAATCTCTCGTGCAATCCCGATGTGATGCACCACCAGCCGTGAAGGAGGATTGGTTATGCCATTTGCCGATATGCGGGAATTCATCGCTCTGCTGGAAAAGCGCGGTGAACTGCTGAGGATCCGCGACGAGGTGCACTGGGACCTGGAAATAGGTGCCTGGCTGCACAAGGCGATCCGGACCAAGACTCAGCCCGCGCTGCTGTTCGAAAAGGTTACCGGTTATCCGGAGGGCTACACGGTCGCGGGTATGTTGGTTCCCAATCCCACCCGATGGGCGCTCGCTCTGGATTTTCCAGAGGACATCTCGTGGTCGAAGATGATCGAGGGCCTCTACGAGCGCTGCCGCAAGCCCATCGATCCGGTGATCGTACCCACCGGACCCTGCAAGGACGTGAAGGACATCGGCAGCGCGTGCAACTTGCTGAAGTTCCCCATTCCGCACTATATCGCTTTGGATGGAGGGCGTTACCTGGGCACCTGGCACTGCGTGGTCACCAAGGATCCGGACACCGGCGAGCGCAACGTGGGTATGTACCGGATCATGGTTCACGACCGCAACAGCGTGGGGATCTTCATCTGCCCGGGCGAGCACGCCCACTTTCACTACGAGAAGTGGAAGGCACTCGGCAAACCGATGCCGGTCGCGATCACGCTCGGCCAGGATGAGGTTCTGCCGCTGAACTCCCTGTGGTCGTGGCCGTACGGCGTCGACGAATACGCGATGTCGGGAGCGATGCGTGGGGCACCGATCGAACTGGTGAAGTGCGAGACGGTCGACCTGGAGGTGCCCGCCACGGCGGAAATCGTCGTCGAAGGGCACATGTCGCTGACCGAGACCAGACCGGAAGGTCCGTTCGGTGAGTACACAGGTCACATGGGGGCGCTGATCAAGGAAGGGCCGGTGATCAACGTCACTGCGATCACCCACCGCAGGAATCCGATCTATCGTGCGCAGCTCAATGGCAGGCCTCCCTGCGAGTACGTTTCCGGCGTCGGTATCTCGCGGGCGGCCGGGATCTTCGCGGCATCGCGCATGTACGGCCGTCCCGACATCATCGCCGCCTACGTGCTTCCAAACAGCCCGGAGGAAACGATCGCCGTTTCCATCAACAAGACCTATGCCGGTCAGGCGCTCGACGTGGCGAATTTCGTCTACGAGCACGGCCCGGCGCCGATGGTCAAGAACGTGATCGTTTGCGATGCCGACATCGACGTGAGCGACGTCGGTGAGGTGATCTGGGCGGTCAACTGCCGCGTCAAGGCGAGCCGCGACGTGCGCATCATCCCCGACTGCTGCGATTCGCCGCTGGATCCCGCCATCGTCGTCGAGAAACGCGGGCTGGGGGACCGGATGATCATCGATGCCACCTGGCCGATGGAGCCCGAGGACCGGTTCCCGCCGCGGCCGGAATGGGACGGACAACGCTTTCCGCAGCTGGCGCTGCCGGATGAAAAGACGCTGGAGCGAATCGAAGGCTTGTGGCGCACGTTGAAACTGCCGGGTCAGGGGCCCCCGCCCGATCGCGCGCGATCGGGCGGGAGATCATTCGAACGATGATAAGGAATTGACGACAATGTCAGGCAAGAGCAAGCGAGTTTGCGTCGATGTCGGTGGAACGTTCACCGATTGTCTGGTCATGGACGAGACCGGTCTGCTGCAGAAGTTCAAGGCGTCCACGACCCCGACGGATCCGACAGAAGGTTTCATGAATGCCATGTCCAAGGCCGCACGCCATTACGGCGTCGGCATCGACGCGTTCCTCGGCCAGATCGAGGTGCTCGTCCACGGCACGACGCTTGCCACCAACATTTTGCTGACCGGGCGCGGCGCCAAGGCCGGCATGCTGACCACCAAGAACTTCCGCGACATGCTGGAAATCAGGCGGGCCATCAGGCCGATCGACGTGTCGCTGTACAACCTTTTCATACCGCCCAACCGTCCGCTGATTCCGCGTTCGCGCCGCGTCGGCATCGAAGAGCGCACGCTCTACACCGGCGAGATACTGGCGCCGATCAACGACAAGGAGGTCGCAGAGGCCGCGCTGAGGATGAAGGCGCAGGGGGTGGAATCGATCGCGGTCTGCTTCCTGCACGCGTACGCGAATCCCACGAACGAACTGCGCGCGGCGGCCATCTGCCGGGAAACCACTCCGGGGCTCTTGGTCACCACGTCTCACGAAACCCTGCCGGTATGGCGCGAGTTCGAGCGTTTCAGTACCACCGCGGTCGGCGCCTATGTCGGCCCGGCGGTCGCGCGCTACCTGTCTTCGCTCGATCGTGCGCTGAAGTCGGCCGGTTTTCGCGGCACGTTCTTACTGATGCTGGCCAACGGCCTGGTGCAGAACGTCGAGCAGTGTATGCACCGCCCGGTGTTCCTGCTGCATTCGGGGCCGGCGGCGGCCCCGTCCGGCGCCGCGTATCTGGGACGACACGTCGGGGACGACAAGCTGCTGTCGGTGGACATGGGCGGTACCAGCTTCGATGTGTGCCTCGTCAACAGCGGCGAGATTCCGACGACGACGGAACACTGGGAAAGCGACCAGCGGGTCGCGATCAAGATGGTGGACATCTCCAGCATCGGCGCCGGAGGCGGATCGATCGCCAAGATCGATTCGCTGGGGCTGCTGCGTGTGGGACCTGAGAGCGCCGGCGCCGACCCAGGACCGGCCTGCTACGGGAGCGGCAGCGAGGCTACGGTCACCGATGCGAACCTCGTGCTCGGGTACGTGCCCGCGGACTATTTCCTGGGCGGCGAGATGAGCATTGATCCGGAGGCATCGCAGCGCGCGATGGCGCCGTTCGCGCAGCGCCTGGGAATGAGCGAGGTGGACGTGGCGGAGGCCATATTCCGCACCGTCAACGCCAACATGGCCCACAAGATCACCGAGGTCTCGACCAAGCGCGGCCATGACGTGCGCGATTGCGTGATGATCGCCGGCGGCGGCGGCGGCCCCATCCACGCCGGCTTCATCGCCGAAGGGCTGGGCGTGCGCAAGGTCGTGGTGCCGTCGGTTGCGGCGCTGTACAGCGCGTTCGGCATGTTCGCGATGGACATCGGACAGGACTATGCGCGCTCCTACATCAGTCGCGTCGGCAGCATCGACCTGGACGCCGTGAACCGCATATACGGGGAACTGGAGGCGGAGGCACTGGCTTCGTTCGAGGCCCACGGCGTTGCCGCACGGGATGTCACGTTCAAACGCACCGCGGACATGCGCTATCAGGGGCAGTTTCACGAAGTAGAGGCCGACGTCGCGAACGGCAAGCTCGCGCAGAAGGACATCGACGACACCGTCGCCTACTTCGGACGCAGACACGAGGAGCTTTACACGTTCTCGATGCCGTGGAAGCCGGTCGAGATGCTGACGCTGCGGCTCAAGGCGAGCAGCCCGAGGGCACCCTTCTCGCTGCCCGAGGTCGGTGCGGGGACCGAGGATCCCTCGCAGGCGCTGAAGCGACGGCGCACGTGCCGGTTCAGCGGCAAGGACATCGACACGCCGATCTACGATGGCGAGAAGGTGCTTGCCGGCAACGTCATTCAGGGGCCGGCCGTGATCGAAGAGGTGACGACGACCGTGGTGATACCGGAAACGTACGCCTGTACCGTGGACAAATACAAGAACTACGTGCTCACGCGGGTCGAGCAGCGGCGCCCGCCGGTGGCTGTTGAGGCGGATCGAACCGGCAGGCCGAAACTCGACGCGAC
>MEQX01000103.1:0-9763 GCA_001770415.1 Betaproteobacteria bacterium RIFCSPLOWO2_02_FULL_63_19 | reverse complement strand
GGCGACGATCTGGCACTCGATGCAGACCATCTGCAGGGAAATGCGCCACCTGGTCGACCGCACCGCGCAGAACTATCTGATGGGCCAGCTGCACGATTTATCGGTCGGCATCTGGGGTGCGGACGGTTCGACGATCGCTGTGCCCGTCGGGCTGCCGGTGCAGTTTCTCGGCAGCACGTTTCCGGTACAGGATCTGGTCAAGAACTTCGCCGGCAACATCAACCCGGGGGACCTGTTCCTGACCAACGATCCCTATCACGGCGGACATAATTGCCATCTGCCGGACTGGGGCTTTTTCCGTCCGATCTTCTACCGTGGGGAACTGCTGTTTTTCACGCTTTGCCGCGGCCACCAGATGGACACCGGAGGCTCATTTCCCGGCGGATATTTCCCGAACGGCTTCGACATCCACTCCGAGGGCATCTGCATTCCCCCGATCAAGGTCTACGACCGCGGCCGCGAGCGCACCGATGTCATCAACCTGATCCTCAACAACGTGCGCTTCCGGGACGGCGTGCGGATCGACCTGCAGGCGATGATCGGCGCCACGGTGATGTGCGAAAAGAGGATGGTCGCGCTGCTCGACGCCTACGGCAAGGACGCCGTGCTCGCGTGCGTCGAGGAGATGCTCGCGCGCACCGAGCGCGCGGTGCGCGACGAGATCAGCAAGATCCCGGACGGCATATATACCGGTGCCGCCGCGACCGATGACGACGGCACGGTTCTCGACGAGCAGGTAACGGTGCGCACCCGCATCACGGTTCAGGGCGACGAGATGATCATCGACTTTTCCGAGAGCGACGGCCAGCGCAAAGGGTTCATCAACAGCGTGTACGCCGCGACCTACGGTAACGCGGTCGCCGCTGCGGTGCTGTACTTCGATTCTGCCTTGGCCGAATACCATAACCAGGGCACGATGGCGGCGATGAAGGTGATCGCGCCGGTGGGTTCAGTGGTCAACTGCCAATATCCTGCGACCGTCGGTGCTTCGCCGGTGAACGTCGGCAACCAGGTGATGGAGGCGGTGATCGACGCGCTGTCCAAGGCGGTGCCGCATCGTGCCGTGGCCGCATGGGCCAAGCATCGCGGTGATTACACCTTCGCGGTCGATCCGCGCACCGGCGAGCGCTACGTGCGCACGACCTTCGACTACGACGGCAGCGGCGGCGCGGTGTGGGGGTTCGACGGCTACCAGGGCTTGAGCTCGATGACGGCGCTCGGCGCGGTCACGCGCGGCAATGTCGAGGAAGAGGAAATCCGCTTGCCGTGGCGCATACTCAAGTACGAATTCGCCACCGATTTCAACGGCGCCGGCCGCTGGCGCGGCGGCCCGGGAGTCCACTGGGAAGCGCTCAACTTGGGGACGGCGGGTCAGATGGCGACCGGAAGCTCCGATGGCGACGTGGTGCAGGGTAGCGGTGCCGTAGGAGGCCATCCGTCCCCGGTCTGTCGCACCTATCAGCGACGCAACGGACAAGAGATCCGCGTCAAACCGCATCGGCTGGTGGATGTGAAGGAACACGACATTCTCGTCAAGCATTCCAGCGGCGGCGGCGGTGTAGGCGATCCGGCCGAACGCGATCCGCAGATGGTGCGCGAGGACGTCGAGAACGAACTCGTTTCCGTTCAGGCCGCGAGAGAGGTCTACAAGGTTGCCATCGATCCGGTGAGTTTCCTGATAGACCTTGAGGCGACGCGCGCGCTCCGCGCACCGGCGTAAGTGGCGCTTCGCCGAAACCGAATCTTGAATCTAAGGAACACACATGAAACGTATCTGCATTGACATCGGCGGAACCTTCACCGACTGCCTGGTGCTCGACGAAAGCGGTACCCTGAGCTTGTTCAAGGCGCCGACGACGCCGGACAATCCGACCGACGGACTGCTCAATGCGCTGCAAAAGGCGGCGCAAGTCTACGAACAGCCAATGAACGCATTTCT
Source organism: Betaproteobacteria bacterium RIFCSPLOWO2_02_FULL_63_19 (assembly GCA_001770415.1). GTDB lineage: Bacteria > Pseudomonadota > Gammaproteobacteria > Burkholderiales > SG8-39 > JACQTO01. The sequence continues at coordinate 7,824 of MEQX01000103.1, read as the reverse complement.
CGGCGACGTCAATCTTCTGATGCAGGGAACGACGCTGGCGACCAATACGCTGCTGACCCGCCGGGGCGCCAAGACCGGCCTGATCACGACCAAGAATTTCCGGGATGTGATCGACCTGCGGCGGGGAATTCGCCCGGTGGGCGTGTCGATGTACAACGTTTTCATCCCGCCGTACGAGCCGCTGGTGCCGCGCTGGCTGCGGCTGGGCGTCGACGAACGCGTGCTCTACGACGGGTCCGTGCTGACGCCGCTCAATGAGCAGGAAACCAGGGAGGCCGCGCTGAAATTGAAGGCGGAGGGTTGTCAGACTGTGGCGGTGGGGTTCCTGTACAGCTACCTGCATCCCGAGCACGAAAAGAGAGCGGTCGAGATCATCAAGGAGGTTTTTCCCGAGGCCCACGCAATTGCTTCGCACGAAATCCTGCCGGTCTGGCGTGAATTCGAGCGTTTCACGACGACCGTGGTGAGCGCTTATGTCGAGCCGGTCATCGCGCGCCACCTCACCAACATGGAAAGCCGGCTGCGCAATGCCGGCTTCAAGGGATCGGTGCTGATGATCCTGGCCAACGGCATGGTCCAGACCGTGAACCAGTGCCTTGGTCGCGCGGTGACGCTGCTCAACTCCGGCCCTGCCGCTGCGCCGTCCGGGGCGGTGCACCTGGGTCGCGGGATCGGCCTGGGCAACGTGGTTTCCGTGGACATGGGCGGCACCAGCTTCGATGTCGTGCTGGTCAAAGACGGCGTGATTCCGACCACTTCAGAGAACTGGGTGGGCGACGACCGCGTCGCGATCAAGATGGTCGATGTGCACACGATCGGTGCCGGCGGCGGCAGTATCGCCTGGATCGACTCGCTCGGCCTGCTGCGGGTGGGACCCGGCAGTGCGGGCGCGGACCCAGGACCGGCATGCTACGGCAAGGGCGTCGAACCGACCACCACCGATGCGGATCTGGTGCTGGGCTACCTTCCTCATGATTACTTCCTGGGCGGTGACATCCCGCTCGACGTGGATGCGGCGCGGCGTGCGATCAAGAAGGTCGCCGATCCGCTGGGGATGAGCGTCGAGGAGGCGGCCCAGTCCATGTTCACGACGATCAATCACGTGATGGCGGACCAGATTACCGCCGTGCTCACGAAACGCGGCTTCGACGTGCGCGACTTTTCGATGGTGGCCGGCGGCGGTGCCGGACCCGTACACGCGGCGGCGATGGCCCAGGCGCTGGGCATTCCCACCGTGGTGGTTCCGTCGGTGGCGGCGCTGTACAGTGCCTACGGAATGTTTGCGATGGACATCGGGCGCGACTACGCGCGCTCGTACATTTCCAGGGCCGACAGCCTGGATCTGGACAAGGTCAACGCCCTGTACGCGGAAATGGAGGCCGAAGCGTACGCCGCGTTCGCCGATATGGGTGTCGCCAAGGATTCGGTCAGCATCACCCGATCGGCGGACATGCGCTACGTCGGGCAGTTCCACGAGGTGGAGGTGGAGATATCCGCGGGTGCCGTGAGCGCCGACGGCGTCAAGGACATTCTGCAGGCGTTTCACCGGCAGCACGAGAGGCTGTTCGAGTTCTCGATGCCGTTCCTGAAGGTCGAGTTCTCGACATTCAGGCTGAAGGCGAGCTCGCCCAAAGCGCCATTCGCGCTGAAGAAAATCGCCACGGGCGGGAAAGACCCCGCCGCCGCGCTGAAGCGCCGGCGCAAGTGCATATTCTCCGGCACATCCGTGGACACGCCGATCTACGACGGTGAACGGTTGCTCGCCGGCAACGTGATCGAAGGGCCGGCGATCATCGAGGAGCGCACCACCACGGTACTCGTCCCGGCCGGCTTTCGCTGCACCGTGGACGAACTGAAGAACTACGTGCTGCAGCAGTAGACCACCAAGGAGTGACAATTATGGCAGACAAGAAGGTAGACCTCACCACCCTGAACACCGTCTGGCATTCCCTGCAGAACACCTGCATGGAAATGCGCCATCTGATCGATCGCACTGCTCAGAACTACCTGATCGGCCAGTTGCACGATGTGTCGGTGGGTATCTGGACCGCCACCGGCGATACGGTCGCGGTTCCGGTCGGACTGCCGGTGCAGTTTCTCGGCGCGCAGTTCGCCGTCAAGGAAATCGTCAAGAAGTTCCAGGGCAACCTCGAACCCGGCGATGTAATCCTCACCAATGATCCGTACAAGGGCGCAACCGGCCACCTGCCGGACTGGGGTTTCTTCAGGCCGATCTTCTACAAGGGCGAACTGCTGTTCATGACGCTGGCACGGGCGCACCAGCAGGATACCGGCGGCGCGTTCCCCGGCGGCTATTTTCCCAACGCTTACGACATCCATGCCGAAGGGGTCATGATCCCGCCGATCAAAGTCTGGTCGGCCGGACGCGAGCGCACGGACGTGATGGAACTCATCTGGAATCAGGTGCGCTTCCCGCACGGGGTGCAGATCGACAATGCGGCCATGATCGCGGCGACCAAGCTTGCCGATCAGCGGGTCGTCGCGTTGCTCGACAAGTACGGAAAAGATGTCGTGATGGAATGCATCAGCGACATGTTCGAGCGTACCGAGCGCGCCGTGCGCGCCGAGATCGGCATGATTCCCGACGGAACCTATGCGGCCGAATCGGCGACCGACGACGACGGGACCGAACTCGACGTACCGGTATGGGTACGGCTCGATCTTACGGTGAAGGGCGACCAGTTGATCCTGGACTTTTCGCGCAGCGACGCGCAGCGCAAAGGATTCGTCAACAGCATCTACGCGGGCACCTACGGCAACGCGATCGCCGCGGTCTGCATGACGCTCGATCCCGCGCTGGCCGATTATCACAACGAGGGCACGCAGAGGGCTATTACGGTCATAGCGCCGGAGGGGTCTGTCGTCGCCTGCAAGTACCCGGCAACGGTAGGAGCGGCACCGGTCAACGTCGGCAATCAGATCATGGAAGTGGTCCTCGACGCGTTGTCCAAGGCGCGACCCGAGCGCGCGGTGGCCGCCTGGAGCAAGCACCGCGGAGACTATGTCTTCGCGGTCGACCCGCGCACCGGCGAGCGCTATGTGCGCACCAGCTTCGACTACGACGGCAGTGGCGGCGCAGTTTGGGGCTACGACGGCTACCAGGGATTGAGCGGCCTGACGACGCTGGGTGCGGTCAATCGTTCCAACGTCGAAGAGGTCGAGACGCGCATTCCGTGGCGGATCATCAAGTGGGAGTTCCTGACCGACCAGATGGGTGCGGGACGCTGGCGCGGCGGGCCGGGCGTATATTGGGAGGCGGAGCATTACGGGCGCGAGGCGGCGATGGCCACCGGAAGCTCCGACGGTGACGAGATGCTGGGATTCGGCGCGCTGGGCGGCGAGCCGACTCCGGCGTGCCGTACCTACATCAAGCGCGGCGAGGAGACGATGCGCATCCGGCCGCATCGAATGGTGCCGATGAAGGACAACGACGTCGTCATCAAGTTCAGCAGCGGCGGAGGCGGCGTCGGCCCCGCATCGGGGCGGGATCCGGAGATGGTGCGCATGGACGTGAAAAAGGAACTGGTCTCGATCAAGGCCGCACGCGAGACCTACAAGGTCGTCATCGATCCCGAGACCCTTGAGGTTGACCGCAAGGCAACCGAAGAACTCCGGGCTGCAAAATAGAGTTGACGCTGCGACGGAAGGCGGAGGAAAGGCTCGACGCAGCGAGGGTGAAACGGATCGTAACTGCGGGAGGATCTTATGCCGAAAGGCCCTGGAGAAAAGCGTCAATGGCAGTTTCTGGAAAGGATGCTGCTGATACGCCGGTTCGAGGAAACGGTCGTGAAGATGGCCACCGACGGACATTTCCGCGGTCACTATCACCTCTACATAGGGCAGGAGGGGACCGGTGTGCCGGCCATCGCTGCGTTGAAGCGAAAGGATTTCCTGGCGACCACCCACCGCAATCACGGGCATATCCTGGCGCGCGGCGCCGACCCCGGCGCGGGACTTGCGGAGATTCTAGGGCGGGCCACGGGTCTGAACGGCGGACGCGGCGGCACGATACATCTGTGCGAACCCAAGCTCGGATTTCTGTCGACCTCGGGCGTGGTGGGCGGATGCATCAGCCTCGCCGTCGGCGGCGGCTATGCCTGCGCACAGCGGCGCGATGGTTCAGTGACCATGGCGTTGTTCGGCGACGGCGCGCTCGAAGAAGGTGTCAGCTACGAAGCACTGAACATCGCGGCGTTGTGGCACTTGCCTGTGATTTTCATGTGCGAAAACAACAGCGCCGGGGCGATGGGCATGGCCAAGGGCGGCTACCCGTCACTGGTCCATGCGAGCAAGAATCTGCTGCTGATTCCGAAGTCGATGGGCATCAAGAGCGTCCGTGTAGACGGGGTCGACGCTGCGGCGGTACACGCCGCGACAACCCGCGCGATTTCCCTATGCCGTTCGGGGCGAGGACCGGTCTTCATCGAGGCGATGACGCCGCGCTGGGCCGGCAGCGATCCGCTCTGGCCGGAATTGGCCACAGGGATCACCGATCTGCGCATGGCGACCGGCGGCGCTGTGCCCACCGGCAAGCATCAGGCATGGTTCGAGCACTACGATCCGGTGCTGCGCCTTGCGCGCGAACTCGCCAACGGCGGTGAGGAGTCGGTGCACCGGTTGTCAGCGCTCGACGAGGCGACGCGCAAGCGCATTGCCGACGCGGCCGATTTCGCGCTGGCGAGCCCGCTGCCTGCCCCCGAGACAGCGTTGAACCATGTGTTTGTGCAGGAGGCTTCGGCATGAGCAAACAAAGCTATGCGGCCGCACTGGTGGATGCTCTCCATGACGCGATGAGGTCCGACCCGCGCGTGAGCATTATCGGCGGATATGTATTGGGTCTGGGCCCTCAGCGCACGCTGACCGATCGTCTCAAGCAGGACTTTCCGGACCGCGTCTTCGATCCCCCGACCTCGGAAGCGGGCAACGCTGCGGTCGGTGTTGGCGCATCCATGGCGGGGATGAGGCCGTTCGTCGATCTGGGCACCGCTTCGTTCAGCTATCTCGCCTGGTCGCAGCTCACGAACGAAGCGGCCGTTGCGCACTACATGACGAACGGTCGCCTGACTGCGCCGGTGACGTTTCACATGCTGCATGGCGTGCGCGGCGGCGGCGCTGCGCAACACAGCCAGAGCCCGCACGCGATGCTTTGGAACGCGCCGGGACTGGAGATCGTCGCGCCGTCGACGGCAGCCGACGCATACGGTCTGATCCGCACCGCGCTGGCCAGTCCGAACCCGACGATGCTGGTCAGCCACGCAAAGCTGCTGGGTATCGAGACGGAAGTGTCCGAGAAGAAATCCGCGATACCGTTCGGTGTGGCCGATATCAAACGGCGCGGACGCGACGTGACGGTCGTCGCCACCTCGCTGATGGTGCCTTACTGTCTCACGGCTGCCGAGGCGCTGGCCAAGGACGGTATCGAAGTGGAGCTGGTCGATCCGCGTACGCTCGTACCGCTGGACGAGAAGACGATCATCGAATCGGTGTCGCGCACCGGACGGCTGGTCGTCGTCGACGAATGCCCGTTGCGCGGCGGCATCGCTTCGGAAATCGCCGCGACGGTGGCCGAAAGGGGATTCAAGCACCTGAAGGCGCCGATCGTCCGCGTGACCAGGCCTGATACCCCGGTGCCGTTCAGTCTTCCTCTGGAAAACTTCGTGACGCCTGATCCGGAGAAGATCGCCGCGGCGGTCCGGGGAGCATTGAAGGCGGGCTGAACCGGAGGGGCGCAATGCCGCCGCGCACCATGAGGGCTGTGCGCCTGTTCGAGTACGGGCAGCCCGAGGTGCTTCAGTTCGTCGAGGTGCCGTTGCCCGAAATCGGCCCCGACGAGGTTCTGGTGCGGGTGCGCGCGACGTCGGTCACGCGATGGGACCTGCGCTATCGCCAGGGGCTCCTGACGCCGCCGCCGGGGCGCGCCCCGCTGCCGCTGCCCTTTCAACTCGGGCGCGACGCCGCCGGGGAAGTCGAGGCTGCGGGAGACGGGGTGAAGCGGTTCAGGCCCGGGGATCGGGTCGTCGCGATGACCTGTCCCGCCTGCGCCCGCTGCGAGTACTGCTTGCGCGGCCTCGATAATCTCTGCATAGACATTGCGCTGCCAGGACATCAGCGCTTTGGCGGGTACGCGCAATACATCTGCCGGAAGGAGAGCGAGCTGCTGCATGCGCCCGGTTCCATGCGTTTCGAGAAACTGGCCTGTGTACTCTGGTCGTATTCGACCGTGTGGCATATGGCCATCGAGCGGGGAGGACTGCAGCCGGGACAGGACGTGCTGATCACAGCCGCGAGCGGCGGCATGGGCACCGCGGCAATCCAGATCGCGCGGCTCGGGGGAGCAGGTCGCATATTCGCACTGACCGGGTCCGCAGGCAAGGTGGCCCCCCTGCTGAAGCTGGGGGCGACGCATGTGCTCAACACCCGCGAGGAGAACATTCCCGCGCGAATCATGGAGATCACCGGTGGACTGGGGGTGGATCTCGTTCTGGAAAACGTCGGTGGCGAAATGCTGCCCCTGTGCATGCAGTGCCTGAGAATGGATGGAACGCTGGTCTCCGCGGGCCAGCACGGCGGCCGCCATTGCTCGGTGGACATCGAACTGCTTTACCGCCGGCACCTGAACGTCCTGGGCACGCGGGGAGCCACGCGTCACGAGCAGGCCTTGGTGCTTGCGCTGGCAGGACAGGGATCGCTTGATCCCGTCATCAGCCACTGCCTGCCGTTGTCCGAGGCCGCCGAAGCGCACCGTATCCTGGAAAGGCAGGAACAGTTCGGAAAGATCGTATTGCTGCCGTAATGGAAAAGATTCGACCGCCGTTCACGGCATTCGCTATCAGAAGCTGAGACTGGCAGCGTCAGCCTTGAATTTTTCGTGAATGACGCCGGCGCCGGCGATCGTCACGCCGTCGATGAAATCTTCCAGCCCCGCGGAAAATGAACCGATTACAGCGAGCAATCGCCTTGCTTGAGCACGCGTCAAACCGGGCGTAAGATTCTTACCGTACGTCGGTATTACCGGAGCCCGGATCATGCGCATCACCAGCAAAGGACAGGTCACCATACCCCAGAACATCCGCGAAAAGGCGGGTCTGCTGCCGAATACGGAAGTCGAGTTCGAGTTTGTCCGTGGCCAAGTCATCCTTAGGCCGCTCGGGAAGCCCAAGTCGAAGGGATGGCAGGCGATCGAGAAATCGCGCGGCACCGCGAACGAGCCGATGTTCCGCGGCTGGACTACCGACCAGATCATGGCGTTTCTGCGCGGCGAGGATTGATGCCCCGATCGCGCGCCCGCGAGCCACGCGCCACGTATCTCGCGGTTCCGTCGCTGCTCGTGGACAGCAACGTCCTGATCGACGTGCTGGAGGAAGATCCACACTGGTTTAAATGGTCCGCCACGCGACTCGCCTCGGCCGTGGACGAAGGAAGCGCAGTGATCAATCCCATCGTCTATGCCGAAGTCGCAGCCGATTTTGCGACGCTGGAAGAACTGGAGCGTGCATTGGCGCCCTTCGACCTGCGCCGCGAAGCTCTGCCTTGGGACGCCGCGTTCCTCGCCGCCAAAGCCTACAAGCTCTACCGCAAGCGTGGCGGCACCAAGCGCTCGCCGCTGCCCGATTTCTACATCGGGGCGCACGCCTCGCTTGCCGGTCACGCGCTGCTCACGCGCGATGCGCGGCGCTACCGCGAGTACTTCCCGAAACTCAGGCTGATCTCGCCCCCGTAACCGCATGAGCCAGGTCCTCATCCAGCAGTACCTCAACCAGCTGCAGGACCTGCGCAAGGTGTCCGGCACCCACCGCGAATCGG
>MEQX01000102.1:13574-17276 GCA_001770415.1 Betaproteobacteria bacterium RIFCSPLOWO2_02_FULL_63_19 | reverse complement strand
GTTCTCCGAACTCGACCGCCATATGCTCGCCTTGATGCCGTATTTCTTTGTAAAGGCGTCGGCGAGGGCCTTTAGGTCCTTGGTCGGCATCGCGCCGTATACGGTCAGCGAACCTTCCTTTTTGGCGCCTTCTATAAGCGTCTGAAGGCGGTCCGGCCCCTGCGCAAGGGCAACCGCGGCGACCTGCGATTCCGACTTCGGCGCTTGAGCATGGGCCGGAACGGAGCCAGGAAGATTCAAACCAAACAGCAACAGGGTCATGCATACCGCTCGAAATGGATTGTTCACGAGTGCTCTCCTTGAGTTCACTTTCATCGAGTGGAACATCGTCATGCGGGGCACGTCCAGGAGGTCTGGCCATTTTTTTATTCGCGGATTCTAGCAGCCTGTGGCACTCGCGGTCGGTGAGCCGGAACTCGAAATGTATAATACGCGGCAGTAAAACCTGCCTTCGGTCTTTCTCGGAGCCACTATCGGGAAGCAGGAACCGGATCCCTCGGAACGGAGCGCACACTCGATCATCAAGCAGAAAGGTCGAAGGTATTCACAGCGCGCCGTTGTGCTGGTGGCGTCGTAATGCTGTTGCTTCAGCCTGGTCGGAGAACGAACAATGATCAAAGGGCAAAACAAAAGCGAACTCGGTGGCCCGACGCATTACCAGAAATGGGTGCAGAGCCAGGGCATCCCGGTCATCCGCGATTTCTACATCGAAGACCTGCGCAAGCTTGAATTGGCTCCGTGGGACTGGAAGGGCGGACGCGGCGCTTATCTCAATTTGATAGGAACAGGAGACGTCAACGACGCCTATCTGTCCGAGATTCCTCCCGGAAAGAGCTTGAATCCGCAGAGGCTGCTCTTCGAGGAAATGATCTACGTGTTGGAGGGCAGTGGATCGACTTCGATCTGGAACGATGAAAACCGCAAGATCACGTTCGAGTGGCACGCCGGCAGCCTGTTTTCGCCGCCGATCAACACCTGGCGCCAGCACTTCAACGGCAGCGGCGTTCAGCCGGCGCGCCTGATGGCGGTGACCTCGGCGCCCCCGCTCATCACCTTGTTCCGCGACCTTGACTTCGTGTTGAACAACCCGTTCGTCTTCAAGAGCCGTTTCGATGCCGATCCGGAGAGTTTCTCCGGCAAGGGCGAGTCCTACCTGGTGAAAGACAGGACCGTATGGGACACCAATTTCATACCCGACGTGCGCACCCAGCAGCTGTTCGCCTGGGAAAAGCGGGGCGCCGGCGGCAGCAACGTCATGATCGAGATGGCCGAGAATTCGATGGGCGCGCATATCTCGGAGTTCCCGGTCGGCACCTACAAGAAGGCGCACCGGCACGGTCCCGGAGCACACGTCATCATCATCGGAGGCAAGGGCTATTCGCTGATGTGGCCTGAAGGCGAGGCGCCGAGGCGTTTCGACTGGCATGAGGGCAGCGCCATCGTGCCGCCGGAGTACTGGTTTCACCAGCACTTCAACACGGGCAAGACTCCTGCGCGTTATCTCGCGCTGCGGGCCGGAGGCCGCAAGTTCCACCAGCCGCTGGTGAAGACCTATGCCGTCGATGAGAGCGTGAAGGGCGGCGGCGATCAGATCGAGTACGAGGATGAGGCTCCCGAAGTGCGGCAGATGTTCGAGCAAGCGCTGGCCGAAGAGGGGGTCGCGTGCCGAATGGCACCGGTGGCACGCGCTGCGTAAGACGATCGGCTGTCCGCCCGAACGGCGCCAGCGACAGGTTCGGATAGCGGATCAGCGGTAACGCTGCAACAGGCCATGAAACCCGGCAGAAACGATCCATGTCCCTGCGGCAGCGGGAAGAAATACAAGAAATGCTGTGGCGCGACGATCCCGATCGCTTCGGCTCCGGCGACGAGCGCGGGGCGCCGTTGTGGCGAATGCACAACCTGCTGCGGCGGCTGGGTGGCCGGAACCATGCACGGCCACGAAGTGAAGCCCGGTTCGCCGTGCCCGTTCGTGCGCGCCGAGGGTTGCAGCATCTACGAGCGCCGTCCGACCCATCCGTGCAAGAGCTTCGTCTGCGGATGGCTGCTGCCCGACAGCCCGCTGCCGGAAGAATTTCGCCCGGACAAGCTGGGCGTCATTTTCGTGCGCATTGCATGGCGGGGCCGCCCTGCGTGGATTCTTGTGTCGGCCGGGCGCGATCCGGACGAATCGCTACTGGAGTGGATGCGCCGTTACAGCATGAGCACCGGAGAGCCGTTCTTCTACGGACAGGGAAGCGAACAACTCGGCTTCGGACCCGTTGAATTCCAGCGTGAAATGCTTCTTAAGGCGCAGCGGGGTGAATTCCTTTGGTCATCGGGCCGCAGCAGCGCAAAGTAAAACTGTGAGCGAAGCGCCGCCCGAACTGCGGTTTGACGTCGCGCGAGGCGCGTGATTAACTCCACGCCGCCTACCGCATAGGAACCCGAGTCCACACAGAAGAACGCCGCGGCCGCGCGGCCGGAAAATCGAACGGAGAATCGCGATGCCGCACGACAAGGACCAAATGCACTGGCACGAGCCTGCAGGTAACAAGAAGGCCGGCTTCGGACAGTTCAGGAAGCAGCCGACTCCGTATGACGCGTTCATGGAGGCCGAAGGCGTGCCGGTATTTCGCGATATCGGCATCTCGCGCGTGCAGGATCTGCCGCTCGTGGCGTGGAAGCGCACCGGAGGGCGCGGCCATTACATCCAGTTGTTCGGTACCGAGACCAAGTGGGGCTGCTACGTGATCGAGGTGCCGCCCGCAGGCGCGCTGAACCCCGAGAAGCACATGTACGAGGAGATATTCCTGGTCGTCGAGGGCCGCGGCACGACCGAGGTCTGGCTCGAGGGCGACGGAAAGAAACACGTATTCGAGTGGCAGCGCGGATCGATGTTCTCGATCCCGATCAACGCCTGGCATCGCATCGTCGATGCCACCTCGGGCGGCGCGCTGCTGCTCGCGGGGACGACGGCCCCGAATGTCCTGAACATGCTGCAGAACACCGAGGCGGTGTTCAACAATCCGTTCGTCTTCCGCGACCGTTTCAGCGGCGCCGACGACTTCTACAAGGCGAAGGACGACATCGAACCCGATCCGGTGCGAGGCCTGGCCATGCGCCGCACGAACCTGATTCCCGACGCGATCAACTGCGAACTGCCGCTGGACAACCGGCGCTCGCTCGGCTGGCGGCGCGTCGAGCCGTTCATGACCAACAACTGTTTCTACTTCTGGATCGGACAGCACGAGGTGGGCCGCTATTCCAAGGCGCACGCGCACACCTCGGCGGCGGTACTGATCTGCCTGAAGGGCAAGGGGTACACCTACTCGTGGCCCGAGCGCCTCGGCGTGAACCCCTGGCGCGACGGGCATGCCGCGGAGGTGCGCCGGCTCGACTACGAGCCCGTAGGCATGGTCACGGCGGCCCCCGGTGGCGCGCGCTGGTATCACCAGCATTTCAGCGTCGGCAAGGACCCGTTCAGGCTTACGGCCTGGTTCGGTCCGCACAACCCGGGCCGCGACCCGGGCGCGCCGGGTGAAAAACACACTGATTACACTGCCATCGATGTCAATCAGGGTGGAACGGCGATCCCCTACTGGATGGAGGACCCGTACCTGCGCGCGGAATACGAGGCCACCTTGAAGAAAAACGGCGTCGAATGTCGCATGGATCCGAAGTGGTACGAAAAGCCGGCGGACGCCGATTCAAAGACGACGG
>MEQX01000102.1:2771-13544 GCA_001770415.1 Betaproteobacteria bacterium RIFCSPLOWO2_02_FULL_63_19 | reverse complement strand
GCACGAAAACGTGAGACCAGAGGCGTTCGGGTTTGCATCAGGCGGGTGGGATGAATCAGGCGCCCCTGGTCTCGCGCATGCTGACCGATGCAAGTGCGCATCGGTCAGCATGCGCGAGATGTATACAAAACCAAATTCTTATCCAGTTCTCTCCTTGCGAATCAGGTGGCAATGAGTGACGATGCTGAAGGCGGCCGCATCTTTTTCTCGAACATAAGACGCAGTCTGGAACTCGAGGACGAGATCCGGCTTGTCAGCGTCGGCATCGATATCGGCTCGTCCACCTCTCATCTGGTCTTTTCCCGGCTCGTGCTCGAGCGGCTGGACAACCGCTACGTCGTCTCCGAGCGCACCATCGTGCACGAATCCGAGGTGCTGCTCACCCCGTATGTCGAGGCGGGGGTGCACGACGTTGCCATCGATGCCGCAGCTCTCGGACATTTCATCGACGGGCAGTACGAGAAGGCACGGATCGACCCGGCACTGATCGACACCGGCGCGCTGATACTCACCGGCGTCGCGGTGAGGCGGAACAATGCGCGCGCGATCGGCGAACTGTTCGCGGCGCAGGCCGGCAAATTCGTGTCGGTGAGCGCCGGCGACGGTCTCGAGGCGACCCTCGCCGCGTTCGGCTCGGGCGCGGCCGCGCGCTCCATCCGCGAGTCCGCGCGCGTGATGAACGTCGATATCGGCGGCGGCACCTCGAAGATCGCCGTCTGCGTGGCGGGGGAGGTCGCAGACATGACAGCCGTCGACGTCGGCGCGCGCATCGTGTGCTTCGATGCGCTGGGGCGCGTGGAACGTGTCGAGGAATCCGGCCGTCGCTTCGCAGCCGAGGCGGGACTTGTCCTCGACGTCGGCCGCAAGCCCGACGCGCAGCGGCTCGGTAGGATGGTGGCGCGCATGGCCGATCGGCTGTTCGAAGTCATCTGCGGCACTTCGCTTGATGCAGGTACCGCCGAACTGGTGCGATTGGCGCCCTTGCGCAATGAACGCAAACCCGACGTGGTCACGTTCTCCGGCGGCGTGTCGGAATATGTCTACGGTCGCGAGAAGCAGGCTTTCGGTGACCTTGGCCCGGCGCTTGCCGTGGCCATCCTCGAACGCGTGAGGACCTGGGGACCGCGCATCGAAGCGCCCGACGAAGGTATTCGCGCCACGGTGGTCGGCGCCTCGCAATATACGGTCCAGGTCAGCGGCAGCACGATCTTCGTTGCGCCGATGAACGCTCTGCCGCTGAGAAACCTGCCGGTGATCACGCCGGACCTGCCGCTCGACGACGAGGTGCTCGACGCCGGGCAGATAGCCGCAGCGGTGCGTGCGGCCTTGCGCCGCCTCGACCTGCATGAAGGCCAGCAGGCAGTGGCGCTGTGTTATTGCTGGCGGGGCGCTGCCACGTTCGCTCGGCTCGATGCCTGCTGCCGCGGCGTGATCGGCGGGCTGTCGAGTCTGCTCGACCGCGGTCTGCCGCTGGTCCTGGTGGGCGATAACGATATCGGCGGTTTGATCGGCATTCACTGCAGGGAGGAAACGCGCCTGCGCAACGCCGTGGTCTCGATCGACGGAATCGTGCTCAAGGAATTCGACTTCATCGATATCGGCGAAATGCTGGAGACTTCCGGGGCCGTGCCGGTGGTCATCAAGTCGCTGGTATTTCCGGGTACCGCAGCGCTCGGCCGAACCGCATGAGCCGGGATCTGGAATGGGTTTCGGCGCTCGCGCACCCGTATCCGCCGGTGATGCCCTACGCAAGCGGGTATATCGCGGTGGACGGCGGGCACACGCTCTATTGGGAAACCTGCGGTAATCCACAGGGCAGGCCGGCACTATTCCTGCATGGCGGTCCGGGCGGCGGCTGCAGCGTGAACAACAGGCGGCTTTTCGACCCGCAACGCTACCGGGTCGTTCTTTTCGACCAGCGCGGCTGTGGGCGTTCGAGGCCGCATGCCGGGGCCGAACCCGCCGGCGCGCTGCGCGCAAACACGACGCCATATCTGGTGTCGGACATGGAAGTCCTGCGGCGGGCGTTAGGGATCGACCGCTGGCTGCTGGTGGGAGGATCCTGGGGCGCGACGCTGGCGCTCGCCTATGCGCAGGCACATCCGGAACGCGTGAGCGCGATGATACTGCGCGGCGTCTTCACGGCGCGCCAGTCCGAGCTGCGCTGGCTGTATCAGGGCGGGGCATCGCTTCTGCATCCGGAGGCTTGGGAGCGATTCAATGCACTGATTCCTGAACGCGAGCGCAGCGATCTCGTCGCCGCTTATCACGCCCGCTTGACCGACGGCGTATGTAACGCGGTCGAAGACGACGCTGCATTTCTGCGCGCGGCGCGCGCTTGGTGCGCCTGGGAGGACGCACTCATGACATTCCTGCCGCACTGCGATTCCAGCGTGACAACCGCCGCAAACGCGGACGATGCGTCGGTATTGGCGCTGGCGCGAATCGAGGCGCACTACATGGGCAACAACGCGTTTCTCGAGGAAGGCCAGCTCATTTCGAATGCGCACCGGATGAGTTATATTCCCGGGGTGATCATTCAGGGTTGCAGCGATCGGATCACGCCCGCCGCGACCGCAATCGAGTTGCATCGTGCCTGGCCGCACGCGGATCTTCACATCGTTGCCGACGCCGGCCACGCATCCAGCGAACCCGGAATTCTTCAGCGACTGATCGCGGCGACCGACGCGTTCGCGCGCGAGTGAGAACGCCGTCGGTTGTCGATGCCGGGTGGTCCTGATAGAATCCGCGAGGAATTCTGTATAGAGGGACAAAGTTCTGTCATATGGAACCCGGTGCAGTGCGAACGGCGGAACGCAAGCAGCAACGCAAGTCCGGCACGGCGGAACGCAGGAGCAGGCTGTCGTCGGTGGCCAATTCGTTGCGTCTGCTGAAAGTCTTTTCCGACGAAGAGCCCGAGATCGGCATCAGTGCGCTGGCGCAGCGTATGGGGCTGGCCAAGAGCACGGTGCACCGCCTCGCATCGACGCTGATAGGCGCAGACATGCTCGAGCAGAATCCGGAAACCGGCCGCTATCGTCTCGGCCTGGCGCTGCTGGAACTGGGAGCGCTGGTGCGTCGCAAGATGGACGTGTCGAACGAAGCCAAACCGTACCTCAGGATGCTGAGGGAAACGACCGGCGAAACGGTGCATCTGGCGATTCTCGACCATGCGAGCGTGTTCTATGTCACCAAGCTGGAAAGCAAGCAGGCGATTCGCATGAGTTCGGAGGTGGGCGCGCGGGCGCTCGCGCACTGCACCGGGGAAGGCAAGGCGATGCTCGCTTTCCAGCCCGATGAGGTGGTCGATGAGATCATCGGCTGCGGGCTGCCCCTGCGAACCGCGAATACGATCACCGATGCCAAGGCATTGCGCCGCGACCTCGCGGCCATCCGCGCGCGCGGCTACGCGATCGATAACGAGGAGAGCGAACTCGGGCTGCGCTCGGTGGCCGCGCCGATCCGGTCCGAATCCGGCGCGGTGGTCGCCTCGCTGAGCATCGCGGGACCGTCACAGCGGATCAGCAAGAAAAGCCTGGCGTCGTATGCGCGCGAGGTGGTCAAGGCCGCCGATGAAATTTCGCAGCGCCTGGGCTACCGTCAGTATCGTCAGCCACCGCAGCGGGGCTAGCCCAGATACGCCGATAGGGCGCCAACTTCAAGGAGAAGGCCGTGTCGAAACTCAGAATGACGCTTGGCTGCTGGAACTACGACCGCACCAGGGCGCTGGCCGATGGGCGGGTGCAGCCGGACGGCATCGATCTCAACTTCATAAGCATGCCGGTGGAGGAGACCTTTTTCCGCATGCTGCGCCACCGCGAGTTCGACGCGGCGGAGATGTCGCTGTCGTCCTATACGGTCTCACTGTTCTCGAACGACAAGCCGTTCATCGCGATCCCGGCGTTCCCGTCGCGTTTCTTTCGCCATTCGTCGATTTACATCAACACTGCCAGCGGCATCCGCAAGCCCGCCGATCTGGTCGGCAAGCGCGTGGGCAATCCCGAGTATCAGATGACCGCACCGGCCTGGATCCGCGGGATACTCTCCGACGAATACGCGGTTCCGGTGAACGGCGTCACGTATTTCACCGGCGGTGAGGAGGAGCCCGGGCGTCCCGAGAAGATCAAGCTCGACCTGCCGAACGATATCCGTATCGAGCGCATCGGCGAGAATCAGACCTTGTCGGCAATGCTTGCTTCGGGCGAGATCGACGCTCTCTACACGGCGCGCACGCCTTCGTCGTACCTGACCGGCGGCGGCACGGTCAAGCGCCTGTTCGAGGACTATGTCGAAGTGGAAAGAGAGTATTTCCGTCGCACGAAGATCTTTCCCATCATGCACACGGTCGTCATCCGGCGCGACGTCTACGAGGCGAATCCGTGGGTCGCGCAGTCGCTCTACAAGGCCCTCTGCGCTTCGCAGCAGGAGACGTACCGCGATCTCGAGGAAACTGCGGCTCTGAAGACCATGCTCCCCTGGGCGATGGCGCACGTGCAGGAGGCGCGCAGCGAACTCGGCGACGACTTCTGGCCGTACGGTTTCGAAAGGAACCGCGACACGCTGGCCACGTTCCTGCGCTATTCGTTCGAGCAGGGCCTGTCCAAGCAGCTTCTGCAGCCGGAGCAACTGTTCGCGCCGGAGACTCTCGAATCGTTCAAGATCTGAGCGCTGCCCTCGGCGGCGCATTCACCGGGAACACGAATGTCCGACAATGAGGATACAGGCGTCGTTCGGACGCACAGTCTGGCCGACCATCAGTACGGCGTGGATCCGGCGCACACCCATGACGGCGACGCCGATCACGACCACGACGACATCGGATCCGACGGTCCGATAGAGGAAAATCCGATCTGGATCCAGGATCACGTGTCGCTGCTGAGCGTGGGCATAGACATCGGGTCATCCGGAACGCAGGTGATCTTCTCGCGCGTCAACCTGCGCCGTCCGGGCGAGGAGCTGTCCAGCCGCTATATGGTCGTTTCCCGCGAGACGCTGTTCCAGTCGCCGGTGGCGCTGACGCCCTACCAGAGCGAGGAGCGCATCGACGACGCTGCGCTGGGGGGCATCATCGATGAGGCCTATGCCGGTGCGAGGCTGCATCCGGACGACATCGACGCGGGCGTGGTCATACTGACCGGCGAGGCGCTGCGGCGTCAGAACGCGCAGGCGATCGCGGATCTGCTCGCCCAGCACGGCGGAGAATTCGTGTGCGCGAGCGCAGGTCACCACATGGAAGCGATGCTTGCCGCCTACGGGTCGGGCGCGGCCCGCGTGTCACATGACCAGGGCAAACGCGTGCTGAACGTCGATATCGGCGGCGGCACGACCAAGCTCGCGATCGTCGAGCACGGGAGAATCGTGTCCACGGCGGCGGTGCATGTCGGCGGCAGGCTGCAGGTGGTCGACGAGGGGAACCGTATCGTGCGTCTCGATCCGGCGGGGAGCTACATTGCCGGCGAGGCGGGCTACGCGTGGAAGCTGGGAGACCTAACCGATCCCGCCGAGATGGAACGGGTGGCCGAGTGGATGGCCGACGCGCTGATCAAAGCCATCTGCAAACGGCCGATGCCGCATGCCATCGAGCACCTGTACCTGACCGAGCCGCTGGCGGACCTGGACCGCATCGACGGCGTCATGTTCTCAGGCGGCGTCGGCGAGTACGTCTACCGAAGGGAGCACCGGGATTTCGGCGACATGGGCAGGCTGCTGGGTTTTGCGCTGCGGGACAGGATCGACGCCGGGGCGTTTTCGTGGCCGATGCTGCCTGCGGGCGAGTGCATCCGCGCAACGGCGATCGGCGCCTCCGAATACAGCGTGCAGCTTTCGGGCAACACGATCTACATTTCCAGTCCCGGCGATCTGCTGCCGCGAAAGAACTTGCAGGTTCTGCAGCCGCCCTTCGTCTGCGCGGACGAAATCGTGCCGGCGGAACTGGCACGCAGCATCCGTGGCCACTTCACCCATTTCGACTTGGTCGAGGGCGATGCGGATGTTGCGCTTGCGTTCCGCTGGCAGGGTGTACCGTCCTACGAACGCATCGCGGGATTCGCGCGCGGCATCATCGAGGGCTTGCCGAACAGCGTTTCGAAGGAGAAGCCGCTGTTTCTGGTGTTCGACGGGGATATCGCCCAGACCCTGGGGGCGATACTGAGGGAAGAGATGGAACTGCCTTGCGAACTGCTGGTGATCGACGGCGTGGTGCTGTGGGATCTGGACTATATTGACCTGGGCCGGATTCGCATGCCCTCGCAGACCGTGCCGGTGACCGTGAAGTCGCTGGTGTTCAACGACGACCCGCGCCATCCGGCGGACCCCCATCGGCATGCCGGGCATGCGCACGAGCACGATCATCATCACGGCCATGACCAAAGTCACACCCATGATCACGATCACGGCCATGATCATCACGGACAAGAGCGCCACGAGCACCCGGACGATCATCACGGTGAGCACCCGGCGAACAGGCGGCGGAAAAAGTAGCAGCGCAAGCGCGGCGGCGGATTGAGGAGGACTCAGGCCTGATGAGTGGATTGGCGGAATCGGCGGCTGGAGCCGCGGCGCGGCAGTCACTGTGGCAGCGCCTCGACCTGAAATGGGCGGTGATCGGCGTTTCGGTTGCAATCGTTGCCTATTTCGCGCTTGTGCCGCTGGTATTTCTTTTCTGGCAGAGCTTTTTCACGCCGCAGACGGCCACCAAGGCCGCCGAGTTCACGCTCGACAACTACGGCAAGGCCTATTCGAGCCTGGAGACCGCGCGTCTGTTCATCAATTCGCTGCAGTTTGCGACCGGCGTGGCGATATTCGCGTTCACGGTCGGCACGCTGCTCGCCTGGATGAACGAGCGCACCAATACGCCGTTCAAGGCGCTGTTTTTTTCGCTGTCTATCATTCCGCTGGTCATTCCCGGCATCCTGTTCGTGGTCGCGTGGATCTTCCTGGGCAGCCCCAAGATCGGGATCATCAATCTGGTGCTGCAGAACTGGTTCGGGACCAAGTACGTGTTCGTCAACGTGTATTCCATCTGGGGAATGATCTGGGTCGAGGGTTTGCATTATTCGCCGATGGCATTCCTGTTGATGACGGCCGCCTTCCGTTCGATGGATCCGGCCATGGAGGAATCGGCCATGATGAGCGGGGCCAATATTCTGCAGGTGGCCTGGCGCATCACGCTCAAGCTGAGCTGGCCGGCGATATTCGCGACCATCCTGATCCTGTTCGTGCGTTCGATCGAATCCTTCGAGGTGCCGGCATTGCTCGGCCTGCCGGTGGGCATCGAGGTCTTCACCTCCTCGATCTACCGTGCCATCCACCAGTATCCGAGTCAGATCGGACTCGCCTCGTCGTACGCGGTGACGCTGCTGCTGATCACTTCCGTCGGCGTGTATTTCCAGTCGCGTCTTTCCAGCCAGGGAAACAAGTATTCCACGATGACCGGCAAGGGATTTCGACCTCGCACCATCGACCTTGGACGCTGGCGTTACGCCGCAGCCGCGGTGTTCTTCGGCTATTTCCTGCTGATCGTCGTGCTGCCGTTCCTGGTTCTGCTCTGGTCGTCGTTTCAGGGGTTCTACAGCGTGCCGTCGATGGCAGCGCTGAAGAACCTGACGCTGGATCCCTACCGGTTCATCTTCAGCTATCCGACCCTCGCACAGTCGGTATGGAACAGCCTGATACTCGCGCTGGGCAGTGCGACGGTAATCATGCTGGTTACCTCGGTGATCTGCTGGATCGTGGTCAAGACGAAGATTCCCGGGCGCTGGCTGCTGGACAATCTGGCGTCTCTGCCGATGGTGTTCCCCGGGCTGGTGCTCGGCCTGTCGATCATGATCTTCTATCTGTACTTCGATGTCGGCGTCTACGGCACCATCTGGATCATGTTCGCGGCCTACATCACGCGCTTCTTGCCCTACGGCCTGCGCTACAACACCACCTCGATGCTGCAGATCCACAAGGAGCTGGAGGAGTCCGCGCAGATGAGCGGGGCGTCCTGGGCAACCTCGTTCCGCCGCATCATTCTGCCGTTGCTCAAACCGGGGCTTCTGGCGGGCTGGATCTACATCGTCATCGTATCCATCCGTGAACTGGCGGCGTCCATCCTGCTCTACAGCCCGGGGACCGAGGTGGTCTCGATCGTGATCTGGGAGCTGTGGGAGAACGGGCAATACGTGGAACTGTCCGCGCTGGGCGTGCTGTTCATCATCGCATTGTTCATTCTGGTGATGCTGGCGCAGTACGTGGGCAAGAAGTTCGGAATCAAGGAGGCCAGGTAGCGCCGAGGGTGGCCTGCCTGAAAGGAGTGACATGCTGAGCGTCAAGGCGCTGTTTACGGAATACCCCAATGAGCGCGGCGAGACCGTCAAGGCGGCGCAGGACGTCAGCTTCGACGTGCCCGAGGGCAAACTGTTCACGCTGCTGGGGCCAAGCGGCTGCGGCAAGACGACGACGCTGCGTTCGATCGCGGGTCTGGAAAGGCCCAGGTCCGGCGAGATCTCGATCGGAGAGCGGGTGGTCTATTCATCCGGCAGGAACATCTTCGTCGCGCCGAACAGGCGCAATTTCGGCATGGTGTTCCAGTCGTATGCGATCTGGCCGCACATGAGCGTGTTCAAGAACGCTGCGTTCCCGCTCGAGGTGGCAAGCGCCAGGGTGAACCGTGCCGAGATCGACAGGAAAGTGATGCGGGTGCTGGGCACCGTGGGGCTTGATCACCTGGCCAGCCGCGAAGCGACCAAGCTCTCCGGCGGTCAGCAGCAGCGCCTGGCGTTGGCGCGCGCGCTGACCATGGAACCCAAGCTGCTGCTTTTGGACGAACCGCTATCGAATCTGGACGCAAAGCTGCGTGAGCGCATGCGCTTCGAGCTGAAACGACTGCAGCGCGAACTCAGGCTGACCACGGTCTACGTCACCCACGACCAGGGCGAGGCGCTGGCGCTGTCGCATGAAATCGCGGTCATGAACGAGGGACGCATCGTCCAGATCGGGGCGCCGCGCGACATCTATGAGCGGCCGCACAATCGTTTCGTGGCTGATTTCGTCGGCTCGGCGAATTTCCTCGAGGCGACCGTTATCGGTCGCGACGACAGGGCGGACATCTACCAGGTGCAAACGGCAATTGGAAACCTCCTCGCCTTTGCGGTCGAACCGCTGAAGCCGGGCGACGGGGTCGTGATCTCGCTGCGACCGGAGGACACTCAACTGTCGGCTCATCGGCCGGATACGCTGAACGCGTTCGAGGGCGTGGTCGAAGCGAAGCTGTTCCTCGGTGAATTCATCGAATTTCAGATCAAGCTCGGCGACATGCTGATGCTCGCTCGCGTGCATCCGTCGTTCTCGCCGCAGGTGGGGACGAAGGTATACATCGGCATGAACCCCGAGAAATGCGTCGCCATCCCCGACGATGCACGCCACCGGAAGGCATGATTCATGACTGAGCACAAATCGAGCAATTCAACGGATTCGCTGCCGGGCATTCCCAAATCGACTCGGGCACCGCCTGCCGTCGTGCCGGCCGGCCGGCGCTGGGCCTCCGATGTCATCGTCGATCTGCTGCATCGGTACCGGCTGCCCTATGCCACGCTCAACCCGGGCGCGAGCTACCGCGGCCTGCACGACTCGATGGTCAATTACGGCCAGAACTATCCGACCATGATGCTCTGCCAGCACGAGGAGACCGCGGTGCAGGTGGCGCATGGCTTCGCCAAGGCGAGCGGCCGCCCCATGGTCGCGATCGTTCACAACCTCGTCGGCCTGCTGCATTCCAACCTGGCGGTCTATTACGCGTATATCGACCGTGCCCCGGTGTTCATCATCGGCGCAACCGGCCCGATGGACGAGAGCAAGCGCCGGCCGCGCATCGATTGGACGCACACCGCCAACGTGCAGGGCCAGGCCATCCGCGACTACACCAAGTGGGACTATCAGCCGACCGTGATCGACGGCGTCCCCGAATCGTTCGCGCGTGCGTACGGCGTGATGATGACCGAGCCGCGGGGTCCGGTGTACATGTGCTATGACGCGTGGCTCCAGGAGCAGCCCCTCGATCACGAGGTGCCGTTGCCTCCGGCGTCGGCCATGCCCGTGCCTTCCCCGCTGGCGCCGGACCCTGCCGCGCTGGCGCGCGCCGCGGACCTGCTGGTGAAAGCGAAACGGCCGGTGATCATGGCCGAATTCCTGGGCCGCGACCGGCGTGGGTTTCACGCGCTGGTCGAACTGGCGGAGACGCTTGGCGCGCCGGTCTTCGATATCAACAGCCGTCTCAATTTTCCGGGCTGCCATCCGCTCAACCTCAGCATGGTCAAGGAGGTGTTCCGGGACGCAGACCTCATTCTGTGCCTGGATGTGCGCGACTGGGAAAAGCCGACCACCGAGCTCGTGAGCGCCACGCGCAGCCTGGAGAGCATTGTTCCCGCGGATTGTGTCTGGATCGACATCGGCTTTGGCGACCTCGAGCTTTCCAGCTGGGCGATGGACTATCAGCGCCTGATGCACGCCGAGCTTCGGGTGCTGGCGGATACGACGCTTGCGGTTCCTGTGCTCGCCGTGCTGTGCCGCGAGCGAATTGCCGCCGATGCGGCTGCCAAGAAGGTGATCGAAGAGCGCGGCCGCAGGACCGCCGAACGCCACCGCGACGCACGGGCCAAGTGGGCCAGGCAGGCGCTCGAGGATCGCGACGCGAGTCCGGTGACGTTGCCGCGCCTCGCGGCGGAGGTGTGGGAAGTGATCCGTCATGAGGACTGGGTGCTGACGGCGGGCACGCTGGAGGACTGGACCCGC
>MEQX01000102.1:1468-2744 GCA_001770415.1 Betaproteobacteria bacterium RIFCSPLOWO2_02_FULL_63_19 | reverse complement strand
CGTCATGCCGGCAAGTCGCTGGGTACCTCCACGCAGATCGGCATTTCGCTTGGCGTGGCGCTGGCACACCGCGACGAGGGCAGGCTGGTGGTCGACATGCAGCCCGACGGGGACCTGATGTTCGACGCGGGTGCGCTGTGGGTGGCAGCGAAACACCGGATTCCGATGCTCGCGGTCATGTACAACAACCGCGCCTATTACAATGACTGGGAGCACCAGCTGCGCATGGCGAGGCTGCGCGGCACTCCCGAGTCGCGCGCCCACATCGGCATGGATCTGGACGACCCGGCGCCGGATTTCGCGGGCCTCGCGCGCTCGATGGGGTGGTACGCGGAGGGCCCTGTCGCGCGGGGCGAGGATATCGGGGGGGCGCTCAAGCGCGCGATCGAACGCGTCAAAGCGGGACAGCCCGCGCTGGTGGACGTGCTGACGCAGAAACGCTGATATGTACGATGTAACTACGACAAGGAACTGACATATGGCGCAGCAGGTAGTCGGTCTGATCGGCGCCGGGCGCATGGGGCTGCCTATCGTCGGGCATCTTGTGCGCAAGGGTTTTGCGGCACTGGTACACGACATCGATCCGCAGAAGCGCGGCGCCGTGCAGGCCAAAGGGGCGCAGTGGGCGCAGTCGCCGGAACAGATCGCCGAGAGCGCGGATTTTGTCCTGGTCTGCGTCGGTTACGATCACGAAGTCAAGGCGCTGCTGGGCAGCGGCGGCGCGTTGGCCGGCGCGCGCTCGGGCGCTGTGATCGCGATCCTGAGCACGATCCATCCGCGCACCGTCGAGCAGTTGGCGGCACAGCTTCGGCCGCGTGGCGTCGACGTGGTCGATTCGACGGTCTGCCGCGGCAGCTGGGCGGCCGACGAAGGCACGCTGCTGTCGTTCGTGGGCGGAAGCGCCGACGTGGTCGCCCGATTGACGCCGGTGTTGAGCGCGTACTCGTCGGACGTGGTGCATACGGGGGCGGCCGGAACGGCGCAGGTCGCCAAGGCGGCGAACAACCTGATCCTGTGGGGATGCCTGGTGGCGAGTCACGAAGGGCTGGCGCTGGCGCAGCGTTACGGCGTCGATGTCGAAGCGCTGCGCCGGGCGTTATTGACCAGCAGTTCGGCCAACCACGCAATGGAGAACTGGGGTAACCAGACCATGGCGTGGGCGCAGGACGACATGGCGATCGTCGGGGAAATGGCCGACGACTGCGGTATCTCGCTGCCGCAGGCCGGCGTGGTGCGGGAAATCTGCCGCACGCTGAAACCCAGGCGGTATAAGCTT
>MEQX01000102.1:0-1454 GCA_001770415.1 Betaproteobacteria bacterium RIFCSPLOWO2_02_FULL_63_19 | reverse complement strand
AAGTTGCAATGGATCGAAACAGCGAGATTGAATAAAGGCACGATGGCCCGGGCTGTTTGCGCGGGCGGGTTCAGGACGTGACGGGCGGCTTGACCGCCGAAGGATTGCAAGGAGATTCTCGATGAGCAATGAATCGCACTACCACAGCAAGAAGGATCGGACATTCGTCCGTGCGATAGCGGGGCCGTACAATTTGAAGGACGAGCTGACGCGGTTGCGCTCGATGCCACGGGTGCGCAAGGGCCGCGACATCAAGTTCACCGACGGGCCGCAGACGTTCAGCCGTCACTATGTGGAACCGAAGGACGGAATCTCGCAGCTGTTTCATCTTCACATCGAGGAATACGGTCCGGGCGCGAAGTCGCAGAAGCACGGTCACGTCAACGAAGCGGCGTTCTATATCCTGGACGGGGCCGGATACGAGATCCACGACGGCGTGCGCTACGACTGGAAGGCGGGTGACATAGCAATCGTGCACAACAACTGCGTACACCAGCATTTCAACGCCGATCCGGTGAAACCGGCGCGCGCGCTGGTGATGAAGACCAAGCCCATGTTCATGTTCATGAACATGCTGTTCCAGAAGCAGGTAGAGCCCCGTCCCAGCGAGCCGACACCGGAAGGCAAGGGATTCCAGGCACGACTTCTGGAGGAGGATTTCAATCATCCGGAGTAGCGCGGCACGCCGCCGAAGGGCGCCGGGGATGGTTCGCCGGAGTACCGGACACACTGAATCAAGCAAAGGAGATGCGAGATGGCCTGGAGTGAATCGAAAGCGTGGTTGAAGGGTACGGCAAGCCGGAAGCTGTATCAGGCGTTGCTGGACGATGCGCAAGGAGCGCCGGTTCGCAATGCCAAGCGCAAGAAGCTGGTGCATCCGGAAGACATGCCCTGGGAGATGGCCCGCCAGGGACTGCTCAAGCATTTGCTGAATGAACAGATGAACACGCGCATGGAGACCGTGGACGCGTACATGCAGGTGATTCCTCCGGGGAGCCGTTCGGGCAAGCACCGGCACCTGGCCGAGGAGTGCCTGTACGTGTTGGAGGGGCAGGGCTACGACCTGCACCAGGACTGCGACGTCGAAATCACCGACACCTACCACTGGAAACCACAGGACGAAATAAAGCGCTACGAGTGGGAGGCGGGGGACGTGATCTACATTCCTCCCAACACCATCCATCAGCACTTCAATTCGGACCCGGAACGGCCGGTGCGTCTGATCTCGGTAATCAACCGGATCTACAAGCAGTGCGGGCTGAACGATCTGGAGCAGATTGAAGATGCGCCCGAGTTCGACCCGAGCGTCGTGCTCAACGGTTCGCTGGTGGAGCAGTACATCAAGCGCAGCATCAAGGAACCGGCTTAGACCATCGAGGCGAACGGGGAGGTGCACTACGCCCCGGCTGGTTTTGCCTTTGATCAATCTCGCGATTTTGGGAAGTTGCGAAGTT
>MEQX01000101.1:46093-61047 GCA_001770415.1 Betaproteobacteria bacterium RIFCSPLOWO2_02_FULL_63_19 | reverse complement strand
GAAAGGAGCGCAAGGGATATGAGGGCTGAGTACGATTTTTCCAAAGGCAAGCGTGGAGCGGTCATCCCGCAGAAAGGCAAGACGCGCATTTCGATCTTCATCGACAACTCCGTGCTCGACGAATTTCGGACGCGCGCGGAGAAAGCGGGGACGGGCTATCAAACCATGATGAATGACGCGCTTCGGAAGTACCTTTCCGAAAGCGACCAACCGGTAACCGAGCAGACGCTACGCCAGATCCTGCGCCAGGAGATGCCCGAATACTTGCGAGGTCTAACCGCCGTGTCCACCCGGACGCCAAAGTTGCCACGAAAGAGTTGACACCCTGAGCTAACAGCTCGGGGGTGTGAGATGGCAAGAGCGGGTCCTCGCAAGGTGGCGAGGTACGGAGTGCAGTTTGGGCCGCCTCAATCCTTATGGGTTAGAGCGCACTATCTCCCTCGCGAACGGATCGATCCGGAGAGCGCGCTGGACTCAATGCGCGCATCGGGCGCAAACCGGCTGATCAACGCTTCAACGCACGCCTGACTTCCCGCAGTGCATAGTGGCCCAATGCGAACAACAAGGTCCTTTAACACCGATGAATCAAGTGGCACGTCAAAGTACTTGATTCCGTGGTCAACATTGTTGATGAGGGACTGACTCAGGTGCTGACCAATTCGCTCACTAAAGGCCTGGGCGCCGGGCCCTTCCGGCGGCATGGGAAGGGAAGGGACTATGAAAAGCGAGAATCGGTATTCTTTCTGAAAGTGCCATTCCTGCGACTTGTGGCGTGGAAGAGTCGGCAGAGCTTCGATCCTTATAGTCACAGCGCCAGTGGGAAGGATCTCCCGTTGGACAGACCGTGCATAAACGTCTCTGACGCTGGCCACGTACTGGACAGGGCCGGCGAAGTAGTCTCGCCTAAAGAAAAGCGGTACTACAAAGTAGGTTGGGCCCCAAAGTGCCTCAAACGATAGCGGACTATTTATGTCACCTTCCAACCCCACACCGCTCCAACGCTCCGGTGGACGGAGCGGCGCGTTGCCGAACGGATACACAGGCAATTCTAATCGGACTCCCTGCATCTCTCGGCTGTACATATTCCACTGCGGGATGCTCTCTGCTTCTTCCTGCGTCCAGCAACTAACAAAGAAGTATTTTCCGAAATCAATGCCGATATGCTGCTGTGCCTCCCGAACGTCATCAACGCCATCCAATCTCGTGAAGCGCAAAGTCCGCGTCTTCAAAATTAGTGCGAGCGAATCTACGGTGGTGTAGTGATAAATTCGCTCGGTGGCCATGGGGCTAAAGCGCTCTAACGTGAAATCATCAGTAAGAACTGCTGTTTAACACAGCCTCGCGCTTCGGGGCTCGCGTGTCAACACCGGCGAAATCAGTGCGTTAGCAGAAACATGCGTGATTTCCATTTTGGTTACCCGGCAGAAAATGGATCAGCCCGATGATCTGGTGAGCGAATCGCAAACGCCGCCTGCACATGCGCCGCGCTATCGACGCGTTCCGTTCCGGCACGCACGAATATCGAAAGCACGGAACTTACTATTGGCGGCTGGCGTTGTCTGTCGGGGAAACCCGTACAGCCTATGTGCAAGGAGGAGTCCGGTTGGACACGGGCAGCCGTCGGAGTTCCTCGCCATGAGGACCGCTCCTGGCTGTTAGTACGCATACCAATGTTCCGTCGCCATGACCGATCGCGCCCCGGTACGCACACGCGAGCCACCTGGACCGAAAGGAACCACCATCTTCGCGCCGGACCCCGAGGATCCCGCCAACAGGCCGCGGCGGTGGAACAAATTCCGGATTCTTTCGCCCGCGCGCAACCCGACGACAGAACCGGGCGGGCGCCTGCCCGCGCGGGCCGGTGCCCTCACCGCGGTGGCAGCAACCGCCGCAGGCGCTTATAGATCCTGGGCACGAGCGCCAACACGCCCCCCGGAACGAAGGCGACCGTGAGTACCAGGAAGGTGGCGCGAACATATTTCATGGCACCCATTGTCGCGCATGCGCCTGCTCGCCCAGGTGACCGCGGTCACACAGAGAAGGGCAGATCTCCTGTGTAAGGCAGTAGCAAGCGAATCAATCGACGCGCAAAGTCGGAACGGTCAGACGGCGCACCGGGGCTCGTATCGTCGACCAGCTCCGCCACGTCAATGCGATAGCGCCCGTCCGCCAGCCGCACCATCACCGGGTCGTTGAGAGGCCACACCAAGATCGGCGCAAACCGGGCGCATCCCCCGTTGGCATGTTCCCAACCGAGCGAGTAAACTCCGGGGCTCTTTCGCCAGTCCCGCCGGAGCGGGCGCGCAATTCGCATTTCGAGAGTCCCGCCCGCATGACCGACCATTCCGCCCCGGCACGGGCGCCAGACAACCGCCCATACATCCTGATCGCGTCGGTCCTGCTGCTGTTCGTCAGCGCGGGCGGCATGTACCTGATCGTCGTCGCGCTGAAAGAGGTGGCGCAGGAGTTCGGCTGGCCTCGCGCGGTGCCGTCACTGGCCTTTTCGCTGCAGTTCGTCGGCTCGGGCTTCGGCGGCATTCTGATGGGATGGGTGCTGGACCGCCTGGGCATGGGCGCCCCTGCGCTGATCGGCACGGTGATGATCAGCGTGGGCGCCGTGCTGGTATCGGGCATCGACGCGGCGTGGCAGCTCTACCTGATTTACGGCGTCATGTTCGGCCTGGCGGGCCAGGGGAGCCTAGCCGCGCCGGCGATGGCCAATATCGCACGCTGGTACGACAGGCGCCGCGGCATGGCTGTCGGCATCGTCTCCAGCGGCCAGGCATTGGCCGGCATCGTCTGGCCGCCGATCTTCGGCATGTTCATGGAGGCGACGGGCTGGCGCGATATGTTCTTCTGGTTCGGCGTGCTGTGCCTGTGCACGATGCTGCCGCTTTGCCTTCTCGTGCGGCGCAAGCCGCCGGGTCTGCAAGGATCCGTCGTCGCGGAGGGGACGAGCCGGGTTCGGGAAAAGGACAAGCCGCAGTGCCCGCCGATGACGCCTAACGGCATCCAGTTCAGCTTGTGCGGCGCGATGATCGGGTGCTGCGTCGCCATGGCGTTGCCGCTGGGCCATATGGTGGCCTTCGCGACCGATGCCGGCCTGCCGGTGGATCAGGCGACACTGGTTCTAAGCCTGATCCTGATGGCGGCTTTTGCCAGCCGGGTCGTGCTGGTCGGGCTGCTGTCGGACAGGTTGGGCGGCCTGCGCGCGCTGTTCGTCTTTTCCGCCGTGCAGGGCATAACCCTCGCGCTGCTGACGACGGTCAGCGAATTCTGGGCACTCTGCGCCGTCGGCGTGCTGTTCGGCCTCGGTTACGGTGGTGTATTCCCCGTCTACACGGTCGCGATCCGCGATCATCTGCCGCTAAGACAGATCGGCTGGCGCACCGGCGTGATCTTCCTGTTCGGCGCGATAGGGATGGCATTAGGCGGCTGGATGGGCGGGTATCTGTTCGACGTGACCGGCTCCTACACCCTGCCGTTCCTGATCGGCGCCGCGTTCAACATGGGGAACCTCGCCGTTGTGGCCGCTCTGATCGCGCGGCTGAGACCGCGTGCGCCGCAGCCGATGCAGGCGTGAGCGCTGGCGATCCGCGGCAAACCTGCGCTACCCTTGCAGGCTGCGCCCTCCTTCGCGGGGCGAGAGGAGCAAGACCATGGCCCGGGGACGATGTCTGTGCGGCGCGTTGAATTACGAACTCGGTGGGCCATTCGACGCGATGATCCACTGCCACTGCTCGATGTGCCGCAAGCATCACGGTGCACCGTTTGCCACGTTCGTCGTAGGACCGATTGCAAACTTCCACTGGACCTCCGACGAAGCCAAGGCGGGGCGCTATCGATCGTCGCCGGACGGGGTGCGCACGTTCTGCGCGATCTGCGGCTCGGCCGGACCGTCGACCATGCCCGAACTCGGGGTCGCCGCAGCACCCGCGGCGGGCCTGCAGGGCGATCTCGGCATCAAACCCCAGAGCCACATATTCGTCGGTTCGAAGGCGCCCTGGTACACCATTACCGACGCGCTGCCGCAGCACGACGCCTACCCGCCCGGCGTCGGCGCGCAACCGGTTCCCCGCCCGGTGATAACGCCCCGGGCAGGGATCACCGAAGGCAGTTGCCTGTGCGGCGGGATCGGCTACGAGGTCACCGGCACGCCGGTACGCATGATGTACTGCCATTGCAGCCGTTGCCGCCTCGGCCGTGCCGCGGCGCACGCTTCGAACGTCTTCTACAAGCTCGACGGGTTCCGCTGGGTCCGCGGCGCCGATCGGGTGACCGAATACAAGGTGCCGGATGCGCGATTCCACACGGCGGCATTCTGCTCGCGCTGCGGCGGCAAAGTCCCCAGGCCATCCATCGAACGGGGCCTCGTCACGGTCCCCGCGGGATCGCTCGACACGGACCCGGGCATACGAGCCCAGGCGCATATTTTCGTCGCCTACAAAGCTGCCTGGTTCGACATCACCGGTCCCGAGCCTCGATTCGCGGAAATGCCGCCGGGATAGCCGGCGCCGGCGCGTACACCGCGGCGTCGAATCGGAAACGGAGCCGCTCACGCGGAGAACGTAAAATGGATGTCAACCTGAACGGAAGAGTCGCCGTCGTCACCGGAGGCACCGCAGGCATCGGGCTTGCGACCGCGGAACTCTTCGCGCGCGAGGGCGCGCAAATAGCCATTTGCAGCAGCAGGCAGTCCAACGTCGATCGCGCGCTGACGCTTTTGCGCGACAGGGGACTGAAGCCCTACGGCGAAACGCTGGACGTATCCAGCCGCCAGGGAACCTTCGATTTCGCCGAGCGGGTCGAGCGCCATTTCGGCGGCATCGACATCTGGGTGAGCAACGCTGCCATCATGGTCGAGAAAAAGCTCGTCGATACGCCCGAAGAACTGTGGCAGCGGACCATGGACGTCAACCTCAAGTCCGTCTATTACGGCGGGCTGGTTGCCGCCGACAAGATCCGCAAGCGCGGCGGCGGCGTATTGATCAACGCGGCCTCGTTCGCCTCGCTGATGCCCGCTGTCGGCAGCGGCGCTTACGCGGCATCGAAAGCGGCTATCACGAGCATGACACGAAGTCTCGCCGGAGAACTTGCCCCGTACAACATCCGCGTGGTCGCGTTCGTCCCCGGCCTGATCGAGACGCCGATGACCGCGAATTGGATCGCGAGGAAAGGCAAGGCGCTCGCGAGCCAGCACGCTTTGAACCGGATCGGCCGGGCCGACGAAGTGGCCAACGCGCTGCTGTTCCTCGCCTCGGATTACGCCTCGTTCATCACCGGGACCTGCCTGGAAATTACCGGCGGAAAATTCTGCGTGCAGAACCCGGCTGACGCGTGGAACTGAAGCGGGTTGTGCCGGATCGGGCCGATCGGCCACTTGCGTCGATTTCGTTCACCGCCCCGTCAATCCGGCAAGCCTCTCTTCGCGTGCCTGCTTGTCGAGCCGCGCGAGTTCGTTCACCCGCGCATAGAACCTGGGCAAGTCACCGTTCGCGCCGGCAAGTAGGGCTCGGAATGCGGGTACCCATTTCGTATACGTATTGACCGACGCGAGCAGCGCGTTGTTCGAGCCCTGAGAAAACACCCTGTCAAAGCCCGAATAGCCTCCCCAGCCGGACTTCAGCCGTTCGTAGTCTTCACGCATCCGTGCGAACAGACGTGCCTTTTCGCGGCGCTTGTGATCCAGATCCAGCGGCTGTTCATAAGACGCCGACAGCCGGTCGCGGTAATCGAGCACCAGCGCCACGAACTCGCGGCGCCGCGATTGCAGGACCTGGTACGATTTCCGCTGCTCCTGCGTGCCGTACCGGGCCAGCCAGCGCCGTGCGCCCGCCTGCTCCACTGCGACAGCGAATGATTCGTTGAATACGGTATCGCCCTTCACATAGACGACTTGATGCGCGAGTTCGTGAAAGATCAGCCGCGCAAGTTCTGCTTCCGGATAGCGAATGAAGGTGCTCAGCACCGGATCGTCGAACCATCCGAGCGTCGAATAGGCCGGAACGCCGCCGACATAGACATCGTAGCCTTCCGCTTGCAGCGAACGCGCGTACGCCCGCGCGTTGGCTTCCCGATAGTAGCCGCGATAGCCGACGCAACCGGCGACGGGGAAACAGGATTCCACCGCTTTCACCGAAAACTCAGGTGCCGCGAAGACGTTCCAGAGCACGAATGCGCGTTCGAGCTCGGCATAACTCCGGTAGCTGCCGTTGTCCGGAAGCGCGAGCTCGCGGCTCGCAAAGTCGCGAATCTCCTTGACGCGACGCAGCTTGTCGCGCAGCGCCACGGAAAGTCTTGGATCGCTCAGTCGCTCGTCGATCGCAACGGCGCGGCTCACCACATCGAGGTGACCGCCGATCGCTTGCACGTAATACTCGACGGCCGTACATGCCTGCAGCAGCACCGCCGACGAGATCATCACGATGCGCACGCTCGGACTCATCGCTGGAAACTTCCGGTGCGCAAAAAGACGGCGGTCTGCCGCGCTACCTCGCGCGAAATCAGCATGCCGCTGTGGCTGACCGGCAGCACCAGATGATCGGCAAGACCCGGCAGACGGGTTTCGTCGACCGTCACGACGCCGTCGCAGGGTTTCGGAACGTTCATACAAATGGCTCCGAGTCCCATGGCCCTGGAACCGGCAATGGCGCCGATGCACGACTTCGGGGCCGGCGGAACCGGGGGATCGGAGCGCCAAACATCGACGCTTCGTCCAAGCATGAGTTTCCCGGCGGGCCACTGCGCCAGCGTGCGTGCCGCCTGCGACCCGCCGACCGGAGTTCCCAGCAGCACGAGGCGGCCGAGGCGATGGTCTTGAGCGCCCTTGAGAAAATGCAGCGCTACGATACCCCCGAAGCTGTGAGCGACGATGTGCACCTTGTCGGCGGCAATCCCGGCTACGCGGTCGCAGAGGGCCGTTACGTGTTCAGACAGCGTACCCGTCATCGAGCGATAGTTGAAGTATTCGGCGGCGAACCCGCCCTTCCTCAGCGCATGTACCAGATAAAGCATGGCTAGCCCGTTCATCCACAGGCCGTGGATGAACAGGACCGCCGCACGCTGCTCGGACCGCGTCGACATAGGCTATTGCGCAGCCCGCCTGGGGCGCAGCAGGCTTAACCCCGTAACCAGTGGCAGAGCGGAAAGTGCCGCGAAGCTGATCGAGTAACTTCCGGTGGAACTCAGTAGGGACAAGAACAGCGGCGGTCCCGCCAGTGCGCCCGTGAACGTGAACAGCAATGCGCCGCCGGTCACCATGCCGACCTCTCCTGGAGGAGAAAGCCGTGCGACCTCCGCCAGGTACACGCCATTCCAGCCGATCGCAGAGGCTCCATAAAGAGCGCATACGGCGACGATCAACACGGGAGCGGAAGCCGGCGTGAACAGGGCTGCGGCCAACCCGCATAGTCCCATCGTAATCCCCAGTGCCGCGAGCAGCGACCTGGATGTCTGCAGGCGGTCGGCGAGCACACCCCAGAAGGGTCTGCCAAGAACGCCGGCGCCCTGCGCCACCGAAAAGACCAATCCGGCCAGCACCAGGGAATATCCGAGATCGACTATCAGGAAAAGCATTAGATAGCTGATCAAGCTCATCTGCACGGCCGAATACACGGCCGAGGTCATCGCAAGCGAGAAAAGCTCCGGCCGTGAGGCGACCACGGCAACCGGCCTGCCTATCGCCGTAAAGCGCATCTTGTGCTTCGGGTTGCGGTTTGTGTCGTAGAGCCGCCGGAATGGTGCAACCAACCCGAGCATGCATGTACTGGCGAGCCCCAGTACCAGCACGACCTGGCGCCAGTGCATGGATTGAAGCAACGTCGGAACCAGGATGCCGGCAATCGCCGCCCCCAACGGTACGCCGGTCTGTTTGATCGAAAAGATCAATGACCGGTAACCAGGCGGAGACGCGGTCAGAAGTATGGTCGAGCTTGCCGGATTGACCAGTCCGTGGCCGGTTCCCGCCAGCGCGCACAGCAGGAAAGCAAACGCGAGATGTCCGCCGTATCCTGATGCCAGTCCGAGCGCAACCAGCGCGATGGCGAACTGGAATACCCGCACCGGCCCGAAACGCGCGATCAGGCCGTTGCAAAACAGGCCGGACACGATGGTAAAGCAATAGCTGAACGCCACCAGCACGCCGATGTGCGAGGCGCGAACACCCAGATCGCCGGCGGCCACCGGCGCCAGCACGGTCGGAACCAGCATGGTCATCGAAGTGAGCGTCTGGACGGCGAGGGTCATCGCCGCCGTCGTCACCACCGTGCTAGCGGAGCGCTGCAAGACCACTCGCTATCGCTGCCCGCTCACCCGCCAGAGCGACCAAGAGAGTCGCCGGCAGCACCCTGGCGCACGCGCCGCGCCTTGCCGCGTCCCAGCTCACGCTCAACCTCCGTTGCCGCCGCGCCGTCGCTCAAGCTCTGATGACTGTGCTTCGAAGTGCTCTCGCGCCCTGGCCGATTCGGCTCTCGCCCTGTCCAGGTTCCGCGCGGTAGCGTCGAAACGTTTTCTGGCCTCGTCGAACCGCAGCTTCGCCTCGTTGTGTTCGGTTTCGGCATCGCGAACCTTCGCTTCGGCCCGCTCAAGCGCCTGGCGCGCGAAGTCGATGCGCCGCTGCACCGTGCCGGTGTCGTCCTTTGCGGCCTGACGCTCTTCGACCGGTGCCTGCGCAAAAGCCTGCGCCGCCGCCCATACCGCCGTCACAAATATCCACGCGCGCAAGGCCGCAATCCCGTCCAAACATAGCCCGATCCGAGTAGAAGCGATTTTACACCTGCGCAGGTGCGCAATCGCCGCGGCGTTATCGCACCCATGGCACCGGCGCGATCCGAGGCCTCACGTATAGAATGACGACATTTCGTAGCCGCGTCTCCGGATTGGATCGGGGCGCCGTTGACGGCGGCTCGAACGCCGTGCCAACGCGCTGGTAACAACCGGCCGGGCCCGGCGAAGCCTACGAATACAGGGATGCCAATGAAGTTCGCGATCATCACGGTCACGCCATTTCAGCAGAATTGTTCCCTTCTTTGGTGTGAACATACCCTGCAGGCCGCGGTTGTGGATCCCGGCGGGGACATCGATGTCATCATCGAGGCGATCGAGCGTACCCGGGTCACGCCGCAGAAGATTCTGCTGACGCACGGACACATCGACCATGCGGGCGGTACGGCCGACCTTGCCGCCCGCTTGGGCCTTCCGGTAGAGGGGCCGCAGCGCGAGGACAAGTTCTGGATCGACCAGTTGCCGCAGCAAAGCCGCATGTTCGGGCTGCTGCCGATGGCAACATTCACGCCCGAGCGCTGGCTCGAGGACGGCGACCGGGTGAAGTTCGGGGAAGTGGAACTCCAGGTGTTCCATTGCCCCGGCCATACCCCCGGCCACGTCGTCTTCTTCAGTCCTTCCGACAGGCTGGCAATCGTCGGTGACGTGCTGTTCGACGGCTCGATCGGTCGCACGGATTTCCCGCGCGGTGACCTTGATACGCTGATCCGCTCGATAACCGGCAAGCTCTGGCCGCTCGGCGAAGATATCGCGTTCATCTCCGGGCACGGGCCGATGTCGACCTTCGGCGAGCAAAGGCGCTTCAACCCTTTTGTCGGTGACGACGTGCTCGGCGCCGGCGCGTGACGGATCCGGGGTGCGGGTCGACAGGATAGGCACCCCGGTGCGCTTGACTGCAATGGAGGAAGACCGATGATCGTTGACACGCATTTTCACGCTTTTCCGCCCAAGTTCCTTGAAATGGTCCCGGAAGCGTCCAAAGGCGACCCTCGCGGGGTTGGATTTCACGCCTTCACCTATGACGAGTACATCGGACATCTCGACCGCTACGGGATCGACATTGGCGTTCTCTCGAATCCGGCCGCCCGGATCGAAGAAGGCTTCGACCGCAAGCGGGCCCTGAATATCAGCGTCGCCTGCAACGACGCCTTCGCCGAGTATTCCGGGCGCTACCCGCAGCGCCTGAAGTGGTTCGCCCGCGTTCCGATGATCCACATGGACGATACGCTGCAGGAACTTCGCCGCTGCGTGGATGACCTGGGAGCTCACGGCATGGTATTGCCCACCAACATCGGCAGCACGAAATCGCTCGATGATCCGGAATTCGCGCCGTTCTGGGCAGAAGCGGCGCGCCGCCAGGTACCTGTCTTCCTGC
Organism: Betaproteobacteria bacterium RIFCSPLOWO2_02_FULL_63_19; assembly: GCA_001770415.1. Classification (GTDB taxonomy): domain Bacteria; phylum Pseudomonadota; class Gammaproteobacteria; order Burkholderiales; family SG8-39; genus JACQTO01. Next base: position 50,891 of record MEQX01000101.1, on the reverse strand, counting down.
ACCCTCGCAACGCACCCTGCGACCCGAGGTGGCACAAGTTCTCTCTGCTGCAAAAGCTCAACTGGCCTGCCGATACCACCTTGGCGCTTTCGCGTCTGGTGCTGTCGGGGATCTTCGACCGTCATCCGGGACTCAAGCTGATCGCGGCGCATCTGGGAGGAATGACGCTGATGTACTTGGATCGCATCAACTGGCGTGAAGGCAATCCCGAGTGCGCCGGAACCCCGGAGGACTATTTCAAGAAGATCTTCTACGACATCGCGGGGCCCGTGCGGGCGCCGGCCATCCGGTGTGTGTGCGACACGGTGGGCGCCGGCCAAGTTTTGTTCGGGGGCGATTACCCCCATGGACGCGAAGGGCGGGACGACCAGTTCTACCCGATGGCCCTTAAGGCGATGCAGGAATTGGATGTGCCCGCGGAGGACAAAGAAAAGATCTTCTACAAGAACGCTTTCCGGATCTTCCGTTTCTGACGCCGTCCGGAAACGGCCTCACTTGGCGGAGGACCCGGATCGGCGTGCCCGACGCTGAGGACGCAGCCCCTCGGGCACGCCGGCATGCGGGTCACGGCTCCGGCGCATTCGCATCGGTTGCACCGACATGGCCCTCGCTCAGGAGAATCCGAGGGGCAGAACCGGAAGCCGTACCTTCAGCATCAGGATAAATACGAAATACGTCACCGCCAAAGCGACGAGCGAAAGGGCGATGGAGACCGCCCAGCGCTCCCCGTGGCCTCGGAAGTACGCCATCAGGTACAGCGGAATCCCCGCCGGATAGCCGAAAATCCAGACCGCCGGCAGTATGCCGAGCAGCCAAAGACCTGTGAGGAGAACTTCACGCGCACTTTCCTCGGGCGGGGGCGCAATCGCCGCAGTCTCGGATTCCGTCTCGGCCCGAGAACCGTCCGCGGGCGAGGACGGCGCGGCAAGCGCATTCCGAATGCGCCACCCGGCCAACAGGATCAGCAAACCGCCGGAGACGTACGGAAATCGCATCACCGTGAAGGAGTACTGGTAATAGAAGACGCCCGCTCCGACCACCAGCAGCACGAACGCGATGAGCAATGCAGGAAATATGATCTCGAGTCGTCTCACGTTCGTCTCCACCGCGCAAACAGCCGCTTGAAGAACGGCCAGCCGAGACCCAACACCAGGAGCGCAATGATGATCAGGGAAATGGGCCTCGTGAAAAAGAACAGGCCGTAGGTGCGTATCGAAATGTGCAGATACGTCTCCATGGCGCCGGTCAGGACGAAACCGAGTATCAGCGGCGCCCGGCTGTAGCCGAGTATCTTCATGACGTAGCCCAGCGCCCCGAATACGAACACGTAGACTACGTCCATCGGATTATTCTTCGAAGCGAAGGTGCCGAGCACCACGACCGCGAGCAGAAGCGGTGCGAGGACATGGCCCCGCAGGAAGGTTATCCGGGCAATCCACGGGGCGAACAGGATCATCACCGCGGCGGCAGCGACGTTCGCGAACGCCAGCACCATGGCGAGACCCACGCCGAGGTCCATGTGCTCACGCATGAACTCCGGTCCCGGTTCGAGTCCCAATATCAGGAATCCCCCGAGCAGAATCGCCATGCCGGCCGACCCTGGAATACCGAATGCGAGGGTCGGCACCAAGGCGCCCCCCTCCTTCGCATTGTTCGCGCTCTCAGGAGCGATGACCCCCTCGATCTCCCCGGATCCGAACGTCTCGGGGGTGCGCGACGATTGCTTCGCCGCGGCGTAGGCGACGAACGGCGCAGTTTCCCCGCCGACGCCGGGAACCACGCCGACCACCGCACCTATCGCAGAACTCTTGAGGAACAGCAGCGGGTGGCGGAATACCGCGACGACTCCTTCGACAACCTGGGAAAACCTGACGTGGGCATCGCCCCGCTGCGCGACGCTGCGGCCCTTCACGGAGAGCCCGACGATCTCCGGGATTGCGAACAGCCCGAGGGCCAGCGGAATGATGCGAAACCCGTCCAACAGATAATCCGAATCGAAATAGAAACGGGGCACGCTGGTCACCGGCTGGTAGCCGAACAGGGCAAGGAAGATACCCAGCAGCCCGGCGATCAATCCCTTTTCCACGGTTCCTTCGCCGACCACGGCGATGAACGTGATGCCCATGACCGCGAGCAGGAACGTCTCCGGCGAACCGAAAAGCAGCACGATCGGTTCCAGAACGGGCAAAACCGCCACCAGTACCAGTACGCCGAACAAGCCCCCCAATCCCGAAGATGCCAGCGCCGCGCCGATGGCACGTCCACCGAGGCCATTGCGGGCCATGGGATAGCCGTCCAGCACGGTCGCCGCGTTCGGTGGCGAGCCCGGAATTCCGAGCACGATGGCCGTTACCGACCCACCGGTGTAGACCACCGCGTGGGCTGCCAAAAGCAGCGCGAGCCCCGGCAGCGGCTCCATGCCGTAGGTGAACGGCAAAAGAATGGCAAGTGCGCTGAGGCCGGACAGGCCCGGAACGATGCCGAAGATCAGGCCGAACGGAATCGCCGCCAGCATCACCAGCAGCACGTCCAGCCGCCAGATGCGCAGGAATCCGTCCGCGAGGAGGGCAAAGTACTCCATGAAAGGCCGTCGCGCCGCGCCGTCTCAGGCGCGGCGCGCGCATGCGCTGCTACTGGAAGTACTTGTCCATGATGATGTGTCTGATTTCCTTCTTGCGCGCCCCGGAGACGGAACCGAGCACCGCCTTCGCGGATTTGTCGAGCTTTGCCGCGTCGGCGTAGCTGATCGGCCGGCGTTTCTTCGCCATGTGCTTTTTGAACTCGGCGTCGTTAAGGATCTCGGCGAACACCTTGCGCAGATAGGCAACCCTCTCTGCAGGGACGCCGGGACCGGAAACGATCGAGCGGCCGATTTCGGCAAACGCCTCATGGTAGTCGAAATACCAGGCCTGGTCGTCGCTGAGCTTGAACTGCTCGAAAATGGTCGCCACGTCGGGGAACAGTTCGGATCGCTCGCGCGCCAGAACGGTGACCGGCGTCAGGCGGCCGCCCTTAGAGAATCGCTTCGACGAACTCTCCGAGAGGCAAATCGCGTTGACCTCGCCCTGGATCGCCGCACGAACGAACTCCCGCGATCCCTTGTAGCCGGTCACGATCGACGCCTTGATGCCCAGCGCATGGGAGGTCAGCGTAGCGCCGATGTTGGTCGCGTCGGTCTTGCCGGTGGTGCCGAATTTCAGGGGCGTACTGCCCTTGGCTGCTTCCACGATCGTCTTGTAGGGCGAGCTCTTGGTAAACAGTATGACGCGCTTTTCACTGTTCACGCGGCCAATCCAGTTCATCTTCAGCAGATCGTAACGCGCGCCGGGCGCATCGAGGAGCTGGCCGAGAAGACTCGCCTCGCCGTCGGTGAGCAGTATCGTCAGTCCGTCCGGCGCCGCGGCGTAGGTCTTGTTGACGGCGAGGAGATGACCGCCTCCAGGCTCGTTTACGGGAAGAACGGTGACACCGGTCTTCTTCTCGAGAAGCGGAATTATCTCGCGCATGTAGGTGTCGTAGCCGCCGCCGGGGCTCCCCGGGGTCATGAAGAGCAACGTTTTCCCCCGGTAGAATTCCGCGGCGTCCGCGGCGCCTGCTGATGAGTTGAACATCAGGGCCGTAACGATAACAGTGGCGAAACAAAGTGCGCGATCGAATTTCATATCGTGGTATCTACCTTTGTTTATCGAGTCGTTGGCCGCGCCGCCTCCGGCAATCGTCCCGCGTGTGAATATCCGCGCTCCAGGCGGCTGGGCGCGCTTCAGGTGAAGCTGACCTTTTACCTAAGTTGCCCGCGTAATGCAACTGTTCGAGTCACCTCGCCGTCACCTGGACGCGCCGCCAGGGTGAGTTCGTCCCGGACAGTGCACAATCTGCGTTATGGTCAACACTTGGTCGTCGGTCCTGGGATCGAATCGCGCGCGTATCTTGCCTGCTCTGGCTCGTGCGCCCGGCATTGCCTCGGCGGTGCGCACGCTGACATCAATTCGGGCCCGAACGCCTTGGGTCCCCCTGGTTGCGCGGCCGCTTTCGCGAGACGCACATGCATTTCTTTAGCGCCGACGTCGGACCGCTGATGCTTGCGGGGCTGACTCTTGCCTCTTTCATCACGGCTTGGATCAGCGTCTTTACCGGCACGGCCGGAGGCGTCATCCTGCTCGCGATAATGGCGACAGTGATGCCGCCTGCCGCTCTCATTCCCGTTCATACGCTGATTCAACTCGGTTCCGGCCTCACGCGCTCGGTGATCATGTGGCGCTACGTGATGCGCTCGACGTTTCTGCCTTTCATGGCAGGCACGGTACTGGGCGCCGCCGCGGGTGCAAAGATATTCATATCACTTCCGCCCTCGACGCTGCAGTTCATTCTCGCCACCTTCATTCTCGTCGTCACGTGGCTGCCGAAGCTCGGCCGCATGGGCGCTGAAAGGGGACGCTTCGTGACACTGGGATTTGCCGCCACTTTTCTCGGCGTATTCGTCAGCGCGACGGGGACCCTCGTTGCTCCCTTCGTGGCAAGCATCGCACCGGACCGGCGCAATCACGCTGCGACCGTGGGCGCTTTGATGAGCCTGGTTCATATCGCGAAGATGGCAGCGTTCGGCGTGATAGGTTTTTCCATCGGCAACTACGCTTGGCTGATCGTCGCGATGATCTTCGCCGGCGCGGTCGGCAACTGGCTGGGGCAGGCGGCGCTCAACCGTCTGCCGGAACGGCGTTTCCGTTTGATTCTTCGCGTGGTTCTGTCCGCTCTCGCGGCGAGGCTCCTCTTCGCTGCCGCGCACGGGGCGGGCTGGGTC
>MEQX01000101.1:0-46067 GCA_001770415.1 Betaproteobacteria bacterium RIFCSPLOWO2_02_FULL_63_19 | reverse complement strand
TACGGCAACCCCCAGCAGCGCAAACAGCATGGCTGCGGCGATGTGAATCGCGCGAACCGGCAGCTTCTCGGCGCTGAAGTTTCCGAGCATCACCGCCGGCACGTTGGCGATCATCATCCCCATGGTCGTGCCCAGCACCACGCCCATCAGCGCGTCATAGCGTGCCGCGAGCGCCACGGTCGCAATCTGGGTCTTGTCGCCCATTTCCACCAGGAAAAACGCAACCAGCGTGGTACCGAACACGCCGAAGCGCCGCGGGCGCGGCGCGTCCTGCTCAAGCTTGTCGGGAATCAGGGACCAGACGGCCATGGCGATGAACGACAAGCCGAGTATCCATCGCAGGGTCTCGGGACCGATCAAATGCGTAAGCCATCTGCCCGCCGCTCCAGCGATCGCGTGGTTGGCAAGCGTCGCGACCAGAATGCCTGCAATAATCGGCAGCGGGCGCCGGAAAGTCGCCGCAAGCAACAACGCCAGCAATTGCGTCTTATCGCCGACTTCCGCGAGCGCGACGACGCCGGTCGACACCAGAAACGAATTCAATTGTGCGCCGCGGCCTGGAGCTGCCAACGGCCCCCGCAGGATCTCAAGTTGAACTCGTGAATCCGCCGTCGATGACGATCACTTCACCGGTGACGAAGCGGTTCGACTGGATGAGGGTCATCATCGTTTCCGCAACGTCATCAGCCCTCACGCACCGCTTCAACGGCGTCATTTTCGCGCGCCGGTCCATGAGTTCCCGGTACTTGTCACCGAGCATACGCTGCATCCAGTCGCCTTCCATCCAGCCCGGTGCCACCGCATTGACGCGGACCGCAGGGCCGAGGTTGTAGGCGAGCGTTTTGGTGAGATTCACTACTGCCGCCTTGCTAGCCGAGTAAGGCAGCGGCTGCGGTCCCGGTCGCAGGCCAACTATGCTTGCCGTATTGACGATGCAACCCTTTGATTCGCGCAGCAGGGGCGCCGCTGCCCGTGTCACCAGAAATACGCTCTTGACGTTGACTGCGAATACGCGGTCCCATTCACCGGCGCTGATGCTGTCTATATCCTTGTGCTTCATGCCGGTGGTCGTGCCCGCATTGTTGATCAGTACGTCGAGCCTGCCGAATTTCTCCTTTACCGCGGCGAGCATCGCGTTCACTTTCGCCTCATCACTCACGTCGCAGCGATGCAACAACGTCGCCGCCCCTGCCGCTTCGGCTTGCTTGGCGGTTTCCTTCGCCGCCGCTTCGCTCTGGCTGTAGTTGATGGCGACGTCGTAACCGGCCCGCGCAAGCGCCAGTGTCACGCTTCTGCCGATTCCGGTTGCCGCCCCGGTGATCAGTGCCGCCGGACGTTGTTGCGTCATTGATTCCCCATCCCGTTGCAGGTAAATTATGAACATGATCAGTCTCAAACATGTTCAGATTCCTGTCAAGCTTGAGCGCGGCGTTGTCCCGATGCACGGTTTTGCACGGCGCATCTCAGAAGGACTGATGCGTTGACGACACGGCGCAGTAGAGCGGGCGCCGAACCCGGGCTGCGCGAGCGAAACCGGCTGGACAAGCTGTCGCGCATCAAGTCCGCGGCAAGGGAGCTGTTCAACGAACTGGGATTCGACCGCGCGACCACGCGCGCCATCGCCGCGCGTGCTCACGTCGGCCTGGGTACCCTGTTCAACTATGCCGACGACAAACGGGACCTGGTATTTCTCATTTTCAACGAGGAACTCGACCGCATCACCGATTCCGCATTCGCCGCGGTCCCGCCGGGCAGACCGCTTGCGGAGCAACTGGCGTCGGCGTTTGCGATTTTCTACAGGGAATTCGCTACCAACCCGACGCTTTCGCGGATCCTCCTCCGCGAACTCACGTTCTATTCGGAAGGACGACTGGCGGGGGAATTCCAACGCAGCAAGCGTCGCACCATTGGTCTAATCGAACAGCTCGTGACCTCGGCCCAGCGCGACGGGCGGGTCCGCACCGGCGAAGATCCGGCTTTCATCGCGCTTTCGATCTTCTTCCTCTACTCGGGCGCGGTGCGCTATTGGATCGCCGCGAAGCGCCCGAATCCGGCCAAGGGTATCGAACAACTGCGGCGTATCCTCGATTCATACCTCGGCGTCCACGACGTGCCCGTGCCGAGCCGGGCCTCAAGACTGCGGCGCAAGATCAGACCGTGCTAGGCATGACGGCTTCCGCATGCCAGATCAGCACCCGGCGGCGCAGAAGTCCCATCAGCTTGACCACGCAATAACCGACGAGTGCGATGGCGACGATACCCGCAAAGACGCCGCGCGAGTCGGCAAGACGTGAAGCCGACATCATGCTCGCACCCAGCCCATAGCCACCCATCGCCATTTCGGTAAATACGGCAACGATAAGTGCGATCGGCAGTGCAACCTGAATGCCGGTGAATATTTGCGGGAATGCTGCCGGAATCATTACATGCCAGAGCAATTGGCGTTGACTCGCCCCCAGATTGCGCGCTGACCAGATAACTGAACGGTTGACGCCCTGCAAGCCGATCACCGTTGCCGTGACGACCGGGAACAGGACTTCAATCGTCACCATGGCGATCTTCGACACGTCGAAAACCCCCAGCCAGAGGATGATGACAGGAAGAAACGCGACTTTCGGCATGGGGAAACCGATCGAAATGATCGGATCAAAGAACCAGCGTGCCAGCGCATTGCGCGAAATTCCGATACCTATCGCGACGCCAATCAGTGATCCAAGCAGAAAACCACTAAAAGCTCGATACATGGTGGTCAGGATATTCCGCCACAGATCTCCGGCAGCCGCATCGGCCCAGATCCGTTCCGCGACGGCGCTTGCCGGCGGCAGAATGAACATCGTGACTGCGCCCGATCGTGCAAAAGTCTCCCATGCGATGAGCAGCGCGACCACGGGCAGCCCGTATGCCGCAGTCCGGAGCGTCTGCCGGACCATGCGCAATCCGGCAGATCGACCGCCGGGCGGCTGCTCCGGTGTCGTTACCCCGTTGTCGCGTCGCGCCATGCCAATATCCAGCGCATGAAGTACTGGTAGATCCGGTCCGCGGCGAAGCCGAGAAAAGCGACCGTGAGAACGACGCTGTACATCGCTTCGTACGACCCATTCGAACCGAGATAGCCGATCAGGTTGCCCAGACCCTCGCGCGCGACCACGAGCTCGGAGGTCACCAGCAGGATGAACGCCAGGGCCAGCGCGGTACGGATGCCGTTAAGCAATTCCGGCATGGCGCTCGGGAGAACGACGTCCCTCAAGATGCGCAACCGGCTCGCCCCCATGCTGCGTGCGGACCAGACCATCACCTGCTCCGTCGATCGGCTGCCGTTGAATGCGCCTATCGTCACCGGCAGCATGCAGCCGAGGAAGATCAGCAGAATCTTTGACGCGTCTCCGAAGCCGAGCCAGATTACCGTTACCGGGATCAGTGCCGTCTTTGGCAGCGGATAGAAGATTTCTACCAATGGACTGAGCATCAAGTTCAGCGGGCGCCACCACGCCATGATCATGCCGAGCGCTCCGCCCACGACGACCGCCAGCAGGAATCCCGCACCGCCCCGGTAGAGCGAGGCGGCCGCGTTGCGCAACAATTCCCCGGAGCGAAGCAGGTCGACCCACGCCGACGCAACATCGACGAGTGAAGGCAGGGCGGTCGACGAAACCATTTCGAAATACCACGCGAGTTGCCAGAGGACAGCCAGCAGCAGCAACGGCGAATAACGCGCCAGAAGCTTGCTCATGGGTGCCGTGCCGTTTGCGCGACAATCGCCTCGTCACGGACAAGATTCCAGATTTCGTCCACCTTGTTCACGAAATCGGGCGACTTGAGAAGGTGCGGATCTGCCTTGTCGAACTGAGTCTCGACGATCGCCTTGATGCAACCCGGCCGCGCGGACATGACGGCTACCCGACCTGCCAGAAACACGGCTTCCTGGACATCGTGGGTGACGAAAATGACCGTTTTGGGTGTCCGCTGCCAGATGCTCAGCAATTCCGATTGCATCAGTCTGCGCGTCTGCGAATCGAGCGCACCGAAGGGTTCGTCCATCAGCAGGATCGTCGGATCGATCGCGAGCGTGCGCGCGATCGCGGCACGCTGTTTCATTCCACCCGACAACTGGGAAGGGTAGCTGTCCTCGAACCCGCCCAACCCTACCATGTCGATGAACGACTGCGCCCGGCGCTCGCGCTCATGCCGAGACAGATCCATACGCTCGAGGCCGTAGAGCACGTTCGCGCGGACGGTCTTCCATGGAAAGAGCGCGAAATCCTGAAACACGATGCCGCGATCGGGCCCCGGCCCCGAAACGGGCTTTCCGTCGACGCGGATGCTCCCTTGTTGCGTGGGTAGAAAGCCGCCGATCAGATAAAGCAACGTGGACTTGCCGCAGCCGGACGGGCCGAGCAGAGCGATGAATTCCCGGCCTTGCACCTCGAGCGACACGTCGGAGAGCGCCAGCACCTCGCGCCCTGCGGGCGGCCGGTAAACCTGGCTGACGCCGTGAACGACGATCTGTGCGTTCTCTTCCGTCACGACATCAGCCGATTGGCGCAAAAATCGCCGCCGGGCGGCGACGCGCTGCCCGGCAGAATGGGCACAGTCCTGCAACCTATTTCAAACGTTTCACCGCCTCCTGGACAATGCTCAGATCCGAGTATTTCTTGACGTCGAATCCGGTCTTTATGATGCCCAGGTCGACGGTCGTGTCGACGTTGCGCTGCAGCGCCTCAAGATCCGGCATGCCGTTCGGATCGCGGTAATTGTCCTTCTTCGTGAACAGCCAGCCGAAGCGCTCGGGCGGCACTTTCAGGAAACCCGATGCAATCTTCGCGGCCTCGGCATGGTTCTTCGGATCGAGATACCAGCGTTCGATGCGGATGACGTCTTCCATCAAATCCACAATGGCCGCGCGATTCTTGTCGATGAACGGCTTGCGCATCACCCAAAAGACAAACTGCGAGCGCCCCAGTCCCTCTGTCTGATCGAACAGAACCTTGCCATGGTCCCTGAAGAAGGGATTGAGCGCGAATGGCATGACGGCGGAAACCAGATCCGCCTTCTTGTCCTTCAGCAGCGCGGCCATGGTCGGAAACGGCGCTTCGATGACCGTATAGTCACGCTTGTCGATCAGGCCGTGCTTCTTCAGCCCAGCCTTCATCGCGACGTCGATGCCACTGCCGATCGCGTTGGTGGCGAGAACCTTGCCCTTAAGATCCTCGATCTTGTTGATGCCGCCGTCCTTGCGAACGATGTACCGATTGCTGAAATAGCCGGGTACTCCGTCCTGGAATTCGTCCGCGATCACGCGAAGGTCGCTAAGACCGGCATTCTGGATCGCCAGGCCGAACGTGGAATAGGCGAAGTTCGCGATCTCAAGCTCGTTGTTGGCCATCGCGGTGATCATCGGCGGTGTTCCAAGGAACCTCACCGCTTCCAGGACATACGACTTCCCCCAGTGCTTGGCGAGGTCCTTCTTCTTTGCCAGCATTGGTCCCCAGTTGGCGACCGGCACCACGAAAGCCAAACGGATCTTCACGGGGGCAGCTTGCACGGCAATCGCACCGAACAGCATGACCACCGCCGCGGCAACACACGAAATCGATTTCAAAGTGCGCATCATCGTTCTCCCCTTGGTTGAACCACTCAAGACGTGATTATATATGCTAGGTTAGCGTTGCCTGGCCGCTAAGCGCTTGCCTTTGCCGCAGTGGGCGAGGTTGCTTGCGGGCATCCCGCGACGACGCCTAAGCTTCGGCCCGATCATACTACTTACTACTATAGGGTTCGCGCACTATAGGTCTGGACGGCAGGTCTGGACGCCGGTTCGGAACCGCGGCAATGAAACCACAGGGGAACACCGCATGCCACCTCGAAACATATACCTCGTCGGAAGCGTACCGCTGGCGAGCACGGCCCAGGTCTTTGAAACGGTTAGCGCCGCTTTCGGCAAGAGAATCAAACAGATTCCTGACGGTGAAGTCGGCGACCGCAGCGATTGGATCACGCACCTTGAGGTGCTGTTCCGGGAACATCCTGATTTCGAACCCTCGGCCGAAATATTCGCCGTCCATGCCCACTCGGTGAGCCGCCGACGCTTTCGCCTTCGACCGGGCAAACGTGCAGCCGACGTGCACTTCGGTAATCTCGGCTATGCCGATTGCGCCGGGCGATCCTATCGGACGTTTCGGCAGTTGCGCGATGTCGGCACGATCCTCGACGGAGTGCGCTTTCAGGTCGACCTCGTTCCCGCCCATTCCGTCCTGTGGCTGTTCGTTGCGGAAGACGAGCAGCTTGCGCTGGATCCGGCCTACAACGGCGCACTGAAGCGGGAACTGAAACGCATCGTCGAAACCATCCCGCATCAGGACCTGGCCATTCAGTTCGACCTGGCATCGGCCGTATTTGCGCGGCTCGAACGCGCGCTGCCAACACCCTACGGCCGAACCAAACAGGAGATGACCGATCGCTTCGCTTCGATCGTCGCCGATCTATGCCATGAGGTACCCACTGATATTCCGTTGTTGCTGCATTTCTGCTACGGCGATGCCAATCATCGCCATGCGGTGGAGCCGAGCGACATGGGTGACATGGTACGGATGGCCGATGCGCTCAAGCACAGGATCACACGGCCGATGGACCTGATTCACATGCCGGTTCCACGCAATCGCAGCGACGATGCGTATTTCGCGCCATTGAAGCAATTACGGTTGCGGCCAGGAACCGAATTGTGTCTGGGACTGGTGCACTATACCGATGGAATCGACGGCACCATTCGACGGATGCAAACTGCTCTCAAATATGTCAGCGATTTCGCCGTCGCGACCGAATGCGGTTTCGGACGGCGGGACCCGGCGACTATCCCGGAATTGCTGCGCATGCACGTAGCGGCGTCGGACTTCGCCTGAGCGCCCCGCGATGCCGGCACACGAAGTTTGATAAAGGAAACACCCATGGATGAGCCCGCTGCACCCGCGTCGGTACATCTCGTCGGCAGCATCGGTTTGCCAACGGTCGAGGACGTGTTCCGCGTCGTCGGACAAACGCTCGGTCCGTATTTGCGCCGAATTCCGGACGGCGAAGTCGGGGGGCGGAAGCTCTGGATCAGCTGGCAGTATCCGCTCTTGCTGGCAAATCCTGGGCTTGCGCCGGATCCGTCCGGCGCCGTGCGCCCTACCAACCGTTTCCCGCTGTTGCGCCTTGCCGATGGGGTTCAAGCGACTGACATTCGTTTCGGCGAACTCAACTATGCGCGCGAGGCGCGCGCCTCGTACCTGGATTTTGTCGCCGCGCGCGACCGCGGTGAGCTTCCGAAGGGTATCCGCTTCCAGGTCTGCCTTCCGACCCCCTTCGCCGTCGTCAGTTCCGTCGTCGTTCGGGCGTCGCTTGCCGTTGTCGAAGCGGCCTACGAAGGGGCGATGTTGGGCGAAGTCGCGATGCTCTGCCGGCACATTCCGCATCATGATCTCTGTATTCAGTGGGATCTGTGCAACGAAATGGTCGTATGGGATGGCCAGCCCACCGCCGGCGTCCCGTGCGGCGATGAGCCACGCGAACGGATCCTCGGGCGCATGACCCGACTGTGCGCCGGTATTCCCGAGGATGTCGACACAGGCCTGCACCTTTGCTACGGCGACTTCGGCGGAAAGCATTTCGTCGAACCGCGCGACGCCGCGGCGATGGTGGAGTTTGCCAACGCACTTTGCATGTCGATCCGTCGCAAACTCGCCTACTTCCACATGCCGGTACCGCGCGGGCGCGACGATGACGCGTTCCATTCGCCGCTGCGCGAGCTCCGGCTTTCACAGGACACCGAACTCTACCTCGGTGTCGTTCACGTGCAGGATGGTGTCGAGGGCACGCGCAAGCGCATCGAGGCGGCGCAGCGATACGCACCGTCTTTTGGCGTAGCAACCGAATGCGGCATGGCGCGCGCGCGCAGCGAAGAGACGGTCAGGAAGCTGCTGGATATCCACGCCGCGGTGTGCGGCGCGCCATGAATTACCGTTGATCCCGCGCGAACCGTTTTGCGACCAAGGCGAAGCCCGCCGGACCCGCCTCTACGGAAAGGTTTGGGCCGCTCACTCCCTCTCGATCCGGCAAAGCAGTCCGCGCAGCTGATAGGTCCCCATCGCGGGATCGTACGGAGGCGACTGGTCGGTCAGCATGTTCGCGTTCGATTCCCACATCCCGTGCCCGGGCTCTTCGCGCTCCGGGAACCACCAGCCGTGTTCGCAATGAATCACGTTCGGGTGGATATCCGCAGACAGCACCGCGCGCTGCCGGATGCTTCCGCGCGGCGATGAAATCACCACCCAGTCTCCGCGAGCTATGCCGTGCTTCGCCGCAGTTTGCGGATGGATTTCGACGCGCGGTTCCCGCGCTCCGCGGCGCAGCTTCGGCAACTGCCGGAATTCGGAATGGTAGAACACCGGAATCCGCGCGCCGGTCGTGAGCACGTAAGGGAAGACCTCCGCCAGATCGGGTCGGCTGACCGGGCTCTCCGGCGGCTCCTGATAATACGGCAACGGGTCATAGCCCAGTTCCTCAAGGCGCGTCGAGTAGAGTTCGATCTTCCCCGTCGGCGTCGCAAAACCATTTTCCTCGTACTTGCGATATTTCATCGGCAGCCTGACCGGCCCGTGCGCGGCGAGTTCCTTGAAACTCATTCCTGTCGGAGCAACGACGCGGTCGAGTATTTCATGCAGGTCGTCCTCGCAGTGCGGCAGATCGAGCCGCCGCGCGAGTTCGGTCATGACGACCTCGTCCTGCTTGCACTCGCCGATCTGTACGGCCTTCTGCTGCGCGAGTATCACGTCTTCGCCGAAATAGGGCATGCCGACGACCTGATCGAGCTCCGGCCATGCCGCAACCGGCAGCACGACGTCGGCCAGTTCGCAGGTAGGCGTCATGAACAGATCGGCCACCACCAGAAGATCGAGCTTCATCAGCGACTCGCGCACCAGTCGCGAATCCGCGTAGGTTGTGAGCGCGTTGTTGCCGAATATGAGGAATCCCTTGGTCCAGTACGGTTCTCCCGTTCGCATCGACTTGAACACCGAGGGCATGTGCGACGAAGGCACGCGCGAACCGGCTCCCGAGAGCACGCGGTACTTGTCCGCGCCGAGGCGCTTCTTCCGCTGCTCCTCCGGCAACACTTCCGGCAGGAAGGGAAATGGTCCCACGCCGCGCATGCCGAAACACCAGCCCCCGGGCACGTCGATGTTTCCGGTGAGCGCGGGCAGCAGCGAAATCGCCCGCACGGTCTGAATCGTATTCGGCGTGTGCTCGATCGCGCATCCCCATTCCAGCGCGCCCGGCTGCGCATCTATCCAGAGGCGCGCGGCAGCGCGGATCTTCGACGCGGGCACCCATGTGATCGGCTCTGCCCATTCCGGCGTGTACTGCCGGACGCGCTCTGCCAGGCGGTCGAACCCGTAAGTCCATTTTTCAACAAAGGACTTGTCATAAGAGCGATCGGCAATGATGGCATTCAGCATCGCCAGCGCCAGAGCATCATCGGTTCCGGGACGCAATTGCAGGAACACCTCGGCCTGCTTGGCGAGCCAGGTCTTTCGCGGATCGATGACGATGAGCTTCGGGCCGGCCTTCAGCGCGTCGAGCACCTGAAAGCCGATTTCGCCGTCGGGACTCGATGTCAGCGGATTGTGTCCCCAGAACATCAGCACGCCCGGCATGCGCTCGCCCCGGTAGTCCGACCACGCGAACTGCCCGTAGGTAAGATTCATGATGTTCACGCGAGGGAAGAAGCATTGGGCCATGCCCGGATTGCCCGAGTTGGGCGTGCCCAGCATGTTCGCCAGCCGCGGTACCCAGTGCATGTGGTGGCGTCCGGTCCCGGTACCGACCGCAATGCCCTCCCGTCCATAGCGGTCCCAGATGGCGCGGATGCTTTCGCAGATACGCTCGTAGGCCTCGTCCCACGATGCGCGTCGCCATTTGCCTTCCCCCCGCGCGCCGGTTCGAACGAGCGGGTGAGTCAGCCGGGCCGGGCTGTAGACCAGTTCCAGCGCGTCGTGACCCATGGGGCAAAGGCGCCCGTGATTGAGCGGGCCATCCGGATCGCCCTCTATGCGGACGATCCTGTCGCCGTTTACGTGCAGCAAGGTGCTGCAACCGCCGTGGCACATGCGGCAGGTACTCTTGAGCACTCTGACGCTCGCGTCCATCTGGTTCACGGATTCTCCCCGGGGCTGCGCCGTCTGGCCCGACCGTTCAGCCGAGCTCGAAAATCTTCTGCGGGAACTTGTGCAGCTTCTCGGCCACCCCGTCATCGCCGATCAGGTAATTGTCGCAGACCCAGCTGAACGTACGGGCCGTGAGATAAGTGGGGTGAACCACGATGTTCATGTTCTTGCGAATCGTCATCGTCTCGTCGAAGCGGACCAGCGGGCGCTCCACCATGTCGTAGCCCTGCCCATGACAGTGAAGCCGCTTTTCCTCCGGTCGGCCGTTCTTGCGCATGAACGCGTTGTAGGCCTCGAAGACATCCTTGCATGAGGCGCCGGGCTTGAGCATATCGAGCATGAATTTCTGCGCCTGGAGCACGAATTCGAATTCGTCCTTCATTTCCTGCGATGCCTTGCCCAGCACGCAGGTTCGGCCCAGTTCCGTGTACATTCCACCCGGACCGTTGTTCTCCACCAGCAACGTGTACTGGTCCCCGGGCTGGATCACGCGGTTCTGCTGGTGCCGGTTGGCGAACATCACCGAGGTCCCGACCGGCGCCGACGAACACAGAAAAAGTCCCTGCTCGCCTCCCAGGTTATGCCCCACCTGCTCGGCTATCGCGGCCACTTCCAAGTCACGCATGCCCGGCCGGACAGCCTTGAACGCCGCGTCCATCGCCGCATCCTGCATCGCTGCGGTGCGGCGAATAAGCCCTATTTCCTCTTCGGTCTTGATCGACTTGATCTGGTCTACCATGTCGGAGGCGTCGACGAACTTCGTCTTCGCGAGCTTGCCCCGCTTCAGATAATCCACCAGCGCGAACGATATCGCGGCGGTCCCGAGCAGGCCGACCGTTCCGGCAACGAAGCGCTCGAGCGCCTTTTCGGCGAGAACCGCATCGTATTCGGCGGTAAAGTGCGCCGAGGCGTAGCTGGGCGTACCCATGAATCGCGCTGTTCCGCGTCTCAAGCCGTCACCTTCGGGCGGCAGCTCGCGCACCGCACCGAAGGGCCCCTGGGCGATCACCGTCATGCCCTCGTCCTTCGGGAAGGTCACCGTCACCGGATAGCCGTTGGTCGCGGGCACGTCGGTGAAGTATTTTACGTAGCCCCCCATGAAGTCGTTGTTCGCCTGCATGAGCAGCACGTCGATGCGCTGCGCCGCCATGGCTGCACGCACGGCCGACCAGCGCCGCTCCAGTTCCGGTGTCGAAATCGCGGTGTTGATTCTCCCGTCGCTTTCTGCCATGTGCCTTCCTTCAGTCCTTTACGAGTTCGACGACGACACCAACGAAGAACCTGGTTTTCTATCCGGAACAGCGGCGTCAAAGCAATGCAGCCGTAAAAGCATTCGCCTGTTCTGCATTGGTGGTCATCCAGCCGTAGGACGCTTCACGACGTTGCTCATGTTCTCGGTGTCACCGGCGAGAAACTTGCGAATGTTGTCTTCGACGATCGGCAAGGCCCGATCCGCATACTCGTCATGGAAACCGCCCAGATGCGGCGTGACGATCACGTTTTCCATCGACCAGAAAGGATGATCTGCGGGCAGCGGTTCGGTCGCGAAAACGTCCAGCGCCGCACCGGCAATCTTGTTCTGCCTCAACGCTTCGACCAGCGCGTCTTCGTCGACCACACCCCCGCGCGCAAGATTGACCAGATAGCTTGTCGGTTTCATCGCCGAAATCAGCTTCTCTCCGACCAACCCCCGCGTCTCTGCACTGTAGGGTATGAGGAGAATCAGATAGTCCACGTCAGGAAGTGTTTGCGGCAGCTCTTCTCGGCCGACCATGCGGTCAAACCCGGGCAGGTCGCGCTTGGTCGCGGTAATGCCGATCACGCGCATTCCGAAAGCCTTGCATCTGGGCGCCAGATCCGCCGCAATCATACCTACACCGAGAATACCCACGGTCTTTCCGTTGAGCAGCCTCGAGGGAGCGCGCTCCCAGGCGTGGCGCGCCTGCGCGCGCAACGCGCGCGGAAAATTGCGTGACAGCGCGAGCATCGCCAAAAATGCGGCCTCGGACATCGAATCCGCCATGATCCGACCGTGAATATTCGTGACCAAAACATGATCCTGCAGCGAAGGCTCGCCGATGATCCCGTCCACGCCCGTGCCCAGTGCCTGGACCCATTTCAGATTCCGGCCCTCCTTGTACACGTGGTCGGCGAGTTGCACCCCAAAGCTCACCAATATGTCCGCCGAATCGATGTAGGGGCCGACCTTGCTGTGATGGTCGACCATGTTGATGGTGAGATCCGGAAACTTCGCCCTGAGATGGTTGTAATACTTCGTCTTCACCGGCTCGGGCAGCGTCAGGACGATAAGCAGATTGGCCATAGCTTGATAAGCCCGCGCGTGACGACGTTAGAGCTGCGCTTCGCCGCGACTCCGGTCACAGCCCCAGGATACGCTCCGCGTTCTTATGGAATATCTTCTCCATGATCTCGTCCTTGTAGCCGAGTTCACCCCACTCCCGCAGTATCCTCTCGTAAGGCATGCTCGGATAGTCACTACCGAACATGACCTTGTCCTGCAGTCTGGCGCGCATGTCGATTTTGAGATTTCCCGGGAAATACTTGGGCGCCCAACCGGACATTTCCCAGTAGACGTTGCCCTTGTGCAAGGCCACCGCCGTCGCCTCGTCCACCCACGGCCAGCCCGGATGGGCCATAAGGATCTTCAGGTTGGGGAAATCCGCCGCGAGATCGTCGATCGCAGAGGGGTGCGCGTGCCGTATCCGCGCGCCCATCCCGCCGGGCAGTCCGGCACCCATGCCGGTGGTGCCGACATCGATCATCACGGCTGCGCCCAGTGCGCTGATTTCCTCGAAAAGCGGGTAATGGCGGCGGTCGTTGACCGCGAAGTGCTGCATGATCGGATGGAAGTGAAAGCCGATGAAACCGAGTTCCTGCACCGCCTTTTTCACCTGACGGATCGCGATTTCGCCCTTCGCCGGTTCGACGGCACCCCAGGCCTGGATAATGCGTTTCGGATGACGCTTCCACATCGCATGCACCGATTCGTTGCTGACCGGCGGCGTGGCTATCGTCGTCTCCAGATCCAGCGCGACCAGTACCGCCTCAACCCCTGCGGTGGTGAAGTCCTTGAGAACCTCTTCTTCGCTCTTGCCCACCCAACTGCGATTCCAGTATTTCGCGAGCGCCTCGACATAGGGCCCCTGGCAATTGATCCATTCCTGGGTGCCGGGATAGCAGTGCAGATCGACAATACGCATGAGTTTTCCTCCAAGGTTATCCGGGGCGGCACGGCCGCCTGTTCGGCGCGTTTCTCAGCCCCGGCGCTCCGATTCGAGCTTTTTCGCGATCATTTCCGCAAGGGTCTTCTTCGACACTTTGCCGAAAGTCGAAACCGGGAATTCGCTCACGACCTCGAGTCGTTCCGGAAGCTTGAACTTGGCCATTTCCTTTCCGATCAGAAAATCAACCAGTTCCTTCAGTGTCAGTGCGTGTCCTTTTCGCAATATCACGTAGGCGCACATCTTCTCGCCCATCTGCGGATCCGGCATGTGCACGCACGCGACATCCTGAACGCTCGGGTGTGCAAGGATCAGGTTCTCCACTTCCTCAGCGCTGATCTTTTCGCCGCCGCGGTTGATCAAGTCCTTCTTGCGCCCCTCGACGACGTAGTTACCCGACGGATGCAGGCGCATCAGGTCGCCGGAACGGTAAAACCCGTCGGGGGTGAACTGCCTGGCGTTGTACTCGGGAACGCCGAAGTACCCGCGCAGCGTATACGGCCCCCGGGCCGCAAACTCGCCGACCTCGCCGGGCGGCACTTCCGCGCCCTCGTCGTCGATGAGCCTCACCTCGTCGTCCGGACAGATCGGCCGGCCGCAGGTTTCCAGCCGCACATCCTCCGGATCGTCCAGACGCACGAACATGAGCATGCCCTCGCCCATGCCGAAGTTCTCCTGCACGATGACGCTGGGGATCAACTGTTTCGTAAGCACCCGGACTTCCGGTTGCATCCGCTGCCCCCCGCTCTGAATGACTCGCAGCGACGAAAGATCGTAGTTCCTGATCGCCGGATCGTTGATGAAGCGCGTCAGCAGCGCGGGCACGACCTTCAGATGGGTGACGCGATTGTCCTGAATGAGCCGGAACATGTCCTCCGGCTTGGTGCTGGTCGATAGGACCACGCGCGCCCCCTTGAACATGAACCCCTGGATCCCCGGGCAGGCGAGCGGAAGGTTGTGTGCGATCGGCAGCACCAGCAGCAGCACCGAATCCTGGTCGGCCCCACAGACCGAGATCGCCATCCTCGAGTTGCAGGCGTAGTCGTTGTGCGTGCGCGGAATCAGTTTGGGGATCCCGGTGGTCCCGCCGGAGAGCTGGAACACGGCGGGATCGCATGGATCGATCCTTATCGACTTCAGTTCATCCGGCGATCGCTTTGGCGCGCGCCGGATCAGATCGGAGAGCGAGACGAAGCCGGGTTTCGCATCGCCGAATACGATGCCGAACCTGAGAGTCTTGCTCTCGTTTCTCACCCTGCTGACCATGTCCTGGAAGTCAAAATCTCCCTGACGGTCGGGAATGACACAGCTTGTCGCTCCGGAGAGCTGAACGAACTGGCTCACCTCAAGATAACGATGTGTCGCCAGCGCGGCGATCGGGATGCAACCGATCTTCTGCAGCGCGAAATAAAGAAAGACGAATTCAATGACATTGGGCAGTTGAACGACCACGCGGTCCAGCGGCCTCAGCCCCAGATCGAGCAGATTAAGGGCAAGGCCGTCAGAGTAACGGTCGACATCGGCATAGGTATAGGTCTTTCCGCGATCGATGAAAGCGACCCGAGCGGCATATTGCCGGAACACCACCGAGAACTCCTCGGCGAGTGACTTGTCCTGCCAATAGCCCTTTTCGCGGTAGCGCTTCGCAAAATCAGGCGGGAAGGGAACAAAGCCCTCTAGCATGGTTTCCCCTATTTATAGTGACCCACGAGTCTGCTGCTTTTGGCGCTTCCAGCCAACGAAGCCGCCTTGCTCACGCTCGTGTTGCGCTCTCGTGCAGCTACGTGCTTGGATTTGCACCGAACGCCGGATTAACGCCGACAAAACCACCCTCCGCGAGGCCCCGATTCGCCGGGCAGGCGAATCGGGCTCCCCGGGCAGATTATGACAACCGCTGCCCCGTCGATCTTGCTCGCTCGGGGAAAATTGAACATGCTCATTGTCATGCATGTGCATTTTTCGTGTCAAGGCAAATGGCGCGCAAGCGACGCCGCGCAGTCCTCGGTTCGAACGCGCGCAAGAGCGCCGTTCTTTGAAGAGTCTTTCGACAGGATCGCAAATCGCTTTCCGGTCACCGCAAATCGACGAACCGGGGCGATTCGCGGCCCAATCTTTGACCCTGGTCAAAACCAACTGCCGGCAACGCCGG
The DNA here is from genome assembly GCA_001770415.1 of Betaproteobacteria bacterium RIFCSPLOWO2_02_FULL_63_19. Classification (GTDB taxonomy): domain Bacteria; phylum Pseudomonadota; class Gammaproteobacteria; order Burkholderiales; family SG8-39; genus JACQTO01. The sequence continues at coordinate 30,480 of MEQX01000101.1, read as the reverse complement.
CATGGTGTGCGGCAATGACCGACGGGCGGTATTGCGCCCACAGGACCGTCACCAATTCGTGGGATAGGGTACGTTTCGCTGTTTTCGCGCCCCGAAGCGGCACCGTCCGGGGTAGGTGTGGTACCGGGTAGTTTAGCCGGCGATAAGCCGGCGGGCCTTGTACAGGGTCATGCAAACTCGCGATGCCGGCCGAGGATTCGATTTCGGAGCGCGCTGCAAGATGACTTCGCAACAGGCTCGATGAGGAATGCGCGAGGGGAAGCATCCCCTCATGTTGCAATGAAAGCTTAGGAATTGTTCATGAATTCGTGGGTAATGAATGCGGTTTTTGCCCTGCTGTTTATCCTGCTGACCACAGGACTGTTTTTCTTTGTTGTCACGAGAGGGGCACTGCTGGTGCGCGGTCTTTCGCCGGGTTTGCACAGCGAGAAGGCGCATGTGTATCCGATCTACTCGAACATGCGGCTCATCAAACTGGTCGATTTTCAGCCGATAATTTCTGCGATACTGCTGTTTCAGTATCACCGCCTTGTTTCAAAGATTGTTTCCGGGCTCGAGCAGCTGGACTTGACGGAAAAGAAACTGCTCATAACGTCATGCGCCTTCGGGAACGTGATTCCGCGCGTCGTTCATGCGGCCTTCCGCGCCGGTGCCAAGCGCGTACTTATCGCCGACATCATTCAAAACGAGCTTCTGCACACAAGCAGAAAACTGGACGCCTATTCGGGCAGAGTGGAATTGATCGAAGATAACGCCACGGCAATGAGACAAGAGGACGGCATTGCCCATGCAAACGTCATGTTCTTCCTGCTTCATGAACTTCCCCACCCGTTGAAGCTCAAGGCACTGAGCGAAGCCGGTCGCGTACTGGCCCCGGGAGGGAAGCTTTTTCTTGCCGAATTTCACCGACCGGAACTGTGGGTGCTGCGAGCGTTGAGTTGGACCTATTTCAAGGTGTTCGAACCGCTTGGGCTTGCACTCTGGGATACTCATGATCCGCTCAGTTGCCTGGAAAACATCGGCGGTTGGTCGTGTGAACGCACGACGTATTTCTTCGGAAACTTCCAGATAATCACCGCGACCAAGCTGTAGCAGGTTTCCCGGTTTGGTGCGGGAAATCGCCATGGGGCGGCATAGAATCCTGCGCGCGCGGTTCCCGTCGGCCACGCGAAACCCAACGCGTTGTGCCGGTTGCGATTAGAATTAGTCCAGTTCGCGCCCGTTGACTTAGTCGCCGCCGTCGGAGTTCGGGCCGGCCGATGGCATTCCGTTGTGATCGTTTCCACGCTCGCGTGGCCGGGGGAATGTGGCACCGGGTGGGCTTGAATACCGGATATTGACCAGGAGCCGCCGTTGAGCAGAAGCCGCAATGAACGCGATACCCGGCCCGAGGTGAACTCCGCGCATGCCGCCGCCCTGATCTCCCGCGACGGTGACGCGGCTGCCGGGCCACACGCCGCGGCAATCCCCGGGTACCTGCAACAGGCGTACTGGTGGGCCTACGTGCATCCGCGGGCGGTGCGGTTCTTCGAGCGACAGTGGCTCGTCAACCTGATTCTGTGGGGAAATTTCGACCGCTTACGCAATGCGGCGCTTGACGCACTCGGACGCAAAATTGACGGCCAAACGCTGCAGGTCGCCTGCGTGTACGGAAACTTCACCGCAATGCTGATTCACCGTCTGGCCCCGGGAGGGTCACTGGACGTCGTGGACGTGCTGCCGATCCAGCTGCAGAACCTGCGCGCCAAGCTTCCAGCTTCGGCCCCAGTTACGCTTCATCAGCGCGATTCCACCGCGCTGGGATTCCGCGATGGAACCTATGACCAGGCAGTTCTCTTCTTTCTGCTGCACGAACAACCGGCCGACGTGCGCGCCCGAACGCTCAGGGAAGCACTGCGGGTCGTGAAGCAGGGCGGGAAACTCATCGTGGTCGACTATCATCGTCCCGGTCGGTGGCATCCGCTCCGGTATCTGTTCGAGCCGGTGCTTCGCGCACTCGAACCATTTGCGATGGATCTCTGGAACCACGAAATAACCGAGTGGCTTCCGGAAGGCTTCCCCGCAGGAAGCATCGTCAAGATGAACTATTACGGTGGGTTGTACCAGCGGCTCGTTATTACGGTTCCGCCACGCTGATCGTGGCCTGCGCGGCCCTCCGGTCGCCTTCGTAGAAACCACCGGATTGCGATGCCACGAGCGCACGTCCAGGGCTCGCGCTCAAATCGGCAGCACCCAGTAGAACGCGGCAACCGTGCACAAGAACGGCAGTCCGAAACAGATGAGCTTGGAGGCGACGCCCGGGTGGATGCCGAAGTCATGCAGCATGTGGAATATGCGCAGCGCCGCGTGCCACAGGAACAGGACAATGACCGCCAGAATGATGATTTTCCCGGCCCAAGACTGCGCAAATCCGAACATGCGCTGGTAGCTCATCAGATCGTGCGACATCAGTATTCCGGCAGGAACCGCTATCCCGGTGACGAAAACCAGCGCCGGACCGACGAGAGCGGCCAGCACGCCGCCGGCGCCGAACAGTGACCAGACAAGGGGAGCATTGGATCGAGTCATGACGTCACCTAAACCAGTATGATCAGAACGATGAGATTGACCACCACCGCCAGGAGTACCCCGGTATAGGTAATCGTGTCCGCGGGCAGCTTCTTGCCATTCACGAAGATCATCGGAAGGGTCTTGGGCATCACCTTGAACCAGCTCCACAGGTGGTAAAGGAAGACCACCAGTATCAGCACGTGGAGAAGAATCGACGGTCCGCTCTCCAGCGCACCCAGCCAGCCGTTAAAGGCGGCCTCGCCCTGACTGAGCCGCAGCAGGCCGACGAGCAGTATCACCGCGTAGAGGGCGACCAGGACGGAAGTCGCTTCCATCACCATGTAGCGAACGAAAAACGGATCCCGCTTCCACCAGCTGTTCATCGACCGAACGTAGGGCCGCCGCTTATCCATCTGCGCGCTCATTTTCCCGCTCCTCGGGGCGCGACGAATCGGAGGAAGTAATCTATCGCGCTACCCATCTTGTTCTGGTTGATCGCATTGGCCGGATCGACGTCCTTGGGGCACACCTCCGAGCAGTAGGTCACCGCCGTGCAGCCCCAGAACCCCTCCTCCGAATGCCCAAGCGCCATGCGCTCGCCTCGCCCGCCATCCCGGGAATCAGCGTTGTAGCGATGCATCAGTGCCAGAACGCCCGGTCCGGTGAATTTCGAATCCAGCCCGTACTGTGGGCAGGCCGCATAACAGAGCATGCAATTGATGCAACCGCTGAACTGCCTGAATTGTTCCAGCTGCGCAGGCGTTTGCAGGTACTCGCCCTGCTCGAGCTTGCGCGGTTCCTTCGGAATGATGTAAGGCTTGATGGATTCCAGCTTTCGGATGAAGTCCTCGACGACCACCACCAAATCGCGCTCGATCGGGAAGTGCTCGAGCGGCCCCACCCGCAGCTTGTTCGGATGGTAATGGCGCAGGAAAGTCCTGCAGGCGAGCCTGGGCTTGCCATCGATCATCATGCCGCAACTGCCGCAAATCGCCATCCGGCACGACCAGCGGAAGCTAAGCGTGCCATCCAGATCGTCTTTGATGTACTGGAGGCCCTGCAGCACCGACCAGTCGTCTTCAAACGGTACCGTATAAGTCTGAAAGAAGGGTTCCTTGTCCTGCTCGGGACGGTAGCGCAGGACCTCGATCTCGATCGTCTTCGTGGTATCAGCCATGGCCCGCTTCCTTCTTCCTTTCCTGCTCGGCCTTGTCGCCCGCCGCGCCGTAGGCGCGCGTCCCGGGCTTCGACTTGGTGATCACCACGTCCTGGTACTCGATGCGCGGTGGCCCGTCGCCGGTGCAATAAGCGAGGGTGTGCTTGAGGTAGTTGGCGTCGTCGCGCTGCTCGTAGCCGTCCAGCCTCTGATGCGCGCCGCGCGATTCCTTCCGGTTGAGCGCCGAATGCGCCACCACTTCGGCCACCTGCAGCAAGTAGCCGACTTCGAGGGCTCCCAGCCAGTCGTTGTTCCAGACGTTCGACTTGTCCTCGACGTCCAGGTTCTTGTAGCGCTCGCGCAGTTCGCCGAGCTTGTCGCAGGTCGCCTGCATCTCCGCAGCCGTGCGGTAGATGCCGCATCCGTTCTCCATGCTCTTGCCCATCTCCCTGCGCAGGACGGAATGCTTTTCCTTGCCGCCGGTCTTGGTGACCAGCCCGATGGCCCGCTCTTGCACGGCCTTGGCCTGCGTCTCGAGCGCCGCCGGATTGCTGAACTGCGTCGACTTGGAGAATTTCGCCGCCTCCACGCCCGCCAGCTTGCCGAACACGATGATGTCCACCAGCGAATTGGAGCCGAGGCGATTCGCGCCGTGGACGCCGTTGCCCGCGCATTCTCCGGCCGCATACAGGCCGGGCAGCGGCGTCTCGGTATTGAGCTTGGCGTAGATGCCGCCCATCGTGTAGTGAATGCCCGGCCGAACCGGGATGGGCGAATGCGCCGGATCGATGTCCATGTATTCCTCGGCCAGCTCGTAGATCAGCGGCAAGCGTTCGCGCAATTTCCGTTCGCCCAGATGGCGCAGGTCCAGGTGGACCACCTCGCCGTACGGCGTGCTGATCGTCCGGCCCTTCTTTTCCTCGTGCCAGATCGCCTGGCTGATGCGATCGCGGGGACCCAGTTCCATGTACTTGTTGCGCGGCTTGTCCTCCGCCGGCCCGAGGCCGTAATCCTGCAGAAAGCGGTAACCGTCCTTGTTGAGCAGGAACCCGCCTTCGCCACGGCACGCTTCGGTGAACAGCAGCCCGGTGCCGGGCATGCAGGTCGGGTGATACTGCATGAATTCCAGGTCGCGCAAGGGCACACCGTGGCGGTACGCGAGCGCCATGCCGTCGCCGGTCACGATGCCGCCGTTGGTGTTCTCCCGGAAAACCCTGCCCGCGCCCCCGGTGGCCATGATCACCGCCTTCGCCTGGATGAACGTGAGCCTGCCGGTGGCCACTTCGATCACCACCACGCCCTGGCAGCGGCCGTCCTCGACGACAAGATCGACGCAGAAGTACTCGTCGAAACGCTTGATCGACGGATACTTGATCGACGTCTGAAAAAGCGTGTGCAGCATGTGAAAACCGCTGGTGTCGGCGGCAAACCAGGTGCGCTCGATCTTCATGCCCCCGAATGCCCGCACGTTGATGTGCCCGTCGGGCTTGCGGCTCCACGGGCAGCCCCAGTGCTCGAGCTGGGTCAGCTCCTCGGTGCAGTGCGCGACGAAGTATTCGACCACGTCCTGGTCGCACAGCCAGTCGCCGCCGCCCACGGTGTCGTTGAAGTGGTATTCGAGGCTGTCGTGGTCCTGCACGACGCCCGCCGCCCCGCCTTCGGCCGCCACCGTGTGGCTGCGCATCGGATAGACCTTCGAAACCAGGGCAACTTTGAGGGACGGATCGGCTTCGGCGACAGCAATCGCCGCCCGCAATCCCGTTCCACCCGCGCCCACAATCGCTACGTCAGCCTTGAAAACTTCCACGATCTACCCCTTCTCAAGCGGCGGGAGCACGGTGATGGTTCGATCATATCGAATCAATGACGGAACAGAATGCCCTACCCCGGAATCGAATGACGCCCCTCATTGCACGCGTAGGAGGGACGCGGGAACCTCGCAGTCGGCAAACCCTCAACCCGCACCGTAGCCCGCAATCATAGGCCACCCCTGTGCTCCGCACAAATCCGGCTACCGAGCCGGTTCTGCTCGTCTTGCTGTTGATGCCTTGCGCGGAGTTGGGCAGCAATATCGCGCCAACAGTCGCAATGGAGTTTGATTTAGATCAGATGTAGGCTCTTCGTTTCCGGCCGTGGTCGCAAAATCGCCGATAGGGATTGGTCCGGATACAGTCGATCAAAGACGCCAGACCGTGAGACCCGCCTGCCGCAGTTCCTCAATGTCGAACTGGCTCTTGACGTCGATGAAACAGCCACCGTCCACCACTTTCTCGAGGTAGCCGGCGAGCGGCATCGCGCGGAACTGCTGGTGCGCAACCGCCACCACGATCGCGTCGGCGCGCGGCAATGAGGCCCACGGTTCGAGTTCCAGCGCGTACTCCTGGCGCGCCTCGTCAGAGTCGCTCACCGGATCGTGGATGTGAACCTCGATACCATAGGATTCCAGCTCGTGGATCACGTCGATCACGCGCGTATTGCGGATGTCAGGGCAGTCTTCCTTGAAGGTGAGCCCCAGCACGTTGACACACGAGCCCTTGACCTGCGAGCCATTGCGAATCATGTGTTTTACGGTCTGCTCAGCGATGAACTTGCCCATTCCGTCGTTGATGCGCCGCCCTGCGAGTATGACCTGAGGGTGATAGCCGACCATGTCGGCCTTGTGCGTCAGGTAGTAGGGATCGACGCCGATGCAGTGTCCGCCGACCAGGCCGGGCCGAAACGGCAGGAAGTTCCACTTGGTACCCGCAGCCTGCAGCACTTCGAGCGTATCGATGCCGATCCGGTCAAACAAGATGGCGAGTTCGTTCATCAACGCGATATTGAGATCGCGCTGGGTGTTCTCGATCACCTTGGCGGCCTCGGCGACCTGAATGCTCGAGGCGCGGTAGACGCCGGCGGTTACGATTTCCTCATAGAGCGTTGCCACTTTTTCCAGCGTCTGCGCATCGTCTCCGGAAACCACTTTCAATATCCTGGTGAGCGTGTGCTCCCTGTCTCCCGGATTGATGCGCTCGGGTGAATATCCGACATGAAAATCCCGCTTCCACTTCATGCCCGAGAATTTCTCGAGTATCGGAACGCAAACCTCCTCTGTTGCGCCCGGGTAGACGGTCGATTCATAGACCACTGTCGTGCCGCGCTGCATGTGTCGGCCGACGGCCTCGCTCGCGCCCTCGAGAGGGCTGAGATCGGGCTGGTGCGCGGAATCCACCGGCGTCGGCACCGCAACAATGGCGACCTCGGCTTGCGCGAGCGCCGCCGGGTCAGTCGTCACCTCAAGCTGAGCGGCCGCACGCAGGTCCTCGCGCGACACCTCTCCGGTCGGATCGACGAAGCGCCGATAGTTTTCCACCTTGGAGATCGACTTGTCGAACCCGATCGTCTTGCGCTTCTTGCCGAATTCCACGGCAAGCGGCAGACCCACGTAACCCAAACCGACAACTGCGACCGTGTTCATTATTTCCCCTCTTAGAGTTCAAGCGGCGGTAAGCCGGCGAATTCGACCCGCAGCCAAAAATTTGGATGCTGCTGCGACTTTCTCAATCGGCGACATCGTGTTCGCATGCCGATTCGCACGTGAAGATAGCGAAAAATCCGGCGCGTCGCCTGACTGTCCTCCTGACGCTTTATGAACAGCGCAATCGCGCCGTGACAGAACTTCGAAAAACCCAAGCCGATGGGCGATCAAGAGTATGAATTATTCACTCAATCAATGATATACGTGACAACACTCGAAATTGGGCGCTGTTGCGGAACATGCGCCGCCGAGCGAGCGGTGGAACGCACGAACAGACAAAGAAAAAGGCCGGCGAAAGTCTGTCAAGACTGCACCGGCCTTAGCACGGACTCCGGGAGGAGGAGGAGGAGGAGGATGGGAGCCCGCAAACTAAGGATACTCGAATATTGTGCGGTGCAATGTGACGGATTTCACGCAGGCGCCCATAAAGTTGCACCGGGCAAGTATCGCGATCCCGGGGCGATGCGAATGGCGGAGCTCCAAACGCACGCTCGTTCCGAGGCGGCCCTCTCGGCGGAGGTCGGGCATGCGCCGCGCGTTGACGTAGGATCTCGTGCCGCAGCTTCAGCGGGATTTCAGCCTTTTGAACAGGGCCCGTATTCGGCAATATTGCACGGCGCGTGAGACGTTGCAATGCCACTGCCGCAGCCAAGCACCAGAATACGCATATTATGGGTATCAGCGCGATGCGCGATGTGGGCGACACGACGAGGGGGTTTGGGGAAACCGCCCGGCATGTGCCTCGAAACAGCTTGAGAGCCTAAAGATTTGTTGAATCCGGCACGGGCCGACAAGGAGAATTGTCCATGTTCAATGCGACGGAAACCTTAATTGATGCCTTTGTCGGTGAGTTGCAACATGCTTATGCGCGCACTTATGGACAACTTGAACCATCGTATCCCGCGATAATCTCCTGGGCCGGGCGCATGGCATTGGAAAATATCGCCAACAGCGATGCCCTTTATCACGATGTCGAACATACCTTGATGGTGACGTTGGTCGGACAGGAAATTCTGAGAGGCAAACACATCCGCGAAGGCGGCGTGGCGCCCAAAGACTGGCTGCTTTTTATTTTGTCGCTCTTATGTCATGACATCGGGTATCTGCGCGGGGTTTGCCGTGCAGACCAGCCCGGCATCTATACCACGGGGGTCAATGGACAAAGCATACAAATATCCGCCGGCGCGACCGATGCGGCGCTCACGCCTTACCATGTTGACCGTGGCAAGCAATTTGTCCGAGAGCGTTTTGGCGGTCACGCTATCATTGACGTTGAAGTCATCGCCGCGAATATTGAACGCACACGCTTCCCCGTACCACTGGACAGCGACCACCAGGGAACAGCGGACTACCCGAGCCTGGTAAGGGCCGCAGATCTTATCGGTCAACTGGCGGCGCCAAACCACGTGCGAAGGATGCCCGCGCTCTTTTACGAGTTCGAAGAAACGGGTGTCAACAAAGCGCTAGGGTTCAAGAGCCCGGAGGATCTGCGCGCCGACTATCCCGGATTCTTCTGGAAGACCGTTGCCCCATACATCAGCGACGCCTTGCGTCACTTGCGGGTGACCCAGGAAGGCAAGCAGTGGATCGCAAACCTCTACGCCCATGTTTTCGCGCTGGAACACAATACGCCAGCGTAGAACCGTTCGGATCGACGGCGAGGTTCGCCGATCGCGCCACAGATCGAGCGCGTGATCCGTCCCATCGTATGTTCACTACCGCAGCAGCAGCGGAATTGAATTTATTATCGCGTCGCCCGGCTACAACTTCTTTTGAACTTTCTTCGCTGCATCCTGGACCACCTCGCCGCCGCGCTCGAGGTCCTTGCCTAGCCCCGCAATCGTATTGCAGCCCGCGATAATGCCCAAAGCACTCAGTATCAATAGGGCCGCAACGATTGTTCGAAACATCAGGGTCTCCCTATCGATGCGATTCGCCGCTTGATGCGGTTGTTCGCGCTATCGCCCCAGATCATTGATTGCATCGATGACCATCCCGGTGCCGACTGCGATCATCAGAATATCGGTGGCCACCCGCACGTAGCGATAACCGGGTGGCGGCAGCCCGATCTGCACGACCACCTGCTGCGGCACATCGTGGAAAATCACTTCGCGCGGCAATGGCTGTCCAAGCTTCCATTTCTTCGCCTGGCCCGGAGGCATGCAACCGTTGCGCTTCTTGGCCAATCCCGGCGGGCAACGGCCGTGGCGGAATTGCTCGACATAGTACTCGCGCACGACCAACCGGTGCCGCTCCTCGAAGTGGCGACGTCCTCCGTCGTAACGTTGGAATCGCGTATCGTCGCGCCGCTCGCGCTGCCGTTCCATACGCTCGCCCTTATGACCCTTGCCAGCGCCGGGCGATGAGGGCTTGTCAGCCATGACCGGGCCCGTCGCCACCATTGCGCTGAGCACGAGCATCAGCGCACGCATCATCGTTCGGGCATTGGTCTTCATGCTGGTGCTCCCGCTGAGTAATACATACATCATACGTGCAGCGATAGTGCAATCCCGTTAAATAGTGCACAGCGGCGCGAGCAGGGAAAGAGGCGCATTAAGAGCGGTCCCAAATGCGGCGAAATGTCCGGCCTCAGACATTCCGGCAAAGAGTCTCAAAGCAAGTGGCGCCTTACAGCTGCCCAGGAAACCGCTCCTAAGTGCTTGATTGCAAGAGTGGGCCCGGTAGGACTCGAACCTACGACCAAGGGATTATGAGTCCCCTGCTCTAACCGACTGAGCTACAGGCCCGCCAGACAAACCCGCCGAATGCTCGGCGCCCAACTCACCGATGGGACATCGTGACTCCGCGGCACACAGATTGCAATTAGTTGTTGTCGAGAAAGCTCTTGAGCCTTTCGCTTCGCGACGGATGGCGAAGTTTCCGCAGCGCCTTGGCCTCGATCTGCCGGATACGTTCGCGCGTGACGTCAAACTGCTTGCCCACTTCCTCCAGCGTGTGGTCGGTATTCATTTCAATGCCGAACCGCATGCGCAGTACCTTGGCCTCGCGAGGAGTAAGCGAATCCAGGATATCCTTGGTAACCTCGCGCAGGCTCGCGTACATCGCCGCATCATTGGGGGCAAGAGTGGAAACGTCCTCGATGAAATCCCCCAGGTGCGAATCGTCGTCGTCGCCGATCGGCGTCTCCATCGAAATCGGTTCCTTGGAGATCTTGAGTATCTTCCGGATCTTGTCCTCCGGCATTTCCATCTTCTGCGCCAGCGTCGCCGGGTCCGGCTCCTGCCCGGTCTCCTGCAATATCTGGCGCGAGATGCGGTTCATCTTGTTGATGGTCTCGATCATGTGCACGGGTATCCGGATGGTACGAGCCTGATCCGCGATCGAGCGGGTGATGGCCTGCCGGATCCACCATGTCGCATAGGTGGAAAACTTATAGCCGCGGCGGTACTCGAACTTGTCCACAGCTTTCATCAGGCCGATGTTGCCTTCCTGAATGAGGTCGAGGAACTGCAGGCCACGATTGGTGTATTTCTTCGCGATCGAGATCACCAGGCGCAAATTGGCTTCGGTCATTTCGCGCTTGGCTCGCCGCGCCTTGGCTTCGCCCGTGGACATCTGCTTGTTGATTTCCTTCAGGTCCTTCAGCGGAATGCCGATGCGCTTCTGGATGCTGATCAGTTTCTGCTGCTGCTCGAGTATGGCGGGTTCAAAACGCGCGAGGACCCCGCTCCAAGGATGTCCTCCTGCAATCTCGTTCTTCACCCAGCGCAAGTTGGTCTCGCTGCCAGGGAACACCTTGATGAAGTGCGCTCGCGGCATCGTGCTCTTGTTGATGCACATTTGCATGATCGCGCGCTCGTGGCCGCGCACTTCATCGACCATGCTTCGCAGGGAATCGCAAAGCCGCTCAATGATGCGTGCCGTAAATCGGATCGCCAGAAGCTCGTTCGAGATCTGCTCGCGTGAGTGGACGTACTGCTTGCTGCGGTGGCCATGCTTGGCGAGTGCCGCGCGCTTCTTGTCGTACAACCTTCCCATCTTGCGGAAACGCACCAGGGACGCTTCCTTGAGTTTCAGCAAGCTTGCCGACACCGCAGCGGCAGCCTCTTCTTCGTTTTCTTCAGCCTCTTCATCGACCTCCGCCTCTTCGGCGATCTCCTTGATCGGTTCCTCCTTGGCATTCGGATCGATCAACCCGTCCACCAGCTCGTCGATTCTCATCTCATCGCGTTCGACCTTTCCCGCGAGTTCCAAGATCTCCGCGATCGTGGTTGGACAAGCCGAAATCGCCTGGATCATGTGTTTCAGCCCGTCCTCGATGCGCTTGGCGATCTCAATCTCGCCCTCGCGCGTAAGAAGTTCCACCGACCCCATCTCGCGCATGTACATGCGTACCGGGTCCGTGGTGCGGCCGAATTCGGGGTCGACCGTTGAGAGCGCCGCCTCAGCCGCCTCCTCGGCGTCCTCGTCGGGCACGACCGCCGGTGCGTTTTCGCTGATCAGCAGCGTTTCGGCATCCGGTGCCTCGTCGAAGACCTGGATGCTCATGTCGTTGAACGTGCTGATGATCGATTCAATCTGCTCGGCGTCCACCATGTCGTCGGGCAGGTGGTCGTTTACCTCGGCGTATGTAAGGTAACCGCGCTCCTTGCCGAGCTTGATCAGATTTTTCAGGCGCGTGCGCCGCGCCTCGGCTTCCTCGGGTTTGAGTTCCGCCCGCGCCAGCAGAGCCCGCTCGGCATCGCGGTCGCGCTTTGCGGGTCGTCCGGGTCGGCCGCGTCCTGCCTTCGCCAATTCCTGCGCTTTGAGCTTCGCCTCGAGTGCCTTCTGTTTCGCGAATTCCTTTTCCTTCTGCGCCTTTTCGCGGGCAGCCTCCTTTTCCTTTTGCGCCCTTGCACGCGCCGCTTCCTTCTCCTTGCGGGCCTTCTCTTTGAGCTTTGCCTTTTCAGCCGCGACACGCGCCCTTTCCTTTACGCGCGCCGCCCGCTCCTTTTCCCGCTGCTTCGCAATCTGCGCCCTTTCCCTTTCCTTCAGCGCCTTCTGCCGCGCCTTTTCGCGGCTGACCTGTGCCTTGGCCTTCGCAGCCCGCGCCCGCTCTTTGGCCTGCTCTTTGGCCCGCGTCGCAAGCGCGTTTGCCTTGGCGCGCTTCGACAACAACTGCGCCTGCGCGCGCTTGGTCCTGGCGCTGGCACGGGCTTTGGTCTTAGCTTTGGCTTTGGCTTTGGCTTTGGCTTTAACTTTATGTTTTGCCATGGCTTTTCCTGAAAATAGAGGAGGGCAAAAAAAGGTCAGATCATACCACAGTGGATGGGGGCGTTCGACGTCGCTTCAATGCCGCGTCTTCGGCGATCAGGCGTCCGAATTCATCGCGTTCCTGCTGCGTTAGCCCTTCTTTGGCCTCCTTGTCCCCAAGTTCCCTGATACGGGGATTCGGATTGCGCGCGCGCATGGCGACGATCACGGCGTCGAATTCCGCCCGCGCGAGATCGACGTCCATATCCTTGTCAAGGAATTCGCCGCTTATTTGATTCAGCAGCGGCGCGTGCTCGGACTCTCGCAGCAGTTCCTGCAATACCGCATGCGTGAGTTTCTCGACGCCATCGAACGCCATAAGCGCCTCGATGGCTCGCCCTTCCGCGTGGCTCAGGTCCACGATGTCCGCCGGAACGTCGCGAACCAGCGACGGATAAGCCAGGAGGCAGGCGAGCAATTCCCGATCCAATTTGCGGTTCAGCCTGATGCGCTCGGCTGCCCTCGCCGGAGCGGGATGCTGCGGGCGCGTGGCCGCGGAGCCGCGTATTTCCGTCAGCCGGCCGGCTTCGTCCTGCGTAATGCCCGAGATTTGCGCGAGCTGCTTTAGCAGTTGCAGCTGAAGCGCCGGGGCGGCGATCCGCTTCAGCAACGGTTTCGCCTCGTGGGTAAGGCGCGAGCGCCCCTCAAGGGTTGCCATGTCGACGCGGCCTTTGAGTTCCGCAATAAAGAACTCCGACAACGGCCCTGCCTGCGACAGCAACTGCTCGAACGCCTGCTTGCCGTGCGCGCGCACGTAGCTGTCCGGATCATCCTGCGCCGGCAGGAACAGAAACCGAATTGCCTTGTGATCGGCGAGAACCGGCAAACTCACCTCCAGCGCGTGCCACGCAGCCCGACGCCCCGCCGCGTCGCCGTCAAAGCAGAACACGATCTCGTCGGTCTGCCGAAACAGTTTCTGCACCTGGGCGGAACTGGTCGCAGTGCCCAGCGTGGCCACCGCGTATTCGATTCCGTGCTGTGCCAGCGCGACGACATCCATGTAGCCTTCCACGACCAGGACGCGGCCCGCCTCGCGGATCGCCGCGCGAGCCTGGGACAAACCGTACAGCTCGCGCCCTTTTTCGAACAGCGGTGTTTCGGGCGAATTGAGATATTTGGGACCAGTCGCCCCTTTGCCTTCATCCGCGTCGGTTTCGCCTTCGACTAGAACCCTCCCGCCGAATCCGATGACTGCGCCGCGCTGATTCAAGATCGGAAACATGATTCGGTTGCGGAAGCGGTCGTATCGCCTGCCGCCTTCACCATCAATGACCAGACCGCAGTCTTTCAGCGCTGCCGCGCCATAATCCGGGAACGCGGTCTGAAGATTGTTCCATCCCCCGGGGGCATACCCGATCCCGAAGCGTGCAGCGATCTCGCCGGTCACGCCGCGTCCCTTGAGATAGGCGATCGCAGCCGGGGCACTTTTCAGCTGTTCGCGATAGAACTGCTCGGCCCTCTTCATGATTTGGTAAAGATCCGGGCCTCGAGGATCGGCGTTCGATCTTCCCTGATCCCCTCGCCGCTCGAATTCGGGCATCGCGAGCCCCGCCAGATCGGCGAGTTCCCTGACCGCGTCCACGTAACCAAGTCCCTGGTACTCCATCACGAACGAAATCGCGTTGCCGTGCGCCCCGCAGCCGAAGCAGTGATAGAACTGTTTGCTGGGGCTGACCGTAAACGACGGCGTCTTCTCGTTGTGAAACGGGCAGCAGGCGACAAGGTTCGCGCCCGCCTTCTTCAGGCGTACGTAACGCTCGACCAGATCGACGATATCGACCCGGTTAAGCAGGTCATGTTTGAAGGAATCCGAAATCAAGTTTGGCCGGCAAGCACGAGCCGATGCGCCCGCGGGCGCGCATAAAGGAGAACAGCTTGTGCAGCCACTTCCTCTTTATAGGTAATTCTTCGCGTTTGGCAAGGCCGGGCTTAGCGTGAAAGCCGGGCCCGAACCAGCCCTGAAACCTTGCCCATGTCGGCGCGGCCAGCCAGCCTGGTCTTGAGCAGCGCCATGGCCTTGCCCATATCGGCTAAGGCGTTGGCGCCCGTTTCCGCGAGTACCCTGGTGATTTCCTCGGCAACCTGAGTCTGGGAGAGTTGCTCGGGCATGTACGATTCGAGGACATTCAACTCAAAGCTCTCGGCGTCGACCAGGTCCTGGCGGTTTGCCGCACCATACTGGGCGATCGAATCGCGGCGCTGCTTGATCTGTTTCTCGACGATACCGAGCACGTCGGCGTCGGTGAGTTCGATGCGTTCGTCGATCTCCTTTTGCTTGATTGCCGCGAGCAAAAGCCTGATTGCCGAAAGGCGCTGCGTCTGTTTCGCCTTTAGCGCAGACTTCATGTCTTCTTCGATCCTTCCCCTGAGCGTCGTAGGCGAATCCGGCGGCATGATAGGGGCGCGATGGATCAGCGTTGAGTCAAGGCCCAGAAATACACAAGGCCGAGCGGACGTTAGCCTGCTCGGCCTGGAGAATCTCCGGACGCCACTAAATCCTAATAAAGCTTGGGCGGCAGCGCGTGGCTGCGCAGGCGCTTGTAGTGCCGCTTTACGGCGGCTGCAAGCTTGCGCTTCCGGTAAGCGGTCGGCTTTTCGTAGAACTCCCGCGAGCGCAGTTCCGTCAGCAGCCCGGTTTTTTCGACGGTGCGCTTGAAGCGGCGCATCGCAACTTCGAACGGCTCATTCTCCTTGACGCGTACAGTCGGCATGCAGTCTTGTTCCCCGAGGCAACGTTTTGTTAAGAGCGCGGATTCTAGCCTGTTTTCGCCCGGGATGCCACAGCTCCATAGAGTGGCGGTCGAGCCTGGCACGAGAACGACGAATCGTGCAAACATACACCGCGCCCACTTGGACAGCCGTACTGATGCAGGCGGGCCCCGCAGTATATAAAGCACTGACAAATCATGCTGATTCTGGGTATCGAAACCTCCTGCGACGAAACAGGCGTGGCGCTCTACGACACCGCACGCGGTCTGCTCCCGGGCGCTACGCCTCGCGCGGGACTGGTTGCACATGCCCTGCATTCGCAGGTGGCGCTTCACGACGAATATGGCGGCGTGGTACCGGAGCTCGCGTCGCGCGACCACATTCGCCGCCTGCTGCCACTGACGCGTGCGGTAATGGCCCGTGGCGGCGCGCGCGTCGTCGATCTGTCGGGGATCGCCTATACGCAGGGGCCGGGGCTTGCGGGTGCGCTGCTGGTCGGCGCGAGCGTCGCGGTAAGCCTCGCGCTGGGGCTCGGCGTGCCCGCAATCGGGATTCATCACCTCGAGGGGCACCTGCTCTCGCCATTGCTCGCGCAGAACCCGCCCGCATTTCCATTCATAGCGCTGCTCGTTTCAGGCGGGCACACTCAGCTCATGCGCGTTTCCAAAATCGGGGAATACATCCTGCTCGGTGAAACCCAGGACGACGCGGCGGGGGAAGCATTTGACAAGACGGCCAAGCTGCTTGGGCTCGGCTATCCGGGCGGTGCTGCGCTCGCGGCTCTGGCCGAAAGCGGTAGGCCGGGCCGATTCCGTTTTCCGCGCCCGATGATCGCCTCAGGTGATCTCGATTTCAGCTTCAGCGGTCTGAAAACTTCCGTAGCGACACTCTGCGCACGGCACGTCCTTGACGACTCGCTGCGTGCGGATGTCGCGCACGCGTTCGAGGAAGCGGTCGTGGACGTGCTGGTCGCGAAAAGCACCGCAGCGATGAAGCACACCGGGCTTGCGCGGCTGGTTGTTGCCGGAGGAGTCGGCGCGAACCGCAAACTGCGCGCGTCGCTGGAACGCCAAGCCGCCAGCGCAGGTTTTGCCGTCCACTACCCGCCGCTGGAATTCTGCACCGACAACGGTGCGATGATTGCCCTAGCCGGCGCTCTGCGTTTGAGCGCCGAGTTTCGTAATCACCCTTCCGGCGCTCTGCGTTTGAGCGCCGAGTTTCGTAATCACCCTTCCGACACGCTGCGTCCAACCGCTGAGGCGCGCGCCACGGCTTCGAAAATGAAGTTGCAGCCTGGCTTCGAGAGCGGCCCAAAGGTACCTGCCGACCATGGCTTTAGCGTACGACCGCGCTGGGAGCTGTCCGCAATCGACATTCCGCAAGATTGACGTCTGCCTACGCGGAGTTCTCCGGCTTGCCCCCGATCCTGCCTTCCTGCCCGGCGAGCAAACGGCGGACGTTTTCTCTGTGTCGCCATATGAGCAGCCCTGACATCGCCGCCAGTGAAGCCGCCATCACGTCCACCCGAAACATCAACACATAGCAGATGGGCGCAAATACGGCCGCGACCAAAGCCGCGAGCGAGGACAGCCGAAATATCACCGCGATTGCAATCCACGAAGCGAGGACCGAAAGCCCCAACCAGTGATCGACCGCAAGCAGGATCCCCGCCGCCGTGGCCACACCCTTGCCTCCGCGGAATCCGAACAGCACCGGGAACAGATGCCCGGCGAACACCGCGATCGCCACACCCGCGATACCTGCCGGGCCCACATCCCAGTCGCCGGCAAAGCGTCCGGCGAGAAATACCGCGAGCCATCCTTTGCCGCCGTCGCCGAGCAGCGTGAGCACCGCCGCGGCCCTCCTGCCCGTGCGCAGAACATTGGTGGCCCCCGGGTTTCCCGAACCGTAGCTGCGCGGATCGGGAAGCCCGAAAGCGCGGCTCATCAGCACTGCGAACGACAGCGATCCGACGAGGTACGCGATCAGAATGAAAACAGCGGTGACCATCGAGTTCGCTTAGAATCGCCCGTTGAATGCGATTTCCCAGTGTAACCAATCCGCGAACGCAACGCCGCCCTCTGCATAACCCAGCACGATGGACTTGATATTCATCCGCGAACTACGGATCGAGGCTTGGGTCGGGCTATACAAGCACGAGAAGCTCGCGCCTCAGACTGTCGAGATGGATATCGAGATCGAGATTCCGGGCGATGCCGTGTTCGCCAGCGGCAAGGTGGCCGATACCATCGATTACGCCGTCGTCGTCGAACATATCCGCGCGTTGGTGGCGTCCGAACATTTCGGATTGGTCGAGAATCTCGCCGACAGGATCGCACGCATGATAGTCGCGGATTTCCACGCGCCGCGGGCAAAGGTGAGTATCGCCAAGCTAGGCATGGTCAAGGACACCAGGCGCGTCGGCGTGTGCGTGGAGCGCGTGCGTCCGGACTAGAACCTATCTCAAAATGAACCGCCGCAGCTCATCCCCTCGGATGATGTTTCTGGTGCAGCAGCTTCAGGCGCTCCCGTGCTACATGGGTGTAGATCTGGGTCGTCGAAATATCCGCGTGGCCGAGCAGCAACTGCACCACGCGCAGGTCGGCGCCATGGTTCAGCAGATGGGTCGCAAATGCATGGCGCAGCGTGTGCGGCGAAAGGTTCTTCCCCGGAATCGCCTGCGCCGCGCGCCGCTTGATCAGGTGCCAAAATGCCTGGCGCGTCATCGGTTCGGCACGTGCGGTGACGAACACGTAATCGCTGGTGCGGCCCGCGAGCAGCGCCACTCGACCTTCGCCCAGAAACCGTGCCAGCCACGACAGCGCTTCCTCGCCCAACGGTACCAGCCGCTCCTTCGATCCTTTGCCCATGATCCGAACTACGCCGGTGTCCAGACCGACCTCCGCGACTTTCAGCTTCACCAGTTCGGAAACCCGCAGGCCGCTTGCGTAAAGCACCTCCAGCATGGTGCGGTCGCGCTGGCCAAGCGGCGTCTGCGTATCCGGCTGCGCGAGCAGAACCTCGACTTCGGACTCCGAAAGGGTCTTTGGAAACCGCGCCGGCTTTTTCGGCGCATCGAGCTTCAGCGTCGGGTCCGACGCGATATGGCCCGCGCGAAGGGCAAACTGGTAGAAGCGCTTCAGGCTTGAGTGCAGCCGCGCCTGCGTGCTCGCCTTGATCCCGCCCGCCGCGCCGCGCCGCGCCGGCGTCAAGCTGCGCGAACCAAGATATTCCGCGAGATCCGGCTCCACCGCCGCCAGCACGGACCCACGCCCTTGCGCCTCCAGCCACTCGGCGTACAAGCGCAGATCGCGTCTATACGCATCGAGAGTGTTCTTTGCCAGCCCGTCCTCGAGCCACACGGCATCGCAGAATTCGTCGAGCAATGCGGCATTGGTTTCATTCATGGGTTGACATTCATGTCCGTCGCTCGATATTCGCGCTCTCATGCGAGAGCAGCCAGCGCTTGATGCGCAGGAGGTAACCGTCGCCAGCATGCGCAAACCCTCCGATCCCTCCGGCGGCAACCACGCGGTGGCAGGGAATGACCAGCGGGTACGGATTTTCCCCACAGGCCTGACCGACCGCGCGGGGCGCCGAGCCCAATTCGCGTGCGATCTCGCCATAACTGCGCGTGCGGCCCGGTGCAATGGCCGCGATCGCATCCCATACGCGGCGTTGAAACGCGGTGCCCGCCGGTTTCACCGGCAAACGGAAACGAAAACCCGGATCGCGCAAATAGCGCTCGACCTGCGCGCACGCGCGCTCGGCAAGTGGACTGGTCGGCTTGATCGGCGTGACGCCATCGGGAAGAAACGAGATCCCGGCAAGCAGATCGGCTTCGGTACGTATGCCCAAGCTTCCGAAAGGCGTCGCGAGCACCGCGTCGAATCGTCTTTCACGCCGCGGTCCGACGCCCTGAGTCGTTGCGGTGTTCATACGGAATTCAAAGCATTGGTTCGAACATGACCGGTCCGGCGCGCGGGAGTTTCCGATTCTACACGTGAGCGATCGCCGGAAAACCCGACGCGGCCGGACGTCGCCAGCCGCGATGCGAACCCCGCCATCTGGCCGCGCATTGCTGCCTTGGGCGCCGTACGACGATCAGTTCGGCTGTCCGAGCATGCCCCGCTTCAGGTCGTCGTCCACCGGATTGTCGCCGAGCCATACCTTGAGCAGCGCACGGTAGAAATCCGCGCCCGGAATCGGCTTGCCGAGCGCTTTGCCGTTGACGACGACGCGCGTTCCCGACGCAGGCAGATAATCGAGCGCGATTCTTGTCCCCTGCTTCGCCTCGCCGATCGCGGCCATGATCGCGAGCATCTGATCCAGTCTGTCGTTGATCGCCGCCTGCTCGGCCGCGGTTGCGTTGTTGCGGATGCCCTCGACGAGCGCATCGCTGAGCTGTTGCGCGCCCAGATCGCGAAGCAGCGTCATCGCGACGCGCTTGGGCCCCGGCAGCGAGATCACCCCGCCGGCCTGTGACGTCTTCCGTGTCAGGTAAAGGCCGGCAACATACACCTTGAATATCAGCCGCGTCCGTATCCCGGCACCGTTGAGAACCAGGTCCGGCCCGGCTGGCCGAAGCCGCAGATTTTCATCGAGCTTCACGCCGGCAACCTCGGCCGCATGCACCCCATGCAGAGCGAGGGCGAGGATTGCCGCGAATACCGTTCTTCTCATACGGACTCCTTTGCGCGCGTTGCTGCGTCTGTTGACGGATTGGGTATCGGCTGGGGCAAAGGGCGCCGACGTAATGCGGTCGCCCGGGTTTCGCCTGACCCTTATCTTCGCACTCTGCGATGCACCCTCTTGCGGATTTCAACAACATATTCAATCGCATCATATATATGAGTTGTATGAAGCACATGGGTACGCTATGCTCTGCTGCATTGCAAAACCCTCCGGACGACCCCCGATGAACGACGCTCTTGCGACGGGAACCCCGGCTTTTGCGCCGCTTTACAAGGAAGTCAAGAACCTGCTCACCCAGGGTCTGGCGCAGGGCGAATGGAAACCGGGAGAAGCGCTGCCCTCGGAAAGCAAGCTTGCGCAGCGATTTCACGTTTCCATTGGCACCATACGCCGGGGAATCGACGAACTGGTCGCCGAGCAGATCCTGGTGCGCCACCAGGGACGCGGCACCTTCGTCGCGACCCATACCCCACGACGCATGCTTTATCGCTTCTTTCACATCGTCGGAGAGAACGGAATGAAGGAAACTCCGGATTCCGAGATGATTTCTTTCACACGTGACCGCGCCGCCGAACTGGAAGCCAAGCGGCTCAACCTGCTCCCGGGAGAGAAGGTGATTCGCGTCGTCAACCTGCAGCGGCTCGGCGGCAGGCCGGTCGCGTTGGACCAACTGGTGCTCTCCGAGGCGCGATTTCCCGGCCTCACCGAGGCGATCCTGCGCGAGCGCGACGATACACTCTACGCGCTCTACCAGCACCGGTACGGAATCAACGTGGTGCGCGCCCATGAGCGACTTCGCGCCGTCGGCTGCGATGTTCAGACGGCCAGCCTGCTCGGCGTGGAGGCGGGCGCGCCGCTGCTCGAAATCAATCGCACCGCGATGAGTTATCACAACACACCGGTCGAGTTGCGGCGCAGCCTGGTCAATACGGCAGCGCACGAATACTGGAACGAACTCGGCCGTCCGGACCCGCGCGCCTAGCCCCGGAGTCAGCGGCACATCAGATTGCCCGCCGTCAGATCGATCGCCTGCGTGCAATCCTGGATATTGACGCTGCGTTCCCCATCCGGCACCCGTTCATAGGGCACGCTGGTCCCGTCGGGCAGGCGCAGGTAGTAGCGAATGCCGTCGGCCAGTATCACGGCGAAAAGAACGGCCCCCGGGACGCCGTTCACCTGCGCGCTGACGCCGACGCTGGCCGAAGAACTGACGCCGGCGGGTGCCACCGGC
This sequence comes from Betaproteobacteria bacterium RIFCSPLOWO2_02_FULL_63_19, assembly GCA_001770415.1. Classification (GTDB taxonomy): domain Bacteria; phylum Pseudomonadota; class Gammaproteobacteria; order Burkholderiales; family SG8-39; genus JACQTO01. Next base: position 9,369 of record MEQX01000101.1, on the reverse strand, counting down.
GGGCCCGAATGCCATCGATAGTCATAGCCGGCATGGCATCCGGCCAACACCGCGCACGCCCACAGCACAGCATGCTTCATCGATCGATTCCTCCGTATCCGGAGGCTAACACGCCCGCACGCGAGCGCCCTCCCCTCCGCGTGCGGTGGCGGGAAGCGCGGCGGCCGGTCCTGCTACAATCGTCGCGATCGCCGCAAGGCGGGCGTGAAACCCGCGGAGAGATTCCATGAACAAGCCCGAATCACTATCGGCAGAAGAGCAGCAGATAGTCGCCATTCGCACCGACAAGTATTTCTCCAAGACGCGCGAAATCGTCGAGAAATTCGGTGACAAAACGGTCACCTACGGCGTGTTTCTGCGGCGCGGGGTGATCTGCGCGGTCAACCCCGCGATCGAGGTACTGCGCCAGCACTACCCGGCGCAAGCGGGAGGGACCTCGGTGCCGCTCAAGATCACGCGGCTCTACGAGGAAGGCGCATTCGTGCCCGACCAGAAACCGCTGTTCACCTATACGGGATCGTTCGCCGCGCTGGCGGAACTCGAGACCCTGGTCCTGCAGCGCACCGGCGTGGCCTGCGTGTGCGCGTACAACGTCTACAAGATGGCGATGAACCTGAAGAACGTGGCATTCATCGACATGCACGCGCGCCATTCTCCCGGCGATGATCTGTCGACGCTCGTCGCGTACGGGGCTTCGGTCGGCAGCCGGATGGCCAAATTGAACGGCGCGATCGGCTTCATCGGCTCATCCCAGGACCTGACCGCGCACTTCTATGGACAGGAACGCGGCATAGGCACCATGCCGCATGGCCTGATCGGCTACGCGGGCTCCACGCTGCACGCCGCACAGATGTTCGTCGAGACGCACTCGCAAGACAACCTCACGGTACTGGTGGATTACTACGGGCGCGAGTTCAGCGATTCACTGGAAGTGTGCCGCTGGTGGTACGAGGACTTCCTGCCGCGCGATCGGGACGCCAAGCGCCAGCTCGCGATACGAATGGACACGCACGGCGACCGCTTCGCAGAAGGCTTGAGCTACGACCGCTCCGTCGAAATCGTGGCCGACTGGCTGCACGTGCCGAACGAGTATGAGGCGGTGCGCTACGTGATGGGAGAGGAAGCGTTTGACGCGGACAGCCTGAACATCACCAAGGACCGCGTGCGCCGCGTGCTGTTCGGCACCGGCGTGTCCGTGGCGAGCGTTATTCATCTGCGCCAGACGCTGGACGAGGCTGGATTCGACGCTTGCCGCGTCGTCGGTTCCTCGGGATTCAATCTGTTCAAATGCAAGATGTTCGCCAACGCGCGCGCACCTGTGGACACCGTGGGCACCGGATCCTTCATTCCTGAAAATTTCAGCGACACGTTCGCCACAGCCGACATCTTCATGTTCGACGGCCGATTCGACGTCAAGCTCGGACGCGAGAAGCTCTTTCAGGGACTCAAACCCTGACGGCCGTGCAACGCGCGGCCTCACCGCGCCAGGTTCGCCGAGCCGACTACGCCGCGCGCCCGATGGCGGTGCCGGCGATCGTGTAGCCGTAACGCTCGGCCAGACCCAGGTCGCGCACGATGCGCAGACCCTGTGCCAGCGCTTCGCCCTCCAGTGCGCGAAGCGGACGGCGCAGGTCGCCGGCGGGCAAGCCCAGGGCCTTCATGAGCGACTTCACGGCCACCGGATTGATCGCCGAGTACGTGAAATGCAGCAACGGCAGCATGCGCAGATAGGTCTGACTGAACGCTTGCGCATCGCCGTAGCTCGTCCACGGCCTGGAAATCGTCGCGAGCTCCGCCGGGGCGATGTTGCCGGTCATGTTGGCCGTGCCGTGGCCGCCCAGGGACATCGTCGGCACCACCAGGCCCAGATTGGGCGAGTCGCAGCACATCACCGCGACATCGGGCTTGCCCGCGAGCACCTGCGCCACCTGCCCCACGCGCGTGGTCGATTCCTTGTGCACCACGTAGTTGGGATGGCGGAATATCCGCAGCAGGTTCTCCCAGTGCAGATCGGTCTTCACGCGTGGGGGATTGTTGTAAATGCCCAGCGGCAAAGAGGTAGCATCGGCCACGTCGAGGAAGAACCGCTCGGCGTCCGACTCCGGCGCGCAGATATACGATGGCGCCGCAAGAATCGCTCCGTCGGCGCCATTGGCCTGAGCGAACTTGACGCTGGCGATCGTCGTCTCGGTATTGCTGTTCGTGCAGCCGTAGAAGAACTTCATGCGCCCGGTCTTCATCTTCGCCGTCTCGACGATGATGGAGTGCTTTTCCTCGGGCGAGAGCATCGACGTCTCGCCGGTCGAGCCCATGATGAGAACGGCCGCAGTGCCGTGCTGCTCCTGGAACCCGAGCAGCGTGCGAAAAGCGCCGAAATCGACGGTGCCGTCCTGATTGAACGGGGTGATCAGCGCCACGAACGAACCTTCGATTTTCATTTTCGGCATCGCCATGCCTCTTGTCGATTAGTTAACCATGAAGTGTTGTCGCCCGTTCCTTCAAACAGTTCGGTTTTGTATACGTCTCCCGATTTTGGACCGTTGCGCGGTTGCAACGGTCCAAAATCGGGAGAACAGAGGCGCCCAATCAAGGCAGCCCATTCCAACCTACCCCTCACAACGCCGCGCGCATGCGCCCGAATCCGGCCTCGAGGTCGACCAGCAAGTCGGCCGGCGACTCCAGACCCGCATGAATGCGAAAACAGGGTCCGGTGGAGGGCCAGCGGGTGGCACTGCGCACCTCGCGCGGGTCGAACGGCATGACCAGGCTCTCGTAACCGCCCCAGGACGCGCCGATGCCGTAGAGTTCCAGCCCGTCGATGAACGCGGCAAAAGCGGCCTTTGACACGCTCTTGAGCACCACCCCGAACAGGCCGCTCGCGCCGAGAAAGTCGCGTTTCCAGATCGCATGCCCCGGATCCGCGGGCAACGCGGGATGAAGCACGCGTTCGACCTCGGGCTGGTGCGACACCCAATCGGCAAGCATTACGCCGGATTCCCAATGCTGCTTGAGTCTGGTGGCCATGGTGCGCAAACCCCGTTGCGCGAGATACACGTCGTCCGGGCCGGCAGTCTGGCCGAGATCGACGTGCGTGGTCCTCAACTTCGGCCAGGCCTCCTTGGTGACGCTGACAGTACCCACCATGGCATCGGAATGGCCGACGATATACTTGGTCGCCGCCTGCACCGAAACGTCAACGCCGTGTTCGAACGGCTTGAAATAAAGCGGTGTTGCCCACGTGTTATCCATGATCACGATGGACCCGCCCCGGTGGGCGGCTGCGGCGATCGCCGGAATGTCCTGCATCTCGAAGGTGAGCGAACCAGGCGCTTCCACCACGACCACGCTGGTGTTGGGACGCAACAGCGCGTGAATTCCAGCACCGATCAATGGATCGTAGAACTCGGTGGTGACGCCGAAACGCGTAAGAAACCGCAACGCCACGCGGCGCGTGGGCCCGTATGCGCTGTCGGTGACGAGAATGTGGTCCCCCGCCTTCACATAAGACAGGATCGCACCGGCGCATGCAGCCAGTCCCGAGGGGAACAGCACGGCGCGATGCCCTCCTTCGAGCGTCGCGATCGCCTCCTCAAGCGCTTCCAGCGTGGGGGTGCCATGGCGACCGTAATACATTCCGGGGCGCTCGGCCGCGTAATCCTCCTTCTTCTGCTCCCAGTCGGCGAGATTGGGCGAAAGCACCGTGGAGACGTGATACACGGGCGGATTGACGGCGCCCGAAAACGCCTCGGGATGGCGCCCGGCATGAACGATCCTGGTTTCATCGCGCATAGTTCGAATGTGTATCCGGTTGTGGGTCGGTGGTCGAATTCAACCGGAACATTGTGCCAGCATGGGCCGCTTCGCGCCGTGCGCACCGGTTACGGCCACAGAATCGTACCCAAAAGTCGTTGGCCGCACCGCCCTGGCGCAGGCCGCGACATCGACAAGCGACAAAGCCGATCAAATCGATTTGCCGCTATGCTTCTCGTTGCGCCGCTTGACCTCGATCAAGCCCTGCCGCGGTCAAGCGCAGACAATTCACTGCCAATTTGACCCGCAGGCACCCATCTTTTCCGGACATCCGCAGGCGAAACTTCGTGCACCGGCTTTTTTCGAGCTTCGAGCGGCCGCGACGCCGCGAATCCGCGTGATCAAGCACACGGTGCGCCGCTACTGGAGCGAGTGGATGCTGCTTGTCTTCGCGCTGCTGGTTCTGGGCGCGGTCGTCGCGCATTCGCTGTATCAGGAACGAATGCAAATCGAAACGCACGAGCACGAGCAACTGCAGGTGCAGGCGCAGGTCATCGACGACAACCTGGCACGCCAGCTTCAGGGCGTCAGCAATGCCCTGGCCGGCGTTCGTAACGACTTTCCGCTGTCGGACATAAGGAACACGTGGCCCGCTGCGTCGCGCCGCCTGAAGGCGTTGAGCGATGCGATGCCGGGCGTGCGCGCGATGGGCATTTTCGATGCGAAAGGCACGACGGTCGCCTCGAGCCGGACCGAATTGATCGGCAGCAGTGTCGCTCGCGGTCGGGATTTCTACAAGACCCCGCGAGCGCGTCCGGATCCGAACGTGCTCTACGTCTCTGCGCCGTTCAAATCCATCCTGGGCGTCTATTCCATCAACGTGGTTCGGGCCGTGACCGGCGCGCGAGGCGAATTTCAGGGCATTGTCGCCGCCACGCTCGAACCCGACTATTTCGATGTCGTGCTCAGTTCGGTGCTGTACGCGCCCGACATGTCGACCTATCTGACGCACCTAGACGGCAAGGCGTTCCTGTTCGTCCCCGCAAATGACCAAGCGCTCGGCAGGGACATGGCAAAGCCCGGTTCGTTATACAACCGGCATCGCGACAGCGGCCAAAGGGCCACCGTGATGACCGGATTCAGCCACGCGATGGGCGACGAACGCATGATGGCTCAGCGCACCGCCAGCCGAGCGGATCTGCGCATGGACAAGCCGCTGATCATCGCGGTCAGCCGGAATCTTTCGGCAGTCTTTGCGCCATGGCGCAAGAGCGCGCTGATACAGGCCTGGGTTTATGGACTGTTTTCACTGATGGCTGTTCTCAGCCTGTATTTCGCGCAGGTTCGGCGACGGATGATGGATCGCATAGAAGCCGATCACGAGGCGCGGTTGAGGGAAGGCAACGAGCGGCTGGACCTCGCGCTCCGCGGCGCGGATCTCGGTCTTTGGGACTCGAATCTCGTCGGCGGCAGATTGATTCTCGACGCACGCGGGTGCGCGATGCTTGGTTACACCCCCGAGGAGATAGGAACGGAACCCGGTGCGTGGATACGACGCGTGCACGCGGATGACTGGCCTGTCGCCCGTGCGGCGCTGGTCGCGCACCTGAAAGGAGAATCTCCCTCCTACCATTCAGAGTACAGGGTGCGCCACAGAGACGGCCGCTGGATCTGGATCCTCGACCGCGGCAAGGTGGTCGAACGCGACGCCTCGGGAACGGCATTGCGGGCAGTGGGAACCCACATGGACGTCACCGAGCGCAACAAGGCGCAGGAAGAACTTCAGCAAAGCGTAGCGTTCCGGGAACTGCTGCTGGAAGCAATGCCGCTGCCCGTGTTCTACAAGGATACGTCGGGGCGCTACACCGGGTGCAACAGCGCGTTCGGGCGTTTCGTCGGCATGAACCCGAAGGATATCGTCGGCAAGACGGTGTTCGACGTCTCGCCCCGCGCGTTTGCCCAGACCTACCGCGACAAGGATCTCGACCTGCTCACCGACCCGTACGGCCTGCAGACCTACGAAAGCCAGGTCCTGCATGCCGACGGCACGCCTCACGACGTAATCTTCCACAAGGCGCGCATGGTCGACGGTGCCGGCAAGCCAACCGGGATCCTCGGCGTGATCACGGACATTACCGAACTCAAGCGGATCGAGACGACGCGTGATCAGCTCGAAGCCCAGTTGCGCGAGTCGCAAAAAATGGAGGCGCTGGGGACCTTGGCAGGCGGCGTGGCGCACGACTTCAACAATATCCTCGCGGCCATAGTGGGCAACGTGGAACTTGCCTGCCAGGACGTGGGGCCCGCTCACCGCGCGCTGGAGAGCCTGGAAGAAATCCGCAAAGCGAGCCGCAGGGCAACGGCGCTGGTGCAGCAGATCCTCGCATTCGGCCGGCGCCAGGTGATCGAGCGCAAGGTGACGGCGCTCGAACCCATCGTGGAGGAATCCGCGAGACTTCTGCGCGCCACACTGCCCGCAGGGATGACTCTGGACGTCGAATGCGCGCAGGACACACCGCCCGTGTCGGCCGACGCCACTCAGGTTCAGCAGGTCGTTCTCAACCTGTGCACCAACGCTTGGCAGGCGCTTCAGACGTACGAGCCGGCGCCGGGGCAGGCAAAGTCCAAGACGATACGGATCCGACTCGAAGCGTACGTCCATTCACCGAGAGCAGATCGAAAGCCTGATACAAACGCAGTTTCCGAACGTCGGTACGCCGTTCTGACGGTGAGCGACAACGGCCCCGGCATGAACGAGGCGACGGTGGCGCGAATCTTCGAACCGTTCTTTACGACGAAGCCGGCGGGCGAGGGTACCGGACTGGGTCTGGCGGTGGTACACGGGATCGTGCAGGAACATGGCGCGACCATCGACGTGCGCAGTGAGCCCGGCGCGGGTACGACATTTCGCATCTCGTTTCCCGAAGCCGACGCGGTTTTGGCGGAGACCACCGAAAACGTTGCGAGCACGGTAGACAGGGACAGCGCGAAGCCCTCAGAGGGGAAAGGCAGACATGTCCTGTATGTCGATGACGACGAATCGATCGTGTTCCTGATGACGCGACTGCTGCAGCGCCGCGGCTTTCGCGTGACCAGCTTCACCGATGCCGGCGCGGCCCTGGCGGCGGTGCGCGCCGAACCGTACCAGTACGACCTTGCGGTGACCGACTACAACATGCCGGGCATATCCGGCCTTGATGTCGCGCGAGCGGTGCGGGAGATACGCGCCGACCTGCCGGTGGTACTGGCAACGGGCTACATCACCGAGGAATTGCGCACCAACGCCCCTGCGGCCGGCGTGAACGAGGTGATCTACAAGCCCAACACGGTCGACGAACTGTGTGAAGCCGTGGCGCGCCTCGCCATCGCAAGGCTGTGACAACCGGGCTGCGCGGCTATTCGAACGCGGCGGCAACGCGCTCAGGCGTAAGCGGCAGGTCGCGCACGCGCGCACCGAGCGCCGCGCGAACCGCGTTGGCGATCGCCGCGGCCGTCGGGCCCATCGCGCACTCGCCGGCGCCGACGGCCCTCTCCCCGGGCCGGTTGATGATCTCGACCTCGACCGCGGGAACTTCGCTGAACCTGAGGATCGGATAGTCTTCCCAGCCCAGGCTGGTGATGCCCTCCGGCGTGAAGTTCACCTGCTCCTTCAGCGTCCAGCTCGTCGCCTGGACCGCGCCGCCTTCGATCTGATTGAGCACGCCGTCGGGGTTGATGACCAGTCCGACGTCGACCGCGATCCACAGCCGCCTGACCCGCACCTCGCGCTCCACCTCGACCTCGGCGACGACCGCGCAATAGGCGCCGAGGTTCTTGTACTTGGCGAATCCGATGCCGAGTCCGCGCGCCGAGTCCGCAGCACCGATGTGACCGCGCGCGTGCTCGGACCAGCGCGCGCGGCGCGCAGCGGCCTCGATCACCGCGCGAGCGCGCGGATCGGCGAGATGGCGCAGCCGGAACTCCACCGGGTCCGCATCGGCAGCCGCGGCCAGTTCGTCCATGAACGACTCGATCGCGAACACGTTCGCGTACGCCCCCAGCGAGCGCAGCGCCGAGGTGCGCAGCGGCATGTTCTCGATGTGATTGCTAACCACGCGCTGGTTCGGAAAATCATAGAGCGGAATCGAGTTGCGGCCCGCGCCGCCGGCGGGCATCGGCAGGTCGATCGCGGGCAGCGGCGCGAACGGTTTGGCGAGCGTGTTCGCCGCGATCAACGTCGGCCTCGCGCCGCGCCCCGGACGGCTGCTGTGGCCGTTGCTCCAGAATTCGTGCGACCAGTCGACGATGCGCCCTCCGGCGTTCATCTCGGCGCGCATCCGCACGCGCATCGCCGCACCGTAAGGCGCCCAGCCGAACTCGTCGGCGCGCATCCACTGCAGCTTCACGTGCCGCCCCGGCACCGCGCGCGCGAGCAATGCCGCGTCCAGCGCCACGTCGTCCGCGCCGTTGTGCCCGTAGCAGCCCGCGCCCTCGACGTGCTGCACCGCCACGGCGTCCTCGGCGACACCCAGCGCCATCGCCACGTCGCGGCGCAGGTTGTACACGCCCTGGCTGTGGCTCCAGATCTGCCAGGCCCCGTCATCGAACCGCGCCGCCGCGCACGACGGACCGATCGATGCGTGCGAGAGGTACGGCTTGTTGTAGGCGGCCTCGAGCACCTTCGCGCCCTTGCCCGCGTTCGGATCGGATTTCTCCGACAGCACGGTGGTCTTCGCCGGTTGCTGCATAAGGAATTCGCCGATGCGCTGCGGATCGGGCAGCACCGTGCCGCCCTCCCAGAAACAGGCTGCCGCGAGGGCCGTCGCGGCGCGGATCGCCTGCTCCTCGCGTTCAGCGACGACGCCGAGAAAACTTCCATCCCTCACCACTGCGACCACGCCCGGCATTGCTGCAATGGCTTTTTCGCCGCAGTTGACGAGCGTCGCACCGGGACGCGATGGCCGCACCACGCGAGCGAACAGCATGCCCGGCCAGACGAGATCCTGGACGAATCCCGGCTGCCCCGCCGCCTTGCGCGGAATGTCCAGCCGCCGCACGCTGGCGCCGACGATGCCGTAACGCGTGTGCGGCTTCGGCGGCACCGCGCCTGTCGCCTCGCATTCGAGCATGGCGTCGTCGGCGATGGACCAGTAGTCGGTCGCCGCGCCGCCCGCGTGATGGATGCGGCCATCGCTCACCTCGAGTTCGGCCGGCGCGACGCCCAGTTGGCGCGCGGCACGCGCCAGCAGCAGCGCGCGCACCTGCGCGCAGGCGAGGCGCAGCGCGCTGCCTGACTCCTGGATCGACTGGCTGCCCGAGGTGATGCCCTCGTTGGGGCTGCTCGGCGTCGCTGTAGGGACCATGCGGATGCGCTCGAAGGCCACGTCGAGTTCCTCGGCCGCGATCTGCGCCAGCGCCGTGACGATGCCCTGCCCCAGCTCGACCTTGCCGGGCATGATCGACACCGTCCGATCGCGCTCCAGGCGCACCCACCGCGCCAGAAGCGGGTTGTCCTTCAGGCTCTGCGGCAGCGCGGCGCTCATGATTGCCCCGCCGCGCGCTGCACCGCGTGCACCATGCGCTTGTGCGTGCCGCAGCGGCAAAGGTTCTTGTCGAGTGCGGTGCGAATCTCGGCCTCGG
>MEQX01000100.1:688-22907 GCA_001770415.1 Betaproteobacteria bacterium RIFCSPLOWO2_02_FULL_63_19 | reverse complement strand
AATCCGGCGCTATCCCCTCGACCGAAGACGCGCGACGCATCAAGGGCATGACGCAATTCAGCGGAACGCGCTTCATGGTGGAGTCAATCCGCAAGCGTATAGCCGACCTGGGCCATCCGGATTTTCGCGGCAAACCAGGCCGTCCGCCGAAGAAAAAATCGCGCTAAAGCACGTCCCGATTTCTAGTGTAAGTCCCCCTCCCTAACGGGGGTTGTAGGGACACAATGTCGATTCTGCGTAGTCTACGGATGTGCCATGCAATGCACAGCGGGTGAGCTGCCGCCCAGCTGCCGAGGGCGTTGGACCGATTGTCCCATCGCTCCACGAGCGAACAGCGGCGAGTCCAGTACCCGCGCGCTGTCTCAGTGCAAATGGGATCGGCCGGAGCTATTATTGGTGGGGCAGCGACGCGGACGCACGTCCCCGGTTGAGGCACCGAGCGGGCGTCGTTCCTGACAGGTGCTGATCGGGAGCAACATGGCGGTCCGCTGGAGACGGTGGATATACCTAGGGTGGCTGGGGCTGGTTCCCTTCTTCGCCAATGCTGTCACGCCGATGGTTGCGGCAGGCCACGGATACGCGCTGGCAGTCAATTCGGATGGCGGCGTCGTCGCCTGGGGCCGCAACGAGTACGGCCAGTTGGGCAACGGCCAGGCGGCCATCAAGATTTCGCCGGGCAAGGTCGCGGGGATCGACCAGGTCAAGCAAGTGTATGCGGGCGGGTATTTCATGCTCGCGCTGCGACGTGACGGATCGCTGTGGAGCTGGGGCGGAAACGTGGACGCTGTCCTCGGCGACGGGACGACACAGAGCAAGTCCTATCCGGTTCGGGTGAACGGCATCGGCGGTTCCATTTCCACCGTTGCGGCTTGCAGGTGGCACGTTCTCGCGCTCACCGAAAACGGTAGCGTGTGGGCTTGGGGTCACGGAGGTGCCGGGGCTCTCGGGATCGGCGACTGGGTCCGCCGAACGTCGCCGGTCCAAGTGCCCGGGCTGCCGCCGATCCGCGCGATCGCCTGTGGCAGTTATCACTCGATTGCGCTTGCGACGGACGGGACGGTGTGGGCCTGGGGACTCAATGACTCAGGACAACTGGGAAATGGTACGAGCGAGGATAGTCCGGTACCGGTTCAAGCGAGTATGCCCGCCAACATCGTCGCGATCAGCGCGTCCGGCAGGTCGAACCTCGCCCTCGATGCCTTTTACCGCGTGTGGGCGTGGGGTTACGGACGCTGGGGTTCGCTCGGCGACGGCACGACGGACGATCGAGCAACGCCGGTCCTGGTAAGCGGCTTGCCGGCTATCGCGGCGATACGCGCCGGCAACCGCGTCAGCATCGCCAGCGCGGCGAACGGCTCGGTTTGGGTTTGGGGCGACAACGAGATGGGGCAATTCGGTGACAACTCCTACAGTCGGATCACGACACCCGTCCGGGTGGCCAACTTGGGCGGGCTGTCCGGATTCTCGGTCGGGGACAATCACGTCTTGGCGAACGACCCCGGCGGCGGCAGGGTCTGGGGGTGGGGAGCGAACGATAAAGGCCAACTCGGAACCGGAGAAACCAGCGACCGGGCGGCGCCGACGACGGTCCCGGGCTTGACGGGGGTTGTGCAGGTGAGCGCTGGCCCCGAATACAGTGTCGCTTTGGGGACCGATGGCTCCGTCTGGACCTGGGGAAGCAATGGCAGCGGCCAGACCGGAAACGACGAAGCCGCCCTGAGCAACGTACCGGTCACGGTTCCCGGGTTGCGGAACGTCAAGTCGGCTGCCGCGGGTTATTTTCACGCGCTCGCCTTGGACACCGACGGGGGCGTATGGGCGTGGGGTGGGAATAGTAATTATGAGCTCGGTGATTCGACGCGCCGGGACGCACTGACGCCGCGAAAGCTGACTAACGTGTCGCCGATGACGGCAGTAGCGGCCGGAAGCGGTACGTCGTTCGCGATCGACACTGGCGGAAAGCTATGGTCGTGGGGCAATAATGGCGTGTCGGGGCAACTCGGCAACGGCGACTTCGCGAACGTCTATCTGCCGGCGCCGATCACTTCGGTAACCGGCGTCTTCAAGGCGATTTCGGCTCGCGCGGAGCACGCATTGGCCTTGCGCTCCGACGGTTCGGTCTGGGCCTGGGGATTCAATCGCTACGGCCAGTTGGGGGACGGAACCAATTCCGATCGAAGTACGCCGACACGTGTGGTCGGTCTGAGCAACATCGTTGCGGTGGCGGCTGGCGAGCGCCATAGCCTTGCGCTGGATTACAACGGCAACATCTGGGCGTGGGGCCAAAATTGGGCTGGCGAACTCGGCGACGGGACCACGACCGATCGATCGATACCGGTGGTGGTTTGGGACTCGAACGATGCGATCGGCATTTCGGCCGGATCGAACTACAGCTGCGTGATTACGGCGGCCCGGGAAGCCTACAGCTGGGGCAGCAACGAATACGATCAGCTGGGCTGGGGGCCACCGTATGACCGCTATCAGTCGATGAGTTGCGGGGCGTGGTTCGGAGTGGCGGCGCTCACGGATGGCACCGTCTGGGCGTGGGGACGGAATTTCGAAGGTCAACTCGGTGACGGTACTCTGGCACAGCACGCCGAGCCGGTTCTGGTCGTGAATCCGTCGTTGACGGGGATACTGGATCTTGATCCTCAGGCGCCAAACAGCATTCCGGCCGAGCAGCTTCCGCCCTACCTCGCCAGGGCGACACGGAACGCGGATCTCAGCCGGCTTTCGTTGTCGGTTGAGGTCAAGGGTGAGGGCGGTACCCTTGCGTCATCAGGTGGCCAATTCGCGCAAACCTACAACATCTATGTCGCCGCGAGCGTGATCGTGGGCGGCTTGCCTGTCTATCTGCAGCTCGACTCCACCGACACCTGGAACACGTTTCAATGGCCGATGTCCGCGTACTTGACCGGCACCACGTTGAACAGCGCGGACGACGTGGTCAATGTGCAAATTCTGCGGGGATTGGACTTATCTTCGCCGCTCTTCGAGGGCGCTTCGATCATGGTCGGCTACGGGACCGACCCGAACGAGATGGCGAACAACCGGCGCTACCGTACCATCTTCACCGTTCCCAAGCCGTAGACGCGGTGCCTGCTGCAACACCGACATAATCAGGACCACTTCCGAGCCGAGTTTTCCCCAGGGAGAACTCGAACAAAGAAGCGACGCACATTAGCGAAGAACGGATTATTGGCGTCCTGAAACAGGCCGCAATTGAAAAAGCCTCTGCATGATCGCAAAGGCTTGAATTTGTTGGCGCGCCCGGCAGGATTCGAACCCACGACCCCCTGGTTCGTAGCCAGGTACTCTATCCAACTGAGCTACGGGCGCGTTTTGAGCCGCGAATTATAACAAGCTTGGCCGAAGCCGGATGCCTTGTCGCGGAGCGGCCTCGGCAGGGCGCCGCGTCAGGCTGAGCAAGCACGGCGGGAGATTCACCCGCCGCCGGTTCTCCCGAACGAACTGCCGCGTGTTTCCTGCTTCGTGATGAACTCGAGCAGTACCGGTACACCTTCCTTCGTCTTCCGTATGCCGCGCCGGATCGCAGCGGCGATCTCGCCCGGGGCGCTAATGCGCTCGCCGTAGCCGCCCAGCGCCTTTGCGAGGTTCGCATAATTGCCCGAGATGTCGGTGCTGCGGAATTTCGCGGTGGCCGCCAGCATCACGCCCAGTTCGGCGGTCATGGAAAAATTGTTGGACAGGATGGAAAGGATCGGGATCCGCTCGCGCACGCAGGTCTCGAAATCCATCCCGGTGTGGCCGATTGCCGCGTCGCCCCAGAAATTGACGCAGAGCTTCTCGGGCCGCGCGAGCTTCGCCCCCATGATGAGGCCCAGGCCGTAGCCGAGCTGCGTGGACTTGCCCCAGCCAATGTAGCTCAGCGGCTCGGAGCTTTCCCAGAACGGCGTGATCTGGTTTCGGGGCGATCCGGAATCATGCGTGACGATGGTCTCGGCCAGGTCCACCGCGGCGTGCAGTTCGCGGATCAGGCGGTAAGGCGAGATCGGCGTGTCGTTCGACGTGAGATGAGGCATCCACTCCGCCAGCCACGCGTCCTTTACCGCCTTGATCTCCTTGGTGAGAGGGCCGGCGTCGCGGGGCTTGCCCATCAGCCGCTCTCGCACCTCCGCGAGCAGGGCATCGAGCACGACGTCCATGTCCCCCAGCAGCGCGAGTTCGGTCGCCACGTTCTTGTTGAGTTCGGCGGGGTCCCAGGTCGCGTGGATGTAGCGCTTTCCCTTTGGCATGGCGAGGCCGAACGGCGTCGCGGTAAATGAAACGCCGATGCCGAAGATCAGGTCCGCGTGCTCGATGAACCGGTAGGCCTGCCGGGAGAACGTCGCACCTCCGGAGCCGAGCGACAAGGCGTGGTTCTCCGGAAACGAACTCTTGCCCGCCAGCGTGGTGGCCACCGGTGCCGCCAGCAGTTCCGCCAGTTCCCGGAGTTGCCTCCACGCTCTGGCGTAGTGCACACCCTGGCCCGCGTACAGCACCAGCCGCTTTGCCGCCAGCAGCGCTTCGGCCACCTTGGGCACCACGGCCGGATCGGGACCCATGCGGGTCGCGAGCACTGGCTGGTAGTCGATTAAGCCGTCGAATTCCTCGGCCAGCACATCGGTCGGGACTTCGACGATGACCGGCCGCGGCCGGCCGTTTCTGAGCTGGGTGAAAGCGCGGCGCAGCGCGTCGGGAATCTGGTCCACGGCCACGACGCTTTCCATCCATTTCGTCACGCCGCGCATGTTCAGCGTGGCGCTGAAATTCGGCGGGATCTGGGCTTGGCGTCGCGGGTGACCTGCGGGCAGGACCAGAACGGGCACGGACTCCGCGTAGGCCTGCGCCACCGCGCCGAACGCGTTCTCGGTGCCCGGACCTTGCTGCATCGCGAACACGCCGATCTTCTGCCGGCTGGTGAGCCGGCTGAGGGCATCGGCCATGTGCAGGCCGACGCGTTCCTGCCTCGCGATGATGGGACGGATGTCCGCAGCCGCCGCGGCCTCGATGAGGCTGTTGCGCGGGTAGCCGTAAAGCGTGGTGACCCCTTCGCGCTTGAGTATTTCGGCTATGACGCCTGCGCCTTTCATGAATCCTCCAAGCCTTCCGATTGGGATCGGGGAGCACATTACCACCTGAGTGCGTGGTCCGGGGACATTGCTCGGCGCATTCGCGATGCGGCAGGACGCATCGGCCGGTATGAAGTCCAATGGGCTACGCTCCGACTGCGCAGCCTCCAACAATCAGGTCGGCTTGATTGCCGGATCCGTTCTACAGTTCCATATGCCGATCCGTCGGGCGCCAGGCGCTGAGTCGCTTGTCGATCCACACCAGAATCGCATTCGTCACAAGCACCAGCGCAATGGCCACCACGATGCCGACGAAGGCGCCAGTGATGTCCATCTGCTGGCGCGAATTCTCGATATAGAAGCCGATGCCCTCGGCACCGACAAGAAACTCGGCGACGATCGCGGCGCTGACGGCACGCGGCAGCGCAATCTTGAGGCCGGAAAAGAAGAACGGCAGCATCGTATGCCAAATCACCTCCGCCGAAATCCGCGTCTCCGATGCGCCCAGAAGCCGGACCATGCCGAGCAGGCGGCCGTCAACGCTGCGGATCCCCGCAAATACCGAGATGAACACGGGATAGAAAACCAGCAGGCCTATCAGCCACAGCTTCGGCGCGTCGTTGATGCCGAACCACAGGATGAACAGCGGGATCAGCGCGTATTTGGGTACACCCACCGAAGCCATGATGTAGGGTTCGACCGCGTCGGTAAGACGCGGCAGGCGCCGTAACGCGAAGGGCAGGATGACGCCGGCGGCGCAGCCGATGGCAAACCCGAGGGCGGAAATCCGCAGTGTCACATAAGCGTGATGGGCCAACGCGCCGCTCCGAGCGACTTCAATCAGCCTGCTCCACACCTTGAACGGGTCGGCGATGTAGGTCTCCCCCGCCGAATTCGCCCCCCACTTCCACAGCCACAGCAAGAGCAGTCCAAGGCCGATCTGGCCGACTCGGACCGCGACGTTCCGCCATCGGCTTCCATCGGACTCGACGCAAAGGGCATTGGTGTCCTCGGCCGTGGTCATTGCACCTGCGCCCGGATGCGCCGATAGATATCGATGAATTCGGGCTGGGTCACGACGTCGCGCATGTCGCGCGGCCGGGGAATCGTGATGACATGTTCGCCCGCGACCTTGGAAGGCTGGCGCGTGAGCACGAGTGTCCGGTCGGCGAGCGCGATCGCCTCGGTGATGTCATGCGTGACGAAGACGATGGTCTTGCGCCCGAGGTTCCACAGCCGCAGCAAGTCCTCCTGCAGTTGGGCACGTGTTTGCGCATCGAGCGCGCCGAAGGGTTCGTCCATCAGAATGACGGGCGGGTCGTAGACCAGTGTGCGGATAAGCGATGTGCGTTTGCGCATTCCGCCCGACAATTCGTGCGGATAATGCGTTTCCCAGCCGGCAAGCCCGACCGCGCGGATCAGGGATTGCGCGCGCTCGCGCGTCTCCTCGGTAAGGCGGCCCTGCGCCATCAGCGGGAACAGAACGTTTTCGAGGCAGGTACGCCATGGCAATAGATTGTCCTCCTGGGTCACGTAGCCGATCTGACAATTGAGTCCGGGCTTGAGCGATTTCTTGTCGTTGAGCGGCGCCTGCTTCGACTGGAAGATGATTTCACCGCCGCTTGCGGTATCGATCTGCGCGATCATATTGAGCAGCGTCGTTTTGCCGCCACCGGAGGGGCCGACTATGGTCAGGAACTCGCCATCGGCGACGCTGAAGCTCAGATCGCGAATGATCCAGGGTGAAGGCTCGCGGCCGGCGCGCGTCGCAAACCGTTTCGAGAGATTGCGAACTTCCAGAAGCCCGGTCATTGCGCTCACCTACTCCTTTTGCGCCGTCACGTCCGTCGGCGGGCGCCAGCGCAACAGGCGATGCTCGAGACTATTCACGGTCCAATTGGCGATGAATACGACGAAACACACGGCCGCGAGCGCCACGAAGACGCCTGTCGTGTCGAAATTCATCGAACGCAACTGAATCATGTAGCCGAGCCCGCGATTCGCCGAGATCAATTCGGCGACAACGGCGCCGCCGATGGAATAAGGCATGGCGATCCGCAGGCCGGCAAAAATATGGGGCACGGCGCCAGGGAAAATGATGTGGCGCGCGATGGTGGATTCCGAAGCGCCGGCCATTTGCGCCATCTGCACCAGCTTCGGATCCAGCGCGCGGATCCCGCCCAAGGTCGAGAAATAGACAACGAAAAATACGGTGAAGACGATCAGCGCAATCTTGGATTCGATGCCGATGCCGAACCAAAGTATGAACAGCGGCGCCAGGGCGAGCTTGGGCGCGCCGTAACCGCCGACCATGACGGGATCGATGATGGCGGTCACCATCGGTAAGCGGCGCAGCAAAAAGGGCAGCACGGCTGCCGGTATGCCGCCGACCAGAAAACCGATGATCGCCTCGGCTACCGTGTAGGACGCGTGCCGCAACAATTCGCCTTCTGCGATTCCCTCTGCGAGCCGCTCGAACGTGCCCCACGGTGTGCCGGTCCAATAATTGCCCAGCAGCATGCTGAGCCCCTGCCAGATCGCGATCAATACGACAAGAACCACGAGTTGATCCCGCTTGCGAGCCAATAGGGCGAGCAGTCCACCGCGCGTCATCGCGGCGGCGCCGTCAGCTTGAGCGGGCGGAGTCAGTGTCGTCATTCGGTATTCCCTTGCAAAGGCTTGACGCGCCCTGCCGCCGTTGGCAGGCGCGGCAGCCCGTCTCCCGGCGACATTGTAACCAACAGCGGTTTCTCCCAGGCATGGCGGTTCATTGGGTCAACGGAAAAATCGGGACACTCACCGTCGCGTTCAGTGCGCTCGATCAGACCGTCGATAACTGGTTCGTGGCGAGCGCCGCAAAGCTCGTCGCGAGCCGTACCCCCGCAGACCCCGGCGCGCCCCGATCTCGCGACACATCGTCGACCTAATCGATAAATTGAGATTAGCGCTTCGCGTCGCTTTCAAGGGCGCACAAATCTGGTAAGGTTCGAACTCGCCGGGATGTTGGAGGTCGGTTGCATTCGTGGCTTGCAGGCCGGGAAAGCGGAGAAGCCGGAACGATCTCGGCAGACGCGACAGGTCCGTAAACCTTGCATTTCGCACGCAATCCGGAAATCAATTTGACAGGGAGGCAATCATGCGTTGGTCAAGACTGGCTGCAGTGACCTCGTTCGCCGCAGTCGCCGCGGCGGGATTCAGCGCGGTAGACGCGGCGGATATCAATGTCGTTTTGGCGATCCCCGCCCCTACCATGACCTTCTCCGCGCACTACATCGCGCAAGACGCAGGCTTCTACGCCAAGCATGGCCTTAAGGTCGAGGCACGCAATCTCTCCGGCGTCGCATCCACGAATGCCGTCATCGCGGGCAGCGCCGACTTCAGCGTCGGTACCGGCACGACCTTCTTGCGTGCCATCGCCAACGGCCAGAAGCTGCTTTCCATTGGCACCTTGGTCAACAAACCCATGGTCGAATTGGTGCTGCGCAAAGACGTCGCCGCCGCCGCCGGCATCACCGACAAGACCCCGCTCGACGAGCGAATCAAGGTTCTCAAGGGTAAAACCATCGCCATCCAGGGCGTGGGTTCGATCATCCATGCCATGCAACGGCTGGTTTCCCGCCGCGCCGGACTGGATCCGGACAAGGACGTGCGCATTGCCCCGATGAGCCCGCCTGCCATGCTGCCTGCGATGAAATCGAAGCAGGTCGACGGCTTCGCCACGTCCCTGCCCTACACGACACAAGCGATCGTCAAGGGCGAAGCGGTAATGCTGGTGAGCGGCCCGAGGGGCGATCTGCCGGAATTCATTCCGTTCGACTATGTCGTGCTGTTTACGCGGCCCGAGGTCTGCGCGAATGAAGCCGCCAAATGCGAGCGGATGGCACGCGCCTCCAAGGCCGCAACCGATTTTATCGTCCACAAGCCCGACGAGGCGCTGGCGATCTTGAAGAAACGGTTCAACAAGATCGATCCGCAAGTCCTTGATGCGGCCTGGGCGGTCGTATCGAAGGCGCATTCCATGGATTCCAAGTCCACCGTGAAAGGTCTCGAAAACTCCCAGCGCTTCAGCCTCGATGCGGGACTGCTCCAGGCCAAGGACTCGCTCAAGGACGTCCGGCCGTGGTTCACCGATAAATACATGAACTAGCGGTGCCACCGTTGCGATGGATACGGAATTGAAGCCGAGCAAATCGCCGACGGTCTGGAAATCACGCCATGGGTAAGGATCTGCTTCTGGTTGGCAGCGTTCCGCTGGACACCGCCGAGGAGGTCATGCACACGTTTGGCGGACCGCTGGGACCGTACCTGCCCGCCATGCCGGATGGCGAAGTGGGCGAGCGGCGTTCGTGGGTGAATCGTTTTTGTTACCTCGTATTCAGCGGTCACGCCGATCTGGAAATCTTGCAACGCCCGCCCCCCCTCGATGGCGTCGAGCAACTGTTGCCCGTGAAGCGCGAGGACACCTGGAAATTCAAGGTAAGACCCGGTATCAGCGAAGTACGCTTCGGCCTGCCGGGCCTGCGTCTGGGCTATGCACGGGATGCCACCGCGTCCTACTTCGTTTTCAGGACGCTGCGGGAAAACGGCGTGCTGCCGCGCGATTTGCGCTTTCAGATTTCCATTCCCATGGTCAATAGCGTGGTGCGGACGATGTACTTCCCCGAGCCGGGGGACATCGACAAGATTCGCCCCGGCTTTGAGGCCGCGCTGGCGGCGGAGTTGGCCGTCATCACGCGGCGCATTCCGGCGCAAGACCTTGCGATACAGTGGGACTGCGCGTGGGAGACCGCCGCGGTCTATGGCGGACGCGGCGTGCCGGAAAGCGAAAGCAGGATCGAAACGCACACAGCGCCCATCAGGCGGCTGACGGCGCTATTGCCGCCGGGCGTGGCCTTGGGGTTTCATTTCTGTTTTGGCACGTTCGGCGGCTGGCCGTCGTTTACGCCGCCCGATTTTGGCCGCTTGGTGGAATTGATCAACGCCTCGGTTGCGGCGGCCGGCCGCAAGACGGACTGGGTGCACATACCGGCGCTCGATCGGGCTGATGCCGGGTATTACGCGCCATTCAAGCAGCTTCAAACGGGCGATGCGCGCATCTACATGGGCATGATCCACAGCATGGATAGTCTCGCACGGCGCATCGACGCCGCGCGCAGCGCGATTCCCGATTTTGGCCTGGCCGCTTATTGCGGCTTCGGTCGCACCCCGCCGGAGCAGCTGCCGCAAATATTGAACGATCACCTCAAGGCGGTGGAGATAGCCAGGCGAGGGTGAGGTCGATGCCGAAACACGGGCAGGCAAACCGGATCGGTACGCGCTACCGGCGGGTTGCCCTTCGCCGCCGTGGCCGAAACAATTGAATCTGCGCCATCCGCGCCGTGGTTCCCGACAACCGTCGCATGTGGACATAAGGTAAGATTCTCGGCGGCATTTCAGCATTTCAAAATGCCGTTTCCAGAATGCGCAAGACTCTGCCCAGGAGGTGCGGCGATGACCGCGACGACGAGTGCGATTGTGGAACCGGGTCGCAACACGCCTGTTTTTGGCGAGTACGAGGTCGTGGTCCTGGGCGGCGGCCCGGCCGGGATCACCGCTGCGATCGCGGCCGGGCGCGCCGGCCGCTCGACGATACTGGTCGAACGCTACGGCTTTCTCGGCGGGGCTGGCACCGCCGCCGGGCTGAGTACCTTCTGTGGACTGCACGCGAATGTACACGGCGACATCCGGCAGGTGGTTCACGGCATCGCCGATGACATTCTCGCCCGGCTCGAACATATGGGCGGCCTCAATGAGGCGCACCTGTCATTCGCGAACAAGATCAAGGCGCAGGCCTACGACATTTCCGCATACAAGATCGCCGCCGACGAGCTGCTCGTTGGAGCCGGAGTAAAAGTATTGTTCCACGTCTTCGCGGTCGGCGCGCTGAAGCGCTCCGAGCACGAGATCGACACGCTGCTCATCGAGAGCAAGTCCGGGCGCGCGGCGATTCGCGGGCGGATGTTCATCGACTGCTCGGGCGACGGCGATCTCGCCGCCTGGGCCGGCGTGCCGTACGCAATCGGCGACGATGCCGGGAATATGATCTATCCCACGACCATGTTCCGCATCAATGGCGTCGATCCCCTCAAGGCCGGGCGCGCCTGGGAGACGATACCGAAACTCATGGACGAGGCGGAGCGGCAAGGACGGCGCTTCCCGCGCAAAGGCGCCATCGTGCGCCCGCAGAAGAATCCGATCGAGTGGCGCGCCAACCTCACGCAGGTCAAGAACCCCGACGGCTCGGCCGTGAGCGGCATCGACGTCGAGCAGATGAGCTATGGCGAGATCGAGGGCCGTCGTCAATGCTGGGAGGTGTTCGAGTTCATCCGCAGCACGACGCCCGGGTTCGATCGGGCCTACATCGTCGAGATCGCGCCACAGCTCGGGATACGGGCGACGCGACGCGTGCTCGGCGAGTATGTGTTGAGCGAGAGCGATATCCTGGAATGCGCCGGTTTCCCCGACAGCATCGGCGTCAACGGCTGGCCGGTGGAGGCGCACATTGCCGGCAACGTGTCGATCAAGTTCCCGAAGATTCCCGAGTCCCGCGGCTATAACCAGATGCCTTATCGGATGATCGTACCGCGCGGCATCGACAACCTGTTTGTCGCCGGCCGCTGCGCCTCGATGACCCACGATGGACAGTCTTCGGCGCGCGTGACAGGCCCGTGCTATGTCATGGGGCAGGCCGCCGGCACTGCCGCCGACATGGCGCTCGCCTCGGGCGTGGCGCCGCGCGCGATCGACGTCCCGGGGTTGCAGCAGCGGCTCGCGGCGGCGGGGGCTTTTCTCGGCGTCGCCGATGCGTCCGCGAGCGCGGTCCCGGCAGTGGGCCTGAGCGGACGATGATCCGGTGAAGCTGGCCGTGGACGAACAGCGCATGCTGGACGGCAAGGAAGGGCCGGCCAGGCAGAAGGCGATGGATCTGCTGCTGCGCTACGGGGAAGCGCTGGGCGCCGAGCGCCTGGTCGATACGAACAATGTCTGCGCGACAGCGGGCGCGACCACTCCGTTCCTGCGCGACTTCGCAGCGCAGCATCCCGGCGGTCTCGATGCGGTGTTCTCTGAATTCAGTCTGGACAGTGCCGAGGTCGTGAAAATCCCCAAGGTCAGGGCCTACACCTCTCACCTGCAGCAGGGCCTGGACCCTGCGCACGCCGCGGAGCAGAACGTTGCGCACGAACTGGTGCAGCTTTACCGCAACGGACAGGCCTATCTCGGTGGGTTGGGCCTGCAGATGCTCAATACGTGCACCCCGTACCAGGTCGGCAACGTGCCGGTAAAAGGCGAGCACTGTGCCTGGATGGAGTCCTCCGCCGTCATCTACTGCAACTCGGTTCTTGGCGGGCGCACCAACGCCGAGGGACGCGAGAGTGCCGGCGCCGCGATGCTCACCGGCAAGATCCCCTACTGGGGCTACCATCTGGACCAAAACCGTCTCGGCACCCATCTGATCGAGGTTGAAATCGACGTCCGGGACACCGCGGACTGGGGACTGTTGGGCTACTACGTGGGCGAAATGGTGCAAGACCGGATTCCCGTGCTCAACGGCATCCGCTACGTGCCCAACCTTGCGCGGCTCAAGCATTTCGGCGCGGCAGCTTCTTCCTCGGGCGGCGTCGAGATGTATCACGTGATCGGCGTGACACCAGAGGCCAGCGACATGAAGGAAGCCTTCGGCGGGCGCAAACCGATGGCGGCGCTCGGATACGGACCTGCGGAACGACGACTGGCCTACGAGCGGGTGAACTCGACGGCGCGCGAGCGCCGTGTCGACTACGTCATGCTCGGATGTCCGCATTACTCGCTCGAGCAGATCTGGGAGGTGTGTCAGCTGATCGAGGGCCAGCGCGTACACGCCGATACCTGCTTGTGGATCTTCACGCCAAGCGCGATCAAAGAAGTCGCCGACAGGAACGGCTACACCAGGATCATCACCGAAGCCGGTGGGCACCTGATGACCGATACCTGTTCGGCCTTTGGCCGGGTAATGCCCAAAGGCACGAAAGTCGCCGCAGTGGACTCGGCCAAGCAGGCACATTACCTGCCGGCTATCATGGGCGTGCAGGCTTGGTTCGGCACCAGCGCCGAATGCATCCAGGCGGCGCTCACCGGACGCTGGTCGGGCCGGCTGCAATGACCAAGATCGCGCTGGGGGCGGTAGTTACCCACGCCCCTGCGCTGACCGATTTCGATCAGGACCCGCTGCGTGTCATCGCCAGCGGCGATTGGGTCAAAGTGGATGCGAACAATGGTGTCGTCGAAGTCACCAAGAATGCAGCCGGGAAATGAGCCGGGCTGCGGATTCATCATCAAGACGAGGAGCGAAACATGAATTCGGTTTCCAAACGGCGCGACGAAGAACTCAATTTCAAGAAGCGGGAAAGCCTGCGTTACATGGTCGCCGCGGCACTGGGGGGCGGCATGCTGCTGGCAGGAACGCTCCGGAGTGCGCTTGCCCAGGCGGGCAAGTACATGTGGCCGAAAACCTTCAATGTCGTGACACCGGTAGTGGGCACGGCGAACCACTCGCTGGCGGTCGCGTGGACATCCAAGTTCCAGGCCGCGACCGGTGCGAAGGTAGCAGTTCTTCCTGCCCCGAATGGATTCGCGCGTGCCGCGTGGCTCAATACCGGCGAGGGGCGTCTGACGCTGGTGCAGGCGTCGGACTATTTCGACCAGATGGACGCGGTGCAGGGATACGCGACCAGGACGGCCGGTCCGACCGACACGCGTCTGATCCACATGAACATGGTCACGCCCTGGGGGTACGCGGTGCAGGGCGATTCCAGGATCAAATCCATCAACGACATCGCTAAGGGTACGCGAATCGCGTATGCAAAGAGTTCTTCGTTCCTGGTCGCCGGGATCGAGGCGCTGCTGGCGTATCGCAACCTGCGCCACACCGATGTCGACCTGGTGGCCATCGGTAGTTACGGCGCCAATACGGCGGTGCTGGCGGAGGGCCGGGTCGAGGTAACATTTACTTCCCCGATTTCGGGGCCCTCGTATAAGGCCGAGGCGACGCCGAAGGGACTGCGCTGGCTCGAGCTGCCGCCGCGGCAGGCGGATCCCGCGGCCTACGACCGTTACCGCAAATTCATGGCTGGCTACGTTACCCAGAAAACCGTCGCGGGCGTGAAGTCAGCCATTGGCATCCGCATGGATCATGCGTTTCAGGCCAACCACGTGAAGGCGAGCGAGGATCCCGAATTTGTCTACCAGCTCGTCAAGTGGCTCGATGAGAACTACGCCAGCTACAAAGGCGACTTCACCCACGCGCACATGCTGAGCATCGCCAATCTGGTGCTGTTCCTCGACACCGCGGCGCTGCAGCCGCTGCACGAGGGCACCATCCGATACCTGAAGGAAAAAGGGAAGTGGAAGGACGCTTACCAGAAGCGCCAGGACCAGCTGGTGAAGCTCGCAAAGAAGTACGAGAAGACCTACAAGGATGCCATGGCCGCGGCCGATAATAAGGGCATCTCGATCGAACCCGGAAACGCGAAGTGGAAGTCGTTCTGGATGGAGTTCCGCGCCGCGAGCGGCGTCAGCAAGCCGTTTGCGGAGGAAGTGCTGGCGCTTAATTGAGCGCTAACGGCCTCTCGACAGCGCCTGCGCCGGGCGTCGCGGACGCGCTTCCCGCGAAATTCGTCGCCGGAGCGTCCACGCGCTACGCGGGCATGCCCGCGGCGATCCGCGCGCTTGTGCTCGCGATGTCGGCCTGCGGCCTGGCACTTGCAGTGGTCTACATCTTCGGCGTGGTGTCTTTGCTCGACGTCACCTATTACTTCCTGCTGATGGCGTTCTACCTCCCGCTCGCCCTGCTGTTCCTGCCGGCGCACAAGCACGAAAAGGGGGTTACCTGGCTGAGCTACGGCCCGGCGCTGACTGCGCTCGGTCTTGCGCTGTTCATGGCGTACAAGTCGCCCGCCCTCGTCTACGAGACCTGGGTTCCGGTCACAGAAACCTGGCAGTTGGTGGTCGCTGCGGCGCTCTTTATCGTGATTCTGGAGGCGGCGCGCCGTTCCGGTGGCAACATATTCCTCGCCATCGTTCTGGTGCTGGGACTGTACCCGGTGTTCGCGCAGCACATGCCGGGAGTACTCTGGGGGCCGCCCGCTACGCTCGCGCGCACGCTCGCCTTCAACGTGTACTCGAGCGATGCACTGCTGGGGGTTGTCACGCGGGTGGTGGGCGAGGTGATCATCGGATTTCTGATCCTCGCGGCGCTGCTCGTGGCCACCGGCGCCGCGGACTTCTTCCTGAAACTCGCGATGGCGATAATGGGCAAGGCGCGCGGCGGTCCGGCCAAGGTCGCGGTGCTGGCGAGCGGCTTTTTCGGCAGCCTGAGCGGAAGCATCTTCGGAAACGTCGTCAGCACGGGTTCAGTGACCATTCCGAGCATGATACGGGCCGGCTTTCCGCCGCACTATGCGGGCGCGCTGGAGGCTTGCGCCTCAACCGGCGGGATGCTGATGCCTCCGGTGATGGGCGCGGTTGCGTTCATCATGGCTGATTTCACCAACACGGAATACGGGGTGATCGTGAAGGCGGCGATCATCCCCAGTGTGCTGTTCTATTTCGGGCTGTACTGTCACGTCGATGGGTACGCATCGCGAAATAACATGGTTGGCGCGCAGCAGGAGAAGCTGCCCTCGATGAGGGAAGCGCTGGCCGAAGGCTGGCCGTTTCTGCTGGTCCTCTTCTTCCTGGTATGGGGCCTTGTCTACATGAGCTGGGAGCGGCTCGCGCCCTTCTATGCGTCGGGACTGCTGATCGCGCTCACCTTGGTCAAGAAGGAACTGCGCATCGGCTGGCGACGCGCCAAGGAAATAGTCTTCGAGACCGGCAAGCTGCTGGCCGAGACCACGGCACTGCTGCTGCCGACGAGTTTCATCCTCGGCGGACTGATGGCTACCGGCGTCGCGCCATCGATCGCCGGCGCACTGGTACAGATGGGCGGTTCCAGCGTGATTCCGATTCTCGCCATCGGCATCATCGTGTGCATGATCTTCGGCATGCTCGGCATGATCGTTGCGGCGTATCTCATGCTGGCACTGACATTCGCCCCGGCGATCGAGCAGGCTGCAGGGCTGAACACCCTTGCCGTGCATCTGTTCATCGCCTACTACGCGACCTTGGCGGCCATCACGCCACCGGTCGCGCTGGCGGCTTTCCTCGCGTCGCGCATCAGCGGTGCGGATCCGATCGCTACCAGCATGACTGCGGCGCGGCTCGGCGTCGTGCTGTATTTCATCCCGATATTCTTTCTGTTCGAACCTGCACTCATTCTGCAGGGGTCGCTTTACCGAACCGCGATCTGGCTGACACTCAATATCGTTGCGATCGTCATCATCGCGGGGGCTTCGGAAGGCGTCCTCATGGGATTCGGGCGGCTGCGCACATGGGCGCGACCCGTGCTGTTCTTGGCCGGGCTGCTGATCGGCTTCCCTGAATGGAAATCGACCGCGGTAGGTATCGCACTGGTCTTGCTGGTGCTGCTGCTTCGCAGGCTGTCCACGGCGCCCGGAACCACGCGCGCTTGAGTCACGCGGCGGACCCGCCCCGCCTTCACCTCAGTGGTTGTAGTCGTCTTCATCGTGGCGCGGCTCGAAGCCGACGCCGCCCGGTGCGGGTTCCTTCGGACGCGGGATCACCGATTGCTGGAACAGCATGTTCATGAACATCATCAACGGTTTGGGCTTCATGACCAGCGCGCGCGCGGGCTTTGCCGGGTCGGCGTTGAAGTGCTGGTGCACGCAGTTCATATGCACGATCGCGACGTCACCGGCCTGCCAATCGTAGCGTACGCCGTCGTGGATCTCGTAGCCTTTTCCGTCCAGGATGTAGAACGCGGCCTCGTTCACATGGCCATGCTTCTGCGTTCTTCCTCCCGGTGCGTACTCTTCAAGATGGATATGCAGCGTCTGCGTAAGACCGTCCACCGGCTCGACAAAATGCTTGCTGAAGGACTGCGGGCCGTCCTGGAACTTCATTTCCTTGCCCTTGATGACCCGCGGCATCGAACGCAGGCGGGTCAGTTCGTCCTTGAGATTGTACGGGCCGGCGATGGCGCGCACGAACACCCGGTCCTTCTTGCTGTTGTAATGCGACTCGCTGCCCATGAAACTGTCCTCTCGCTCTGACGACGTGGTGCGAGGCGCCGCTCCGCGGGCGGCCGCCTCGCGCGACAGCCAAGCTTACCTCGCCTGCTTGATGATGGTGTCCTGGTACAGCCTGTTCCACTTCGCTTCCTGATCGAGGATCACGGCGGGATCGATGAACTTGAGCGGCATCTGATTCAGCACGGTCTTGACCTTGCGGCTGGTGGGGACGAAGTTGCGCTTGAGCAGGATCGCCTGGGCATCCGAGAACGTGAAGTCGAAGTACAGCACGGCCGCATGCGGGTGCGGTGCGCGCCGCAGCATGCCCGCGCCGTTGGGGCGTGCGATCGCCGGCGCGAAGATGAACCAGTCGATCGGTGCGCCCTTCCTCTTGAGCTGCTCGGCCTTGTAGTTGTAGATCGTCAGTGCAAGCGGCACCTCGCCGGAGGCCACCAGATTGGTGAGCAGCGTGTGCCCCTTGCGGACGGATATTCCGTTCTTCGCGACGATGTCGTGGAACAGCTTGACGCCCTTGGCTTCGCCGATTTCGCCCAGCACCCCGGCGAACCAGTCGAAATCCTCCGCCTCGATGCCGAGTTTGCCCTTCCACTTCGGATCGAGCAGATCGTCATAGGTCTTGGGCAGATCCTCTTTCGTTACGGCCTTGGTGTTGTACGCCGCGGCGAAAATGTTGATCCGCGAGCCTACCCATTCCCCGTGCGGCTGGATCGCCTGGGGAATAAGGTCGCCAAGATGGGGCGATTTCACCGCAACCAGCAGTTTCTCGCGGTGCAACGCCTCCATTTCGGGTCCGTTGGTGTCGACGATATCGACATCGAAACGTCCGGCCCGCGCCTCGGTGACAGTGCGCTGCATCACCTTCTCGGAGCCCGCTCGCCATACTTTGACCTTGACGCCGTATTTCTTCTCGAACGCCCGCGTGAGCACCGCCACGTCGTCGACCGGCGCCGACGTGTAGAGGGTCAGTTCGCCTTCCTTCCTGGCACCTTCGACCAGACGCTGCTGGCGGTCCGCGCCCTGCATCTGCGCGATCTTCGAGCTGTCGGCCTGCGCCTGCGCATACGCGGGAGCAATCGCCAACGTGATTCCCGTCGATGCCAGCAGCGCGCCGACTAGAATGCTGCTTCGATTTTTCATTCCTTCTCCTTCTTGAGTTTTTCGCCCTTTAAGAACAACTCGGACCAAAGTTTTTCCCACTTCTCTGATTCGTCCAGCACGGTTGCCGGTTCGATCATCTGATACTTGAACTTATTCAGCGGGCTGTCGACAGCGTTGCTCGAAGGCACGCGATTGCGCTTCTTGATCAGCTTCTGGCCGTCGCGCGACAGCATGAAATCCACGAACAGCAGACCTGCATGCGGATGCGGCGCGTGCTTCGCAACGCCGATGCCGTTCGGCCTGCCGAAGGCCGGCTGCAGCGGCTTCCATTTGACCGGAGCCCCCTTCTTGGTGAGGCGCTCGACGTTGTGGTTATACACGGTAGCGACCAGCGGGATTTCTCCCGAGGCCAGCAGCTCCGCGATGAGCGTATGCCCGGTGCGCAGTTGCGGACGCGTCGCGGCAAGCTTGCGAAAGTACGCGAGCCCTTTCTCCTCGCCCATGCCCTTGACCACCGAGCCGAACCAATCGACGTCGCTCGCCTCCAGACCGACCTTGCCGGCCCAGCGCGGATTGAGCAGGTCGGCGTACGAGTTGGGCACTTCGTCGGGCTTGACCAGGTTCGTGTTGTAGCCGAGCACGAAAAAATTGAATCGGTCGGCGACCCAGTGGCGGTGATTCGGGAACGCCTCGGGCGGCAGGTCCTTGAAGGCAGGACTGTAGTACGGATCGAGCAACTTTTCCCGGGAGAAGATTTCCATTTCCGGGCCATTGGTCTCGAACACGTCCGGAGTGAATCGCCCGGCGCGTGCCTCGGTCAGGGCCCGCTGCACGACCTTCTCGCTGCTCGCGCGCCATATGGAAACCTTGACCCCGGGGTATTTCTTTTCGAACGCCTTGGTGATCGGAACCGAATCCTTCAGGTTGAGCGACGTGTAAAGCACGACCGTGCCTTCCTTGCGCGCGCCTTCGAGCAGCCGCTTGTCGCGGTCGGTGCCCTTGTACATGTAGATGTCGCTCGGCTTCGCCGTGCCCTGGGCGAGTACGGCGCCCGGCAAGACCAGAATGCAGGCCAGCACAAGCCGGGCGGCGCGAGCGAACGTGGAACGTGGCATGGCTACTCCTTTCATGGACAGTACTCTCGGGAGGCCCGCGGGGGTCTCGAAGGTGTTCTTTTATACGGAACTATGATCCCGTCAACAGAACAGATAACGAGGCGCTACCAATACCAATACTGCTCGATGCTGTCAAGCCGGGAAGCCCGGTTACGAGCGCGCGTCGCCTGCTGCATGCGCGTCTGAGCAGACGAAAAAAAACGGCAGCGTCGATGCGCTGCCGTTTTGTCATTGAATGGACGCTCAGAAATTGTGGCGGATGCCGGCCGCCCAGGTGACGATGTCGGCGCCCGGCGCAAGCGAGCTCGAACTGGCGTTCTGCAGGTTCCTGTAAAGCGCCGCTTCGCCGTTGTTAATTCGCGCGTATGCCGCGAACAGTGCGGTGCGCTTGGAGAACGAATAGTCCGTCGCCAGAACGATCATGTTGCCGTCGAGTCCCTTGGTCGTGCACGCGACGCCGCCGGCGATCGAGCAGCTGCCCGCCGAGGAGTTGCCATAGGCCAGCGTCGTACGCCACGGGGTGCCCTTCCACTTCTGTTGCCAGGTCACCGACCAGCGCTTGTTATCGTAGTTCTCAAACTTGCCCGCAGGCGCACCCGATTCATCAAACTCGACCACGCCGTAGTTCGCCTGAAGTGCCGTTCCCCCAACGCGATATACCACCGTCGCCCGGGTTCCAGTGTCCTTGGAGTGCACGCCGTCCGAGCCGTCGCGCGCATTCGCGAGCGCCCTTGCCGCGCCGCCGTTGGTATTAAGCCCGTTCGAGCCCGCAAAATAGTCGTTGTGAATCTCATGCGCGAGCCCAAATTCCCACGGCCCGCGCTTGTATTCCGCGCCCATCGACCAGAGGTCGGCATCGAGGCTGCCGTCCTTGACTTCGTCCGGGCTATACGCGACGCTCAATTGAAGTCCGCTGAACCTTGGCGTGTCATAGCGAACCGAATTCGACTTGCGTAGATGGAAGCTGCCCGCGCTGTTCCTGCTGAACGACACACGGGAGGACGTAATGTTGCTAAGCGCAACGAAGTTGCCACTGGAGACCCCGAGGATCCCCAACGGATCACCGAGATCCTTGAATACCGTCGTCAGGTTGCCCAGTCGCACGGTCCCGAACGAACCGCGCAGTCCGACGTACGAGTCACGGTTCGCATAGGGTGATCCATCCACCTCGGGATTGTCGAGCGCCACCGTGGTCTCGATTCGCCACAGTGCCGTCAGGCCACTACCCAGTTTCTCGCGACCACTGAATCGGATCCGCGAGTTCGACGCATCGACCGAATTGCGGCTCCTGAGGTCGACGCCCGTCGGCGCTCTGCCCAGCGTGCTCGAACTCGCGCCGGCTGCCGTCGCGCCTGTGGTCTTCTGGACCGCAAATTCCGGGTACAGACGCCCCGATATGGTGACGCCGCCATAGGTCGTCTGGGCAGACACAATCCCTGCCGCGCCGGCGCCAAGCGCGCCCGCCACCGCAACTGCGAGTACTTTCTTCTGAAACATCTTGTTCTCTCCTCTCATTCTTATTGATCCGCGAGACTGGATCGCCGCCGGCGCCCGTGCCGCGAGCGCTCTGTGTTCCGCTATGCAGAACAATAAACCTTATAATAGAACAACTTGCGGCGAGGCTATCAACTGCCGCCTGAACATGTCAAGAACCATTCACGTCCTGTTGCGTCTACGCCACAAGCTTCGGCGGCAGGTCGGCGAGTTCCGCCTCATAGGCCTTGTCCATGCGCGGCTCCAGACCCCGCTTGGCCAGTTCCTGAGCGAATGTCGTCCTGACGACCGGCGCCTCGTCCGCGTAGTCGATCTGGTCGCCGCCGACCCGCCGGCTGATCCAGGCCTTCGGCACGCCCTGCGCGTTGCGGATCGAGACCGTCTCGTGTTTGAACGCCAGGTAGCGGGCCGGGGTCGTACCGGTGTTGAAGTGCTGGTGGAACCATAGGTTGGGCGGCACGATCATCGATCCCACCTGCCAGTCGTAGCGCCGCGGTTCCTCGCCCTCGGGCCACATCATGCTGTAACCCTCGCCGCTGAGGATGATCACGTGCGCCCCCGGACCGTGGCAATGCGCCTTCTTGTAGGTACCGACCGGGAACTGGGAAATGTGACTGTTCATCGAACCCCGGGCAAGGTTGAAACGGATATGCCCGCCGCCTGCGCCGCGCTCCTTCGCGCTGATCAGCGGCAGGTTGACCGCGTCGGCGACGAAATTGGTCACCAGCAGCAGCCCCTTCTGCTCGCCCTTGTTGGCGAAATAATCGGGCTCGCCGGAAAAACGATTCTTGAAATCGTGTCGGGTGTTGAAGACGAAGTCGACGTCCTCGTACAGGTTGATCACCGGCGGCGCATTGGTGACCGCGACGAACCGCGCCGGCTCTCTGCCTGAACCGTTGAAGTGCTGGTGCCATGTGTTCAGCGGTATTGCGAACAGCGCGCCCGCCTTCCATTCGAAGGTGATGCGCTGGCCCGCATCGTTCCAGACCGTGGTCGAACCGCGGCCGTCGAGCACCATGATCATTTCCTCGAACAACTGGCGCTGCGGCGCAAGCTTCTGGCCCTCCGGGATCTCGCACACATAGCAATCGTTGGACGTGCGCGATGCCTCGTGGTTGATGTAGACGCCGCGCCCGCCCCGCCGCGGCCAGGGCTTGAGATCGACCGTGTGCAGGTTGGGAACATAGTGCGCGCCAATGATTTCCAGGCCCTCGTCTCTTACCCAGCGGGTATAGGGCGTCTCCTTTTCGGTCGCGAATTTGCTGGCCAGTTC
>MEQX01000100.1:0-582 GCA_001770415.1 Betaproteobacteria bacterium RIFCSPLOWO2_02_FULL_63_19 | reverse complement strand
CGAAGAGTGGGTTTATATATGTCTCCCGATTTCGGGATGTTGCGAAGTTGCAACTTCCCGAAATCGGGAGATTATGGACTTCAAGGCAAGCACAGCAGTTTGGTTCCGGCAATCGATGGCGCGAAAGCGAAATGCCTGGCCGTCGCGTCGAAGCGCGTGCGCGGTTCAGCCGGAATGGGCAAGGACCGTCGACAACCCGAAAAACCGATCGGCGTTGCCGCCGAGAATCTTGGCGCGCTGGGCGTCGCTGAGTGAACGCGAATTGCGCACGAGCTTGCCCACGCTCAGCTCGCCCAGCGGGAAAGGATAGTCCGAGCCGAGCATGACCCGCTCCTCACCCATGACATCGACCAGCAGCCGCAGCGCGCGCTCGTCGAATACGGCCGAGTCGACGCTGAAGCGGTCCAGATAGTGGCTGGGCGGAAATCTGGACGCGCCACGCGCGACGTCGCGGTTGTGCCAGGCGTTTTCGAGGCGCCCGAGCAGGAAGGCGAAGCTGCCGCCCCCGTGGGCAAAGCAGATCCGCAGCGACTTCGGCAGCCGGTCGAAGGCGCCGCCCAGCATCATTGAAACGATCGAGAG
>MEQX01000099.1:4189-16429 GCA_001770415.1 Betaproteobacteria bacterium RIFCSPLOWO2_02_FULL_63_19 | reverse complement strand
CACGCGCGCCACCGTGGATAACCCTCAACCCGCTGGGATTGCACCTAAGAAACCCCTCGGAACTGTCTTAACGAGTGGGGCCACTTCTCACAAAAGCTCAGCCAAGCGGTCGATGAACCACCCCTGAGCGAGCGAAGTGCGCCTTATCGTCTGGTCGCACCATACGTCTTGAGGAAACATCGGAAACTGTTTCAGCAGATTGTATGTAATGTGCATACCGCCAACTTTCTGGCGAGCAACGTAGTCGGCTACAAAGCTATTCAAGTTTGCCAAGAGACAAATTCGTCTCGAAGCAGGCACGCCTCGGGAAAAGGCGAGAGAAAAAGTATGGCCAATAGCTACGCGGGGCGTGACCGAGGCAATAGTCGTCCGCTCATTCGTAGAGTTGGTGATATCCCTCCATCCAAGAAACCACTTTGGACTGAATCGCTCTACAAGTTCCCTCGCAAGAGGCTCGGGTGTTTCGATTTCAGCCTCGATGCGACGTACGTCAATATCACTGAGTGGGAAATCCGAACCTAGCGCCAACATGTGGTCAGCCTCGGAGCCTTCACCAAACGCCTTTGCGACCTCCCGCTCAATTGGCAACGGAAGCACTGAGTCCAAGAGCCGTTTCGCCTCTTTCTTTGTACCTTGCATCGTCAGCACGCTCGCAGCCCACATAGCAAGTACGCGCTGGATGCTCGGCTTGTGCTGAAGCCGAAGCGCCACTGCCAATGGCTCCGGGTACTTCGGGATTGCAGACTCTAGTACTTCCTCACGCACCCAATATCGAGGCTGGACGACAAATGACGAATCTCGTTTTCGACCCAGCGGCACCTGCGGAAGAATGCCAACACTAATTTGTTGCTCTGTAGCATCTTCATAAGTAGAAAATCGATGATCAAACTGATGAAGCATTTTGGCTTCGAACAATGGCAGGTACCGGTCATACGAACTAACAAAAACATTCCCTTCCTGGCGATAGCCATCTGCCAACAACTCTGCTTCGTTGCGGAAGTGATGAGAATCGGATGACATGTTGAATAGCCCCTGTGAGAACTTGATACGCCAAGGGTTCTTCTCCGGTTGCCCATCTTGTCCATCTCGCCATAGCACGGGGATACGGCGGTAGATCGCCTTTGTAAGTTCAGCGTCTGCCTCTGCTCGAAAGATTGGACAATTTCCGGTATTGGGGTTGAGCAAGATGAAATCTGATTTCTCAAGCTCAAAGAAGCGGCCTTTATCAGTAAGGTCGGCAAATTTTCGAAGGTAGAAAGCGATTCGGCTTCGCTCTACAGGCTTAGCCATAGCACCTATCGTGATCTTGCAGAACTTGAAAGCGTGGTGGACAGCCGGGAATATGAACTCCTCGTTTTCAAAGCCGACTAGGTCTACAAGTCGCCCTGCTCGCACAAGCGCGCTGAAAAAGAGCTTAGTAGTGTCGTCTGTGGCAATGCCGGTTGGAACGACGAGGCCGGATCTGCCATGCTGATTTGTTGCGAGAGAGGCAAATTCGGAAAACACTGCGTACGTATTGATTCGACCACGGCCGCTCAACGGATAGCGGCCGGATTGGGCCATAAATAGACGCGCGCCATCGAAACTGCGTAGATGTTCAATATATTCCTGAAAGAGCGCCGGTCTTTGCTCCTTTAGCTCCGTGATGAGCCTAGTGCGCGCTGCCTTGGTAGGCGCCGTGGCGATACGCGCATCACGCGCAGCAAAGTACTCCTGCTCTTTCAGCTCGACATGCTCCCACGGCGGGTTCGAAAGGATTACATCGAAGCCGCCGCCCTGAAAGACGTCCGGAAATTCCACGGGCCAATGGAAAAATCGCTCACGCTCGGCTATCGCCCAAGCAAGCGCTGACAGCCGAGGATCCGACGCTCGTTCCGAAAGACGATCGATCACGGCGCCGCTTGTGATGACTGGGATGCCAGGATTGAGTGGCTGAAAAAAGGCCGCGGTCCATAGATCGCAGGCTTCTCTTTGGCGCAACCATGTCGCGTCGCGATGCGCGGCCTCGAAACGGCGCTTCTTTTCGCGTACGTCGTCGGGTGTGTCGTCACCTATCGAATCTAAACCGTGCGCACCGCTACCGAGACGCTCGAGCGCCTCGCGTGAGTCCCAGGTGAACAGCCCCTGTTGGCCACGCACTTCCTCGCGGTTGCGTCGCATGGTGTCTCGCGCAACGGCTTTGTCGTCGCCTTCCAGCGGCTCGAAGGCCTTGTCTGGAATGCCGCGCGCGAGCACAGCGAGATCGAACACACCTACCAATGAGTCGCCGCCGCGGATTCGGTGATCGAGAAAGGTGAGCGGCTTGGCCCCGGTGTGACTTTCGAGCCACAGCGCCACCCGGCAGAGGTCAACCGCCAGGGGATTTCGGTCGACCCCGTAGATGCAATGGGAGATTACGTCTCGCGTCGCCTCACGTACGCGTTCGGGCGCCGGTTCGTCCTCGCCAGATCGAATCCGGGCGAGCTCCTTTCCAAGGCGACGAGCGGCCGCAAGAAGAAAATGCCCGGAGCCGCAGGCGGGATCGCAAACTCGAATAGAAAGAAGAGCCTTCTCGCGGGCGTTGGGGTTTGCCGCGAGCTTTTCGCAAATCACGGGTTCAAGGGCAGACTGGACCAGTTCGTTCACCAACTGCGGCGGCGTGTAGTAGGAACCCGTTGTCTTGCGCTCTGAGCCGAATATCAGACGAAACTCAAGGCGTCCGGCGCCATCGGCATCAACGGCCGGGTGAAACTCAAGCAAGCTCTCGTAGACCGAACCCAATTCTTCGACATCTAGTGCGGCGTAGTTCACCCGCCGTCGAGGGCTGGAAGGACTCTCCTGATACCAGGCGAGGCGGGAAAAGGCTTCCAGCAGGTCGCGGTTGGAAATTGTGCACGCGTCGATATCGAGAGCCGAGAACAGCTCGCCGTTCAAGGGCGCGACGCGCAGGAATGTGGCGAGTCGTTCATCGCAGAGGACTTTCCAGAGCACGCGCAGGCCTTGCCACAGATCGTCGTCCTCCGTGTACGCAGCGCGGCTGTCCAGGATGCGGCGCAGGCGGGCAATGCTGTAGTGCTCGTGATAGACGGGATCGGTGCTGACGAGGCGCCGCTCTTCGGAGACGAGAAGGAACAGAAACCGATACACCAGCCGCAGCAACTGGCGGTAGAGGTCGCCCGGCGAGATGCGGTTGGCGGCAGTGGAGTCCGGCGCTGCGCGCAGGCGCAGATCCTCGTTCGCGAGGAGTTTCAGGAAACCATTGCCGAGTTGCTTGATGCACTCTTCGACCCCTTCGCGAAGGTGCTCGCGTACGCGGCCGCCCTGATCGATCGAGCGCAGGTAGTACTGCTCGAGGAGGCACTGGTTCGCGTCCCCAGGACCGCGCGGCAGGCGCGTGCGGTGCAGCAGCCGATAGAGGACGGCGAAGTCCTGGAAACGCTGCTCGTCAAAGATCGCCGCGAGGTCGAATTCGACGTAAGCCTGGCGGCGCACGAAGGTCGAGTTGCGCAGCAGGCGCAGGGTTAGCCCATTGGCGACCACGCCCCAGAGGTACTCGGTCCGGTTGAGGTATTCCTGAACGAGCGAATGCGGTGCAAGGCGCGGACGGCCGGAGGCCGGGACGCGCCCAAGCTCCTGCCTCGCTCCGACGATGTGGACGGGGGACGATTCTTCGGCTTCACCCGTACGGTGAGAGATGGCGAAGCTGAGACCGTCCACCTCGCGTGCGCGCGCATTGAAGCGCGCCTCGTAGCCAAGCAGCCCGAGGAACGGGATCATCCACGCGTCGCGGGTGACAGTGGTCGCCAGATCGTCCTCCGGCAGGCGCTGAAGGCGGTGCTGGAATACACCCCACAACGCCCGCGCGTCAGCGAACGCGGCAGCGATTTCGTCGGTGAGATTGCGGCGCGCATCGAGCCCGAAGTCGGCGGCTTTCTGGCCGGCGAGCTCGGCGGCGAGCAGTTGATCGAGTATGTCCGGCCCGAACAGGCCGCCTTCGATGCGGGTGGCGGGAAACGCGGCCATCAGGGCATCGGCTGCAAGACGAGGATGCCCAGAAGATCCGGCGGCAATTGCGGTTTGACCGAGAGCTCCCGTACGCGCATGGAAACAGCTTGCCGCACGCGCTTGTGGGTGCCTTCGAGCACTGCGGCGCGCTCGCCGATGCGTACGCCAATCTCGGCTTCCAGCGCCGGCCAGCGCGCAAGCGCAGTCGCGATGAGCTGGCGCTTTTCGGGCATCGGCACGGTCGCGTCGGGCTTGGCTTCGGCGAGAAGACTCAAGGCTTCGCCCTCGTCCAGCCACAGCTGCGCGTTCTTGCCAGGCCGATGCGCCATGACCAGCACTTCCTCTGAAAGCAGCGGCGCGCGCCTCGGCTGCTCAATCAGGTAGCGCACGCGGAGCAGAAGTACGGTTGTGAGCTGAGTGATCCCCCGTGTGCGAATCACACCACAGCGGGTAGCCGCCGCCGCACCGTGCTTGGTAAGCGCCTGCTCCATGAGAAAGCGTGCCAGCTCGGCGACAAAACGGTGGTTGCGCCCGAGATACTCACAGCCCTCGGGAGTCGGAGAATCAAAGCTGACCAGCCAATGCCCCGACTTGGAGGAAGGCAGCGCGAAGCGCACCGCGTCCGGCACCGTCGCGAGCGCCTGCGGGCTGACCGCAACGCGGAACGCGCCCGCGCGCCGATCGGCGGCAATCTGGAGTCCAATGCGCTGGGCGGCAGCGAGCACGAATTCGCGCACTGCCTTCGAATTGCCGAGCACGGCATCGGTCGCTTCCAGCTCCTTGCGAACTTCCTCGGGCTTAAGTGCGCGCTGCGCGAACTTGGTGCGCGTAAGCTTTTCGCGCTCGGCATCGTATTCCCAGCGGGCGTGCAGCGCCTTGACCTGTGGCGCCACCTCGAGACCGAGGTCGAGCTGAAGCTGGTCGGAGGCATCGCGCTTGCCGCGCAGGAAGAGCGCGTTCAGCACGGCCTCGGTCACAGTCTCGCTTTCCTCGGGAACCGGCACGTAGGTGCCGAGCGTGCGATGGATCTCGCGCGCCTTGTTGAGCAGCACGTCCAGCACCACGCCATCCACCGCACTCTCAGGGCTGAAGTAACGGATGGTCTTGACGGATTTGCTGCGCTGACCGTAGCGGTCGACCCGACCTTCACGCTGCTCC
Organism: Betaproteobacteria bacterium RIFCSPLOWO2_02_FULL_63_19; assembly: GCA_001770415.1. GTDB lineage: Bacteria > Pseudomonadota > Gammaproteobacteria > Burkholderiales > SG8-39 > JACQTO01. The sequence continues at coordinate 11,287 of MEQX01000099.1, read as the reverse complement.
AGACGGTTCGGGTTCCAAGGCAGGTCGTAGTGAAGCGCAGCGTCGAATTTGTCCTGCAAATTGACGCCCTCGGACAGGCAATCCGTGGCCACCAGCACTCGCGGCTGTTCCATGTCGATCTCGTCGATCTTGGCGCGCCGCTCCTCATCCCCGAGGCGTCCGGTCACCACGACAACCCGGGCCTGCGGGTGCCTTCTGGCGAGCGCGCCGGCCAGTGCCTGCGCTACGTATTCCGCCGTGGCGATATAGCGGCACCAGACGATGGGATTGAACTTGCGCGACAGCAAGTCCGCGACAAGCTTTGCGCAGCCCGCGAGCTTGGTGTCGCGTTCGTTGTCGCGCAATGCACGCGCGAGCTTGCCGAGTTCGCGTAGCTTGCGCTTCTCCGAATCACCGAGCGTCGCGTCGGCCGACTCGATGGCGGGCGTGGGCTGTTCGTCGTCGGTGATTTCTTCGGAAGCCTCGAACACCGACATGTGAAAGTCGATCTCATCGCCACCATCGGGCAGCTTCTCGTGCCGGTTCTCCAACGCCGCCAAAGCTGCCGCGGGACTCGACATTACGCATCGGAGCAGGGCCAGCGCCCCCCAGTACCGGACCCGCTGGCGGCGCTTGTCGAGCGTCTGGCCCTCGCGGACGATCTCGGCGCAGAAGTCATAGGTACGGTGGAAGAGATTTCTATACGCAGCCGAGAGCGCATAGGTCTCGTCGGACGGCTCGCGCGTGGGAAAGCAGTGCTCACCTTCCCAGTCGTGCGTAATGTCCTGGCGCGTGCGCTGGACGAAGTGCCGCGCAAGTTCCGTCCGCTGCGCTTCACCAAGCGCCCTGGGATCCCAGCCGCCGAATTGCTGACGGACGAGCGACAGGAGGGACCGGAAGGACGTTTCGACCCCGCTGTGCGGAGTTGCCGTAAGGAGGATCACATGGCGCCCCGCATCCCCGGCAAGCTCGCTGACTAGCTGATGGCGCTGTTGCTGACCAGTATTACGCTCGTTCGCCGCTGCGGCGCCGTGCGCCTCGTCGACGATAACGAGATCGGGGCAATTGAGCAGGAACTGGTGGCGGTTGCGGTCGGATTTGACGAAATCGATGCTCGCCACCTGGATCGGATAGTGCTGGTAGATGCTGTCCGTTCCGGTCTTCCTGCGTTCAAGCTGGCCCACGGTGCCGGAGCGGATCACGACCGCGTCGAGATTGAACTTCTCGGAGAGCTCCTTCTGCCACTGCTCGCAGAGGTACGGGGGACAAAGAACGCACAAACGCCGCACTTCACCGCGATCCAACAACTCACGTGCGATGAGAAGCGCCTCGATAGTCTTGCCCACGCCGACGTCGTCTGCGATCAACATCCGAACCGTCTCCAAACGCATCGCCATGAGCAGGGGGACGAACTGGTACACGCGTGGGCGTATAGAGATGCGGCCGAGAGAGCGGAATGGTGTCGCACCTTCGCGCAGCGTCAACCGCGCTGCCTGCCAGAGCAGATGGGCGCTCGCGGCGTCGGCAAGGTCATCGGGAACCGGCGGCTCGAATCGAGAAGGACGAACGCGCTCTTCGGGAAGGTCGTAGCCCACGAGATCCGTGAGCTGCTTATGGACGGCGACGACTTCGTCAAGCGCGCCAGCCAGCGGCCGCAACAGATGCACATCGTCGCGATCGCTGGGAAGGAGCACCCAATCGCGATTGCGGCAGCGCACTATTGAGCCGGCGTTCATGTTTCTTTCGCTGAAAATGCTACGAAATTGGCTTCAAACGCGAGCCGCATGCGCAGCCAGCGGCCTTATGCGACGAAATCTTACCCAACCATTTGGGGAAAGATTGATCTGTTCAACGCGAAAGCCAGCCATTGTCCATGCTCTAGCCCAAGGACGATTGGAAAGCTCCTTCTGGTTTGCCCAAAAGGCTTGATGCGTGTATGCGGAAGCGGGCAAGATCAGGCCAATCCGGCTTTCGGTGTCGGAAAGTCCGAGCGTCACTACGTTTCTCGACTGGCTTTGAAGCCAAGTCTGTAGCAGATCGTATTTCGATCGCCTTACCCTCGAAATTGTTGTCCCTTTCGATCGAGACTTCTTTGCCGATCCGACAACAGTTGTTCTCGCAGATTTGAAGGCCCATCTGGCTTCGGGTTCAAGTAGAAAATCTTTGCCGTGCACCAGAATGTAAATCTTTGGCGACTGCGTGAATACGTCGCTTATGCGGTACACGAGCGCAGACTTCTCCACCAACAGCTTCCTAGAGTCAGCGCTGGAGACCTTAAGTTGACTCCAAGCCAAGCCCGGCGCCTCGGTGCCCTTTACTTCGACGGGTTGGATTGGGGCGCTAGAGGATTGCCTGAAGCACAGGTCAGCACCGCGTTCCGGCGCCTCAAAGCGGCAGTGCGGAAACTGTCGACGGAGGAAAATTCGTGCGATTTCCACTGCTCTGCCTTCGATTGCCGCATGACCCAACGTTCGCGGCCACGATTTCTCAAGTCGTTTCCATTCTGCGTCGGTCAGTTGGAACATCAACGGCGACATGCGCTTGCTGCTCTACGAGAGAACAATTCTCGACCGCTCAACGACAGCTCGCAACGCCGATTCAGCGCCGGGGAAAAGCGATGTAAGCGCGGCAAGCAGCCGCCTCTGAATTTCAGCACGCCGTTCGCTGAAATGCGCCTGCCGGTGATCGTTGGCGCACAGAGCGACGACATTCCACTCCTCATCGCAGCCTGCCTCGGAGAGAGGGACGACGTGGTGGGTTTCGAGGTAAATCGCACCGCTAGCCGTCTTGAACCCCGGTGTCAGGCACAATTCGCAGACTCCTTTCGCGCGTCGGAGCACCGATGCTCGAACCTCTGAGGAACGCGGATATGCCGTTCCGGATGTCGGTTGCTTTTCTGGGGGTTTCGGGACAGAGAATTGATCGACGAAAACCGGATCGCCTGACTCCTCAGATCGAGCGAGAGGCGGAAGGCCGCGAATCAATCGTACTTTTCCGGACTCATCATCATAGGCGTGCACAAACCACGGGGTTGAATCGAGCGACCGGAAGTGAACTCTCGAAGAATCCCAACCTAGTTCGGATTCATCTTTTTCATCCCCATCCAGCACGATGACGCGAACCGCAGACCCTGCGCGAAACGCGCGCTGAAGCAACGAATCAACCGCACGGGCGCGGCGTGCCTGGTCTCGCGCCCTCGACTTGACGCTAGGATTTCGGTCCTCATTGGCGATCCGGTCCAGTTTCAGTGCGTACGCTCGGATGTTGTCTTCATACACAATCTGTCCGCCTCGTGCCTGCAAGGACCCATGCCAGATGCAGGCCAATCCCGGTTCATGACCACCGCCAAATGCCCACTCATAGCAGTAGTTCGGATTGGCACGTGGATTTCGCACTGGAGTTCCATCGGCCTTGACCGCCCACGGGCTCACGTCGATCCCCGCGGCTTGCACCAAATCCATGATCCGGCCCTCGTGCAGCGGCTTCAGGCCTTCAAGTCCCAGGTCTGTGTTCTGGTTCAAGCGTCCTCTCCCTCTACGAGTGCAGCTTCAGCGCAAGCTCCGTACGCACCGCCTCCGGCAATGCAATGCGGGCTGCCCGGCGATCTGTCGCAGCCTCATCTACCTCGTAGCGCTCCCCCATGACGATCTGGAACCAACGCTCCCTGTCCTGAACCACCCGGAACATCTTCTCGTCCTGAGTAGCTGCGACGTAGGGAAGATACAGGTTAATCGACTGCCGGACGCGTTCGGCGAGGCACCCTATACGGTCGACGCGGCCCGATCGCTGCTCGAGCGTGGAGGGATTCCAGCAGAGATCGTGGTGGATGACGTAGCGGCAGTGCAGGTGCAGGTCGACGCCCTCGGCGAGCACGCTGCTCGCGATCAGGATCTCGGGGAAAAGCGGGGTGTTGAAGGTGAGTAGCAGGGTGCGGCGGGTCTCCTGGCGGACTTCGCCGTTAGCGAGCCTTACGTTGGGCAGCAGCATCGCCGTTTCGTCCGAGGCACCCTCGGCGGGATCGAAGACGGCGCGGACCTCTTTGCCGAACTGGGTGCCGGTCTGTACGGTCAGGAGGGCTGCCAGGAACTCCATTCGCTCCTCGGGTGTGCAGCGTTCGGCGAGGAAACGGCAGAAGTTCTCCACCCGTTCGCGCAGCGACTCGCCGCCCTGCCGCTGCTCAAGCGCCCGCACCATGCCGGCGGCACGGTCGGGCTCTTCGAGGGGGAAGTAGCGCACGAGGAAGGATGGCGTGCGCAGGAAGCGGCGCACTACTTCGACGACCTGCTCGCGCTCCTCGCCGGAGAAGGTGAAGGGCGCGACGATCGATTCGAGCGAGGCGGATACGGCGGCGCGGAGCTTTTCGTCCTTGAAGAATTGGTCGCCCAGCTCGTCCAATATGGTCTGCACTTCCTGGGTCGAGCGGCCGGGAAGCTTCTGCGCGCCCAGGGAAAGGATTTCCTGGTGGAGCCGCGCCGAGATGTGCTGGCGAAGCGCGCGGCCGGTCGCGCGGTAGTGACAGAAAATGAGAACTTTCTCGCCTGCCTTCCACAGCTGAATGGCGCGCTCGGTAGTAGCAAGCACCTTGGGGTGGGCGGAGCGCGCGCTGCGGCTGTCTTTCGGCAGGGCCTTGTCGAGGTGGCCGAGGTACCACTGCAGTTCTGGCGCCTCGCCGGCTTCGGCGGCGTCCGCATCCTCGTCCACAGTGAGCTGCCCGGATCTCGTTTCGAGGTAAGCCTCGAAGGAAGAGGCCAGGCCGTCGGCAAAGAGCGCGCGACCTTTGTTCGAGGCTGCGAGGAGGCCCTGCGCCCGGCCGGCGAGAAGGAACGGCAACAGCGTCTGCGGCGTGATCTCGAGGCCTGAATTGGACGGCTGGTCCGAGAGGATCGAGGCACCGGTGCGCACTTCGCGCCGCAGCAGACTGCTGTCATCGCTTAGCGCCGCGGGACGGACGTGGCGCAGCACCCACGGTGCGAGGGCGCGCTCGGCCTTCTTCATGGCCTCGCCGGTGTAGCGCACCTGCTGGACGACCTGGGCGAGGATGCCCTCGCCTTCGGTGCCGCTAGCCTTAGCCCACCAGCTCTCAATCTCGGCGTCCGTGGGCGCTTCGATCCCGACATGCTCCGCAGTCAATCGCCCCCAGGCGCCATCCAGGCGCAATGCCGCGCTCTGCGCATCGTCGAGCGTGCCCGCGAGCGCGGAGAGTTCGATTTTGAACTGCTCGCGCGTCAGCGACGGCGCACGTGCACCCGTCCAGTCGATTCCCTCGAAGCGGTCGAGCACGCGGATCAACTCTCCGTGGCCGAGTTGAAACGGCGTGGCCGTCAGGAAGAGCATGCGGTCAAACTTGTCGGCGAGCGGTCCGCTTACGGTGAGGTTCGAATCGGCGTCGAACTCTTCGGTGACAAAGAGCGAAGCAAGTTTGGTCTCGGGATTCTTGACATGGTGCGCCTCGTCGAGCACCAGCAACGGCGAATGGAAATGGCAGCGGCTGAGTGCGAGCTGCCAGACCTCCTCCATGCTCCGTGCAAGCGCTTTGCGCACGTCCTTCAATCGCTCCTCCACTCGGGCAGACTCGCGGAGCGGCACAGCGCGCAGAGCCTCGACGATAGGCTCGAAGTGGCTGCTCTCCATTTCGTCGAGCGCCCCCGCGAACGCAGACGGCACCGGATCGTCCGTCACTTCCGTCTTGAAGCGATCGCTGGCGCGGTGCAGCGCTTTGAGCCAACCGTCATAGTCACGTTCGAGAAGGTCGCCGAGGATGCCTTCAGCGTGCCGCTCATACCACTCCATGCGCAGGATCTGTCCGGCAAAGCGGCCGAAATTGCGCCGCTGGTCGGCGAGCGACGAGCGGCCCTTGAAGGCGCGCTTCACCACGGCGAGCTTGGCGAAACCATCGCCGATGGACCGATTCAGGGCGCCATGCGTGAGAAAGATGACGTGCGTCCGCCGCTCTGGTGGATTGTCGAGCAAACGCAGGAAGTCGACCCCGGAATCCGCGGAGTCGGCGCGGAAACGGCTTTGCAGTTCCGGGGCGAGACAGTGGCTGCGGAACACATTCCAGTCCTTGGGCCACTTGTAGCGCAGGCTGGGTGGCGTCATGACGACCACCGGTCCCGCATCCTCGCGGTCGATGAGAATCGAGGCGGCGACGGCGAGCGCGACAAAGGTTTTCCCCATGCCGACCTCGTCCGCAAGAATCACGCCGGGCTGTCGCGCAAAGCGCGCCAGCAGCTCGCGCGCGGCGCGCGCCTGGCGCTCGGCATCGCGCGCCGAAATGCGCGGGTTCCGCAGCTGGATCGATCCGTCGGCGTAGGGCGCGAAGCTCATTGCCGGGCCTCCGCGAACGCGTCGTTTGCGTAACGGTCGAGCTCCGGTACCGGGTGGATCTTTGCAGCCTCTTCGGCGAGCTGCTGGATGGCTTTCTTCAGGGATTCGGCGACCACGGAGCGCGGCAACCCATCGACGGCGACCTTGTCCGGCTGAACCCGGCGCAGAGCCAGTGCAATTTCGGCGATGCAGAACTTCGCCTCGCCGGCGAAGCTTGCCTCCCGGACGTAGCCTTCAGCAAGCGCGAGCGGGCCAACCGGCCCGAAAAGCCGCCAGTCGAAGGCCTCGCGCGAGGATGCCGTACGCTCCAGGCGCTCGCGCAGGCGTTCGAGTGCGGTAGACAGCCGCTTCGTCCGGCGCAGCAGGAATGACTGCGAATCGAAGCGCTTGAGCGGATCGAGTTCGGCATCTCCCGGCGCCCCCTTCTTACCCTTGCGCCTGGCGAGAACTTCGGCGACCGCCTGTGGCAGCGGCCGAGTCGATGAAAGGACCTGAAGAAGCTCTTCAAGCGTCAGCGAACGCAACTCCTGTGGCGGCGGCAGCGCGGCCGGATTAGAAACGTTCACGGGCCAGTTTGCTGTCGCGGTACCGCCTGAATGGGTCCAGGTAACTCCAAGTACGAACGGCACCTCCGATTCTCCCCATACGATGTTGTGCTCGCCCGCACCGGTTCCACGAAAAGATGAGAGGAGCTCGCGGCCGCCGGGCGCCTGAATGCTCCAAGCCTTGGGAAGCGGAGCGCGCAACGTGATGACAAGCGAGGCTGGCGGACCGGGCACAAAGGACGCCTCT
>MEQX01000099.1:0-4157 GCA_001770415.1 Betaproteobacteria bacterium RIFCSPLOWO2_02_FULL_63_19 | reverse complement strand
TCGTCCAGCACCTTCGTATCCGGATCGGACACGCGCAGGCGAAACGCGAGGTTCGCCTCGAAATTCGGCTTGCCCTTCGCTCCGAGCCCGGCGCGCGTGAAGTTGCTCGAGCCCGCGAGGGTTACGCACCAGTCGTCGTTGTGAAGGTAAATCATCTTCGCGTGCAGCTCGCGCAGTTCGCCCATCTGCTCGGGAAGAACGCGGCGCACTGTGAGATCGGCTTGTTTGGCGGCCAGCTCAACCATAGGGAGTGGTGCGAACACGCGCGTGCGGCCATCCGGTCCGTCTTCACTTCGAACGTCGAAACAGATCTCGCGTGGCCGCCGCTTGGAAAGCACGTCGATGAGCGCCTTGGCAGACTCCGTGCCATCGGAATCGAAGAACGGCGAGACGACGTAGGCATAGCGCGGCGGCGACGCGCTCGGCCATGCTTCGGCGAGCTGCGGCAGGATGGCACGGCCAGGCCCACCAAGAATGAGTACGGGGTTGGCCGGCTTGGTATCGGGCCAGCGGCCGATCAGCGCGCGCACTGACTCCAGCGCCACACTAGCCCTCGCTTTGGGCGCGCCGGCAACAGCAGTTCCAACCGAGGATTCGATCAACTCATTGAGAAAATCGAGGATGCGGGATACCGCTTCCCGATCGCCTCCCTCTTTGCGGTTCAGATCCAACGCACCGAACACCTCCAGATTCCTGCGGTAGCCCGGCTCGGTCAGGTTTCCCGATCCGACGATCACCCGCACGTGGTTCGCCCAGGCGAGGAGCGAGATCTTGGAATGCTGGATGGCGCCCGAAACGAGCACCCCCAGCACATCCCAGCGCAGGCTTTCCTTGTCGCGGGCATGGCGGCGGTCCGCGAGCACTGCGACGCTCGCCGCGGCGAGCTTCTCTTCCCGCTCGACCATGTAGGAGACCGCATCGCTCTCTGCCGGATGCGCGTCCATGCTGAGGAATCGTCCGAGGCACTCCGTCTCGAAGAACGCGGCGTCGAACGTGAAGGTGCTGGCAATGCAGACCCTCGCCTCGCCAGCGCCTTCCGGAGCTTCCCACAAGGCGAGCGCCTTGCCGAACGCCCGCTCCGAGGCCTTAGACCTGGCCATGACTTGTCGCCTGCAGATCGTCGAGAAACGAGGAAACCGTGGCGATCCTGTACGGCCGGTTCCAGCCGCGGTCGCTCTCCGGACGTTCGACCACGCGATAGGGCGGGCGCACGAATGTCTCGCCGTTCGGCGAGCGCTCGAACCACGAACGCTTGCCTTCAGGCGGCTTGTCTTTTTGTACCCGCTCGTGGTGTGCAAGCACTGCCTCGAACAAGGCGCCGGCGTCACGAACCGCGTCGAAGCTCTTGGTAAGTTGCACAAAAAGCTGCTGCGCGTTCAGGGGAGATACGGACATCGCGCTCTCCGCATGCCGGATCGCTGCCGGAAGGTCCTGGCTCAGCTGGCGGGTACGCGATTCTGCCGCGAATGTTTGTGACGTAATCGGGCGGGCCTGGGAATGCGTAGAGAGGAAGCAAATCCAGTCGAATGCCTCTTCCAGTACGCCGCACACCTTTTCGTACGCCATAATGGCCTTGAGCCTGACGGCGAGATCAGCCTCCGCCTTGGGCAACAGCAAGGAGCGAGTGATTTCGTCCTCGGAAAGGTCCTCGATCCCGCCGCTCTCGCGCAGCAGTTTGAAGATCTCGCCGCGCGGCGCCGCTTCAGCGTCGGCGAATAGGCGCTCGATGCACGCGGCCTCGTTCGGTCCCGTATTGGCGGGCGCCAGATGCTCGGCGAGGATCGCCCATCCCTGCCAGCCGCCGCTACGCGCCGTGCGGCCCGCCGCCAATCCTTCATCGACGGCGGACCTGAGCGTCTGACGTGCCGACCTTCCGGGACCACCGCCGGACGTATTGTCGAGAAAGCCTTCCAATCGCTGCTCGGACTGCCAGACTTTCAGAAGCTCGTAGCCACGGTCCGAAAGCCTCAGATCGTCGTCGACCACGCCGAGATGCCGCGCGATCGGCTTATACACGCCGTGAAAACCGAACACCGTGGGTGTCTTGAGGTAGTTCCTCGCGCACATCGCGTCCTGGCTTGCGCGCGCGTCCTGCGCTTTCTGCGTGCCCGGCGTGCGCCGGGTTGCTTCCGGCTTTCCGGCGCGTACGAAGGCCTCCACGACCAACCATTCGAAAACGAGATAGGCAGGCGTAACCCCGTCCGCAGAAAAACGATCTTCGAGACCTTCGCAAACGGCGGCCGAAACGGCGATTGCTGTGATGAAGCGCGGCCGCGACATGCGGGCCCTGAGTCCGGGAAGAATCTGGTTCGCCAAGTGATCGCCGATCATGGCGAGACCCAAGGGATCGAGCGCACCTTCGCCAGTCACCAGCGGGTCCGGGAGGGTGAGGAAGGGCAGCGACGCAGTCACAGCGCCTCAGCCGATGCAGTTACAGCATCTCCCGACCGACAGTGTTTGTCGGTACAGATACCCTCTTTGAACATGAGCCCCCCGGAGGTACAGATACTACGCGCGTCATTCCTTCGCAAGACAACTCACGCTCGCGGAACGCGCTTGAACCTATGCACGACCGTCACCACCACCCCATCCCTTCCCAGCACGACATACGTTTTTCCCAATCGTCCGATTTCCCGCACTGCTGCATGCGGGCCAAGGCGTGGCGGGCGACGGAGGCGCCGAGGATCATGGCGCCCAGTGTGCAGGGGCGGTGGCTCAAGGGGTGAGCCTTCGACTGTGAGGATTCGCGTAGCGCGATCCTCACGACCAGGCGCTCGCGAGAGCCCGCAGGTTAGTGGCTAAACTTCGGATCGATGGAGAAAACCTGTCCCTTTTGCGTACCGGAGCCCTCGCGGTTGCTGGTTTCCGAGGGTCTCGTGCTCGCGCTTCGCGACGGCTACCCGGTTTCCCGTGGCCACAGCCTGATCGTGCCGAGGCGGCACGTGGGATCGTTCGAGGAGGTGAGCCTCGACGAGCAAAGCGCGATGCTGGCGATGTTGCAGCGCGTGAGGGCGAGGCTGGACGCGGAGCTGCGGCCGGACGGATACAACATCGGCATCAACGATGGCGCGGCGGCCAGCCAGACCGTCATGCACGTGCATATGCATGTCATCCCCCGGTATCGCGGCGACCGGCCCGACCTGGGAGGCACGATGCGGGGGGGATCCGCTGGATCATTCCGGAGAAGGCCGACTATTGGAGCGGCAGGGGTTGACCCGGGCCGCCATTGAGGCTACGATGTAGCTACACTGACGGCCTCCAGGAATTCAATCCCCATGCTGACCACTGAAATCCGTTCCCGCATCGAGCCTAAGCTGAAGGACGAAGCGCAGGCCGTGCTCGGCCGCGTCGGCCTGAACATCAGCGACGCGATCCGCCTCTTTTTGCGCCAGGTGGTCGTGGCGCGGGGCCTGCCTTTCGAGGTCCGCGAGTATCCCAACGCGGTGACGCAGGCCGCCATGCTCGAGGCGCGCCAGGCCCGTGCCCGGTACGACACCGCCAAGGATCTCTTCGATGAGCTCGAGGGCAAGCGCGCCAAGAAGAAGCGGTCGCGCAAAGCAGTTCGTTAAGGACTGGAAGCGGCTCGCGCGCAGCGGCCGCTACCCGATGCAGGAGCTGAAGGACGTCATGCAGTTCCTGATCGAGAATCGCGGGCCCCTGCCGCGGGAATTCCTCGACCACCCGCTCAAGGGCGCCTGGATCGACCATCGAGATTGCCACATTCGCGGCGACTGGGTGCTGATCTACCGGATCAACGAGACCCCTCTGGGCGAGGAAATCGTCTTCGTGCGCACCGGCACGCACGCGGAGCTATTCGAGTAGCCAGACCCCGCGCCGGTGCTGGCCGTGGAACAGGGAAGTCGGCCTCTGACCCCAAATTGGCGTCAGGGAGATGCCCCTCTGGAAGCTGCAGACCCTGCGGCGCCGGAACGTTCCCTTCCTCTACGAAAAGAGCAGCGGCCCACGCATCACGCTTCTTCCCGGCGTTGCCTTCAACCTGCGGCGATTCGGCGCTCTGATACAGCTTCTTGCCAGGTCCGCATGGGTGCAGCACATCCGCTCTAACCCCAGGAACGCGCCCACGGTGGGCGGCGCGATGAAGCAGGATCCCCACGTCGATCATTTCATTCCGTGGTCGCGGTACCCCCGCGATCTCG
>MEQX01000098.1 GCA_001770415.1 Betaproteobacteria bacterium RIFCSPLOWO2_02_FULL_63_19 | reverse complement strand
GATGTTTTTCATGTCGTCGTCGCTCAGCGCGCTGGCGAACCCTTTCATGACCGGGTTGTTGCGCTTGCCGGACTTGAACTCCTGCAATTGCTTGATCAGGTATTCGGGGTGTTGCTGGGCCAGTTTGGGATTCACCGGCGTGCCGGAATTGCCGTCCGCCGCGTGGCAAGCGATGCACACCGCGGTGTACGTCGCCTCGCCCTTGACCAGATCGGGTTTGGCCACCTTGGCAGGCGCGGCCGCGTCGGCCGCCCGCGAAACCACAGGCGCCGCCAACAGGGCGGCGAATAAATAAGTCATCAACGAAGTGGAAACAAGCTTCATATCGGGGGTTTAATGGTTGATTCTAAAAGTGGGCTGGAAGTGAAATTAGAAATGAGCAACGGGCGCAGGCCTTCATCCGAATTAAGCTGACCAAAGCCCCAGCGGGACACCAACTTAACGCAAAACTGCCTGATTTTACAATGGCTTGGGGGACAATCCCAAATATGACCCTATCTCCCCGATCTACCCCCGTCAAATCGCAAAAGCCGACGGCCAAAAGAGCCCCCCCCAAAGTGGCGGCGGCCAAAATGGCGGCGGCTTTGGCGGCCCAGGCGCCCCCATCCGCCGAGGCCAAAACCGCGATGGGCTGGCTGCACACCGCGAAGTTTCTGACGACCGCGCCCGAGCTCAAGCACCTGCCCCTGCTCGACGTGCCAGAGATTGCCTTCGTCGGCCGATCCAATGCGGGCAAGTCCACCTGCATCAATACGCTGACACAAATCAACCGCCTGGCGTTCGCCTCCAAAACCCCGGGCCGCACGCAGAGCATCAACCTGTTCGCGCTCGGCAAACAGGGCGTGCTCGATGCGGTGCTGGCCGATTTGCCAGGCTACGGCTACGCGGCCGTGCCCAAGGCAGCCAAATACCGCTGGCAACAGGTGATGGGCAACTACCTGCAAACGCGCGACAACTTGAAGGGCGTGGTGCTGCTGTGCGACCCGCGCCTGGGGCTGACCGAGCTCGACGAGATTTTGCTCGACGTGATCCGTCCCCGGGTCGAAGAAGGCCTGAAGTTTCTGGTGCTGCTGACCAAATCCGACAAATTGAACAAGACCGAGGCGGCCAAGGCGTTATCCATTGTGCGATTGCAAGCCGGCGGCGGCGATGTCAAACTGTTTTCTGCACTCAAGCGGCAAGGCGTGGAAGAAGTGGCCCAGCACCTGTGGCAATGGGCGCATCCGCCCGTCAAGGCCGCCCAGGCGGCGGCACCGGCGAAAGACCCCGGCGAACCCTGCGAATGAAGCGGCGCGCGCGCCGCCGGCAGGCACCCGGACTCAGTAGACGGGAGGCTCCCCTTCGGGCCGGGTCTTGAATCGTTTGTGTACCCAGTAATACTGTGCCGGCATGGTGTCGATGTAGGCCTGCAGATGGGCATTCATGCGGGCCGCATCTGCGACAGGATCCTCCGACGGAAAATGGGTCCAGGCCGGCAACACCTCGACGTCGTAACCCCAGGGAGTCAGGCGGGGCACCAGCGGCACGACTTTGGCACGACCCAGGCGAGCGAAGCGAGAGAGCGACGGCACGGTCGCCGTCGGCAGGCCGTAAAACGGCACGAACACCGAATCGTCAGGCCCGAAGTCCATGTCGGGCAGCAGGTACAGCGGCTGCCCTTCGCGCAATGCGGTCACGATGGGCTTGACGCCGTCGGCCCGACCGAAGAGGCGCAGGTGACCAAAACGCTGCCGGCCACGCAATATCCACTGGTCCACCAGTTTGTTCGACTGGTCGGTGTAAATGGTCGTTGACAGGCGCGGAGAATGCAACGCGGCGGCGGCCCAGGCCGCATCGAGACCGACAAAATGCGGCAAAAAGATCACCGTCGACTCATGGCCGGCGAGTTCATGCACGGCGCCGGTCAGCCGAACACGCTGCCGCACCCAGGCTTGGGGGGCATGCCACAGCCAGGCGCGATCCAGCCAGGCCTGGGCAAAGTACACAAAGGTCTGCCGAGCCAGTTGGCGCCGATCGGCGTCGGCAAGCGCCGGAAAACACAGATGCAGATTCGCCTGCACAACACGCCGGCGCGCCCCGACCAGGCCATACAGCGCCCAGCCCAGCCCGACGCCCACCGCCCGTGTCAGGGGCAGCGGAAAAACCGCCAGCGCCTGCATCAGGGAGATGCCGGTTCGGGTCATCCAGCGGCCAAGCAGTTGTCGGAGTGTCTTCAAAACGCGTCCTTGCGTGGTGTCTTGTAGCGCGCGTAGCCCCACAGATATTGCCCCGGCTGGCTCAGGACGATGGCCTCGATCGCCTGGTTGATCCGCGTCACGGTACCGAGGATGTCTGACTGCATCGGGCCGGTGCGGGGGCCAGCGTCGGCCGCTGCGATACCGTTCGCCTGCAGACCGGCCACGGGCGGCCATATCTTGAGAAAATAGCCTTGCCCGCGCGGCAGGCGCTCGCAACTCACCGGCAGCAGGACTGCCCCGCTTTGCAGCGCCAGCCGCGCAGCCAGCGTCATGGTGTACGCAGGCTTGCCAAAAAACGGCGCCCACACGCCCAGGCCCTCGGGCGGAACCTGGTCTGTCAGCAGGGCCACGGCCTGATTGGCCTTGAGCGTCTTGTGCATCAGGCGAATACCGCTCAGGCTGGCCGGCACCACGCTCAGGTTCGGGCGGCTGCGGGCGACCTGCTCCAGCCGCGCCAGCCAGGGCTTGCGGGCCGGACGGTAAATCGCGGCAATCGGTCCATACAGCTCGGCCAGCACCTGCGGGCCGAGCTCGAAGCTGCCGCAATGCGGACCAAAAAAAATCACGCCTTTGCCGCGGGCGAAAGCGTCGCTTGCCTGGGCCTGGCCCTCGATCCGCACATTGTCCAGGCAGGACGCTGCGGGCGGCCGCATCCACAGCTTGGGCAGCTCGGCCACGAAACGGCCGGCCTCGGCAATGGCCGGCCTGGCCGCCTCAAACGCGATGCCGGCCTGCGCCACATTGGCCCGAAACTGCCTTCTATAGCGGGGACTCACGGCCCAGACCAGCCAGCCCAGACCAGCACCCAGGGCGTGCAGGACGCGCAACGGCCAACGGGAGAAGAATCGGAACAGGCAGATCATGGAAAATGAGACGGAAACAGGCAGCGGAGAGGGTAATGACAAAACGATATAATCGCGGCTGTCGCCGAGTTACTGAACAACTTGCAGGGCGACATTAAACCAAACTGCTAAAGCGTTCGCCGAAGCACCCCAGCCGGCAACGCGCCGACTAACTTCATGGAGTGTACGCAATGGCGAACGATTTTCTCTTTACTTCCGAATCCGTCTCCGAAGGCCATCCCGACAAGGTGGCCGACCAGATTTCCGATGCCATCCTCGATGCCATCTTCAAACAGGACCCGCGCAGCCGAGTGGCGGCCGAGACGCTGACCAACACCGGCCTCGTCGTTCTGGCCGGTGAAATCACCACCAACGCGCATGTCGACTACATCCAGGTCGCGCGCGACACCCTCAAGCGCATCGGCTACGACAACACCGAATACGGCATCGACTACAAGGGCTGCGCCGTGCTCGTGGCCTACGACAAGCAGAGCAACGACATCGCCCAGGGCGTGGACCATGCCAGCGACGATCACCTGAACATCGGCGCCGGCGACCAGGGCCTGATGTTCGGCTACGCCTGCGACGAGACGCCCGACCTGATGCCCGCGCCGATTTATTACGCGCACCGCCTGGTCGAGCGCCAGGCCCAGTTGCGCAAGGACGGGCGCCTGCCCTTCCTGCGCCCCGACGCCAAGAGCCAGGTGACGATGCGCTATGTGGACGGCCGCCCGCACAGCATCGACACCGTGGTGCTGTCGACCCAGCACAGCCCCGACCAGAGCGAAACCCCGCACAAAATGAAGGCGTCGTTCATCGAAGCCGTCATTGAAGAAATCATCAAGCCGGTTTGCCCGAAGGAGTGGCTCAAGGACACCAAGTACCTGATCAACCCGACCGGCCGCTTCGTCATCGGCGGCCCGCAGGGCGACTGCGGCCTGACCGGCCGCAAGATCATTGTGGACACTTATGGCGGCGCCTGCCCGCACGGCGGCGGCGCGTTCAGCGGCAAGGACCCTTCGAAAGTGGACCGTTCAGCCGCCTACGCCGCCCGCTATGTGGCGAAAAACATCGTCGCCGCCGGCTTGGCCAGGCAATGCCAGATCCAGGTGGCTTACGCCATCGGTGTGGCACGCCCGATGAATGTGACCGTGTACACCGAAGGCACCGGCGTGCTATCTGACGAGAAGCTCTCCGCACTCGTGCAAGAATACTTTGACCTGCGCCCCAAAGGCATCATCCAGATGCTGGACCTGCTGCGCCCGATCTACGAAAAAACCGCCGCTTACGGCCACTTTGGCCGGGACGAACCGGAATTTACCTGGGAAAAAACCGACAAGGTGGCGGCGCTGCGCGCCGCTGCGGGCCTGTAGCCCCGAGCAAAGCAAGCATGACCGTTCTTCGGCGCACTAACTGTGCCCCCGAGGGTAATCACCATGCGAAAAATGATCGGCCCAAACCCGCCGTTCAGGCTCATGCCTCGTTGGATAAGGCTTCCGCTATCTTTCCGCGATGCTCCATGCTAATCTGCGTTCCCTACCGATGATAATCAGGAGATATTCATGAATCTGAAGACCCTGGCTGCAGCGGCCACACTCGCGCTGACCATGTCTGCGCCGGCATGGAGTCAGGCTGCCTTTCCCAGCACCGCCATCAAAGTGGTCGTGCCCTCGGCGCCGGGCGGCCTGTCCGACCCGGTGGTGCGGTTCCTCGGCGAACATCTGCAGCGCGAGCTGGGCCAGCCCGTGATCATGGTGCATCGTCCGGGCGGCGGCGGCCTGATCGGAACCCAGCAGGTGACCAAGGCGGTGCCGGATGGTCACACGCTGCTGCTGGGCAACATCGGCCCATTGGTGTTCGCACCCGCCATGATGCCCAAGCCGCCCTACGTGGTGCAGCGCGACCTGGCGCCGGTCGGCTCGCTGCTAACCTTCGGCAATGCGGTGCTGGTCAATCCCGCCGTCCAGGCGACCACCATTGCGCAGTTGATCGCGGTGGCGAAACAGAATCCCGGCACCATCAACTTCGCCTCGGCCGGCAACGGGCAATCGCAGCACCTGACGGGCGAGCTGTTCAAGCGCGTGGCGGGCATCGACATCATGCACGTTCCCTACAAGGGCACGGGCCCCGCCACCACCGACCTGATCGGCGGCCAGGTCCAACTGATGTTCGGCAACATCCCCGCCGCCCTGCCCTTCATCAAGTCGGGCCAACTGCGCGTGATCGCCGTGACCAGCCCGCGCAGGAGCGCCGCGCTGCCCGGCGTGCCCACGGTCGAGGAGTCGGGACTGCCCGGCTTTGCGGTCGTGTCCTGGGTAGCGCTGATGGCCCCCGCGGGCACACCGAAGCCGGTCATCGACCGCCTCAACGAAGCAGTCGACCGGGCCTGGGCCACCCCCGATGGCCAGAAACTGCTAGCCTCGCTCAACTTCGACTGGGCCAAGACATCGCCCGCGGAGCTGTCGTCCTTCCTGGACGGCGAAATCACCAAGTGGACAAAACTGATCAAAGACGCCGACATCAAGGGCGAATAACCAAGGGAAATTGGTCCATAGAGCAACGGCAAGACATTCTTTTTTCGGTGAACGAAGCAACCGGCGCCGCGACAACAGGGAATTCAGTCTATGGTACCGCTGGCAGGAGTGAAGATTGTAGAACTTGCGGGCATCGGTCCCTCCCCCATGTGCGCGATGCTGCTGGCCGATCTCGGCGCCACCGTGCTGCGCATCGACCGTCCGAACAAGACACCCATGAGCATCCCACGGCCGCCGCGTTTCGACCTGGTGCTGCGCGGCCGCAAGATCATCGATGATCGACCTGAAGAATCCGCAGGGCATCGAGCTCGAGCTGGTGGCCAGTGCAGAGTTTAGAGTTAAGTCAGAAAAGTTCAGAGTTAGCTGCAATCGACAGTTTCCCTAAATTAAGGCTTGTTTTGAGGTCCCTGACTTGAAACAAGCCCAAAACGGCCTTATGATTAGCACTCGATGGTGTTGAGTGCTAACAATAAATACGCCCTCAAGCCAGCCGGTTGACTTGCACCTGCGTCCGCGCGGGTGCTTTTTGATTCCAAAACCATTGTTTCAAAACAAGGAGCTCCCATGAAACTTCGTCCCCTGCATGATCGCGTGATCGTCAAACGCGTTGAAAACGAAACCAAAACCGCCTCCGGCATCGTCATTCCCGACAGCGCCGCCGAAAAGCCGGATCAGGGCGAAGTGCTGGCCGTCGGTCCTGGCAAAAAGAACGACAAGGGCGAACTGAGCGCCATGGCCGTCAAGGTCGGCGACCGCGTTCTGTTCGGCAAATACAGCGGCCAGACCGTCAAGGTCGATGGCGACGAACTGCTGGTCATGAAAGAAGACGACCTGTTTGCAGTTGTCGAGAAAAAGTAATTTCTCGGCCCTTACACATCCCATTAATCAACTGAATCTGGAGAATTAAACATGGCAGCAAAAGACGTCATTTTCGGCGGCGAAGCGAGAGCCCGCATGGTCGAGGGTGTGAATATCCTGGCCAACGCGGTCAAGGTGACCCTGGGCCCCAAAGGCCGCAACGTGGTGCTGGAGCGCTCTTTCGGCGCCCCCACCGTAACCAAGGACGGCGTGTCCGTCGCCAAGGAAATCGAACTCAAGGACAAGCTGCAGAACATGGGCGCGCAGATGGTCAAGGAAGTTGCTTCCAAGACCTCCGACATC
>MEQX01000097.1:97365-114557 GCA_001770415.1 Betaproteobacteria bacterium RIFCSPLOWO2_02_FULL_63_19 | reverse complement strand
GCCCTGCATGATCCCGGGGATTTCCTTGAACTGGCGCCGCACTTCGACCACCACCGAACCCGCGGCCCGGCCGACCGCCTCCATCGCCATGGCGGCGAAGAGGTAAGGCACGAGGCCGCCGATAAACAGGCCAATGATCACCATGTGGTTGGACAGGTCGAAACTGAGGGACTTGCCCGCGGCTTCCAGCGCGTGGGTGTAGTCGGCGAACAGCACCAGCGCAGCGAGACCCGCGGAGCCGATCGCATATCCTTTGGTCACAGCCTTGGTCGTATTGCCCACCGCGTCCAGCGGATCGGTAATCGCGCGCACTGAATCGGGCAATTCCGCCATCTCGGCAATGCCGCCCGCGTTGTCCGTGATCGGGCCATAAGCATCGAGGGCGACGATTATCCCGGTCATCGAAAGCATCGATGTCGCGGCGATGGCGATACCGTAAAGGCCGGCGAGATTGTACGCCAGCAGGATCGACGCGCACACCGCGATCACCGGCCAGGCCGTCGCGCGCATTGACACGCCCAGCCCGGCAATGATGTTGGTTGCATGCCCCGTCGTCGAGGCCTGCGCCACGTGACGTACCGGCCCGTACTCGGTCGCCGTGTAATACTCGGTGATAACGACCATGAGCGCCGTCAGGACAAGGCCGATCCACGCCGCACCGATCAGGTTCCACTCGTTGATCATGTGCTTGCCTCCGGCGAACTCAAACGGCACCGAGCGCAGCACGTCGCCCATGATCCAGAAGGTAATGGGGATGTAGGCGATCGCGGCCAGTGCGCCGGCGACAATGAGGCCTCGATAAAGCGCGTTCATGATCTTGCCGCCGGGCCGCGCTTTGACGAACCAGGTACCGACGATGGAAGCGACGATGGAGAATCCGCCGATCGCGAGCGGGTAAATCACCGCAGCGGCTGAGGTCGTCTTCACCAGTAACGCTCCGAGCAGCATGGTGGCGATGATGGTGACGGCGTAGGTCTCGAAAAGATCCGCGGCCATTCCCGCGCAATCGCCGACGTTGTCGCCCACGTTGTCCGCGATAACCGCCGGGTTGCGGGGATCATCTTCCGGAATCCCCGCCTCAACTTTGCCGACGAGGTCGGCGCCCACATCTGCGCCCTTGGTGAAGATACCGCCGCCAAGCCGGGCAAAGATCGATATCAGAGAACCGCCGAAGCCCAGGCCCACCAGCGGATGAATGATGTGACTCATATTGGCTTTGTCCGCGGCATTCGCCAAGAGTATGGCAAAGTAGCCCGCGACACCGAGCAGCCCAAGACCTACAACCAGCATGCCTGTGATGGCACCACCGCGAAACGCGATGTTAAGCGCCTCGTTCAACCCGGTGCGTGCCGCCTCCGCCGTACGCACATTCGCGCGCACGGACACGTTCATACCGATATAACCCGTGGCCCCCGACAGGACCGCACCGATCACGAAGCCGGCCGCCGTATAACCGTCCAGCGCAATTCCGATCGCCACAGCGAGTATCACGCCGACGATCGCTATCGTGGTGTACTGCCGGTTAAGATAGGCCATCGCGCCTGCCTGCACCGCTGCAGCGATCTCGCGCATGCGATCGTTCCCCGAGGGCCGGGCCATGATCCAGTTGATCGAGATCGCGCCGTAGGCGATCGCAATCAAGGCGCAGACGAGCGCAAACCAAAGTCCTGATGCCATGATTCCTCCGCTGTTGGGGACCGCGTCGTTGCAGCCCGGGCTATTTTTGAAAACTTCGAATTATAGCAATAGGAGCAGCGCTTTCGCGAGTAGAGGAAGTGATCCCGGCAGCCGCCGCAAGCGACAAATGCAGGCGTAAGCGATCCCAAGCAGTGAACATTCTGCAGCCGCTTTACTTGAGCGCGGAGAATGCCTGCTCTCGAATATCCTCGACGCTGCCCGTGCCCGAAATTTTCCTGTACCGGGGAGCATTCGGGTCTCCTTCGCCGGCCCATTTGCTGTAAAACGCGACCAGTGGCTCGGTCTGCGAGTGGTATACGTCGAGGCGTTTACGAACGGTCTCGGCCTTGTCGTCGTCGCGCTGAGTGAGCGGTTCGCCGGTCTCGTCATCCTTGCCCGCCGCTTTGGGAGGATTGAATTTGACGTGGTACGTGCGACCGGAGGCCACGTGCACCCATCTCCCGCTCATGCGTACGACGATCTCCTCATCCGGGACGTCGATCTCGAGTACGAAGTCGAGTCTCACGTTGGCGGCCCGCATCGCCTCGGCCTGCGGAATCGTGCGCGGGAATCCGTCGAAGAGATAACCACGCTGACAGTCCGGCTGCTTCAGGCGCTCCTTGACAAGGCCGATAATGATATCGTCGGAAACCAGCGCGCCCTGGTCCATGACTTTTTTTGCGGCGACGCCAAGCGGCGAGCCTGCCTTAATCGCCGCACGCAGCATGTCGCCTGTTGAGACCTGCGGAATGCCAAATTTGGCCGTGATGAAATTGGCTTGGGTGCCCTTGCCCGCACCAGGCGGTCCGATCAGGATGAGCCTCATATGTATCCCCTTTCTTGGTCGATGCGAGGGTGTTCGCCCGGCCGATTCGATGCCGCGCTGTCGCGCGAAAGTTACTGCTTATCCGACGACCGGTCAAACCACGCACGTGTGCGTTCCAGGTCTTCCGGAGTATCCACTCCCGCATGCGGCGCATCGTGGCGCACGGCAACTGCGATTGCAAATCCGTGCCATAACGCGCGCAACTGCTCCAAAGCTTCGAAATGTTCCAGCGGCGACGGTTCAAGCCGCGGAAAATTCGACAGGAAACGCGCCCGGTAAGCGTAAACACCGATATGCCGGAAACACGGCAACCCGGGCGGCAATGTACCCACGTTGCGTGATTCCTCATTCAAGCGCGCGAACCAGTCGCGCGATGCCGTGTTGGAGCGCGCGAACCAGTCGCGCGATCCCGTGTTGGAGCGCGCGAACCAGTCGCGCGATCCCGTGTTGGAGCGCGCGAACCAGTCGCGCGCATAGGGAATAGGAGCGCGACTGAAATAGCGCGCGTACCCCTTGCTATCGAGAACGACTTTGACCACGTTCGGGTCGAACATCTCGGCGGCATCACGTATCGGATGACAGGCGGTTGAGACCGCCGCCTCGGGCGTATCCCAGAGCAGGCCGGCCACCGCACGTATCAGCCCCGACTCGATCAGCGGCTCGTCGCCCTGAACGTTGACGACGATATCTTCTGGTTCGAAACCCTGCGATTCCAGGACTTCTGCGATGCGATCGGTGCCTGTGGGATGATCGGACCGCGTCATGACCGCGGTGAATCCATGGCGTTCGACCGATTCCCGAATTCCGTCGTGATCGGTGGCGACGCACACCCTCTGCGCACCGCTTTCCCGTGCCCGTTCGGCGACGCGCACGATCATCGGCTTGCCCCCGATATCTGCCAGTGCCTTTCCCGGCAAGCGGCTGGACGCAAAGCGTGCCGGAATAACAACGCTGAAGTGAACGCGGGACATTGCCCGCCTACTCGATTTCCTCGCCAGGATCGACTTTGCGCGCTTCGTCCTCAAGCATCACGGGAATATCGTCTCGAATCGGGTACGCAAGACGATCGGACTTGCAGATCAGTTCCGAATTGGCCTTTTTGTAGATCAACGGCCCCTTGCATATCGGGCAAACCAGAATATCAAGCAGTCGCGCGTCCATGAAGCCTCAATGAGAGAAAGTCCGTGAACAATGGATCGAGTATGGCATCAACGCGCAGTACGGCCAAGTTAGATTGGCCCAAGCGGGCGCATTTTACCGCATCTTTTTCCGTCATCAGGATCAGGTCGCAGTCCGGAAACGCCAGATCGTCCGCCGAATACAAATGATGGTCCGGGAAGGAGTGACATACCGGGTCGAGTCCGAGCCGCTTGAGCATCGCGAAGAATCGATGTGGATCGCCGATTCCTGCCACCGCATGCAGGCGTTTGCCATCGAGGTCGGCCCATGTCGCCGTGCGCTCAGGATTTCCAACAAACTGGAAGCACCGCGGTTGCAGTTGCATCCTGAACCTCGGCATCGCGCGCCCGAGTCTATCTTGTTGCGCGCCGAGTTCACGGCTACGACGTTCGGCAAGCGCCGATTCGCCCGTCGCGGTATTCATGATCGTGGCGTCGACCTGTCTGGCAGCAGGCTCTCGCAAAGGACCCGCGGGCAGGAGCAGTCCGTTGCCGTGCCCCCGGTCGTCCTCGACCGCGATCTCGATATCTCGCTGAATGCGGTAGTGTTGTAAGCCGTCGTCGCAGATGACCACATTTCGGTCCGCGTGGACGCTGAGCATCGCGAGGCCCGCCGCAGCGCGGTCGCGTCCGACCCAAACCGGGCACACACCACGCTTGGCAAGAAGCAACGGTTCGTCGCCGACTTGGTCGGGATTATCCTCGGCGCGGACCGCACGCGGTCCCGCATCGGAGCCGCCATAACCACGACACAGGATCGCCGGGCGCATTCCTTGCCGCTGCAATTCCTCGGCGAGCCATAGCACAAGCGGTGTCTTCCCTGTCCCCCCCACGGTGAGGTTACCGACAACGATTACCGGCACGGGCAGTCTTACCGACGAAAGAAGATGCTTGCGGTACAGCAGTCGCCTCAACCTTACCAGCACCCCGTACACGAGCGATAAGGGAACCAGCAGCAAGGAAATCGGGCTCAGCCGATACCAGTGTTTAATGGCGAAGGCCGGGCTCATCGTTGAACGGCGAGCGGCGGCACCGCAAGCCTACTTGGTAGCCTGCTCCACAGCGAACGCGACCTGCCTGTATCCGGCCTGGCGTGCGGCGTCCATAACTCGGATTACCGACTGATGCGTGGCGCTGTTGTCCGCGTTGATTACGATCATCGGGTCCTTCATATTCGCCCCGGCGCGGCGCAGTTCATCGGCAAGCGTTGCTACGTCGCGGAACGCGACCGGTCTGCGCTGTATCAGATATTGTCCGTCGACCCTGACCGCAACATCGATCTCGTTTGCCCGCTCCGGCTGTTTCTCGGCATCCGCCGTCGGCAGGTTTATATGTAGCTCGGCAAACTTTGAGTACGTCGTGGTCAGCATCAGGAAAATGATGATCACCAGAAGCACGTCGATCAGCGGGATCAGGTTGATCTCCGGGTCTTCCTTCGTGCGTCCACGGAAATTCACGGGGCCTCAACCCTGTTGATTTGGCGAACCGGAATAATCGAGACGTTCTCCATGCACGACATCGACGAGCTTGCTCGATTGCTGCTCCATCTCGTGCACAAAACTCTCTACCTTGCCGCGGAAATGCCGAAAGAAAATCATGGCCGGTATCGCAATAACCAGCCCGAAACCGGTATTGTAGAGCGCAACCGAAATGCCGTGCGCGAGTTGCTGCGGCGTACCGCCGGTCGGACCCTGTGACCCAAAGATTTCGATCATGCCGACTACCGTACCGAACAAGCCCATCAACGGACTGATGGAGGCGATCGTTCCCAGCGTCGTGAGAAAGCGCTCGAGTTCGTGCGTCACGGCCCGGCCCGCCTCTTCGATCGCCTCCTTCATCACGTAACGCGAACTCTTGTGATTGCGCAGCCCGGCCGCCAGCACCTGCCCCAGCGGCGAGTCCGTTGCGAGCTCCGCGACCAGATGCGCCGTAATGCCCCGCTCTTGATAGGCGGCAACGGCCATGTCAAGCAGGCCGTCCGGGATGATCTTGTTCTTTTGCAGCGTGATGAAGCGCTCGATGATAAGCGCCACCGCGATGATCGACGCAATCAGCAGAGGCCATATCGGCCAGCCCGCACCCTTGATGATTTCGAGCAACTTCTTCCCTTCACGCAGCGACGGGCTTCACTTTAGCGTGCGAAAGTGGTTTCAGCAAGGCAGCGAATTGTTGCAGTACTCTCGTCGACGCTTTGCGACCGCGCCCCGACAGGCTTCTGCAGCCCCTTGCGCTTTCGCTCGACCACGTGGCTGGGCTTATCCACATTTCCTGTGGATAAGCGTGTGTACGAAAAAGCGATTGTCTGCTTAAGTTGATCGAACGTAAGGACTTTTCCCTTATTGGTTATCTTTTGCACCAACTTTTTCTTTAAAAGAAACATGGCGTTAAAGATATCTCCCTCTTGTATGGCGGGCGATTTCGGCTTCATGAGGTCTTCGAATTGCCAACTGTGGATAGGTTAGAATGCGTTGATGCTGGAAGAACCAGATCTGGCGCGGGACTTAGCCGCGTTTCCTTCCGCCGCTCTGACCGTTACAGAGCTAAACCGCAACGTGCGGGACCTCTTGGAGCACCGGTACCCGATGCTTTGGGTCCGCGGCGAAATTTCTAATTTCGTTCGAGCGCGCTCAGGCCATGCCTATTTTTCGCTCAAGGATGAGAATGCCCAGGTTCGGTGTGTGATGTTTCGTCACCGCAACCAGCATCTGAACTGGGTTCCGCGCGACGGAATCATGGTCGAGGTGCAAGCGCTGGTCAGTCTTTACGAACCGCGCGGGGATTTCCAGCTCGGTGTCGAGGCCATGCGTCAAGCAGGCCTCGGCGCACTGTTCGAAGCGTTCGTGCGGTTACGCGACAGGCTGCAACTCGAAGGACTTTTTGATCAGCAGAAAAAGCGGCCGCTGCCGGTATTTCCGCGCCGTATCGGCGTAGTTACCTCCGTCGATGCAGCTGCTCTCCGCGATGTGCTCACCACGCTGCAACGCCGCAATCCGGCGATCGGTGTGGTGATCTACCCTACACCCGTTCAGGGCGACGGCGCAGCCGGAAATATCGCGGCTGCCATCGAACGTGCCAGCGCGCGCGGCGAGTGCGACGTCTTGATCCTAACGCGCGGCGGCGGAAGTCTCGAGGATCTTTGGGCGTTCAACGACGAACCCCTGGCGCGAGTTATCCGCTCGTGCTTGATACCGGTCATCACCGGCATCGGACATGAAACTGATTTCACCATCGCTGATTTCGCAGCCGACTGCCGCGCTCCCACGCCCACCGGCGCCGCCGAACTCGCCAGCCCGTCGCGCGCCGCACTGCGCGCACGCATCAAAACCGGGCTGGATCGGTTGCGATGGCGCATGGAACGCGACTTCGAAAGCCGCATACAGCGTCTCGATCAACTGCTGCGCCGCCTCGTTCATCCCGGAAGACGCCTCGCGGAGCGAAATGAAATTCTCGTGCAGTTGCGTATGCGCCTGTCGCGCGGCATGCAGCGGAGAACCGATGAGGCAAGCTGGAAACTGCAATCGCTGATACGCCGGACTCGGGGCAGGCTGCGTCAGGTTGCCGAAATGCGACGGCTGCTCGACGCCAGCGTCGAGCGTCTGGTAGCCGGCAGACGTGTCCTCCTTGGCCGCGCCCAGGCGCGCGTCGATGCGCTGCATGCGAACCTCGAGCATCTTGGGCCGCAGCGAGTACTGGAACGCGGCTACAGCATCGCGCAGGACGCAGCCGGAGCCGTCATTCGCGACTCGCGGCTCCTTTCACTCGGACAAGAACTTGCAATCACGTTTGCGCGCGGCTCAGCGAAAACCCGCGTAGAGAGCAGGGATTAAGCGCGACAGGCAGCGATTGCTGCACGCGGTCATGATCCACTAGAATATTTATTTTCCCGCACGAAAACTCTTCTCCCAGGAGAAACACATGGAACACAAACTGCCGCAGCTTCCCTATGCAATGGACGCACTGCAACCGCATATTTCCAAGGAAACGCTGGAATTCCACTACGGCAAGCACCATCAGACTTACGTTACCAACCTGAACAACCTCATCAAGGGGACCGAGTTCGAAAACCTTAGCCTCGAGGAAATCGTGCAAAAGTCCTCCGGCGGGATATTCAACAACGCGGCGCAGATCTGGAACCACACGTTTTACTGGTTTTGCCTTTCGCCCAAGGGTGGTGGTCAACCAAGCGGCGCGCTCGCGGACGCCATCGTGAAAAAATTTGGCTCGTTCGACGAATTCAAGAAGCAGTTCACGCAGACTGCGGTGACGACTTTCGGTTCGGGCTGGGCTTGGCTGGTCAAGGACGCCAATGGCTCCCTTGAACTCGTCAGCACGTCGAACGCCCAGACGCCGCTCACTCAAGCAGGAAAGAAGCCCCTGCTGACGTGCGACGTGTGGGAACATGCCTACTACATCGACTACCGCAATCGGCGCCCGGATTATGTTGGCGCATTCTGGAACCTCGTGAACTGGGAATTCGTGGCGAAGAATTTCGCCGGCTGATCCGCACGGCTCGCGCAGGTCGGCTCTCTGGCGGGTTGAAATCGCCGGCCGATTTCAACCTCCGGACTCGAGGTCCAGGTTCAAAGGAATCGCAGTTGCGCCAAGCAGCCCACCGGCGCGAGCGACGCCTGATCGCCGCTCGCATCCGCGATGTAGCCCCGCCGTATTGTCTGAACCAGGCCGTTCAATGCCTGGGGGCCGGATGCGCTTCAGCGCTGAGCGAGTCGCGCAATTTGCGCGGAGGGACCTTCAGCTGCGACCGCCGGCAGCTATGCTGCCCACGCCTGAGAACTGCCACACAATGCACGGTCAAGCCCGGTTTCGGGTCTCGCATACTGCGATCGAGATTTTAAGCCGCTCAGGGAAGGCGCATAATTCAAGCTTTGTGTTCACGCTTTGATCTCCTTGGTCCGAAATGAACACTGATTGCTGAACGGGATTCGGGCGGAACTACTCGTAAACTGGAAGAAATTTATGACGAAAGCAAAGATCTTTTACACGATAGTCGATGAAGCACCAGCGCTGGCAACTTACTCCTTGCTTCCTATCGTCCAAGCATTCACGAAAGCGGCCGGAGTTACTGTCGAGACGAAGGATATCTCCCTTGCAGGACGTATCATCGCGAATTTTCCCGAGACCCTGACTGAAAAGCAGAAGATCGCGGACGAACTGACCGAATTGGGAGAACTTACCCTCAGGCCGGAAGCCAACATCATAAAGCTGCCCAATATCAGCGCATCGGTTCCGCAATTGAAGGCTGCGATCAGGGAATTGCGGTCGAAAGGCTACGGCGTTCCCGACTACCCCGAAAACCCCCAGAACGACACGGAGAAAGAGATCAAGGCGCGCTATGGAAAGGTGCTTGGCAGCGCAGTCAACCCGGTCTTGCGCGAAGGAAACTCCGACCGTCGTGCAGCTCTCTCCGTCAAGAACTACGCCCGTAAACATCCTCACAGGATGGGGACATGGAGCCCCGATTCAAAAACTCATGTATCGCATATGGACGCCGGGGACTTCTTCGGCAGCGAAACATCCACCACGGTCACCGAGGCAGGCCCGGTGCGCATCGAGTTTGTCGGCGCCGATGGCACTACCGCCGTGTTGAAGGAAAAATTGGCGTTGAAGGCGGGGGAGGTGATTGACACCGCAGTAATGAATCGGCGCGCGCTTCGCGCATTCTACGAACTGCAAATAGAGGACGCAAAAAAGAAGGACGTGCTGCTGTCGCTTCACCTCAAGGCCACCATGATGAAGATTTCCGACCCCATCATCTTTGGCCACGCCGTGTATGTCTATTTCAAGGACGTTTTCGAGAAACATGCCGCAGTGCTCAAGGACTTGGGGGTAAATGTCAACAACGGAGTGGGTGATCTCTATGCAAAGATCGCGACCTTGCCTCAAGCCAAGAAAGCCGAGATCGAAGCCGACATCCAGGCATGCTACAAGACCCGCCCGAAGCTTGCGATGGTCAATTCCGACAAGGGCATCACCAACTTGCACGTGCCGAGCGACGTAATCATCGATGCGTCCGTGCCCCCGATGATCCGCGACGGCGGCAAGATGTGGGGTCCCGACGGCAATCAGCATGACACCAAGGCGATGATTCCGGATCGCTGCTACGCAGGCGTCTTTGAGGCGGTTATCGACGACTGCAAGAAGCACGGCGCCTATGACCCGGTGACCATGGGGAGCGTGCCCAATGTCGGCCTGATGGCGCAGAAGGCGGAGGAATACGGTTCGCACGACAAGACGTTCGAAATGGCGGGCGACGGCTCGGTTCGCGTGGTGGATGCATCCGGCAAAGTCCTGCTGGAACAAGAGGTCGAGCAGGGAGACATCTTCCGCATGTGCCAGACGAAGGATGCGCCGATTCAAGACTGGGTGAAATTGGCCGTCGCCCGGGCGCGTCTGAGCAACACACCGGCTGTTTTCTGGCTGAACATGAACCGTGCCCACGATGCTCAGCTAATCAAGAAAGTCGAGCGTTACCTGAAGGATCACGATACGAGCGGGCTCGACATTCGCATCATGCCCCCGGTGGAAGCTGTGCGCTTCTCGATCGAAAGAATTCGGGCTGGGAAGGACACGATTTCAGTGACCGGCAACATTTTGCGCGACTACCTCACAGACTTGTTCCCTATCCTTGAACTGAACACGAGCGCGAAAATGCTGTCTATCGTGCCGCTGATGAGCGGCGGCGGACTGTTCGAAACCGGCGCGGGCGGGTCGGCTCCCAAGCATGTACAGCAGTTCCAGGAAGAAGGTTATCTACGCTGGGATTCCTTGGGTGAATTCCTGGCACTCGGCGTATCGCTGGAACTTCTAGCCCAGAACTTCAAGAACGAGAAGGCGCAGCTTCTGGCAGATACGCTTGATCAAGCCATAGGCGAGGTTCTGGACAAGAATAGATCGCCCGCCCGCAAGGTGGGCCAGATCGATAACCGGGGCAGCCATTTCTATCTCGCGATGTACTGGGCCCAGGCTCTGGCAGCGCAGAACAAGGACAAGGATCTCCAGACCCGTTTCGCACAGCTCGCCAAGACGCTGACGGAAAATGAAGCAAAGATCAATGCCGAATTGATCGCAGCACAAGGAAAACCCGTGGATATCGGCGGTTACTATCTGCCAGATTTCGAGAAAGCCTCCAGGGCGATGCGTCCAAGTACGACACTCAACGCGGCATTGGCATCGATCGGCTAAGACGAAACAAGCCGGACCGGATCAAAACTGGAATCCCTGGTATGGACGCCGGTGTTCCAATCGCGAGTCGAATCGCTGTAGTAATGAACGGCCCCTCTGCCATCGAGGGGCTGTCCGCTCGGCGCTACCGAGATCGGAGCGATCAGCGAGGCGGCGGAGCGCGTTCAAGCCCCAGAAGCTTGCCCCCGGCACGAATTCCCCTCGATTCAAACCAACCCGTGGTCATTTCGAGCGCAAACCGAACTGGTCGGGCGGCGCAGTGCGAATTCTCGGTATGCGGTGCCATTTCGGACAGGCTGATCACTTCGCCGTCGTCGTCGATGAAGGCTACCGAAAGCGGCAGCGGGGTATTCTTCATCCACATGCAATGTCGCTCCAGTCGGGGGAATACGAACAGCATGCCCTGGTTGGGGCCAAGAGCCTCCCGGTACATCAACCCGCGGGCACGGGTTTCGAACGTGTTGGCCACCTCCGCCCTGATGACGTGAATGCCTGCATTCAACCGTATAACAGGCAATTCGCCTTGCGCACGCAACGCCATTAGCAGCCCGATGCAGGCAACAACGATCCTCGATGTCTTGCGCGGCTTCATGGCAACGGCCCCTCGGAAAACGAAAGGACAGGGATTCGTTCCATATGTCCTTCTGCGATTCGCGGCTGCGGCCCGTTCAGCCCTTCGAGCCGGATCGAAAGAACGTCACGATCCTTTAACCGACAGCACCGGCGACATCGAAAGACGAACGCGGGACGTGGGTCGGCACTGTAAATACCGGAACGTCGGCAACAGGGCACCGTTCAAGCGACCTTTGTTGTTATTTTCCTGCTTGCCGGGAACTACCCGCTTCACCGGGTAGTTGAAACTGGGCGCCGGGTTCAGGCTCCGACGCGGACGACTGGGTGGTTTAGCTTGAGGCCTGAATATTTGACGCCTGCTTCCCCTTCGGGCCTTGGGTCACCTCGAACTGGACCTTCTGACCTTCCTTGAGCGTCTTGAACCCATTCATCTGGATAGCGGAGAAATGCGCGAACAAATCCTCGCCACCATCATCGGGAGTAACAAAACCGTACCCCTTGGCGTCGTTAAACCACTTTACAGTACCTGTTGGCATAGCACCTTCCTGACAATACGTAAAAACCGGGACGTGCCCCGGACTGCGCCTGAACTCCCACGCGGCACAGAAGGCCTTCCGGCCCTCAAATCCCTTGAGGACAAGCACAGGACGGCTTTTACGCGCTTTGTAGTACGCCGTCAAGTGACTACGCGGCCGTGGGGGAATTGTGGACCGACCGGAATTTCGTCCGTGAGGGCGCCGAACAAAGGTTGCGGTACGCCGGGACAACCATTACATTATGAAAACGCATCGGAGTCTCGCCGCAAACGGGGATGTCTGGCATTTTCGTAGCGTTTGGGGATAGTTTTCGGGGGATCCACGGTCAAATGGGCGTGCGAGGCGTGAGATTCAGGATTTGAAGTGGAAAGGTATGGCAACCCGCTTACGAGAAGGAACGTCGCTTGAGACCAAGAAGAACAAACTCAAGCCGCCCCCTCTTTTCAAGGTTATTCTGCTCAATGACGACTTCACCCCCATGGAATTCGTGGTCGTCGTTTTGCAGAAGTTCTTCGCGTTGAGCCGAGAAAAGGCCGCGCAGATCATGCTCAAGGTCCATCGCGAGGGAATGGGCGTTTGCGGGGTCTACCCAAAAGACATAGCGACGACAAAGGTTGAACAAGTTGTGGCGTACGCTCGCAAGCACCAGCATCCGCTGCAGTGCGTGATGGAGGAAACGTGACAGTCGCACGCTGCATAATGAGCAACCTGTTATGGTTCCGTTTGGCGTGCTTGAACGGCCGTGATGGTATGCCTTGCAGTACCCCCCAGTCAGAGGACCAGAGAGATGATCGCGCAGGAACTTGAAGTCAGTTTGCACATGGCGTTCGTCGAGGCACGCCAGAAACGGCACGAATTCATAACCGTCGAGCATCTGCTGTTCGCACTCCTCGACAATCCAACGGCCGCAGAGGTACTGCGTGCCTGCGCCGCGAACATCGAAGAATTGCGAAAGGCCCTTACCGATTTCATTACTGCGCATACCCCGACGGTGACCGGATCTGAGGAAATTGACACACAGCCGACGCTCGGATTCCAGCGCGTGATCCAGCGCGCCATCCTGCACGTTCAATCTTCAGGAAAAAAGGAAGTCACCGGAGCCAATGTGCTCGTCGCAATATTTGGTGAAAAGGATTCACATGCGGTGTACTTCCTGCACCAGCAGGGTGTGACGCGGCTCGACGTCGTTAATTACATTTCCCATGGAATTACCAAATCGCCGCACTCGGCCAAGGAAGCCAAAGGCGAGCAGGAGCAGCAGGAAGCCCCGAGCGACCAGGAGCAGTCCGGCGGGGCGCTCGAAACCTACACCACGAACCTCAATGCCCAGGCACTGGTAGGCAAGATCGACCCACTCATTGGTCGGGAACGAGAACTGGAGAGGGTCATTCAGACACTGTGCCGGCGCCGAAAAAACAATCCGCTGCTCGTCGGAGAGGCGGGCGTCGGCAAGACGGCGATCGCCGAGGGACTGGCCCGCCACGTCGTCGAGGGGCAGGTTCCGGAAGTCCTGGCGCAGTGCCAGATTTTCGCTCTTGACATGGGGGCGTTACTCGCCGGCACCAAGTACCGTGGCGATTTCGAACAGCGCCTGAAAGCAGTCCTCAAGCAGCTCATCGACAATCCGAATGCGATCCTGTTCATCGACGAGATTCACACGCTGATCGGGGCCGGCGCGGCCTCCGGTGGAACACTGGACGCATCGAACCTGCTAAAGCCGGCACTGTCCACCGGCGCGCTGAAATGTATCGGAGCCACCACCTATAACGAATACCGGGGCGTGTTCGAAAAGGACCATGCCTTGTCGAGACGTTTCCAGAAGATCGACGTACCCGAACCGTCGATTGACGAAACGGTACAGATCCTGCGCGGCCTGAAGTCGCGATTTGAGTTGCATCACGGCATAAAATACACCGCACCCGCACTGTCGAGCGCCGCCGAACTCTCCGCGCGCTACATCAATGACCGCCACCTCCCAGACAAGGCTATCGACGTCATCGACGAAGCCGGTGCAGCGCAGAAGATCCTGCCAAAGTCAAAGCAGAAGAAGGTCATTGGCAAGAGCGAGATCGAGGAGATCATCGCAAAGATCGCACGCATCCCGCCGGCCTCAGTATCTCAGGACGACCGCGCGGCCCTGAAGAATATCGACCGCGATCTTAAGGCTGTCGTCTTCGGGCAAGACGCCGCAATCGACGCGTTGGTCTCCGCGATCCGAACGGCGCGTTCGGGATTAGGCAACCCGCAGAAGCCAATCGGGTGTTTTCTCTTTTCGGGTCCGACCGGGGTCGGCAAGACCGAGGTCGCCAGGCAGCTTGCCTATTGCATGGGCATCGAGTTGCATCGATTCGACATGTCGGAATATATGGAGCGTCATGCCGTCTCGCGCCTGATCGGCGCTCCGCCCGGCTACGTAGGCTTCGATCAGGGAGGGTTGCTTACCGAGGCAATCACCAAGAAGCCCTACTCGGTGCTGCTGCTGGACGAAATCGAGAAGGCGCATCCGGATGTCTTCAACATTATGTTGCAGGTGATGGATCATGGCACTCTAACCGATAACAACGGCCGCAAGGCTGATTTTCGCAACGTGGTTATCGTCATGACGACCAACGCGGGAGCCGAAGGGCTCAACAAGACGGTGATGGGATTCACTGCGACGAAAGAAATTGGTGACGAAATGGCGGAGATCAAACGCCTGTTCTCTCCGGAGTTCCGCAACCGACTCGATGCGACGATATCGTTCAAATCGCTTGACCACGATGTCATTCTTCGCGTCGTTGACAAATTCCTGATGCAACTCGAAGCGCAACTCCATGAAAAGAAGGTTGAGGCGATATTCACTGACGTGTTGCGCGAGCACTTGGCCAAGCGCGGTTTCGACCCGCTGATGGGCGCTCGGCCGATGAGTCGGCTGATTCAGGACACGATTCGGAAAGCGCTCGCCGACGAACTGCTGTTCGGAAAACTCTCCGGTGGCGGCAAGGTAACGGTCGACCTCGACAAGGACGGGAAGGTCAGCCTCAACTTTACCGTGGATAAAGTCGAGGAAACCGCCTCCGAAACCTAGGGACTTCGCGGCAGGACAGGAGAGACGCCAAGACAGTATTCCGTCTCTCCAGTCAAGCGGGCGTCAGCTGAACAGCAGAACGCAGGACGCCCGACTCAAGCGGGCGTCCTGCGTTCTGCTGTCAACGTGTCAGGATTTTCCGGTGCTTCCGAAACCGCCAGAGCCGCGCCCGCTCTCGACGAAATCCTCGACGACGTTAAACTCGATCTGCATCACCGGGACAATTATCAGTTGGGCGATCCGTTCCAGCGGCTGGACCACAAAGTTTGCCCGCCCGCGGTTCCATAGCGATACCATGATCTGTCCCTGGTAGTCCGAATCGATAAGCCCCACGAGATTACCGAGCACGATGCCTTGCTTGTGCCCGAGACCCGAGCGCGGAAGGATCATTGCAGCATAGCGTGGATCGCCGATGCTGATCGCGATGCCGCTCGGTATCAGATCCGCGCATCCGGGAGCCAGGTTCATCGGACTCATGATGCACGCCCGCAGATCCAGCCCTGCCGCTCCAGGCGTGGCATAACTCGGCAGGTTGTCCCGTAACCGCGCGTCAAGAATCTTCACATCCAATTTCGCCATGCATCCTTCCCGTGTAATCCGGAAACGCGAATTCGCTCGATCCGCGCAAAAGGCAAGGCCTGGAAATCGCAGCTCAGGTGTCGTACGAGAAGCACGACATTGACGTGAGCGGCGTCTATTTTGGTTTCAGAAGCATACCGGCAACGTGCGCGATCAGCTGTCGTGCAAGAACGATCTTTGGCGCGCGATCGAGCACATGTTCTCCCGTGTCGTCAAACAAGGTCAGTGCATTGTCGTCGCGTCCGAACGCGTCCTGCGCGAGATTCGCGGCAAGCAGCGGAATTCGCTTGTTGCGCCGTTTCTGCTGCGCATAGGCCTTGAGATTTTCCGTCTCCGCGGCAAAGCCGACGCAAAAAGGCGCGTTTCTGCCCGCGGCCACGGTACCGAGAATATCCTTGTTGGGCGCCAATTCGAGCTTCAGATTTCCGGCCTGCCGCTTGATCTTCCGGTCTCGAACACCGACGACGTGATAGTCGGCCACCGCAGCGACAGCAATAAATACATCCGTTTTCTTTACCCGCGCCATCACGGCATCGTACATCGCGCGCGCGGTCACGACGCTGACCCGTTCGACAGATGCAGGTGCCGGCAAAGCGGTAGGACCCGACACCAAGGTGACCTGCGCTCCGGCTTCCGAGGCTGCCTGCGCCACTGCATAACCCATCTTTCCCGAAGACTGGTTAGTAATTCCGCGCACCGTGTCGATCGGTTCGTAAGTCGGGCCCGCGGTAACGAGCACGCGCTTTCCCTCGAGAACCTTCGGCGCGAGCGCGCTCACCACCTCGGCAAAGAGTTCCGATGCCTCGAGCATGCGCCCCATTCCACTCTCGCCGCAGGCCTGCTCGCCCAAAGCGGGACCCAGTATCGCCACGCCATCGGCCCGAATCCGCGCAATGTTGCGTTGCGTGGCCGGGTGGCTCCACATTTCTACGTTCATCGCTGGGGCAACTGCCAGAGGACTGCGTCTGGCCAGGCACAGCGCCGATAGAAGATCATCTGCGAACCCGGCGGCCAGCTTGGCGATGAAGTCAGCGCTCGCGGGCGCCACGACGATCAGGTCACGGTCGCGCGACAGCTCGATGTGCGCCATGTTGTTCGGAACCCGGCTGTCCCACATGTCAGTGAACACGGGGTTGCCCGAGAGGGCCTGCATGGTGACCGGCGTGACGAACCCGCAGGCTGCTGTAGTCATGACGACCTGCAGGTCTGCGCCTGACTTGACGACCAGGCGCGCGAACTCCGCCGCTTTGTACGCGGCGATGCCCCCGGTGATGCCGAGCAAGACGCGCTTGCCTGAAAGTTCGTTCGTCGACTCAGTCATCGAATTTGCGGGAAGCGCGTTAGGTTGGGAATTAGATTTGGATTCTACGCAAAAAGGCGCACCTGTGGCGATCACCGATTGGCCCGCATCGGACCGCCCGCGCGAGCGGCTGCTCGCCCGCGGGGCTTCTGCACTCGCCGACGCAGAACTGCTGGCCATTCTGCTGCGAACCGGCGTGCGCGGCGCGAGTGCGGTGGATCTGGCACGCGAACTCATCACTCGATTCGGTTCAATC